>JADMJV010000116.1 GCA_018780265.1 bacterium
ACCCAGCCGCCTGAGTTCACCTCTGGCGGAATGATGCAGGTCCCTGAGTTGGCGGCTGAAGTGGCATCGATGCAGGCCCACTATGCGGCGAACCTTGCCAAGGTCAAAGCCGATGAAGCGGCTGGTCTGGTGGCCACCATTGGGCAGGGGCTAACCAATGAGGAGCTTTGGGGCCATGGTCCTTACGGCTTGACCCGAGAGGAGCGGGACCGAAGGGAGGCCGAGGCCAACCGGAAGAGGCGCCGGAACAGATGATAGACCCTTGGCGGTAAAACGGTCGTTTCTCCGCCAGACAATACAAAAAGAGCCCCCGAAGATAGTAGTAGCCTGCCCGTGATAT
This sequence comes from bacterium, assembly GCA_018780265.1. Classification (GTDB taxonomy): domain Bacteria; phylum Vulcanimicrobiota; class Xenobia; order Xenobiales; family JADMJV01; genus JADMJV01. Next base: position 341 of record JADMJV010000116.1, read on the forward strand.
CCCAAGTAGTTCACACTGCCGGGCGATTGGGATTACTTTCAGGTCGGAGCAGATCATCGCTCTCAACAGCGGAACGCTGACGCTACCGCAGTTGTGCAGATTTTTTTTTGAGCCAGTCCAACTCGACCTTGAGTTGGCCTATCTCCTGATACAGTCGTCCCACGAAAGTTTCGTTGGCGGTGTCAGTCTTTTTCGGCTTGGTGAAGAGTTCGGGCAACCCATCACCGGCTATTTTCTTCCATTGGCTCACCTGAACCGGGTGGACCTCCATCTCGCTGGCAATCTCGTTGACTGTCCGGCGCTCTTTGAGGGCCTCCAGGGCCACCTTGGCCTTAAACTCGGGGCTTCGTCGATTTCTAATAGTGCTCATGCAGTTGGTGAATTTTCCCTTTCGTCACCCCCTCGGATCGGTGCATCTTAGTGTTAACTAGACACCTTGTCTAGAAATCTGGGACCATTATAATCTACTGCCCGATAAAGTGGGTCCTGTATCAACTGAACTCGGGCCCTGGTGCCCTACGCCGAATTCTCCATCCTGACCGGCTTGCGGTTCGGCAACTTGGCCGGGTTGCGCTGGCCAGACATCGATTGGCTCAGCCAGTTGACCCACCTCTGGGAGACCAAATCGGACAAGCAGTTCTCGGTAGAGCTGTGCGACCGGGCCATTGCCTTGCTGCGGGCCCAGCACGACACTTGGGGAGACAAGTCCGAATGGTGCTGGCCCAACAGCAAGGGCGGCCGGTTGGACAGCCCCCACTTCCGCCAACGGGTCTGGGCTCCGGCCTTCAAGCGGGCCGGCCTGGTCTGGCACGACCCGCGCCACGCGCGGAAGGAAGGCACTGCAAGTCTTGGAAAATCTTTTGATAGTCGCGAACTCTTCTGGTCCAGGCCCAATTGAAGTGCATAGCTCTGAGTTGTCCGACGATCATGATGGTCCCATTCCTGGTCCAAAGACAAGCGTCCATAAACCGTCCATAAGCTTGGAAAAAGAGTCCGTTTTGTGCCTATCAGCGACCATCTAGAATGGCTTAAAATCTAGGTTTAATCGATTTCCGCAAGGTGCTGATTCTCGTTCGGACGAAGAGGCCGGAGGTCCGTTTACGCGATTCCTTTTTGTCGAGCCATTTCGCGATAGAGGGCTTCCAATCGGTCGTGCATGACCTGGTCCGAAAAGCGTTGAGCGCGTCCTAGAGCAGCCAGGCCCATTCGACGGCGCTCCTCGGGGTCGGCCAGGGCTCGCAGGATACCGGATGCCAAATCCTGCGGGTTGCGCGGGGAGACCAGGAAGCCGTTGTCCCCCTCCTGGACCAGGTCTGGCAGTCCGCCAATGCGGGTGGCCACTACCGGAAGCCGGCAAGCCATGGCCTCTACCACCGCCCGGCCCATACCTTCGTTGTGCGATGGCAGAACGAAAAGGTCTAGCGTCTGTAAAAAGGGACTGACGGGGTCCACATGCCCCACGAATCGGACGTCCTGGGTAATGCCAAGTTGGGCCGCTCGCTCGATCAATTCTTGGCGTAGGGGACCGTCTCCGGCGATGGCCAGAAATGCGTCCGGTCGCGACTGTTGTACGATCTTGAAGGCTTCGAGCAGGTCGAATATGCCCTTTACCGGCACCAGGCGAAGGACGGTTCCCACCAGCAGTCGGTCGCCGGGCAACCCCAGTTCCGCGGGATCACGCGACTCGGGAGAGAAATGACTCAGGTCGACGCCGCTGGGAACGACCACAAGCTTCCGAGCCGGGGCTATGCGCGCGTCCAGATGGTCTTTGAGGTCCCCGCTGGTCAGCATGACCAGGCTGTCGGAGGGTAAGCCGAAGAGGCGCTCCAGCCAGATAAAAAGGCGTTCCTTGCGGGGGGAAAAGTAGCCATGAAAGACGTGGCCGTGTGGGGTGTGGACGATGACCGGCACGCCGCGCATGGCTGCGGCCGCCCGCCCCAGCAGGCCGGCTTTGCTGGTATGGGTATGCACCACATCATAGCCCTGGCCTAGCAAACGGTACAATTGCCACAATGCCCAGAAATCTTTGAGGGGACTGATTTCGCGCACCAGGGAGGGCAATTTTACCAACCGGAAAGGTTCCTGACTGGCCCGTTCCAGCAAACTTCCCTCGGGGCCGGTCTCTACCCCCGTGATCAGGGTCACCTGATGCCCCCGGCGGGCTTGCTCGGCCGCGCTCATCAAAGTGTTGATCTGGGCACCCCCGTGGACGAGGCGAGTTATGATGTGCAGAATCCTCACGACTCGACCCGGTTCGCCTGGCAAACTGCGCCCCCCTGCACGCGGTTGACCTGGCCAGGGTTCGGTTCAGCGGTTAAGACTGATTGGAGTTGTCAGCCAAAAGCTCGGCATAACTTTGGGCGCTGCTTTGACCATGGTCCTGGTAGGCTTGGAAACTGTCGCCGACTTCCTGGCCACCTCCCGATTCCACAGTGTAGCCCATTGCTCCGCCGCGTATGGTGCCAGCCGGCCCCATATTTCCTTGAACCGCGGCAAAGAGCAGCCACATACCGCCAAATCCGACTACCAGAATTCCGGCTGCCATCAGAAATCCGTGAGCCCATTCGCTGGGCGAGCCACTTTGAGCCCAGGCGCTTTCACAGAAGGCGAGGACAAGCAGCCCGGCGGTGCAGAATTGCAAGTTGCTCATCCTCCTATATTTCGCAGTCGGGCGGCTACCGCCTCTGCCGTGAAACCATGGAGAGCCATTAACTCGGAGCCGGGCCCGGAGGCTCCGAAGCTGTCCAGCGAGATAACTTCGTTGGCCCAGCGATGCCAACCCAGCCAGGACGCGGCTTCCACTGCCAGGCGGGGACCGCTGCCCAGTACCTCTCCCTGGTATTCTGGGCTTTGTTGGGCAAAGAGTTCCCAGCAAGGCATGCTGACCACGCGCACGGGGAAATCAACCAACTGGGCGGCAGCCAGGCACAGGTGCACCTCCGAGCCGGTGGCCAGCAAAGTGGGGGCCCCAGCGGGACCGTTCTGGACCGGGTAGGCACCGCGCCAGACCAGATTGCGGCGGGGTAGAAGCGGCAGTGTCTGTCGACTCAGCACCAGGCCCAGCGGACCGCCCTGATGGGCGATGGCCAGTTCCCAGGCCTCGGCCGTTTCGTGGGCATCGGCGGGGCGAAACACCAGAAAGTTGGGCATGGCGCGCAGGCTGGCCAGTTGTTCCACGGGTTGATGGGTGGGACCGTCTTCGCCCAGGGCCAGGCTGTCGTGGGTCCATACGCATACCACCGGTAGCCTGGCCAGGGCGGCCAGGCGCAGGGCCGGCTTCATCTGGTCGGAGAAGGCGAAGTAGGTGGAACAAAACGGAATCAGCCCGCCGTGCTGAGCCAGTCCGTTACAAATGGCCGCCATTGCCTGTTCGCGCACCCCAAAGTGGAGCCCGCCAGGGATGGACGTGTTGGTGGAGCCGGCCAGATCAGCCGACCCTCCCACCAGGTTGGGCAGCAGCCGGGCCAGACTTTGCAGAACAAGACCCGAGGCCACCCTGGTGGCAAGGGGCTGGGAAAATTCGGGTGACTTCCAATCATCCGGTAGTTTTCGCTCATGCCATTGCTGCCATTCCGGTGTCAGGCGGGTGGTCCAGGCCTGCTGGACCGCCTCACCTTGCTGGCGCAGCCTCTGGGCCAGCGGGCTGATTTCAGCGGGAATCGCAAAGCGCTGGTTGGGGTCCAGGCCCAAAAGCTCCTTGGTGGCCTGGATTTCTTGTGCAGAAAAAGGCGGGCTGTGGGCCTCACAGCGTCCTTGCATGGTTGGGGCCGGTATGCCGATGACGGTGCGCACTTGAATCAAGCTGGGACGCTCGTCAGCGCGGGCTTCTTCGAGGGCGGCCTGCAGGGCCGGCAGGTCGTCGCCGTCGGCCACCGACAGGACCTGCCAACCATAGGCTCGGTAGCGCTGGTCCACGTTCTCGCTCCAGCTTAGATGGGCCGGGCCGTCGATGGTGACCTGATTGTCGTCGTAGAGGACGATCAGTTTTCCCAACCGTTGATGACCGGCCAGGGACGAAGCTTCGCTGCTGACCCCTTCCATCAAATCGCCATCCGAGCAAAGCGCGTAGGTATAGTGGTCGACCAGGCCGGGGCCAAATTGTTGGGCCAACATGCGCTCGGCCCAGGCCATGCCCACTGCGGAGGCCAGGCCCTGGCCCAGCGGGCCCGTAGAGAAGTCGATGCCTGGGGTGACCCAGCTTTCAGGGTGCCCGGGCGTACGACTGCCTGGTTTGCGAAAGTCTTTCAGATCCTGCAAGGTCAGGTCGTAGCCGCACAGATGCAATAAACCGTAGAGCAGGACACAGGCATGACCATTGGACATGACCAGTCTATCGCGGTCGGGCCAGCTTGGGTCGGCCGGATTGTGCTTGAGTACCCGCGAATAAAGCAGCCAGCCCAGTGGGGCCAGCGCCATGGCCGTGCCGCTGTGTCCGCTGTGGGCGGCCCTGGGCATGTCCAGGGCCAATCCGCGCAGGGTGGCTATGGCCAGCGAATCATTCACAGTCCCTGGCACCAATCCACCAGTTGACGCAGTTGACTCAACTCGTCTGGGGTGGCATGGGCAAAGGTGGTTGAGGTGAGCAGTTCATCCAGGCGATCCTGCACATTTTCCAGGCCTAGAATGGCCTGCTGGCTCAATTCCCAGGCTTCATTTTGCGACTGCCAGGGAGAGAAGAACAGGCCTCCCCAAAAGTCGTCTAAGGGTGTCTGGCATGAGCCTGGGGGAACATCCCCTTCCTGTCCGCCAAAGCGGTCGAGCAGATGGGAGGGGTGACACCACTGGTTGCCCAGTTCTTGATGAGCGTTGAGAAACTCGAGCAGTGCCTCGGCTTGCAGGCCCTCGGCGGCAATTCTGAGGATCTGGTAGCCGTTACCGGACAACCAGCGCTGCAGTTCGTCGTGATGATTGCGGGCAAACTTACGGGCCGAAAAACGACCCAGGTGCTCCAGGCGCTGACTCCACAAGCGCGAGCACAGCAGCACCGAAAGGCCGCCGCAGCGAATGATGTGCTGACCGGGCACGGTGCCGTGCAGGGCGGCGTAGGCACTGTCGTCGGCCAGGCACCAGTGGAAACCCAGGGGCACAAGCACCCGGCTCAATTCGTGGCCGTAGGCCAGCTGAGGGGGCACAAAGCCGGCCGGTTTCCACTCGGGATGCAACAACTGTTGGAGCAGGCGAGAATTGCGACGCACCTGGCGGAAAGCCACACTTTCGGGCACCAGCGGCAGGATGGCGTGATGCGAGGCGGTTCCGCATACTTCCACCTTGCCAAAATCGTAAAGCTCGCGCAGGCTTTGCAGGCCGCTTTCCCAACCCAGTTCCAGCCAGCGCTGCAACAGCCAGCTATTGAGGCACAGGGAAACGCCTGAGGTGGGCCAGTGCAGCAGGCTTTGGAGCAGGGGGAGGTGCTGCTGATGAAAGAGCTCTTCTAAACGAGACTGGGGAGTTGCGACCGGCACCGACATGTCGACCACCAAGGCCAAATGAACCACACGGCTCCCTTTGCAGCCGAAGCGAAAAGACCCTGCCCCCAGGTTTTCTTTGTCGGGAAGAGAACTGGCCTGACCTGGTTATCCTTTTTCATAAGCCCTGCGGGGTTCTCAGCCAATTTAAGCCGGTGCCTGGCAAGCGCACGCTGCTGGAGTTTCCTGCTCTGGCCGGGGGTCGGGCCGTGGGTCGTCTCGACGAAGATAGTGAGGGTCTGTTGGTGATCTCGTCCTGGCCCTGGGTGCAAACGGCACTGACCCGTCCGGGCAAGGTGGAGAAGGTTTATTGGGCTCAGATCGAGCGCCAGCCCAGCCAACAAACCTTGCAGCAGTGGCGGCAGGGGGTGTCTTTGGGAGATTTCACCACGTCGCCGGCCCGGGCCCAAATGATGCCGGACCCGCCCCTCGACCCCCGCGTCCCCCCCATTCGTCGTCGCCTGAGCGTCTCCACTGCCTGGCTGGAACTTGCCCTGAAGGAAGGCAAGAATCGGCAAGTGAGGCGGATGACCGCAGCTCTGGGTCATCCTACTCTGCGTCTGCTGAGGGTAGCCGTGGGTCCCCTGCTCTTAGGGGGCCTGTCGGCGGGCCAGGCGCGCCCCACCACGGGCCCCGAAATGGATTGGCTAAAAAGTTTGCGCTGACTAATCCCACCACAGCTTCCACCAGGGTTGACGCGTTTCTGGCTCTTCCTCGAGGAGGGCTGGTAAGTTGCCAGAATTGCCGTTTTCGGCTGGCTCGGGAGCGGTCCAGGCCAGTGGCGGGCGCGAGAGGCTGCGATTTTCTGGGCGCCGCCGCAAGATTTCGAAACGGGCCCGCGAGGCGTCGACTTCGTGCCGACGCCCCTGCTGTCGGTGCAGTTCGAGCAACTGTTGCTGGCAGGCTTCGGCCGCGGCCATCCAGCCCAGACTGCTCAGATACTCAATCTCCAGTTCGTAGGGCCGGGCGGAACTGGCCTTGATCAAGCGCATGTCACGCAAAACCTGAAGGGCGGACTGATAATCCCCCTGGCTGCGGTAGGTCACAAAAACCAGGCTGGCTTCTTCCATGGCCTCGTCCACTTTGCCTCGGGCCAACAGGCCCCGGATGCGCCGATGCAGGGTGCGTTCTCCCTCTCCTTCGTGGGCCATGATGCTTTGGAGAAGGCGGTCTGCTTCGTCCCAGTCGCCGAGTTGTTGGGCTGTCTCCACCAGGGGGAGTAAAATGGGCTCTACGACCAGACCTTCGGCCGCCGCCACGGCCCTGGCTTTGGCCAGCTCGTGTCGAAGCTGGGGTGTAAAGCGGTGAACCTGGGCCGGGCGGGCACCGCGCCTTACCAGTAGACCCACCAGGGCCTCGTCGTCTAGAGAGATGGCCAGATCAAGCGGAGTAAGGCCGACCAGGTGCTGATAGGGTCCGGGCCCACGGGCGGCCAGGGTCTGGCAGTTGGGGCTGGCCCAAGCGTCCAGCAAATATTCGGCCATCTGCGCCAGGCAGCGGTAGGTGGCAAGATGCAGTGGGGTCCAACTGATACCTTCAAAGTCCTCGTAAACATTGGGGGAGTGTCCGGCATGCAGAAGTTCGCGCAAGTCACGACCGGTCTGGATGGCCTCGAAAAGGGGTCCCATCCCAATATGGTAGCATGTCCGGCTAGTTTTGTTCGAGGTTTTTCGCAGCTGGCCCGAGATCGTCCGCGCCGGTGCCGGGCCGGTTGCTCTCCTCGCCGCGAGGAGCATCCAGGCGCAGGGAAGAACCGGCCGCTGATCATGGAATGGAGTTTGCTGCATACTACCCGCTACCGATTCAGTGACCCCGTGCTGCTGGGTCCGCATGAAATTCGTTTGCGCCCGTCCGGTCCGGTGTCCGGCCGCGTCCGTGACCACCAGTTGCAGTTGTGGCCCCGGCCTCAGGTGGGTCACTGGCGTCAGGACCTCTGGAACAACTGGGTTTATCAAGCCTGGTTTGCCCAGTCGGTATCCCAACTGACGGTCGCCAACCGGTTCCGCTATCGACCCAAGGCCGGCAATCCCTTCGATTTTGTGGTCGACAAGACAGCCCTCAACTACCCACCTGCCTGGGATGAGGCGCTTGAGTGCAGTTTGCGTCCTTATCTGGAAGTGCGCGAGGAGTTTGAGGAATGGCTGTTGCCCTGGCGCCTCTTTCCAGGCACCAGTCTGGCGCTGGCTATCGATGTCAATCGAAAAGTTAATCAATCCATCGGCTATGAAGTTCGCCTCGAGACGGGCGTACAGAGTGCAGGCCAGACTTTGAGTCGCTCTCTGGGATCGTGCCGTGACACGGCCTGGCTGGTGGTACTCTCGCTGCGAGCTCTGGGCTACCCGGCCCGCTTTGTATCCGGCTATTGGTTTCAAGTCGATTCCCGTGCGGCCGAGCTGCACGCCTGGGCCGAGGTCTACTTGCCCGGAGCTGGTTGGCTGGGGCTAGACCCCACTGCGGGGCTGCTGGCGGGCCAGCAGCACGTGGCTCTGGCGCGTGCGCCAAGCCCGGACCAGGTGCCGCCCATCGCCGGCAGTCACGCGGGAGCTACGGCCGATTGTGAATTTCGCGTGAGAGTACGGAGAATCTCTTGAATCTGCGGGATTTTTCGTCGCTCGGGGCGGGCTATGACGAACTCTCCGGCTGGGGGGAGGACCTCGCCCAGCATTGGCAATGGCTCCAGGTGGGACTGAGCCGGTACAGCGAGGACGAACTGCAGGCGCGCTGGTTGGAGATGGTGCGCGGCCAGCAAGGTAGCCACCTCGACCCCATTCCGGCGGTGTTGGCCGAGTCGGATTGGAGTCTTTTGGAGCGCGGATTGGTGCAGCGTGCCCAACTGCTCAATGCACTGCTGGCCGACGCCTATGGTCAGCAGCAGATGTTGCGGGAGGGTCATTTGCACCCCGCCCTCTACTACAATAACCCCCGCTGGCTCCAGCCTTGCCATGGCATGGTCGACTCGGATTTGGCTCGTCTGATGTTTTATGCCGTCGACTTGGTGCGCGATAGCCAGGGACAGTGGTGGGTGTTGCGCGATCGCACTCAGTGTGCGGCCGGACTGGGAGCCTCGCTGGAAAATCGGCGTTGGATGGCGCGGGCCTACCACGAAGTTTTTTCCGACCACCAGATTCAGCCGGTGGCTCCCAGTTATCAGGCGCTGCGCGCCGCTCTGGCCGAATTGAGCCAACGTACGCGGGGGGCCAGAGTGGTCATGCTGACCTCGCCGTCGGGCTCAGCACGTTCCTCGGACGACGTCGCTCTGGCCCAGTTTCTGGGCTGCCCGCTGGTGGAGGGCGAGGACCTGAGCGTGCGGGGTGGCGGCGTTTATCTCAAGCTGCTGGAGGGTTTGCAGCCGGTAGATGTGCTTTTGCGGCGGATTCATGATCATGAGTGCGATCCGCTCGAAATTGCCGTGGGCGGCTGGAGCGGAGTGGTGGGGCTGTTGCAGGCGGTGCGAGCGGGCAACGTGGTGGTGAGCAATTCGCTGGGCAGTGGCTGGCTGGAGTCGCCGGCCCTGGCCCATCAACTGGAGGAGCTGGCCCCCGTCCTGCTGGGTCAACCCCTGCTGATCCCCAGCCTGGTCGGTCATTGGGGAGAGCAAATGCCGCCCGGGCGCGACTGGGTGGCCCGTCGTTTCCAAGGTGGGGGCCCCGTGCTGCTGCCCGAAATGGAACTTCACCGTCGAGAGCAGTGGTGGCAGCAATGCAACCCCGATCATTGGGTCTTTCAACGCTATTGCCAGCCCTCGCGCTTTCCCTGTTGGCAGGGCGGGCGGCCCGGTTTGTTACCCGGTGTGGTTCGCTGTTTTTTGATCTCCACCAGCGATGGCTATCGCCTGGTACCAGGTGGGCTGGTTCGGTTACGCCCCGGTGTCGGCCAGCCTGCCTTCAGCAAAGACTTGTGGCGCCAGGTTGTGGGGACGCCGGAGGCCAGCCCCGCCCGGGCCTCGTCGGGCTCGGACCTGGTTCTATCTCGCTCGGGAGGTGACGTTCCAAGCCGCGTGGCCGATCAGTTTTACTGGTTTGGACGCTACCTGGAGCGCTGCGAGTCGCTGGTCCGCTTTGCTCGGCTGCTGGTGCAACGTCAGACACACGAGGCCGACGCGGAAACGGTTCAGGACCTGCATCGACTGTTGACATGTCAGGGCGAGATGGGCAGCGATCTGGTCAACTGGGTCAACGGTCAACAGCACGATCAGTTGCAGTCGCTGCTGGGGCATTTACGCCGGCTGGGAGCGGCCCTGCGCGACCGGGTGAGCGCCGACCTGCCGCGCATTTTGGCTGCCATTCAACCTCTGCCCGAGCCCGTTGAAGGTCGCCGTGTGCTGGCCTATTTGGAGGGCCTGTCCGTTCCGATCTGGGCTCTGGTGGCCATCGCTCGTGAGAGTTTGTACCGCGGCTACGGTTTTCGCTTTTTGGAGATCGGGCGTCGCCTGGAGCGTGCCATGCAGACCTGTGATCTGCTGGAGCACTTGAGTCGAGGTCAGCAGCCCGGGTGGGGGGTACTGGAGGTGCTGCTGGAAGTGACCGACAGCGGGCGCACTTACAGCCGCCGCTACCCTCGGCTGGAATGGATGCCCGTGCTGGATCTTTTGCTGGCCGACGAGACCCATCCTCGCTCGCTGGCTTTTCAGTTGCGTTCGCTGGAGGAGCACTGCGCTCGCCTGCCCCAGCGCTCCCTGGTTGGACTGGGGCCCCATCAGGAAGCCCTGTTGAGAACTCGGGCCACGGTCCAGTTGTGGCGTCCTCCTCAGCCCGCCCCTCTGGCCGAATTGGCGGCCAGTTTACCGTTGATCTCTCAAGGGTTGGCGGCCGTCTATCTTACCCATCTGACCCCTCGCTTTCAGGGAGGCGGCCTTGCTGTATAAAATCCGCCACGAGACTCGCTATACCTATTCAGAGGACGTCTCTCTGTCGCATTCCCTGGTGACATGCCAGCCGCGTAGCACGGACTTTCAGCAGTGTCACTGGGGGGAAACCTGGATTGAGCCCGCTCCGAATCACTGGGACAAGCGCCGTGACGCTCAGGGCAATTGGATCGGGTATTTCAGTCTGGAGGAGCGTCATCGCCTGCTGACGATTGTTTGTCGCAGTCAGGTGGAGGTTCAGCCGCGCCCGATCCCCCTGTCCTCGCCCGTGGCCTGGCAGGAGGTGGTCCTGAGTCAACCCGGCCTGTATCAGTACTGTTATCCCTCGCCGCTGACCCCGTTTGAGGATTGCTGGGAATACGCGCGCTCCAGTTTCCCCAAGGGTGCTTCGGCCTGGTCAGGTGCTTTGGATCTGATGTCCAGGATTCATCACGACTTTCGCTATTTGCCTGGTTCAACATTGGTGTCCACGCCGGTGGTCCAGGTGATGGCTCAGCGAAAGGGGGTTTGCCAGGATTTTGCCCACATTATGCTGGCCGGTTTGCGCGCCCATGGCCTGGCTGCCAGGTATGTGAGTGGCTATCTGTTGACCACACCTCCGCCTGGTCAGGCGCGCTTGGTGGGGGCGGATGCCTCCCACGCCTGGGTTTCGGTGTGGCTGCCAGGCCCGCAGGGTGGCGGCTGGGTAGAACTGGACCCAACCAATAATTGCCTGTGCGACCAGCGTCACGTCGTGCTGGCCTGGGGTCGCGACTACCAGGAGGTGGCACCGGTGCGAGGAGTGGTGTTGGGCGGGGGCGCTCAGCAGGTGAAGGTGGCCGTGGACGTTACTCCGGTCGAAGAACCCGCCGGCTAAAACACCAGAACCGTTCACAAACTTGTTTCTTTTTGGTTATGAGCAGGCCATACCGATCGGCTATGCTGTGCGGGTCCCATCAGAGGACTGTGGAGGATGGTAGATGTTGCAGGCTATAGCGTCGGTAGCGGCCAGTTCATGGGAGAAGCGGCGTGGCTTCGAGAGCTTTGTCGCCGAGGCTACGGCTCAAATCCGCTGCTACGAGGATGACGTTGAGGGCCTAATACAAGACTGGATGAGTCCACGCTCCAGTAGTCGGGGTTAGGGCCCGTCCCAAAATAACATACATAGACACTCGGGCCATCCCCGCCAGCGGCGTCACGTCTCCGTTAAATATGACCCGATATTCGCTCCCGCCGCTCTTTGCTGGAGGGGCGCCTCGACGACCGGAGTGACCAACTTTGTAGCGGCACGACCGGGTATTGATTTTTACAGAGAAGCCAGGGTTTTGCGGACTTCCGCCAAGTCGGGCTTTACTTTTGCGTCTTCGGATACCCAGCGGTAACGAACCACGCCTTCCCTGTCGATGACGAACGCCGAACGCTTGGCTACGCCTTTCATTCCCAAAAAGGTTTCGTATTGGGCATCATACGCTTTGCTTACCTCTTTGTTGAAGTCGGAGAGCAGCGGGAACTCCAGATTGTTCTTTTCAGCGAAGGCATTCAGGCTAAAGCGACTGTCGACGCTGATGGCAAAAACCTGCGCTTTGAGGCTGGACAATTCGGAGAAGTTATCGCGAATTTCGCACATCTCTTCGGTGCATACACCCGTGAAGGCCATGGGGAAGAAGACGAGCACTACCGGGCCTTGGGCAATTTTGTCGGACAGTTTGACACTTTCTCCCTTATTGGAGAGGAGTTCGAAATCGGGGGCTTTTACATTGACATCGGCTGGCATAATTGGGCTCCTTTGGAAGGTTTCTCTGGCGCGCCCCCATTTGGGAAGATTCCTCTAGCTTCCTGCCGCGAAAGGACTTGCCGGTCACGGAAGAAAATGATTCCTTGTGTTTGGTTTTTTGGGTCCCGAGGTCATGCATTTTGTCGACATGCGCGAGGCGCTCATCACATTCTGGTCCAAAGGCAAGAAGACATTGGGGGCCAACATCAAAGTGCGCTTTGCTCTGCCCGGAACCAAGGCCAAATCTTTGGACTTGACGCTGCGTATCGTCACCTCTCGACCCAGTGGCGCCGCCCAAAAAGGCTATATCAACGTGGGTATCGCTCACCTTCCTGAGGAAAAACTCGCCGACATCGAAGAATTATTGCGCGCTTATGGCACTCGTCCTGATCTGGGTACGATGGGTCGTCGCAGCCAACGATTGCCCAACAGCTTGAAAGTCATGGGTCGGGAACTTCCTGGCTTTGTGGCTGTGACCGTGGATATCTCCCAGCACGGGGTTCGTATCAACTGTCAGGGAATCCTCAAGGTCGGTTTGGTCGTCAACCTTACTCTCGAATCGGACATGGCCAGCTTCGAAAATCTGCAGATGCGGGCCCGTACCATCTGGTCTTGGGAAAACAAAGATGGCAAGGGCTATCTGGCCGGTCTTGAGTTCATCGATCTGACGCCCGCGCAGCAAGACAACCTGGAGCAGTATTGTAAATCGTTGGCCGGTCGCCTGCGCGGCAATGTGATGCATCGCCAAATCGCCGACGGGGCCCTGGTGGCCAGACCAGAGGTCAAGGAATACGACGTCTTGCCGGCCGCGCCCAGCAAGGGACAGCCTCCACCTCCGCCGACTTCGCCTCAGAAAGGGCCTCCCCCCCCGCCGGCATGGCCTGGGTCCCCTCCGCCTCCTCCGCCTCCTCCGCGATAAAGGGATGGCATGGGTGGGAGAGAATCCACCGCTAGTCTATTTCAATATCGGATTCTGGGAGGACCGTGGCCGAAGTTCGACTCCATCAAGTCAACAAAATTTATCAAGGCCGTACGCCCACTCCGCGGCCCTGGTGGCAGCTTTGGAAAAGCTCCAGCGCGCCGTCTGAGGTGCATATCGTTAAGAACGCCGACCTCAAGATTCGCGATGGTGAGTTTGTGGTATTGGTCGGCCCTTCGGGTTGCGGTAAGTCGACCACTCTGCGGATGATCGCCGGACTCGAAGAGGCGACCAGCGGTGAAATCGTGATCGGAGACCGGGTGGTCAACCAGGTTTCTCCCAAGGAGCGCGACATCGCCATGGTCTTTCAGAGCTACGCCCTTTATCCGCACATGACGGTTTACGAGAACATGGCCTTCGGATTGCGCCTGCGCAGGCTGTCGAATGAAGATATCGACAAGTCGGTGCGCCAGGCGTCCGACCTGTTGGGCCTGAGCCAGTTGCTGCAGCGCCGCCCCAAAGAGTTGTCTGGCGGGCAGCGCCAGCGTGTGGCCATGGGGCGAGCCATTGTGCGCAAGCCACAGGTGTACCTGATGGATGAACCTCTGTCCAATCTGGACGCCAAATTGCGTGTGCAGATGCGGGCCGAGCTTCAAAAAATGCACCGTCGCCTGGGAGTGACTACGGTCTACGTGACCCACGATCAGGTGGAAGCCATGACCCTGGGCGATCGCATTGTGATTATGAAGGACGGTATCATCCAGCAAGCTGACTCCCCCCTCCATCTTTACGAACGGCCGTCCAACCTTTACGTGGCGGGTTTTATTGGCACTCCCTCCATGAATTTTATTCCGGTTCAACTGCACGCGGGAGATGACGGTCTCGAGTTGGTGGCTTCTGGCTTTCGGGTGCCCCTGCCGGCCGATAGGCGGACCGAGGTAGAGAAGTTTGTAGGCAAGAATCTGGTATTGGGACTGCGGCCTCAGGACCTGACAGACGCCGCTTCCCCCCTGAGTATGCAGGTGACGGTGGACGTGATCGAGCCGCTGGGGTCGGAAAATTTCCTCTATTGCACGGTGGGCAAGGAGCAGGTGGCGGCTCGGGTGGATGGGCGTTGTCCGGTGAGGGCCGGGGATACCGTCAATCTTGGCTTCAAAGGGGAACAGTTTCACCTGTTTGACGCCGAGAGCGAGAATGCCATATCGCACAGCCGGATTGTAGAGGGGGCCTGATGCCAGCCGAAGCTCCTCAACAACCAGCCTTTGAAGAACCCCTCGATTTTTTTGAGGTCGGCTCAGAAGAGCCCGGCCTGCGCATATACCTGCGCTACGATCTTTTTCGAGCGTTGGATGAGTATGCCGTGCGCGATACCTCTCGTGAACTGGCTGCCCTGTTGGTGGGCCAGATTCACGAGAGCGGCCAGGGTAATTGCATTGTGGTGGAGGACGCCATCGAGATCGGTGTGGGGGACGAGCGCGAAGGACGATTTAGTCCCCGCGTCTGGCAGCACGCCCGTCGTGTGGCCCGCACTCGTTATGTCAATAAGGTGATTGTAGGCTGGTATCACACGCATCCCGGCACGGGACTGGATCTCTCTCAAGAGGAACGAGAAGTCCACAAGTCGTTTTTTCCCGAGGCCTGGCAGGTCATGTACGTGGTCGATCCGGTCAGTCGCGATCGCAACTTTTACCGCAGCCAGGAGAGCCGCCTTAGCGGTGTGCGAGGCTTTCGCATTTTTGGTAAAGAAGCGGCCGCCCTGCGCGAGAAGCCGGCCGTGACTGGCCAGGCTCCGGCGGCTCCCCCCCGCAATGAGGAGGCTCTGCGGGAGCGCTACCTGGAACGTTCTTTGGAAAAGATTTTGCGTTCGCAGCGACGCCCTCCCAGTCGACCGGTGGATCTGCTGATAGTCGGTTTGCTGGTGGCCAATTTGCTGGCCATCTTGCTGCGCCCGGCACCGACTGCCAAGGTCGATCTGTCCCCATTGGCCACACCCATTCAGCGCGTAGCCGTACAGGTCAGCGGTATGACCAAGCGCCTGGACAAGTTGGAAAAGCATCTGGCCGACCTGCAGGTGCTCGACGAACAGTTGGCCGGGCCTACTCCGGATGTCTCGGCTACCCCTGGCGAGAGTAGTAGTCCCGTGGCTTTGGGCAAGGCACCTCCAGACGGATCCAAAGAGATCGTGGAACATCGTGTCAAAGAGGGCGACACTCTCTCTTTGATCGCCGAACAATATTACGGAAGCGCCGGCTCCTCGTTGGTGGGGGCGCTGGCTAAATATAACAAATTGCGTGGGAATGAGATCTTCCCAGGCGATACCCTCAAGATTCCCGCGAGAGACCATTTGCCGTGAAAATTTGGAAGTATGCCGCGCTGAGCCTGGCCATCACCTTTGGGGCAGGGGCCGAACCGTCCAAGAACTTTGTCAAAGTCGAGGTGGCTGACGTGCGCAGCCTGCCCAAGGACGGCAGCGAGCAGGTGACCCAGGCTCTGTTGGGCGACGAGGTTCAGTTGCTGGAAAGCAAAGGCGACTGGTTCAAGGTGTTTGTGCGCCCGCAGTATCGGACGGATAAGGGCTATCCTGGCTGGCTGCGCAAGGACTGTGTGGTCAAGCAGGCGGCCCCCGTCAGCGAGGCTCAGGTGGTGGTCAGCGTCCCCGAGGCTTTGCTGCGCGAAAAACCGGATCCTAAGGCCAAAGTGCTCCAGAGGGCAGGCCTGGGATCTCAGTTGGCCCTGGCGGCACCCTATCAGGAAGGCTGGCTGTCGCTTTGGGTGCCCGGCCTCAATCAGCCGGTTTTTGCCCCCACCCGGCAGTTTGCGGCGGCGCCCACGGTGCCGGTCAGCGATGGACGCGACATAGTGGAGACGGCCGCCCAGCTTAAAGGCACCCCCTACTTATGGGGTGGGATGTCGTGGAAGGGCATCGACTGCTCCGGCTTTACATATACCGCTTATCGAGTTCATGGAGTAACCCTGCCCCGCGACGCCGACCAGCAATTTTTGGTGGGGACGCCCGTTGAGTTGAGCGAGCTGAAGCCGGGCGACCTGCTCTTTTTTGGCGACAGCGACAAAGAGATCTCCCACGTAGGAATGTATATGTGGGATGGAAAGTTTATTCATGCCTCGGGTTCGCTGGGCGGGGTGACCGTGACCAAGGTCGAACACCCCAAATATTCGGCAATTTTTCAAGGAGCCCGGCGCATGTTGGGGGCCGAGAAGACCTTGCCTTAAGGGCCTTCGCTTGCTGATCAAGGGAAAGCGGTCCCTATCGTTGAACCTGCTCGGCCGACTTGTCCACGACGACTGGAGTGATCCATGAAGCCCACCGTTCCACCGGTATTTGCCGAGAAGGATTTAAACTACTATCTGCGGATGATCCGCGGCGATTTTGGCGAGGCCGAAGAAGAAGGCCAGCTGGCCAAAACTGTTTCGGCCTCGAAGCAGAAGAATATTGTATTGGTCCTGTCCAGCCAGGGGCTCGGACAGGGCAAGCCCGAGTTGTCTCAACGCCTGATGAAATTCTTTATTCAGGCGCTGGTCCACAATCGGGTCAAACCGCGCGCCCTGATCCTTCTCAATGAGGCTGTTCAATTGGCGGCCGAAGGCTCGGCTCTGGTCAACGACCTGGATGTTTTGGTGCAGCAGGGTGTACGGGTCATGGTCGATGTTATCTCGGCGGACGAATACAAAGTGGAACAAAATTTGAAGGTGGGCTGTATAGCAGATATGGATAATATCTGCGACTTTTTGCTAACTGCCTGGAAGGTTATTTCTCTGTGAGTTCTGGTGTCGATCTTTCTATCGTGGTCCCAACCTACAACGAATCCCTGAGCCTGGAAGATCTATGCAAGGCCATCTCCGACGTGATGCGGCAGACACCGTTGAGCTACGAAATTGTCATCGTGGACGATAACAGTCCCGATGGGACGGCCGACAGGGCCCGTCAGTTGGCTCAAGACTATCCCATTCAGGTACTCCAGCGAGCCGGAAAGCTGGGCCTTTCCTCGGCCGTGATCGATGGTTGGAAGATCTCCAAAGGCGAGGTGTTGGCGGTGACTGACGCTGATCTGTCTCACGACCCGACGGTCTTTCCCAGTATGGTGGCCAGCGTTCGTGAGGGTGGAGCGGAAGTGGCCGTGGGTAGCCGCTATGTGCCCGGAGGGGGTTTTGGCAACTGGCCCATGGTTCGCCAGATCGTGTCCCGCACGGCCGTCGTTTTGGGATCGTTGATCTGTCCAGTGCGTGACGTCACCTCGGGATTTGTGGCTTTGAGACGCTCGGTGATCGAGGATGTTCAACTCAACCCTATCGGCTTCAAGATCGGGCTAGAATTGTTGGTCCGAGGCCGTTATCAGACCTTTTGCGAAATCCCCTACACTTTTCAGGATCGCGAGAAAGGCGCCAGTAAGCTGGGTTGGAAAGAGATCCGCAACTACCTGGTGCAGTTGACGCAATTGTTCCTCTTTTCGTTGCGTCACAGCCAGCGTCGGCGCCGGGTAGCCCCGGTCCTTGTAGCCGTCGAGGGCGTGCGACGATGAGAGGGCTGATCTGCCTGGCCGCCCTCCTGGTGGCACCCGGTTGGGTCAGTGCCGACGAGGAGTCGGACCGGATCGCCGCGGTGGAGCTTGGACGTCGCTCGGTGGTTTCTTTGCGCGTCTACCGCAGCAACTCTAACAAGCCGGGAGTGGGCTCGGGCATCATTTTGCGCTCGGACGGGTTTATTCTGACCAACGCGCATGTGGTGAGCGGCGCCAAAGTGGTCCGTGTCGGTTTGCCCGGCGGTAAGCAGTACAACGGCCGCATCTGGAAGGAGGCGAAAGACAAAGATCTGGCCCTGGTCAAGATCGAGGCCAGCGGTCTGCCGGTGGCCCGCATCGGCAACTCCGATCAAATCAAGCTGGGCCAAACGGCCATCGCCATCGGTGACCCGCTGGGATTTTCCGGCACGGTCACGGTGGGAACGGTGGGTGGATTGAGCCGCGACATCAAGATTGGTCAGGTTCAGTATCCGGCCATGATTCAGACCGATGCGGCCATCAATCCAGGCTCCTCGGGAGGCGCACTGATCAACCTTTCGGGCGATGTCATTGGCGTCAATACCTTGATTTACAACGGCCCCAATGGCGCTCGCCCGTCCCAAGGACTGGGCTTTGCCATCCCCGTCAACCACGCCATCAGCGTTGCTAAAGTGCTGGTGAGTCAGCGCCCGGTCAGCAGCGGCAAGCCCTGGTTGGGGGTGGTGGGCAATAACCTCAGTCAGGACCTGGCCATCGCTCACAACATCCCGGCCAAACGCGGAGTAATCGTCACTTCCATTGTGCCTGGAAGTCCGGCCGATCAGGCCGGTATGCGGGTGGGCGACGCTATTGTGTCTTGCGGCCCCAAGAGTGTTCTCAGTCTGACCGACTTCCTCAGTCAGATCGCTGCCTGTAAGCCCGGCGATACCCTGGAGTTGGGTGTCTGGCGCCAGGGCAAAAAGACTTCGGTGAAGGTGACTCTCGATGTGGCCGGGCAGTAACGGTATCAGCGCTGGCCCTCTCAGTGCCGGACCTATCCCTGGCGAGGCGATGCTGCATACCGTGGTCTTGCTGCCTGAGGCGGAGCATCGTCTGGGTCAGTTTTTAGCAGCCCTGCCGTTGCGCCTGGAGGGGTCGATTCCCCTTACGATAGGCCCCTGGACCGTGCTGGAGCAGCCCCGCCCTTGTAGTTGGTGCGACTTGGAAGGGGCCCAGTGGTCTTTTCGGCTGGTTTTTGACCCTCAGGGTGTGCCCCCGTCGGTAATGCCGGCCGTATCTGCCGGTCAGCCCAGCGACGAGTGCCAGGAAGCTCTGGATGAGCACCACGCTTGCTGCCTGATGTTCTTGCTCAAGTCCCCCCCCGAGGCTACCCCCTGGCAGCGTTTTCAGGCGCTGTGTCGAGTGTCGTGGGCATGGGTCGATTCGGGAGCTTCCCTTTTGGTCATGCCGGAGGCCCAGACTCACCTGCCTCGGCGCGTCCTGATCGGGATGGAGCCCGAGAATCTCGGCGCCGATCACGCTTACCTCTTCCTCTCCAACGGTCTGGTCAATATTGAAGAGAAGGGCGAAGAGCGCAAGCTCTGGTTGCGCACCTGGGGAATGGGTCAGTTTGGACTGCCCGATCTGGCCGCCAGCTTGCCCAGCCGGCTGGGTGAGGAGGACCAGCTGGAAGCCGACCTTTCCAGCCTGCGCTTGCTCTTCGAGACCCTGCCCCCGGCCATGATCCGTGAGCAGGGGATCTTGCCGGTGGGCGGCACGGTGGAGGTGGGCGCACGCACCTGGACGGCCGTGGGCGAACCCGGTTCGGTCGACTATCCCTTCCTGCGCAGCCGCTGCGGCGTGCAGCTTTTTGTCTAGCCTGCGGGCCCAACTCGAGGCCCATCTCGGCGTGTCTTTGCGCCCCTCCAGCTGGCCCGAACTCGGTGATTTGGTGGGGCGGGGCGGCCTGCCTCAAGAGAATGCGTGGGCTCGCTGTAGTGAGCAGGCTGGCTGCTTGCAGGTACGCTACCGCGACCCTGTCTTACTCGGTCTGGGTCGCACGGGGGCGCGGGGTCGGGCCAGACTGGCGGCCGAACTGGCCACTCGCCTGCAGGCAGAACCAGGCTGTGTGATCGAAGCCGACTTCCGCGCTCTGTGGCTGTCCCTGGAGAGCCTCAACCATCGCCCCCATCGCGGCCTGCGGGAGAAGACCGTCGCCCGGCTGGACGGCCTTTACGAGAGCCAGGCCCTGGCCGGCTATGTCCAGGCGGAGCAGCGCTTCCCCCGGCTGGCCCAGTGGGCCCTGCTGGCCGGTGCTTTGGAGCGTGTTTAAGCAGGGAACGCAAGGCTGGCGACCAATAGGCTTCCGTCGATTGGAGTTGATCCGTGCAAGAGCTTACCCTCACCCAACTGAATGACATTCGCAGGGAGCTGGTGGCCCGCCTGCGCGAGGGATTGCTCCAGGATGGACAGCAGGTGGCCTGTTTGCCCGCCTACCTGGAACCCCCTCGTCCCGGACTGCAGGGCCAGGCGCTGGTAGTGGATGCGGGTGGCACCAATGTGCGTGCTGCTCTGGTGGAGTTGGGGGAGCAGGCCCGGGTCGGCCAGGGTCCCCTTAGCGGGGTATTACCCGATGGTCGCCACGCCCCCGTGGATGCGGGGCAGTTTTTTGGCTTTCAAGCCAATCTGTTGCGCCAGTTGAACGTTTCGCTCGAACTGCCGCTTGGCTATTGTTTTTCTTATCCAGCCAGGGTGGAGCCCGGTGGTGATGCGCGCCTGCTGCATTGGACAAAAGGCATTCACGTCAGTGGAGTGGTGGGCCAACTGGTGGGGCAGGCTCTGCGGGCGGCCATGGGCAGCCCCGGCAAAGCGAAGGTTGTCAACGATACGGTGGCCTGTCTGTTGGGGGGAGCTTTCTGGGCGGGCTCGGACTATCCTAACTACATCGGCCTGATTGTGGGCACGGGCACAAACATGGCCACCTTTCTGCCGGCGGCCAGCGTGCCCAAGTTGGCGGCCGGTTGGCAGGGACCGCTGGCCGTCAATCTGGAGTCGGGCAATTTTCATCCCCCCCACCTGCATGAGGCCGACGATCAAATCGACCAGGCCAGTGACAACCCGGGTCAGCAGCGCTATGAGAAAGCCGTCTCTGGATTTTATCTGCCCCAATTGCTACAGCGGCTTTGCCCCCACCTCAACCTGCCCACCGAGGCCACCTCAGAGGTGGTGGTGGAACGGGCCGACCGGCCCGGTGACGAGGCGACCAGTCTGGTGGCTCGTTGGATTTTACGCCGTTCGGCGGATATGGTTGCGGCCGGTCTGGCGGCCGTAACCGATATCTTGCCGACGGGGGCCGTGGCCGTGCAAGCCGAGGGCGGACTTTTCTGGAAGGCAACGGGCTACGCCGCCCGGGTCGAGGAAACCCTGAGCAGACTGATCAGACCGGGGCGTAACTTTGCTATCCTCCATGGAAACGAGGTGAACCTGATAGGTGCCGCCGTGGCCGCCCTGTCTGGATAAGCAGGCTTAGGGTATCCGGCTTTGGGGTAAATTCGCAGGCGATACTCAGGAGGTGACGATGGAAAGAGTGACCGAGGCAGCCCAACGCATTTTGCGACCCAGCGAGAATGAATACGCCGAGCGTATGAAGGCCGTGCGGGAGGCACGATCCCGTTGGGAGCAGGGCCCGGCTCTGGCCAAGACGCGAAAGGCCGAGTTTAAGACCTGGTCGGGCTATCCCATCCAGCCCATTTACACGGCCCAGGATTCGCAGGCCGTTGACCCCCTGCACGACGTGGGACTGCCGGGTGAGTATCCTTATACTCGGGGAGTCCACGAAACCATGTATCGCTCGCGGGCCTGGACGTCGCGCATTTTTTCAGGATTTGCCACCCCTAAAGACACCAACGAGCGCTATCATATGTTGCTCAAGAATGGACAGGATGGCCTGTCGGTGGCTTTTGATATGCCGACCTTGATGGGTCTGGATTCGGATCATCCGCGTTCGTTGGGTGAGGTGGGCAAATGCGGCGTGGCCGTGGACACGTTGGCTGATATGGAGATTCTCTTCGACGGGATCCCTCTCGACAAGGTCAGCACCTCTATGACCATCAATGGGCCGGCGGCTGTGTTGCTGGCCATGTACCTGGCCGTGGCCGACAAGCAGGGCGTCCCTTACAGCAAGGTGCGGGGCACGCTGCAAAATGACATTCTCAAAGAGTACATCGCTCAGAAGGAATGGCTCTTCCCGCCCAAGCCTTCGGTAGAACTGGTGGTGGACACCATCGAGTATTGCACCGAACACGTGCCTCAGTGGAACTCAGTCTCGATCTCGGGCTACCACATTCGCGAGGCGGGCGCCACGGCTTTGCAGGAACTGGCTTTTACTCTGGCCGACGGTATGGCCTACGTTGAAGCTTCTATGGCCCGCGGCCTCAAGGTGGACGATTTTGCTCCGCGCCTCAGCTTTTTCTTTGACTGCCACAACAATTTCTTCGAAGAGATCGCCAAGTTCCGGGCTGCCCGGCGCATTTGGGCCAAGGTGATGCGCGACAAGTATGGAGCTCAGGACCCCAAATCCTGGAAGTGTCGTTTTCATACCCAGACGGCTGGCGTTTCGCTGACCGCACAGCAGCCCGAAAACAACATTGTGCGCACCGCTTACCAGGCCTTGGCGGCCGTGCTGGGCGGAACTCAGTCGCTGCACACCAACGCCATGGATGAGACGTTGGCTCTGCCATCGGAGAAAGCGGCGTTGATCGCTTTGCGCACCCAACAGATTTTGGCCGGCGAGACAGGTGTGGGCGATGTGGTTGATCCCCTGGCCGGGTCGTATTTTGTGGAACATTTCACCAACTGGATGGTGGAGCAGTGTTTCGCTTTGTTCGAACGTATCGACAGCGAGGGCGGCGTGTTGGCAGGCATCGACTCGGGTTTCTTCCAGAAGGAACTGGCTCGCAGTGCTTTCGAGTATCAGCAGGCGGTGGAACGCAAAGACGAGATCATTGTGGGCGTAAACGAGCACGTGTTGCTCAACGAGAAGATCGATATTCCCATTTTGAAGATTGGTCGCGAAGCCGAGCAGAGCCAGGTGGCCGCCCTCAAGGCCGTCAAAGAACGTCGTGATACGGCGGCTGTCGAAGCTCAGTTAGCACGGCTCAGTGAGGCCGCCGGCCAGGGTAAGAATCTGATGCCTTACCTGGTGGACGCGGTCAAGACTTACGCCACCGTGGGCGAAATCAGCCAGGTCTTGAAAGGGGTCTTTGGGGAGTACCGCGAGC
Source organism: bacterium (assembly GCA_018780265.1). Taxonomy (GTDB): domain Bacteria; phylum Vulcanimicrobiota; class Xenobia; order Xenobiales; family JADMJV01; genus JADMJV01. The sequence goes on from JADMJV010000116.1 coordinate 23,117, forward strand.
CGGTCTTCATTTAGGATGGCCCGTCTACTCTATTTTGCCAGCCTGCAAGACCTGATGGGTTGCCGCGAAGAGTCGTTGGAGATTCCGGCCGACTGGTCGGTCTCTGATCTCTTGGACCACCTGGAAGGCCGCCGGCCCGAATTGCAGCGTATGAGGGGCCGCTATCGGATTGCGGTCGATCTGGAGATGTCCCCGGAGTCACGTTCATTGGCGGGCGTGGCCGAAGTGGCCTTGATCCCTCCCGTCAGTGGGGGTCGCGGCCCCTGGGTGCGCCTGGGTCAAGATCCTATCGTGGTTGACGAGGTGCTCGAGGCGGTGCGTCGCCCGGATTGCGGGGCAATACTCCTTTTTTTGGGCACAGTCCGCGACTCGTTCCAGGGGCAAACGGTGGAAAGAATCGACTACAGCGCCTATCAAGCCATGGCCCAGGCAGAACTGCATCGCCTGGCCGAGCAGGCCCTGGCATCCCTTGAGATAGGCGCCGTGGCGGTATGGCATCGACTGGGTCCGGTGGCCGCGGGGGAGGCCAGCGTAGCCGTGGCCGTGGCCAGTCCGCATCGGCGCCAGGCATTTGAGCAGGGTCAATGGTTGATCGACGCCCTCAAGGCCGAAGTGCCGGTGTGGAAGAAAGAAGTGGGGCCCGACGGGTCCGTCTGGATCGAAGGGGATGCCCGCGTCAGCGCCTCGGCTAGTTGAGGATTTCGTAGAGGCCGTTGCGTCTGACCGGATCGCGCCCCGATTCGCGGATCATCTGTTGGAGGGACTCTTCGGTCATGCCCACCGGAGTGTCGCACCCCGCCATGTGGGTGATGCGCTCGTCCACCACCGTTCCGTCGAAGTCGTCGGCTCCGAAGAACTGGGCACGACGGGCATTTTCCAGTCCGCTCATGATCCAGTAGGCTTTGACGTGATCAAAATTGTCCAGCATCAGACGACCCAGGGCCACCTGGCGCACCACCTCATCGCCGCTGCGCAGGGGCAACTTCTTGAGGGGGGTGTTGTCGGGATGGAAGCGCAGCGGAATGTAGGCCAGGAAGCCTGCATGCTGGTCCTGTAATTGGCGCAACTTGACCAGATGCTCCACACGCTCTTCATCGGTCTCAATGTGGCCGTAGAGCATGGTGGCACTGGTGCGAATACCCAGTCGGTGAGCGATACCGTGAATCTCCAGCCAGCGGTCCGGGCCCATTTTGTCGCGGTAAAGCTTTTGGTGAATGCGATCGGTGAGCACTTCGGCGCCACCGCCAGGCAACGATCCCAGTCCGTGCTCGCGAAGGTCTTGCAGCACCCAATCCACACTGCGCCCAGCCAGCAGGGCAAAATAGTCGATTTCAACGGCTGTGAAGGCCTTTAGATGGGCTGTAGGATAGGTTTGGCGCAACAAGGCCAGCAGCTTGGGGTAATATTCGTAGGGATAGTCCGGATGCAGACCGCCCACAATGTGGATTTCGGGCTCGCGTGCGTCCTTTAGAATCGAAACGCGCTCCAACATCTCTTGCAAGGACATTTCGTAGCCACCCGGTTGGTCCCGTTTGCGAGCAAAGGCGCAAAACATGCACGACAAAGTGCACAGGTTGGAGTAGTTGAGGTGCATGTTGACAATATAGGTGGTGCGCTTTCCGTAGCGACGCTCCCGCACCAGGTTGGCCAGACTGCCCACCCACTCCAAATCGGGCTCTTGATAAAGGGCCAGACCCTCTTCGGAACTCAGGCGCAAGCCTTGCTGCACTTTGCTCTCAATCTGTTCGCGTTGACCGGTAACCATCGTGGCCATTGTGGGACTCCATGATTTCTGTGATTTACGTGCTCCCCGCCCACTCTTACCCAGACGCCAAGATGGCAATCCTGGCCGGAGTGGGTTATGCTTAAGATGCGGAGGCAATATGCTTGAACCCCTGCTCCTGACTGTGGCTGTGGTTACGGTGCCCTTTGGACTCTATCTTGCGTTCGACCGCAAGGAGACGGATAAGCGTGTGCAGCGTCGGATCAACCGGCACGAGCGCACTCGCGAAGCTTTACGCCGGCTGAGCCAGAAGGAGGAACACTGGAATCCCAGTCACCTCCGTTTTGAACTGCGCCAAAACTATCGAACCATTCAGAAAGCTCGCCAAAATGGGGATTGGGTTCAGTTGGATAGCATGGTGGCCGCAGGAGTGGTGGGCGAGTGGCACAAGGAATGGGATCGCCACGAAAGCCTGGGCTTGAAGTGGTTTCTCGACCCCCTCGAAATCGTCGACGTTCAGGCCGTCAATTTGCAGAATCGCCCTGGCTTTGATAAAGATTTTGTCACCGTAGAGGTTGAGACCCGCCGCCGCGAGTATGTGCAGGGAGCGCTGGGCTTTTACCAGGAGGGGTCCGGTGACGTGAGCGATACTCCGGATACGATTCCCATCGACATGGTCAAGGAATACTGGACTTTTGTGCGCCGCGAGAAGGACTGGTGCCTGGTGCGCTGTGATCGAAAATTCCCAGAAAGCCTGGCTTTTGTGGATGAGGAGAGTCGTTCCGACGAAGAGGCTTAGGCGGGCAAATGTCGACGGTAGCTCAGAGAGCAGCGGCGGCGCCCTTGACCATGATGGCGTCGATGGCTGCAATAGCCTGTTCGAGCCGGGGGAAGCGCTGGGCCGGGTCGGAGTGGGCCAGGCGATAGAAGATCGGGGTTAACGGTCCCAGCCTTTGCAAATAGGGGGCAAAGGCGCAATTGGACTCGGGTAGACCCAGCATGCGCATGTGCACGGGTAAGGAGGGTTCTGGGTAGCGCCCCCCGTGAATGACTTCGTAGATCAAGCGACCCAGCACCGCCTGGTCGGAGGCAGGAGTGGGTTCGGGCTGGTGCAAGACTTCAGGGGCGGCCTTAAAATGAGTGATACAGCCTTCGGCTTCGCGTAGAACCCGGTGTGCTTCTTGGTAGCCGGCCGGAGAAAAATTGCTGATGGAACAAGCCTGGCCCGGTGGGCTGTCGATATCTCGCAACGAAAAACAGCCGCTGCAGCGGCCCTGTTGATGATATGTGGACACTTGCTGAAAAACGGGGCGTAAAATTTTCCAGGCCTGTCGAAAATCCACCCCCTGTGATGGCAGGCGCGCTTTGAGTGACATGGAGTAGCCAGCATAGAGCAAGAAATGATGACCAAAGGTGGTTGACATCAAACTGGCTCTTTCGGCCCGCAGTTCTCCGCTGAGCAGGCCCTGCCAGTCTTCACTCTGGGGCAGACAGAGCACCATATCCCCGTTTTTGGGCCGAACTTCGGCCTCTGCCTCGTACAGGCGCACCAGCGAGCTGGGGACGGAGCGGTGGCGCAGCAAGCGATAGCCCTTTAAGGTGAGACCCAGAAAGGGGTCGCCCTGGTCTAGTTGGTCGGCCCACAGCCAGTGGTAGGTGCAATAGGCTTGCAAGTTTTCCTTGCGAGCCCCGGGTTCGTGCAGCAGGCGGACCGCCTGGAGCAGTTGGTTCACCTGCACTACTCCGGATTGTACTCGGGCAAAGAGAAGGTCAAAGGGCCCCCTCTCCATGGTATAGGACGGCTTATGGGGAACTTCCATATGGTGGAGGGACCGCTCCCAATGCTGATAGGCAGCCATATGTCGAGGCCAGTGTTCGGGTCCGGGGCAATTGAGGTAGCCCAGTTCGATGGCCTCCCAGGCGCAGAAGAAGGCAAACGCTTCAGGCAGCTTGAGGCGTTTGGAACGTATCAACACAAAGAACTGCTGCAAACAGCGCTCCCGGTGCATTTCAAGTTGTTGTAGTCGCTCATCAAGCAACCAGCGCGTTGTGGTTCCGCGGGCGTCAGCCAGGCCTGGCTCGACACGCACGACCAGGTCGGTGACGCCCGACTCTTTCTCCAATACCGTTTGCACAGAGTGGGTCAGGGCCTGCAAGTTGAAAGGCTTCAGCAAGTAGTCGTCGGCCTGCAGGCGAGCCGCGCGCATGGGAGCATCGATATCGGCAAAACCGGTCATCAAGATGCAGCGAATATCCGGCTGAATCAGGCGGATCTGGGCCAGTCCTTCCACTCCATCCACATCTCCGTTGATGCGGATGTCGCTGACCAGCAATTCGTAGTGTCGACCTCGCGCCTTTTGGGCTGCCTCGGCGGCGCTATTGGCGCTGTCTACCAGGTAGCCTTGCATTTGCAGAACGCTGATAACCGCCTCTCGAAAGAGCGGATCATCTTCGACGACTAAAATGCTCATCATCAGGACTCTGGCTCGACCCTCCATGGGTCTAGTTTCCGGTTGGCGGCTGGAACCCTGTAGCCATGTCTTTCAGAGATTTTTTCGCCCAGATTCGATCTTCCATGGACTTAGTGTGCCCCGACATAAGTCCGTTACGTTTTTGGGCGTCGAGGCGCCCGCCCGACAAGGAGTGGCGACGCGGTGTATCGGGCTATACATCAAGGAGTCGCGACGCAGTCGGGCGGGATGGATCGGCGTCCAAAAATGTTGAGGGAATTTGTGTCGGGGCACACTTAGAGGATGGAATTTGGCCCGCTGACGGTTACCAGTTGCGCCGGGCCCCCAGGTAGCAGCGCGCGAAATAGTCATCGCGCAGATCGCCAAAAGTGATGTAACCCGCTCCCGATGAGGCGTGCACAAACTGGTTGTGGCCCACGTAGATGCCTACATGCGAAGCTCCCGGGCAGTAGGTCTCAAAGAATACCATGTCACCGGGCTGTTCCTGGCCTCGCGCTACCACCTGGCCCACCTCAAATTGAAGGTCGGCCGTGCGGGGGATGTACATTCCACGGTCGGTGAAGACCTTTTGCGTGAATCCCGAGCAGTCCATGCCGCTGGGGTCTTCGCCGCCCCATACGTAGGGCACGCCCAGATAGCGGAAGGACTCCTTGAGCAGGCGGACGACTTTGTGGCCGCGCGGCGACAGACTTACATGCTTGTCGGACTCGTCCTCTTTGGCTGCCACTTTGACTCTCTTGGGGGCGGCGGTGGGCACGGCCAGGGTGCGTCCGTCGGCGGTGATCATGACGTTTTGATGGGAGGGAAGGGCCAGCGATTCGCCCACCTCTTCCACCACACTGCCGCGATGGGGTTTGACCACGGTGTCAAAAATCGTTTCAATTTCCTGGACGCTCAAACCGCCGCCTGAGGACCGAGTAGACAAAGGTGCAGTCTTGCTTTCGCTGCGTTCCATCGCCGGGGGACAAGGGGCCACGGCGGCCTGGTTGCCGCTAATACGGCTGGAAGTTGGCGCTTCACGACCCGAGCGAGAGGCCAGTTGGCGTCTCGGGGCTTCCGATTTTGGGGGCACAAAGATGACCGTGCCTTCGTCGGGGAAAACGACATTCTCCAGACCGGGATTGAGTTGGCGCAGCACTTCTGGTTTGAGGCCACGACTGACGGCGATGGTTTCGACACTCTCGCCGGTGCGCACTCGGTAGAATTCATACTCCTGAGCCGGTGCTGCCGCGGCCATCAAGTGCACTCCAAATAGACCAATGATCAGAGCCAATCGTGTCTTCATGGGCACCTCCTTGAATGAAATTCCCCGCGGCCACGGGCAATACCCGCATACCATACCCTCTCGAACAAAAAATCTAACTTGGGGGCGCTGTCTTCATCAAGGTGACCAGCGACTCGTTGGTGGACCGCAATAGATCGGGGATTTTGCGGGCGATTTCCGCGAAATGTTGGGCCAGGGCGTGAAATAACTCTGGTTGGTGATTGCTCAGGCGAAAGAGGGGCTGCAGCATCAGCCAACGACTGACTTTTTCCTCATTTTCGGGGTTGGCCTCCAGGTGTTTTTCCAGCTCCGACACCAGATAACTGGCCCGCGTGCGCGCTCCTCGGTTTTGCGCGGCCAGATTCTGAGCCTGCTGAGCGGCCTGCTTGGAAATGCCCTCCGGCAGGCACTGCATCAGCGCAAAGCCCAACAACTGATGGCGCAATTCTTGCATGAGCAGGGCCTGAGCTTCGGGCGCCTGGCCCTGGGATTGCAGTTTACCCTGCAGTTCGTAAGTCTCCAGCAGTGTCAGGTAGAGTTTCTTGTTCTCCATCATAAAAAGGGTGGGGTGATTTTGGCACTCTTCTTTGAGTGCCTGACGCAGTTGCGAGAGCGCCGTGTCAGAAGGGGACTTGGGGGGGCCCGGCTGGGGAATGGGTGACGAACCGAAAAACATGGGGGTCAGCTTCTCTTTTCCGGTCTCAGCTCCTGGCCGAAGCGCTGCGCCTCCCCCGCAGGATATTTTCAATAGGGGGGTGTAAACGGTGGGCTCTGGAGGTGTCTTATGGGAATGTTAGAGCAGGTTCAGGCCGACTTGGTGGCCTCAATGAAAGCGCAGGACAAGGTGCGCACGGGCTCGTTGCGCATGCTCAAGGCGGCCTTGAAGAACGCCCAGATTGAGTTGGGCACGCTGGATGATGCCAATGCCGTCCAGGTGATCATGAAGCTCTGCAAGCAGCGCAAAGAGTCCATCGAAGTGTTTGAAAAAAACAACCGCCAGGAACTGGCCGATCAGGAGAAGGCCGAACTGACGGTTTTGGAGGAGTATCTTCCTAAGGGGCTGTCGGATGAGGAACTGGGCTTGATTGTCGACGAGGTCATCGCCCAGTTGGGCGCGACCGATCCAAAAAAAATGGGGCCGGTAGTGGGTGCTATTATGAAGAGGTTGGCCGGGAAGCCCGTCGACGGGAAAAAAGTAAACGAACTGGTTCGCTCTCGCCTGGGAGCTTAGCTGGTAGTTGGTAGAGGCTGGATACCGACTCTTCCTGAGACAGTTGCCGAAGTAGAGTGGTGAAAGAACTGACCTTGGGCTTACGCGGCGGCTTTGCAAACGACATCTTCAGTTCCCCGCAGTGGGCTGTAGGTGGTTGATGGGGCGCAGTGACCGCGGGGGCAGTACTTTGCGGCGCCCGCTTCCCATGGGAGCGCGAATGGCCTCCAACTGGGATTTGTTGCGACGCACTTCTTCAAAGGCCTGCTGGGCCTGCTCCTGGGCCGTTTTCATGGCCTGGTAGTGTTGTACAATCACCTGGCGAGCCTGGTGCTTGACGCGCTCCAACTCTTGCGAGCCGGACTGGTTGGCTTGCTGAAGCTGAAGCAGTTCGTCCTCTCGCTGGCGAAGCAGTGTGCGCAATTCTTGAAGTTCAAGGGTCTGACGTTGAGCCAATCCAGTCACCGACAGGCTCTGAGCCTCCCACTGTTGGCGGTCTGTTTCCAGCGATTCCAGACGGCGTTTGGCCTCCTCAAATTCCTGCAGTTGTTGGTGAGCCAGGCTGAGTTGAATTTCCAGTTCGCGGTTGCGAAATTCGCTATCGGTGGCTTGAGCACTGGACTGGCCAAAGTCGGCCTGGAGGGTGCGCAGTTGTCGTTGAAGGTTGATGTTCTCCAGGCGCAGACGCTTCATTGCGTTGAGTAGCCGAGAGTCGAGGGGTTGATTGATGTTTGTGCTCATTGGGAGACCCTCCTAGGAACCTGCTGTCTGAGCTCATTATAGTATTTAGCTACTAGTTGGACATGTGATCTGCATCACATGTCGGCAGCAAGTTTTTGTTCGGCCACCGCCGGAACATCCGTAACGGTATCCTCCGCGGGCCTCTCCAGTTCTTGAACCCTTTGCTGGGCCTCGCGCAGCAGCGCGTGGGCCCTGGGCAACTGGCTAAATAGTTGATCTTGGAGGCTAACCACCTGATGTTGCGAGTCCTCCAACGATACATGGGTCTCTTCCAGTTCCCATTCGAGCTCTTCCACTCGCTCACGCAGTTTGGAGACCTGCGCCTCCAAAACCTTACGGCCGGCCTCCGAATTGTTGAAGCTGGCTTCCCAAGCGCGGCATTGACTGGCAAGCATCAGACGTTGTTCCTGGAACTGCTTGAGCATGGTGTTGCGTTGCTGTAGCGCTTGCCCGGCTTCGCTCAGTTTGCTCTGGGCTTTGCGCAACTTGTCTAGATAGGCGGCGATCTGAGATCGCAGGCTGTCGATGATCTCTTCGCGCTCTTCCACCTCACCTTCCAGCCAGTTGAGCTGGTCTTCGTTGGTTTCCAGGGCAAATTCGTGATCGGCCAGATCGCCGTGGGCTTCTTGCAGTGCGGTTTTCAGATCTTTGATTTCGCGCTGAAACAGCTGGGCTTGCAGGTCGAAGCTCTGTTCCAGGCTGAGGCGATTTTGGGTTTCCTGCTCCCACAGTTGATGACGCCGCCTCAGCTCGTCGGAGAGCGTCTCCAGCTTTTCTTTCGAGGTCTGGTGTAGTTGCTTCAGTTGCGAATGCAGCTTGATAGCAATTTCGGAATTGTTGGGCTGCATCTTACCGGATAGGCGTTGAAAAAGTTCATCCCGCTCAAGCTGCAAAGTTGTCAAGGTGGCCTGCAGTTCAGCCAGTTGCGTGTGGGTCAGTCGTTGCTGTTCCAGCAATTCCTGCTCAAGTTGCTGCTGCCGGGTAGAGGCCTGGGAGAGCAATCGAACCAATTCGAGGTTTCTCTCTTCGCCCGCCTGGCGGGCCACTTCGGCGGCTTGCAGCATGGCTTGAGTTTCGTCCAGGCGCTTCAGATCGGGCTGCTGCTGGAGTAATTGGAGCAACCGACGACGCTCAGCATGGGCGTTGTCCAGGTCCAGCTGGACACGTGCCAGCTTACTCTTCAGGTCGTTTTCCTCTTGATTCACGGGGCCTCAGTCTGCGAGATGCGTGGGGTTGGATCCTGCCGCGCCCGGGGTGGCAGGGAACGAATAGGGGAGGGGGAAAGTTCGGCGAAACTTTGTGGGAGCGCGCCCGTGCAATACGAAACAGTCATCGGATTAGAGGTTCACGTCGAGTTGGCCACGCAGAGCAAGTTGTTCTGTGGCTGCCCCAATCGCTTCGGCGCTCCTCCCAACTCTTTGGTGTGTCCTATCTGTTTGGGCCTGCCGGGCAGTCTGCCCAAAATCAACCAGCGGGCTGTCGAACTTCATGTGCTGGCGGCTCTGGCCCTGGATTGCCAGGTGCCCGCTCTGTCGAAGTTTGACCGCAAGAACTACTTTTATCCCGACATGCCCAAGAACTTTCAAACTTCACAGTACGACCAGCCGCTGGCCGCTCACGGGGCGCTGGTTATTTCGGAGTTGGGTCAGCCTGAGCGGGTCATCAACATCACCCGCATCCATCTGGAGGAAGACACCGGCAAGTCGGTTCACTTTCGGCGTATCCAGGGGCAACTGGTGGCCGACCGACTGGCCTCTTCTGAGTTGAGTCTGGTGGACTACAACCGGGCCGGCGTACCCCTGATGGAAATTGTCTCCGAGCCGGAGATTCGCACCCCGGACGAGGCCAGTGCCTACTTGCAGCACCTTCGCGAGATCTTGGTCTGGCTGGGCATCAGCGACTGCCGTATGGAGGAGGGCTCCATGCGCTGCGATGCCAACATCTCCATTCGGCCAGTGGGACAACTGGAACTGGGGACCAAGACCGAGATCAAGAATATGAATAGTTTTAAGTCAGTGCGCGACGCATTGGATTATGAGATTCACCGTCAGGTTCGGGTGGTCTCCGAGGGGGGACGTATCACTCAGGAAACCCGAGGCTGGGACGAAGCGCGCAAAGTGACGATATCCATGCGCAGCAAAGAAGAGGCCCACGACTACCGGTATTTCCCCGAACCCGATCTGCCGCCTCTGGAGATTTCCGAGCCGTGGTTGCAGGCCGTGCGCCAAAACCTGGTCGAGTTGCCGCGGGCTCGCTCGCAGCGCTACCTGCAGGGAGGCCTCAGCCCCTACGATGCTGGGTTGATGGTTCAGAGCCGGGCTCTCTCCGATTTCTTCGAACAGTGCCTGGCGCTGGGCAGTGAGGCCAAAGAGGTCAGCAACTGGCTGGCTAACGAGGTGGCTCGACTCAGCCAGGAAAAGGGCATCCCCTTGCTGGAAAGCCGTTTGACGGCCGCAGGCCTGAGCGGGCTGCTGGAGCAGGTGGGTCAATCCAAGGTCAATCGAGCGGGAGCCCGCCAGGTGTTGGAAAAGCTCTATTCCGAGGGAGGGCAGGCCGCCGACTGGATCGCTCAACTGGGATTGGCCCAGATGGGTGGCGGGGACGAGTTGGAGACCCTGGTGCGTCAGGCGGTGGAGGCCAATCCTGTGGCTGTGGCTGAGTTTCGCTCTGGCAAAGAGAAGGCTCTCAACCAGGTGGTGGGTCAGGTGATGAAGCTGACCAAAGGGCGGGCCAATGCCGCGGAGGTCATGCGGATTCTGAAGGAGGTTTTGGGTGACTGAGAGTTTGATGGATTCCAGCGAACTCGGACTGCAGGAATGGCCAGCCGAAGAGGCCCTGGATCGATTTCTTTCCGAACTTGAGTTTCAGAAGGCGTTGCATCGCCCTCAAGTCGAGACAGTGCCGCTTTCTTTGGCGTTGCGGCGTATCACCAGTCGCTCGGTTTTGGCGGCGATGGACTCTCCGCACTACTATTCGGCGGCCATTGACGGCCTGTTGGTGCGCTCCGCGGATACTTTTGCAGCCACCCGCGAGCATCCCGTCGAGCTTTCGATTACCGGCTCGACCAACTTTGTGGAAATGGGCAGCCCCGTTCCCGACGGATTTGACGCCGTGGTGCCTTTGTGTGAGTTGGAGTCCTCGTCGCCGGGGACGGTCAGCCTGTGGCGTCCTAGCAATCCCTGGCGCAATGTGCGGCCGGCCGGCGAGGATGTGCAACAGCACGAAGTCGTCATTCCCAAAGACCACCGTATCTCTCCGGTGGACATTGGGGCTCTGGCCGCAGCTGGAGTGGAACGTCTGGAAGTCTATCAACAGCCACGGGTGGCCATTTTGACCCTGGGCAATCATTTGGTGCCGGCCGGAGTACCCCCTCAGGTGGGTCAAATGATCGACAGTAATAGTTTGACCTTGAACGGTTTGGTCCAAGAAATCGGCGGGGTGCCTCTGATGCGTCCCATTGCGGCTGAACGCCTGGAGGAAGCCGGAAAGGCCATCCGCGAGGCGGCTCGGGAGGCTGATCTGTTGCTGGTGGTAGCTGGCGCTTCGCACGGCACCGCTCTGGTGTCACGTCTGGTTAGCGACCTGGGGGAGCGCGTTTTACACGGTGTGGCGCTCAATCCGTGTCAGAGCCTGGTGCTGGGAGTGGTCGAGGGGAGGCCCGTGTTGGGACTTCCGTTTCATCCGGTCGGCGTGTTTGCAGGCTTTGAAGCTTTTGCACGCCCCGTTTTGGAACAGATGCTGGGACCCTCGGTCAGTCAAGAAGATTTGCCCCGAGTGTCAGCCACGCTGGCCGTGCCTTTCAAACGCAACAATCCAGGCAGCGAAGAATTTTTGAGAGTCCGGATGGGCTGGGTGGACGACCGCCTGGTGGCCGTTCCAGAAGTGGGTGGCGCCTCAACCTTGATGTCTCTGGTCAGGGCCAGCGGCCTGTTTCGCGTCAATGCGGACGTAGAAGAATTGCCGGCTCGCACCAACGTGGCGGTACGCTTGCTGAGTCCGCAACGTTCTTTGCACAATAATATTTTGGTGTTGGGCACTCACGACATTACCTTTGACCTGTTGCGCAGCATCATGCGGGTGACCTACCCCGAACTGACCTTGCACACCTCCGCGACCGGGGGCATGAAAGGCCTCCAGGCGGTGCGTGCCGGATTGTGTCACGCGGCGGCCATCCACCTTTTTGATGAAGCCACCGGCGAATACAACGTTCCCTTTCTGACTCAGGCACCTTTACCCGAACCGATGGTTTTGATGAATCTTTGCACCAGAAATCTGGGTCTGATAGTGGCGCCCGGAAATCCCCACAATATCTCAGGTCTTGGCGATCTGTCTCGGGCTGATTTGCGCTTCATCAACCGCCAAAAGGGCAGCGGGACTCGAGTTCTACTCGACTATCATTTGCGCAAGTTGGGGATTGACCCGGATAAGATTGATGGTTTTCCCCGCGAGGTCAAGACGCACATGGCGGTAGCCGCGGCCGTGTCCAGCCAGGCCGTCGATTGCGGGCCAGGTATTTCTACGGCGGCCCGCACCTTAAGGTTAGATTTTGTGCCCTGCCTGGAGGAGCGCCTCGACCTGCTGATTCCCAAGCGCTTTTATAGCCGATTTCCGGTGGCCGGCCTGGTCCAGGTGGTCCGCTCCTCTCGTTTCAAGCACGAGGCAGCTGCGCAACTGGGCGATTATGACTTTAGCCAGACAGGTCAGATTCTATGGGAGAGCAGCGTTTGATACATTGGAACGAGCGGGGCGAAGCTCATATGGTGGACGTTTCCGGCAAGTCTGAAACGGTTCGGGAGGCGCGTGCTCAGGGTTGGCTCAAGATCGATCCCGAAGCGTTGCTGCGCTTTCAGGCCGGCTCGCTGGACAAGGGCGATGCGGCCGCGGTGGCCCGGGTCGCGGCTATTCAGGCGGCCAAGCGCACCAGTGACTTGATCCCGCTGTGTCATCCTCTGCGCCTGTCGGGCGTCGAAGTTGAGGTGCGCGCCCATCCGCCCAATCGCCTCGAGGTGCAGGCCGTGGTGCGTTGCACGGAGCGGACGGGGGTGGAGATGGAAGCCATGACGGCCGTTTCAGTGGCCTGTCTCACCCTCTACGACATGCTCAAGAGCCTCGACCGCGGCATGGAGATCGGGCCCATCTGCCTGTTGGAAAAATCAGGGGGGCGCTCGGGGAAATGGATGCGAGGAGACCATGGAGACTAAAGTTCACTCTTCCGCTTTTGTCGATGAGGGAGCCCAAATCGGGGCAGGTTCGCAAATCTGGCACTTTTGTCACGTTATGACCAACGCTGTCCTGGGGGAGCGCTGCATTTTGGGCCAGAATGTGGTCATCGCTCCGGGTGTTCGCATCGGCAGCAACGTCAAGATTCAAAACAACGTCTCGATCTACGAAGGCGTAACGCTGGAGGATGACGTTTTTTGCGGCCCCAGTTGTGTTTTTACCAACGTGACCAACCCGCGTTCCCAGATTGTGCGGCGCGGTCAGTATCAGCCCACGTTGGTGCGCCGGGGAGCATCGCTGGGAGCCAACTGTACCATCGTTTGTGGGGCCACACTGGGTCGTTACGCCTTTGTGGCTGCCGGGGCGGTAGTGCGCGGCGACGTTCCCGACTATGCGCTGATGGCCGGGGTGCCCGCTCGCCGCAAAGGCTGGATGAGCCGCCATGGCTATCGTTTGAGAGAATTACCGGACGGAAGTTGGAAATGCCCGGAGACTGGCTGGACCTACCGCTTCAATGCAGCGGGTGAATTGCGCTGCGACAACCTGGATGAGGACAGCCCCTTGGATGACCGGCCCGTCCAGAATTAACGCCGTCATTAAGTTCCTGAAAAATGACTGTGTGTGGACGAACACGCCGAGAACGCCTGCGTGAGAAACTCGAAGTGATGCTGCCTGGGTTGAATGAGCGCCAACATCGACTCTTCCTTGCGGTTGAGGCCCGCTAGCGACGAGCAAATGGAACAAGCACCACCTCTTTTCCTTCATATCAATTAACTGGAGGGGACTTCAACGCAGGGCGCCACCTTTGCGTCTCGAAAAAGACCGGGGTGAAGCTCTCCGTTTCCAGCGCATGGCGCGCGCCTCTCGAGGCCCCCCTTCGGCTTTTAGTTGCCTGTGCAATCCTTTTTGCCCCGCTGGCCGGCACTCTTGCCGGGTGGTTGTGTCTGGTCGCCTCAGCCTCGCTTCTGCAGCCCACCCCAGCCATTCTGGCGGGGGTTGCCCTGAGCTCCGTAGGCGTGGTCTTGTGGCCGCTCTTGCTGCTCCTGGGCTACTACCTGCGCACCGTTCGCGAGGCGGCCGAGGGTTCTACCACTTTGCCGGCTTGGAACCATTGGTTCTCTTTAACCGTCGATGGCCTGGCCATGGTTGTTACGATTTTCCTAATCTCCATGTGGCCCGTCGTTCCCTTCGTGGTCGGAGGCGGTCTGATGGGGGGATTTGCCGCCATTCCCGGCATGGCTGACCCACGCAACAGCCTGGCGGCAACATTTTTAAGTCTGTTCGGCTCGGTGCTCGGCATCTGCTGCCTGATCGGGTTTTTTCTAATCTTTGTGGCCTTGATAGTAATGGGACCAATGGCCATCCTGCGGTTGGCGCGCACCAACAGTGTGTTTTCGGCTGCCAATCCCTTCGCTTTGTTAGTCGATATTTTCGCGGGAGGGCTGGACTACCTTGTCTTCCTCTCCCTGGTTGTGGTCACCTACGTCGTACTGTTCATGGCGCTCTCTTTGCTGACTTTGTTGTCCATGGGAATTCTCACCCCCGTGGCAATCATGCTCGCTCCCATCACCCAGGTCTACGTGAAACTTTTCTCGGCCCAACTGTTGGGTCAATACGGTCGGGCCCACCTGAGACGAACCGCCTGACTTGGAATTCTTCCCTCATCTGCTTTTTCTGATTTTCGTTGGCAGCGTGTCACCCTCTGACTCTTGAGAGGGTTGGCAACTTCCTCAGCCCGGCTTCGGCGTCAGATTGTCTTAGGGCTGGCCGAATCAGGCCCGGCGGGCGCGGTTTCAGTCTTGAGCGGTCGCAATGGAGGTCGGACAGATGGACGAGCCGATGAACTGGATGGTCAGGTGATGCGCTGCGGGATCGCTTGGGCTTCGCCACAATGACCTGCCCCACGTATCGGTCAGTGACCCCCGCCGCCTTGACAAAGAACGCCGCAACCCGCCCGTTTTGGTCCCGGCTTGGAAGACGGCCTGGTAAGCCTGGTATCCACTTGGTATCCCCAACTTCTACCTGTGCTGGCACACTGTTTACAGTGTGGCCAACAATGAAGCCGAAAGTGTTCACATCGCCACTGGCTATCCAGGATTCATCCAGGGCGACTGGTTAGGATGGGCATTATCTTTCCGGAGGAATTCATCATGAACATCACCCGACAACAAATCCTTGAGGCAGCCAGAACGCTGCCTCCCCGAGGCAACCCTTACAATACCACTGTTCAGGCTATGAATGCGGCTTTTCTCCAGCAAATCGACCGTGTCGAAGGCGCCACGGTCGATGAAATGGAGTCCAGCCTTCTTACTCGTTGGATCAACGCCACCGAGGAACAATGCGACGCTAAGATTGCTCGCAATGGGCTACTGGTGGCAACTTCGGGGCTGGTTGCGGCTTCGGCCCTGCGACTGGTGTCCCCCGGTCTGGGTATCGCCGTGGCGGTGGCCACGGGTCTGTCCGCAATCGCCTGCCAGCATCAAAGTGAGCAATCTCACCGGGAAAGGGAGTGGACCAACGATGTGAGTCTCAGCCTTCGGGACTGGTCGGCTCGCTTGGAAAGTCAGAGATGACTGGCTGTTGTTATGGCGGTTCGCGGCGGCGATCGCTCCCGAGCACCATGGCTTTCTTAGAGCGCCGCGCTGAATCAACCATTGGCGAAGGATTTTGAGCCAAAATCGACCAACCCCCTATAAATAGTAGGGGGGCTTGAAATGCCTACCAGCTAAACGCCGGTGGGGGCTTTTAAGGGGCCTCTTTCTGGAGTTCGCGCAGCGCACGAGCCATCTCGCCGGCGCTGCTAAATCGGTCTTTTTTTGCCTTAGATATCCCTTTCAAGCACAGGTCGCTCAATTCTTGAGGAATATCGGGCACAATATCGCTCGGCGCTTTGGGCTTTTTCGAGAGGATTTCGAAGATAAGGGCGGCCATGGCCGTCGATTGAAAGGGCGGGTGACCTGTCAGCATCTCGTAAAAGATGGCACCCAAAGCGAACAGGTCGCTCTGGCTGTCTACTTCTCCCCGGGACGGGTCAAAGTGCTCGGGAGACATGTATTGGGGGGTTCCCCAGATGTCGCCTGTGCGGGTCAATTTTTGGTTGAGTTCGGCGATTTTGGCCAGCCCAAAGTCCATCACCTTCACCCGTTGATCGCCGCAGATCATAATGTTGGCCGGCTTCAGGTCGCGATGCAAAATGCCCCGCTGGTGCACAGCCTGGAGGGCCTCGGCGATCTGGATGACCAGTTGACAGGCCATTTTGGGGGGCAGGGGTCTGCGTTGAGCAAAGTCTTCTAGCTCCACCCCTTCCACCAACTCCATGGCCAGATAGGGCACAGGTGCCTCGCTGATTTCGTAGATGGTCACCACGTTGGGATGAGAGACGCGGGCCACCGCTCTTGCTTCCATCAGAAAGCGCTGCTGAGATTCGGGACGCATTTCTCCGCTCATCACTTTGAGGGCCACGTCACGCAGCAATCTCTCGTCGGTGGCGCGGTAGACACGGCCCATGCCCCCCTCGCCCAAAAGTCCCAACAGGCGATAGTGGCCAAGCGCGTCGCCGACGTTCAAGGTCGTCGTGGCCGAGGAAGGAACCGGGTCTGAATGATTTCCCGTGGTGTGGCTTTTAAAGAGTCGCTTCAGTTTGGACAGAAGAAAATCGTATTCCAGAGGCTTGGGAAGGTAGTCGTTGGCGCCCAGTTCCATGGCCGCGACTTTGCTTCCCTGATCGGTGTTGGCCGAAACCATAAATACGGGCAGTTGGACTTCGTCTTTCTTTTTGCGGATGTGGGCCAGCACCTCAAGGCCGTCCATGTCTGGCATCTGCAGATCGAGCAAAACCAGCGAGACGGCCTGTAGTTCCAGGGTTTCCTGGGCCTGGGCGCCGCTGGCGGCGGGCAGGACCTGGTAGCCGTCGTGCGCCAGGCGGCGTGACAAAACGGTGCGGTTTTCCTGGTTGTCGTCGACAACCAGAATGATAGTTTGCGGCATGGCCCTCGCCTTCTGCGCCGCTTCCAGAGTTCTTGCCTCCCAGGAGGGCCGGCAAGAACTCTGGAAGGGGTGCGCCCATGAAAGCGCTCACAAGGGTTGCTTGCCTGCTTGTCATCGTTCTGGTCGGGATGTGGCCGGCTTTGTCGCGCCAGGATCCCGGCGAAATTGAAGTTGGGGTGTTGTTTTCCTCTTCTGGGACCATGGCCCAGAGTGAGATTCCCTTAAAAGACGCCACTTTGCTGGCTATTCAACAGATCAACGAAGGCGGCGGTATCTTTTTACCCCCCGAAAGGCGCTTGATGATTCGGCCGGTACTGGCCGACGGAGCCTCCAGACCGGCCGTTTTTGCCAAAGAGGCTGGCCACTTGCTCGACCGCGGAGTGCGGGTCGTTTTTGGATGTTGGACCAGCGATTCGCGTAAGGCGGTGATCAAGGCCATTGAGCCACGCGGCGGGCTGCTCTTTTATCCGGTTCAGTTTGAGGGGCGGGAGCAGTCGCCAGCCGTGATCTACTCTGGCCTGACGGCCAACCAGCAGCTTTTCCCGGCTCTCGATTATCTGCGCCGCAACTTTGGGTCGAGGGTCTACCTGGTGGGGTCCGACTATGTCTACCCCAGAACGACCAACCAGTTGTGTCGACGCTACTTGAGTCGCCACGGCGGGAGCGTGGTAGGGGAGAGTTATCGTCCGCGGGGGTCGGTGGACTTTGGGCCCATCGTTGAGGCGATCAAGCGCAGTCCCTGTGACGCGATTCTCAATACCATCAATGGCGACAGCCAGAAGGCCTTTTTTGAGCAGGCTCTCCAGGCCAGGCTGGGGCGTCCTATCATGAGTCTCTCGCTGAGCGAAACACAGGCCGCCACCATGGGTACGAGCACCGATGGCCACTACGCTGCCTGGGGCTATTTTTCAAGCTTGAAGACGCCACAGAGCGTGCGATTTCAGAGGGCTTTTTCGATGGCTTACGGAGCCGACCGGGTGGTCGACGACCCTTGCCAGACCGCCTACTCTCAGGTCATGGCTTTTGCTCAGGCGGTATCCGCGGCTGGCACCAGTGAGCCCGGTTCGTTGCGCAGGGCCATGCGGGCTCTGATTTTGGATACACCGGCCGGACTGGTTCGCTACGACCCCAAGAATCTGTATTGCTGGCGGGCGATTCGCATCGGCCGGTTCAAGACAGGTCGGGCCAGCATCGTATGGAGTTCTGAGGTGCCTATCAAGCCCGAGCCGGAACCCGGGCTTTGATGCGTCCGGGTTTCACTTTTGGAACCAAATTCGTCAGCCTGGTCCTGCTTTCGTGCGTGCTGCCCACCTGCGTAATGGGTTTGGTGGCTTATCGCTCGCAGCGTGTCCAGGGCGTCAATTCCACCTCCAATCTGGTAGTTTCCCTGGCGGATTCCAGTTCTCATCAGATCGAGAGATGGCTCGATGAGCAACGGTCCACCGGCGAGGCCATCGCGCGCTCTCCGGACCTGTTGCAAGACTGGCAGGACCGCAATCGCTTTGCCAAAGATTCGGACGACTACTTCCTGGCTCTTTTCCGGCTCTACCGGGTGCTGCGTCTGTGCGATGAGAGTTCGCGTTGGGTCACCGAGGTGCGCCTGGCCGACCGGGATGGCAAAGTGTTTTTGTCGGATAACAGTGAGGCCACCCAGGGAGAAGTGGCTCCAGAAGGGGCCCAATTGGATTTGGCCTCCGTGCTGGCGGGTGGCCGCTCGGTCTTTTCCAAGGTCTTTCTTGCGGTGGTGCCTGGTCCGCAGCATATGAATTCGGTAGAGTTTAGCGTGGGGTTCCCTACGATGTGGCTGCTGTCTCCGGTCAAAGGAGAAGGTGAGGCGGTGGGAGTGGTGGCCTGTCGCATTGCTGTTGGCGATAGCGGACGACTTTTCCCCACCGAGGCGAAGAGCGTTCCGGTCGACGTGTTTCTGATTCGGAAAGACGGGCTGGTTATTTCCAGCAATCGGAAGATTCATCCCCAGAGCTTCCGCCAGACGCTCCCGCCGGATGAAAACGGCAACGCATTTCCGCAGCCCAGCGTAAGCATGGTGGCCTATCAGGATTATTCCGGACGGCCCGTTTATGGTGCCTGGGACCCGGTGCCCGGTACCGACATGGTGGTACTGGTCCAGATCAGCCAGGGTTATCTTGACTCCCGCACGGCCAGGGATTCGCTGATAGGCATCAGCTTGGGGCTGACTCTGGTGTTCTTTACGGTTGCTTTCTTGATGGCCGAACGATTGTTGAAGCCTTTGAAGCGTTTAACGAGAGCCGCTCAGGCGTTGGCCGAAGGCAACCGGAACGTTCGAGTCAATCTTTGTCGGGGTGACGAGATTGGGGCTCTGGGCGATACCTTCGATCGAATGGCCGGCGCGCTGGAGGCCACTTTGTTGGATCTGGAGACGGCTCGCGATGAGGCCCTGGAGGCCTATCGTGCAAAGGGGCGTTTTTTAGCCAATATGACTCACGAACTGCGCACCCCCCTCAATGCCATCATCGGATACAGTGAAATGCTTATCACCGAGGTGGGTGAAGCCGGGCAGCAGCAATGGGTGGAGGACTTGCAGGTAGTGCGCCGGTCAGGCAAGGACCTGTTAGCCATGATCAACGGGATTCTCGACCTCTCCAAACTAGAGGCGGGCAAGCTCAATGTGGACGCTACGCCATTCTCTTTGGGCGAACTCTGTCAGGAAGTTTCTCTAGCGGTGGTTCCTTTGTTGCGCGAGAAGGACAATGAGTTTTTCTGCTCGTTTGAGCGGGCCGACGTGGTTAGCCTGGACCAGATGAAGGTGAAGCAAGTGTTGCTGAACCTGTTGAGTAACGCCGCCAAGTTTACCGAAAAGGGGCAGATCGAGTTGGGGGCCGAGGTGAGCGGCGATACGGTTCGCCTGTGGGTCAAGGATACTGGCATCGGGATGACCGAAGAGCAATCCAAGAGGGTCTTTGAGGAATTTGCCCAGGCCGATGATTCGACCACTCGCAAGTATGGGGGCACGGGACTTGGTCTGACGATCGTGCGGCGATTTGTAGAGTTGATGGGCGGCACCATGGAAGTGGCCAGCCAGGTGGGAGTGGGAACCACCTTTACCGTGCACCTGCCCCGCGAATACGCAGCCTGAAAGAGGGCACAAAAAAAGGGCCCGGAGGCCCTTTCGCATCGGTGGAACGGCGGCTAGATGCCCATCACCTGGACAAGAATCTCTCGGGTTCGGGGACGGTCCATTTCCAAGATGAAGACGCGCTGCCATCGACCCAGGGCGAGGTGACCATCCATCACCGGCAGATGAACCGAGCAGCCGATGAACAGATGCTGGCAATGGGCGTGACCGTTGGCGCACTCATCGTCGCACATATTGACAGTCCGGATGTCGAAGTTGTTGTGATGATAATCTTCGGCGGGAGAAGCCAGTTGCTCTAGCTTCTTGTACATATCCTGAATCAGCAGGGGCTCGTGTTCCTGGATAACGATTCCACAGGTGGTGTGGCGCGAATATACAAAAACGTTGCCTTCTTTGACGCCGGTTTTGGCAAGAAGATCCTGCACCGTTTCCGTGATATCGATGAACTCCGGTCCTCTACGGGTCTCAACAACCATTTTCGACACATACACTCCGGGCGTGCCTTTCGCACGGAGTTCGGGTTCGTTGATTACGGCGATGGGGCTTTTGCCATTGCTGTGACCGTTACCGTTCCCATTCGCGTACTTGGTTGTTTCTGCTAAGAAATTGGCCTCCACAAATACCTCCAGATGCCTCTCTGGCCAAGGCGATCGGCCCGGCCTTCGGCGGTTGACATGAGAATCCTGCCCCTGTTTCGTCGAAGGAAATTCACTCTCTGGCAGCTTTGACGTACATTCCTTCGCCTCCCAAGTGCGTCTGCAAAGCCGTTCCGAAAGGTCGTTTCAGCAGGGTACTGAGGGAGTTGGACCGGGGCGGTGCTCAAAACCTCGCCCATTGTAATCCCACTCAATGAACTTTGCAAGATAAAGTGAGCATAATTTTGCTTGAACTTCGTTCTATTTTTTGCCCAGGCAATACTCGGCTGCGGGAGGTCTTAGATTGTAGGTCGAGGCCATACTCGCTCCATAGGCCCCGGCGTTATCGATCAGTACGACGTCTCCTACCTCGGACGCCGGCATCCAGCGGTCGTGTCCCAGCACATCTCCGCTCTCACAGATGGGTCCCACTACGTCTACCTTCCA
This sequence comes from bacterium, assembly GCA_018780265.1. Classification (GTDB taxonomy): domain Bacteria; phylum Vulcanimicrobiota; class Xenobia; order Xenobiales; family JADMJV01; genus JADMJV01. The sequence continues at coordinate 43,930 of JADMJV010000116.1, forward strand.
GGTGGGTGGCTGTTGCCAACGACTCAAGTTGACGATGGGGTGATAGGCTCCATAAAGGGCTGGTCGGATCAGCGTATTCATGCCAACCTCCAGTCCAAGATAGCGTTTCTCTCCCTTTTTCTTGATTTGGGTGATGCGGGCCAGCAAGACCCCGGCCTCCGCCACCAGGTAACGTCCTGGCTCGAGCCATAGCTTTCGGCCCGGGTGCAATTCCAAAAAAGCCTGCAGGGATTGGTGTAGCCGGTTGAAATCGAGTCGCTGTTTGCCTGGTCGATCGGGTATGCCCAGACCTCCCCCTAGATTGAGCACCTGTGCCTCGGGGAAGTTCTCATCGGCCGCACGGTAGAGAAATTGAGCGGTCCGAACCCAGTGCTCGGCGTCGGTGATGCCGCTGCCGGCGTGGCTGTGCAGACCGATCACCGTTACCTGGTGCTGCTTGAGCAAGCGCTTCAGATCGGGCCAATGATCCGGGCTGATGCCAAACTTGGAACTGTCGCCCGCGGTGCGCACATGCTTGTGGTGGCCGGATCCTGCCCCGCTATCCAGGCGCAACAGGACCTCCCGCCCGGCAAACACCTCGGGCCAAAGGCGCAGGGCTTCCACGTTATCCAGGGTCACCCAGCAGTTTTGCTCAAAGGCCAGAGTGTACTCTTCGGCCTTTACATAGTTGGGAGTGAACAGGCGCCGCGCCCCAGCGCCAGCGGCTCGCTCCAATTCACCGGGCGACACGCACTCCAGTCCAAAGCCCAGGTTGACCAGTTGCTGCAAAATCTCCGGGTGAGAGTTCGCCTTGAGGGCGTAGAGGCAGTTTTCGACCGCGCTCAAACTCAGGACTTCCCGGGCGCGCACCTCAACGCTGGGGAGATGGTAGACGTAGCCCGACCCCATCTCGAGCAGTTCATCGGCCCGGTCCATCCACCAGAAATGGGCCTGAGCCTGCGAACTTTGCTCGGCCCGACTCTCCAATTGTTGGTAAGTAGGGCCAAAAGTCTCGGATTCCTGTCCGCCGCCAAAAAGCAATGCGTGTAAGGGAATCAGAAGTCTTTCGGCCTGGTCTTCGTGAACGACCAGACTGAGGCTGACGTCGCTAGATGCCTGACTGACCAGATGGATAGGGTGCTCATCAAAGAGCTCCAAAGCGGGTCCCAATTGGGGCAACATCTGGCGTATCTTGTTGCCCAGAAAATGGATCGAGGCGCAGTCGCGCAACAGGTCGACCTGGCAGTCCAGTCTTTGTGATAGTTGCTCGCGCTGAGGCGCCGAGATTTTTTGGCCGGGGTCCAGGGTCATGGTCACGCTGGTTTGCGAGGTGGCTAACAGGTCGACCGACAGTCCCAGTCCGGCCAACTCTTGAAAGGCCTGGGCCAGAAAGCCGGGACGACGCCACATCCTTTGGCTTTGCAGGGTGAGCAGTTGCACCTGCTCCGAGGTGGCCAGAGCTATCACCGCGCTGGCTCCGACCGCCTGAGGCATAATCTGACTGGCTGGCCAATCGGGTCTTTCCAGCCAACCAATTTCGGCCACGATGTCACACTGGGCCAGCGTATCCAGCACGGCCGAATCAAGCTCTAACCCGCGCAATCTGACCAACTCTTGAGCGCACAGCGAATCCAACTGCCGCAGCAGGCGGGCCTGGGGTATGTGACGGGGATCGGCGCTGAAAAATGCCGGCCTGTCCAGCCAAAACTTGCACAAATCCGGTTTCCAGGCCCTGGCCAGCACGGCCAGAAGCGGCTCTCCCAGGCCGTCGTGGTCGGGACACACCCAGGCCGCGGCCGTGGGCGGTACTCCCAGGCGCAACTCCTGCGGAGAAAGGTAGCTTAACCCCCATTGAGTGGCCAACTGATGGGCACGTTGCTGGCCTACCCAGTGGGTCAGGCGGGAGGTAAAGTCCGAGGGGACTTGCTCCAGCCAGTCTACCGCCTGAAACCATCGTTCTAACTGCTCTCGCCCCGCAGGCTGCAGTTGCAGGCTGTCCGCCAGTTGCTGGCGACCGACTCGGGCCTGCGGTTGAGAGCTTTGGAGAATCCACTGGTGGTGCTGCTCACTCAACCCCACCAGCAGTCCCTGCGATTCAGTCCCTGGGGGTTGCTGGCAAATGCTGGCTTGCGGGGCGAGATGAATGAGTTGCACGAGGTCCTCCGACAAAAGATGAGATTGCCTTCTGTTTCGGAGGAGCCACACCCCTTCCGGTGAGAGGGGGTTGGCGGTCGGGTCGTGTAGCAAGGCGAATGGCAAGATTGAGCGCTTACAATTGTACCTCTGAGGCTGTGGCCGATTTGGCCCGCACCGGCCAGTTGCTGGTTTTTGACGAGCCGATTCGGGCCCAACAAGAGATCTCGGCCGTGTTGCGCCGCCTTTACCAGGCGGGCGGGCCGGCCATTTTGTTCACCCGAGTGGAAGATTCGGCCTTTGCAGTGGTGGGCAACCTCTATGGTACCCCTCAGCGAGCCCGCTACCTGCTGCGTCATGGCCTTGCTCGAGTGGAGAAGGTGATGCGTCTCAAAGGCGACCCCGGGGCTTTTCTTCGAAAACCCTGGAATTATTTGGATTTGCCTCTTAGTCTGCCGCATTTGTGGCCACGTCGACAGGCCAGGGCACCCGTGCTCAGTCGGCGAATCTCCCTGAGTCAGTTGCCACGCTACATCAGTTGGCCGCAGGATGGTGGTCCATTCATTACTCTGCCGTCGGTCTATAGCGAACATCCCGATCGGCCCGGGTGGTTGAGGGGCAATCTGGGAATGTATCGCGTGCAGTTGGCGGGCAATGACTATGTGGCTGACCGCGAAGTGGGACTTCACTACCAGTTGCACCGAGGCATTGGCATTCATCATCAGGCAGCCGCGGCCCGCAAACAGAAGCTGTGGGTGAATGTTTTTGTGGGGGGGCCCCCGGCCCTTACCTGGGCTGCCGTCATGCCCTTGCCCGAGCATATCCCCGAACTGGTCTTTGCGGGAGCCCTGGCCGGGCGGCCGATTCGCATGACGCAAACCCCCCACAGCCCGGTGCCGGTGGCCGCCGAGGCCGATTTTGTGCTCATCGGTTGGATCGATCCGGTGGCCACCAAGCCCGAGGGCCCCTTTGGAGATCATCTGGGCTACTACAGTCTTCAGCACCCTTTTCCCGTGCTTCAAGTAGAGGCCGTCTACCATCGTCCTGGAGCCATCTGGCCCGTCACCACGGTAGGTCGCCCCCCCCAGGAGGACACCACCTTTGGCAAGTTGATTCACGAAATGACGGACCCGGTGCTACCCACGGTGTTGCCTGGAGTGAAACAGGTGCATGCCGTAGACGCGGCCGGCGTTCATCCGCTCTTGCTGGCGGTGGCCAGCGAGCGCTATACGCCTTTCCAAAAGCGCAGTCGACCTCAGGAGTTGCTCACTTGCGCTCACGCTATTTTGGGCCAGGGCCAGTTGTCGCTGGCCAAGTATTTGATGATTGTCGCTCAAGAAGACGACCCGGGCCTGGATTGTGGCAATGTGGCCGCTTTTCTGGGCCACCTGCTGGCGCGAGTGGACTGGCGACGAGATTTGCATTTCCAGACTCAGACCACCATGGATACGCTTGACTATAGTGGCGGCAAGCTCAATCAAGGATCCAAGCTGGTCATTGCGGCCGTGGGAGATGCCCAACGACAACTGGCCACCCATTGGTCGGGCGATTTCTCCCTGCCCCAGGGCTTCGGCGCTCCCCAGGTGTGCCTGCCCGGGGTGCTGGCTCTGCAAGGCCCCGGCTACCATTTTGACTCGAATTTGGGCCTGGATCCTACTCTCGTGTCCCTCGAGACAACCCCCATGGATCATCCTCTGGCGGCTTTCCCGCTGTGGGTAGTGGTGGATGATAGCAAATTTGTGGCCGGTCACCTCGATAATTTTCTGTGGGCGGTATTCACTCGTTCCAATCCGGCCGCCGACGTCTACGGGGTGGACCCGTTTACCTACCAGCGCCACTGGGGTTGCCGGGGCTCTCTGATTATCGACGCCCGCACTAAGCCTCATCACGCCCCGGCCTTGCAAGAAGATTCCCGGGTGCTGGCTCGGATCCAACGCTGGGGTCAACGAGGTCAACCCCTGAGTGGTTGGATATGAGAACGGCTCAATTCTGCTGGGTGAAAAATCCAGGGTTTCCGAGGCCAGAACAGAAACCCAGATCATGCAGCCGACGGCTACCCACATCCCTTTTCACAAACCCTACTGTGCGCCCGCAGCCGAAGGCTACTTGCGCACCACCTTGCAAAGCGGAAGATGGGCTGGCAACGGTCCCTTCGGCCAAAAGTGTCGACAGCGTCTGAGTCAATTGTTTCACGGGGCTGCCGTGTTTTTGACTCCCTCCTGCACGGCCGCTCTCGAGATGGCCGCGGTAATTTTGGGTATTGGTCCCGGGGACGAGGTGATTGTGCCCGCCTTCACTTTCGTAAGTTCTGCCTCGGCTTTTGCTCTGCTCGGGGCAACCCCCATCTTTGTGGATGTGGAACCGAGCACTCTCAATCTGAACCCAAAATTGTTGGAATCGGCCATTTCGCCACGCACCAAGGCTATTGTTCCGGTGCATTATGCTGGTGTCGCTTGCGACATGGAAAAGATCATGAAGATAGCCGCTCGTCACAACCTGGAGGTTGTAGAAGACAACGCTCACGGGCTCTTTGGCTCTTTGAACGGGCGCTCTCTGGGAACGTTCGGGTCGCTCTCCACGCTGAGTTTTCACGAGACCAAGAATGTCAGTTGTGGCGAAGGAGGGGCGCTTGTCGTCAATCGAGCCGACTGGATTGAGCGGGCCGAGATAGCCCAGGAAAAAGGCACCAATCGCTCGCGTTTCTTGATGGGGCTGATCGATAAGTACACCTGGGTGTCGCCCGGCTCCAGCTATCTGCTGAGCGACCTGAATTCGGCTCTGCTGTGGGCCAATCTTGAGCAGATGGAGCACGTTCAGCGACACCGTACCGACTTGTGGAATCGCTATCAGACCGGTTTGGCCGATTGGTGCTCCAGGTTGGGGATCGGGCAGCCGTTCGTGCCGGCCGGTTGCCAGCATCCCGCCCACCTCTATTACTTAATGTTGCCCGATCTGGAGAAACGCCAGCAGTTGATGCTCTATCTGCGCGAGTACAATGTTCAGGCTGCTTATCACTATCAACCGTTGCATTCGTCGCCGATGGGCCTGCGCTACGGCGGCCAACAATCTGTTTGTCCGGTGGCCGAAGCGGCCGCGGCCCGAATGTTACGCCTGCCCCTCTATGCGGGCCTGACTCACGAAGATCAGGCCCGAGTTGTAGAGGTACTGCTGGCCTGGAGTGGAGCATGAGCAGCAAACCGAGCGGCTCTAGAGTCAAGCTCAATATACCCAAGGTTCGGCGAAATTCAGGGGAGGTGCTCCCTTATACCGAACTCCCGCGGCGTCATCGTAACCTGGACCAGTTTTTGCTGTGGGGGACCACGCTGGCTTTGTTCAGCATGGTTTTGGCCGGAGGGGCCCTGATGTGGAGTTGGGGGCGCCAGTCCGATTTGGGCCCCGAGATGGCGATTCAGGAGGGCGGAATCGTGCCGTCGCAAATTTTGAGCGCGGCACGTACTCATTATATTGAGGGCCGATGGCAAGATGCGGGCAGCCAGGGTCAACTGGCCCTGGCCCTGGAACTTGCCTCCCCTTCACGGCCGTCGCTGCAAAAGGACATTCGCAGGCTGCTTAGCCTGGTCGCGTTGCAGCAAAAGGATTATGCCACGGCTTTGGAACAGCTTCGTTGGCTCGATCACCACCAGCCTTCCCGTGACGACCAGAGCAATCTGCAGTTCTGTCAGGCTCAGGTCAATCGGTCCATGGAGAAGATGGCCCTGGATCAACTGCAGGGGGCTCAGGAGTTGCTGATTCAGGGCCAGCAGCAAAGGGCTTTGGCGGAGGCCCGCCAGGCTGTGCGCGCCCTTTCAGCGCATCAGGTGGCTCCTCGCTCGCTACAGGCTGCCCATCTTGTAGTGGTCAACATTGCGTTGCACCAGGGCAATGGCCGTCTGGCTCTGCTCGAGCTTCGCGAGGCCCAAAAGGCTGCCCAACTCGGCTCTCAGCACCTGGCTTTGCTGGCCACCTTGGAGAAGATGGTGCCCGCGGTGAAGTCCCCGGTGACCACAACCGGGTCGGTGGCTCCTCATGGGGGCATGAGCCGAATGCAAGTGCAGGTCGAGATTCCTCGGCTCGACAGTCAGGCCAGCTATCCTCGGGGCCGGGCCGGCGCAGGTCAGCCGCGGCCGCATCAGAAGTCCGTGCCTGTCCAATCTCAACCCGAAGAATCGGAGCAGGCGGCCCTGGCGCCGTCGGGCAAGCCCAGTCCCAAACTAGAATTGCCCAAGCTGCACCTGCCCAACAACGGAGGCAAGCCGGGCGCTTTGCCCAGCTACCAGGACAAGGGCGGCAATTCGTTGCCCTCCTACCAGGACCAGAGCGGGAGTTCGCTGCCGGGTTACAGCAACAAGTCGCGCCCCCGCGACAGCCTGCCAGGCTACTAGCTTTCGTCGGAGCGTTTGGGGGGGTCGGGGATCTGGAGCGGAATAAAGCTGGCCTGCGTGTCTTCGTTTTTGGGTCGCCCGAAGAGATCTTTCCAGCCCGGTCCGCCCTCTAACCCCTGAGGCGCGTCGGGAATACCGGGCACCGAGGGCATTGGGGGCAGGTCCATGGGAAGGTTGGAGGGGATGGCCGGAATACCCAAAGGCATGTCCAGGCTCGAGCCCAGCGGCGGCAATGGAGCCAGCGAGTCCAGCGAGGGGATGGCGGGCGGCAAGGGCGCCAGCGAATCAAGTGGTGGCAATCCGGGCAAAGCACTCAACGAGGGAGGAAAGGGCGCCATGGGTGGGAGGGGGTCGGGGAGCGAGGGGATTCCCGGGACCGCAGCGGTATCACCACCCAATGAGGCGAGACGCTGAGACATTCTGTCCGTGAATGAAGCTTCAGGGACGTCGGGAATGGACGGAATGGATGGCAGTTCGCCTTCCAGGGTCATGGGCATTGGAGGTGCCGGCAGTCTGGGCATATCCAGCAGGGGCTTGTGCACCTGAATCACAGGCACATTCTCCTCTTCGCCTCGCCATATTCTTTGCAGTTGAGCGGCTCGGTCGCGAATGCGGTGGTAGAGCGCACCGCCGTCGTCGGCCTGAGGATCTCCCAGGCCGCCCACGGCCGGCTCCAGCCCCAGCTCGCGTAACCGTTTGAGCAAAGTTTGGATCGTGTTGTAGGGCTCGCGATAATACTGGCTGGCTCGCAACGACACAAAGCGCCAGCCCAATCGTTCCAAGACGGCTTCGCGTTCCACCATCACTTTGAATCGGTCGGGGGCGTGGTCTCGATCGCCGTCACAGCGAATGGCCACCCGCTGATGTCGTCCTTCTACTACCAGGTCGAGTCGGTAGCTGCCCACTGGGAAATCTCGGCAGACCCGATAGCCTGCCCCTTCCAACTCGCGTTGCAGAGCCTGGCTCATACGCCTTGAACCGGCCGTCACCGACTCGGATTCCTTGGTGTCGCGCGGATTCATTTCGGCCACCTCGGCAATCGTCCGCTGCGGATCCGTGGCGTGGCGAATCAGCATTTCGCGCAGGTCGCCTGGCTTGAGGTGAGCATCAGCATCGAGAGCTCCCACCACCCAGAGTTGATTGCGGGCGCGACTGGCAGCCACGTTGTAGCGCTTGATAAACATGTCGCTGCGGCGCAGCGACAGCGCGTTGCTGTCGTCGGCCGTCTCTACCAGGGAGAGGAACATCACGTCGCGCTCATCGCCTTGAAACTGGGCCGCGTTGCCGCACAATACGCGGCGTGATTGATATTCTGGCAGTGGCATATGCTGGGTGAGCATTTTGTCGACCAGCAAGGCTTGCTCTTCACCGACCAGCGAAATCATTCCAACCGTCTGGCCGGCGTATTCGGGCTGCTCGGAGCAGGCCACGATCAAGGAGGCTACTTCCTCGGCCTCGACTTTGTTTACTTTGCGTTGGTAGCTGCCGCCCTCCACTTTGTGGAAGTGGGTAGCTGGCCTCAGTTTGCCCTGGTTGGACTCGCGCAGAGGCTGGATTTCGCCCTGGTAGCAGAGCTTGTTGGAGAAGGCGATAATTTCTGGCACGCAGCGGAAGTGTTCCACCAGGCGGATGGTGCCCCCAAAAGACTGACGGGCCAGGTCGTAGACTGAAGTCTTGCCGTCGTAAAGCTCTTTGTTGGGGATATCGTACAGGTGCTCTTCGATAAGTGCCTCGATTTTTTCGTAGGACATACCGACGGCCTCTGGACTGACTTGCTCGTTGTCGCCCACCACCAGCACTTCGCGACCCAGGGCAAAGGCAATCAGGCCGGTCACGTCACACTGGCTGGCTTCGTCCAGGATCACCACATCAAACAGGGTGTCGCCGGGATGGTAGCTTTCAGCCACCCGAGCCAGCGGCATAATCCAGACCGGAACGGCATCGCGACATTCGGACAGTTTTTCGCGAGCAGTAGCCTTGAGTTTGGGCGCCCGCTTGCCTTTGCCGGATCCGATTTTGCGCATCAGATCGAGCCAGCCCACCAAAGCTTGCTGCTGCCGCACGCCTGTTCGTCTCAGTTGATTGGCCCAGGTTTTGTGCTCCACGTAGTGAGCAGTCGCCAGCCGTAGCTGGTTTTTGAGCAAAATGTTTTCTTGCTGCAACTGCTCGGGGTCGGTCTCGGCCCGTGCCTCAAGTTGCTGGGTCCATTGCCGGAATTTCCAGGCGGGTGCGGCCTCTCCGGGCGGATCGCTGCGGTCGTGGGGAGGGCGGTGGTCGCGAATGGCTCGCGCCCATTCGGGGGCAACCTCACGGATTTTATCCAGCAAGGCATTGCGCTGAGAGACCGGTTCTCGCAGAGAGTGAAGCTGCATCAGCCAGGCCCAGGCCCGTTCGTAAGCTTCCGGGTCAAGACTGAGCGTGGCCTGGCGCAGGCGACCAAGGATGCCACCCATGTCGCGGGGTTGGCATTGAGTCAGCAGTCGCTCCTGGGCTTGCAGGCGTTGGTTGTAGACGGTGGCGTCCAGGTCGGCCTTGCGTGACTGGATGGTGGGAATCAGGTAGCGCCGCGACGATTCGCGGATTCGGTAGAGTTCGCCAAAAAGACCGGTGTCAATGGGCACCCGATCGACGATGGCCGACCAGCGTAAACCCTGATCTTTCATGAGTCTGCGGCAGGCCTCCCACTCTGTCTCATACCAGGCCAGCGCGGTTTTCATTTGAGGGAGATAGCTGTAAGCGATTTCGTGGGCCGGTTCACCCAGGGCGTCAAAAGAAGGCGCTCCACGCGAGCCCATCTGGCGATCCCAGCGGCTGCGCAGCATTTGCTGCCCCTGGCGCAAGCGCAGTACGGCTTTGACGCCTTCGGCTTCTTCCAGGCTTTGCAGGCGGCTCTTGCCGTTCACTCGCACACTGCTCATCAGTTTTTTCCAGGGGCCGCTGATGAAGGTCCACATGCTGATGGACCCTTTGGTGCGCAGGTGGGCAATGATTTCATCGATCACGCGCAGAGCTTCGTCGTTGCTCATGTCGGTGTCAACCAGGGTGACGCCGGTTGACAATACGACGCGGTCGAGTTCCGCGAAATCATGAAGGGCGGTATCAATCGTTTGAGCCAGATCTTCCCAGGTTTGCTTGTGGGCCCCCCCCAGCATTCCCACGCGCATGCAGTCGAGCACCCATGAGCTTCCGTCCTGAATTTGGGTCACGGCCCGCTCCACCTGATCGAGCAGGCGCTGCAGTTGCTTGGATTCCTGCGAATCGTGATCCCAAAACTCTTCTCCCACGGAATCGCTGCTCTGCAGACCTTTCTTCTTGGCCACCAGTTCCTTGAATTGGAATTCTGAGATCAGTTCTTCGATCGGGGGTAGCACCTGGTCCAGATCGGCTTCTAACTCGGCTGGAACGTCGCGATTCAGACGGTAGAGTTGGCGAAGCTCCTCCTGGGTCAGGGGCAGGTCTACACCAGCTACCACGGGTCCTGGAATCCATTGGTGGCGACCGGCGCTCTGGTCGACCAGGAGTTGGGCGGCGCGAGCCGGACTCACGTTGTCCGCGCCCACCACGATGGGTCGATATTCGTCCAGGCGTGCATTGAGTAGCTTGTCTTCGACGGCGGTGAGTTTCTGGCGCAATTCCCCCCGCCGATGCTCGTACTGAACGGCCAGCGCATCCAACTCGTCAGGGTCGCTGCTGGTGAAGCGGTTGACGATGCCTTTGACGGCCGCCTCCAGTTGATCGCGGCTCTCGGACTCTTGCTCCAAAACGCTGACGCACAGTGGACGAAGTTCCGGGATGACCATATCGCGAACGATGCGCAGGGCCTTGGAGGCCTGACTGGTGACCAGAATGCTCTTGCCTTCGGCCAGCAGATGGCCAATCAGATTGGCAATCGTGTGTGTTTTGCCCGTTCCGGGGGGGCCTTGCACCAAGACGGCTCCGGCACTGTGGAGACGCTTCAACACCCGCTCTTGTTCGGGATTGCTGGGCATGGTCAAGAGTAACTCGTGATCTTCCAGGTTGGTGGCACCACTGGGCGGACCCGGATCGACGCCCACGACCCGCACCAGCGAGGGAGGCAGTTCTTCCATGGTGGGCAGGGTGCGTAGGAACGTCTCGATGGCCTGTGTGAAGCTGGCACTGCGAAAGCCCAGATACAAGGTCGGTTCGCGTCGGGTGGAGGGCGAACTTCCGCTGGGCCAGAGTTGGTGCCAGAGGGCCGAGAAGAATTCGTTGGTGGGCTCTTTGCCGAGCGGGTGGGCTCCGTGGTTTTGGAGCAACTTGCGGGCCTGGGCCACGGCGTCTTCGCTGACTCCCAGGCGGCGCAGCAGTGGGATATAGAGCTCGCTCTCGCGATCCGTCTCGCGCAGCACGATTTCGCTGGTGTCGGCCAGGAATTCTACCTGGATCTTCTGCAATAGCAAGGGGTGTTCGATGGGGTCCTGGCCGTCCACCCGAACCACGCCGTCGCCCAGCACCAATTCTACTTTTTCTGATTCGCGCTCAATGATGTTGTTGAGCTCGAGAAGGTGGTCGAAGAGGGGGGCGGCCGGGTCCTTCTTGTCGGCCGGTTTGCGCACCCGCAGAAGGAAGTCGTCTCCAGGATCTTCTTCTCCCAGGCCGAGCCGACCGACTTGCAAAAATTTGCTCATGGGCAAGTCGATCCAGCGAAACTTCCAAGAGTAGGTCTTGAGGTTGAGACAGGGAGGCGAACTGAGTTGCTGCATGCCCGCCATGAAACGGAATAGCCGGGCTATCCGCTCGCGAGCAATCAACTGTTTTGCTTCGTTAAGTGCCATTCCCTCAGTCTAAGAACCCTTCGAATTCCACTAGGAGACCTGCCTGCTAGCCAGCAATTTGGCCTTCTCTAGATTGGCGCGAATCAGATCGCAACCTCCCTGCCAGAAGGCAGGACTGGCGATATCAAATCCCAGCGTTTGCAAAAGCCTGGCCGGTGCCTGCGACCCCCCCGCTGATAACAATTCAAAATACTTGGGCAAAAACGATTCGCCTTCCTGACGATAGCGCGCATATAGCGCCAACACCAACAGTTCCCCGAACGCATAGGCGTAAACGTAGAAGGGTGTGTTGACGATATGGGGGATGTATAACCAGGTCCATTGGTGATCCTCGCCCAGAGTCAGCGAGGGACCAAACATTTCTTGCATAGCCTCCTGCCACATGACATTGATACGCTCCGTGGTCAGTTCGCCCTCCTGGCGGCGGGTTTCGTGCAGCCGGCGTTCAAATCGGAACATAGAGATTTGGCGAAAGACGGTGGCAAACGTGTCTTCCAACTTCTCGCAGATCAAGGCCAGATGCTCTTCGGGGTTTTCCAGGGTTTCTTGCACCTTCTCAAAGACCAGCATCTCGGCGAAGGTGCTGGCCGTCTCGGCAAGAGGCAAAACCGGGTGGTAATCCAGGTAGTGATTTTGGGCGGCGCACAGGTCGTGAATCCCATGGCCGAGCTCGTGGGCCAGCGTCATTACATCGCGAGCTTTACCCGTGTAGTTGAGCAGTACGTAAGGATGATGGTCCGGGGTTACGGCTGCGCAAAAGGCACCGCTGCGCTTGCCTGGCTTGGGGGGCACGTCAATCCAGTCTTTTTCAAAAAAGGGCTTGACCATGTCACCCATCTTGGGGGAGAAGCGTTGGAAGGCAGAGATCACCAGTTGACGGGCTTCGTTGTAGTCGATCTGTTGTTTTTGGGGCCGCAGGGGGGCATAGCGATCATAGTGAGCCAGACTGTCCAGTCCCAAAAGGCGGCGCTTCAGGTCATAGTATTCGTGGACGATGTCAAAATTCTTGACGCAGACCTCGGTCATTGTGTCGATTACGGCCTTGTCCAGTTCGTTGGACAGGTGGCGATCGGACTCGGGGTGCTCAAAGCCCCGCAAGCGGTCCGAGATCTGCTTCTCGTGGAGCAGGGTGTTGTGAATAAAGGTCAGCACGTGGGCATTGTTCTGCAGTTCTGCGGCCAGCGACTGGGAGGCTTGCTGGCGCAAAGATCGGTCAGCATCGTAGCTGTAGGCCAGCAACTCGCTTTGAGTCAACTCCGTGGTCTGGCCCTCTTTTTCAAACTTGAACTTCATCCGGGAGGTCACTTCGGTAAACAGCCGTTTGAAGGCTCGACCGCGGCAGTTGGCCGTCTCTTCGAGCACGGTTTCCTCGGCCTCGCTCAGGTAGTGTTTGGCCAGGGCTTGCTGCTGTTCCAGATAGTGTCGGTATTTGTCCAGGCAATTGTCGCTGAGCAGCCTGTCGAAGCTTTCCAGGGGCAGCTTGGCCAGTTCCAGGTCAAAAAAGATCAGGTGGGTGCTGATTTTGCTGCCGATTTCACGAACCTTTTGAGTCAGCGCACCGCGAGCCGTGTCCGTGGTATCGGTGGAATAGTGCAACGATGCGTAACAGCCCGGTCGACTCTGGTTGCGCAATAGACCTTCATAGGCGTCAAGGGCCAGCAGCAACTCTTGGGAAGAGATGCCGGGCTGGCTGATTTTGCCACGGTAGATGGATTCAAACCGTTGGGCTTTTTCCAGGGCCGAGGTCAGATCTTGATCGATGCGGGGGTCATCCACCGCATGATATAACTCGCTGAGGTCCCAACTGGGCAAACTGGGGGGGTCTTGAACACTTGTAGACATCGATTAGCACTCGCCTTCCAACGGCGCAGGTTCCCATCCCGAGGGTGTAAACCCTGCTGAGGACGGTCGGAACTTCGCAGCTAACCGGTGGTGCGCAGTCCGGCCGCTACCCCCTGAATGGTCATGCGCAGGAGATTCCAGTAAAGTTCGAGCCAGTGGTCGTTTTCGCAACTGCGCAGCCGTCGAAAAGTCTCGACCTGGATCAGGTTAAGCGGGTCGACATAGGGGTTGCGCACCCGAATCGATCGCTCCAGCCATGGTTGGGCCTGCAACAGCGCTTCCCGGCCCGTAAGAGCCAGCACAACCTGTCGAGAGCGTTCAAATTCGGCCTCCAGCAACTGCATAATCGGGTTTGCCTGCCAGTCGCCCTCCAGCAGTTGGGTGTAGCAACGGGCGATCTCCATGTCGGCTTTGGCCAGGGCCAACTCGGCGTTGTCGATAACGGCTCGAAAGAAGGGCCAGTTTTGATAGAGTTCGACCAGGGACTCCAGAGGCACCGTCTGAAAGGCCGTACCCAATCCATACCAGGCTGGCAGAATGACCCGGTTTTGGGTCCAGGAAAAGACCCAGGGGATGGCCCGCAAACCGCTCAGGCCTTGCCTGGCGTCGCTGGGGCGCCGCGAAGGACGTGAGCCGATGGCCATTCTTTCCACGCCCTGGATGGGTGTGGCATGTTGAAAGAACTCCAGAAACTGGGGATGCTCCACCAGTTCTCGATAGTGTTTTAGGGAGGCTTCGGCCAGGTCGTCGAGACGCTCTACCCAGGCCGTTGGGATATCCTGGACGGGAGCGTTACGCACTTCCAGCAGGCTCCAGAGCAGTTGTTCCAGGTGGCGGTGGGCAATGGGTTGGTAGTCGTAACGCTCGGAGAGAACTTCGCCCTGTTCGGTGAGGCGTAGGCCTCGAGCCGTGGTTTCAAAAGGAAGGCTCAGAATGCTGCGGGCCGCCGGGCCACCGCCGCGCCCCAGTGAGCCGCCTCGACCGTGGAAGAATCGCAGTTGCACGTCGTATTCGGCGGCCACCTGTTGCATGCGCTGCTGGCTGCGGTAGAGCCACCAGTTGGCGGCCAGGTAGCCACCGTCCTTGGTGCTGTCGGAGTAGCCGATACACACGACCTGAAGATCCTGGTGGTAGGTGCGCAGGTAGTCTCGATATTCTGCTTGCTCAAAGAGTGTGCGCAATACCTCAGGGCCGCGCTGCAGGTCGCTGATGGTTTCAAAGAGAGGTACCAGGTCCATATGAACGCCCGGGGCAAAGCGTTGTTGCAGCCAGAGCAAGGCCATAATGTCCACTGCCTCGTGGGTCATGCTGAGAATGTGACAACCCAATTGGTCGGACCCGTAGGATTCGTGATACCAACTGAGCAGGCGAAACAGGCTGACGGTTTCCTGGGCCATGGGCAACGAAGGCCGCACGATTTTGGGTTGGGCCTGGCGCAGACGGGCCATGCGCACTTCGGCGCTGGCCGTGGCGTAGTCGGGGTCCTCCAGCAGTTCACCCAGCACCTGATGATAGATCATAGACTCCTGGCGGATGTCCAGTTTGGCCAGATGAAACCCGAAGGTGGCGGTTTGCACCAGCCAGTCGTCCAGGCGTCGACACTGGCGCTGACCCAGGGAGCGCTGGAGCAACTGTAAGTCGGCCAGCAGTTGGCTGGAATGTACATAGGCTCCGGGCAGTCCCTGAGCCTGAGTGCTGCCCTGACGCACCTGGCGCAAGGCTTGCGACAGTCTCCACTGAATGATGCGCAGCCAACGTCGATGGACTTCGAAAGCCGAGAACGGCTCCAACAAACGGGACAGCCCGGGCCATTGCCAGAGCGACTCCTGAACCTTTTGCTTGAGCTCGAAGCTGGCCTCCACGCGCACTTCCGACTGTGTGAGTCGGCTGAAGCAGCGGCGGGCCTGGCGCCAGTGCATTTTGAGAGCAATTTTGCGGTAATGGCGCAAGGTCTGAGCGGTGACTTCGCTGGTCACGTAGGGATTGCCGTCGCGATCTCCCCCCATCCAGGTGCCAAACTGTAAAAAGGCCGGCACCTCGAAAGACTCCCCCGGATAGTGGTGCTCCAGCGCCTGGTGCAGTTCGCGATGGAGACGGGGCACTACGTTCCACAATTTTCGTACGGTGGCCATGCCGCGAGCCACCTCTTCCATTACGGTGGGCTTGCGGGGGCGCAGCAGGTCGGTGTGCCAAAGCGTTTCGATGATCTCGCGCACCGAGGCTTCTACCGAATGGCCTCGATCACCGCGCTGCAGCCAGCGACGGAGTCGTTGCAGGTGGCCACGCACGGCCCGACGCTTGGCTTCGGTGGGATGAGCCGTGAAAACCGGCTCCAGGAAAAGATGGTTGAGGCGCTGCTGGACCAACTCCGCGCTGATGCCCTGCCCGGCCATGCTGCCGATGGCCGCCTCTAAGGAGTCTTTGTGAACTTTGCGCCGGCGCAATGTGCGCACGCGCTGACGGTCTTCGGCCAGATTGGCCAGGTCAAAAAAGAGGGTGAACGCCCGACAGATCAGCCACGATTGATCGATGTCCAGCTTTTTGAAGATCTCTTGAAGCTCCTCGGCCGCCCCGGGATCGCCCTGACGGCGGGCCTTGGCCAGGGCCCGCACCTGTTCTTCCAATTCGAGTGACTCGGGGCCCTCCAGTTGAGCGATGACCTGACCCAGCAGTCCGCCCAGCCAGCGCACTTCCTGGCGCAGCTCGGGCATGTCTTCAGCCACGTGCGGCTTGCACCAGGCGAATAAATTCCTGGCGCAATTCCTGACTGTTGCGGCAGCGCTGGGCAAATTCCAGGCGTAGAGTTTGCTGCCCATCCACGCGCACCTGATAGCCGGCGCCGTCACAACTGACCATTTCAGCCTGAGTCACCGGCCTCTCCAGCTTCTGGCTGGCCAACAAAAGCAGCGCGTCGGCATGGTCTTCGTTCATGTGCTGGATGACTCCGGCAGCCAATGCCGCCACCGGGTCAGGTTGGGATTCTCGATATTCTTGAGCCGGCACCCAGCTCATCTCGCCAAAGCCTGCGATATAGCGGACTCGTTCTACTTCCATTCGCCACAGGTGAAAGTCTTTGAAGCTGGCGTATTGTCGAGCCTGGGGATGAGCGGCCAGATAGGTTTCTAGCAGGTCTTGGGGGGCCCGGGTCAACTTGCCCAGCAGCGTGACCCGGCCACAAGCCAGCGGATCGAGTTGCGGCTGTGGGTCCCAAACCAGCAAGGAAGCTCGAGAATCCAGGCGCAGGTTTTGGGTGTGTTCGGCCAGTTCGCTGATGAGAAGCAGCGGTTCTCCCTGTTCGGTGGCGGCATACTGAATGAGCGAGCCATAAGGGTAGCCGTCGGCCAGGGTGGAGAGCGTCCCTGTGCCGCCGCGAACCAGGGTGCGACTTCGTTCGGCGTGGCTGAGTGCGCTCATTTTTGGCTATCCAACTCGTGAATGGCTCGGCTGGCTCGACGCCAGCAGGTGTAGGCGCTGCCCACCAGGATGAGGGCCAGGGTGGCCGGCAACAGGTGAACGTCCCAGTGGGGACGCCAGGCCAGCACCACGCCGGCCCCGATCAACAGTTTCATTCGCTGTTGCTTGGCCATGGGCCCGCCGAAATCAGCCGTGGCGCCGGCACCGGAGCAAAGGGTGCGAATGTAGGCCGTCAGCAAAGCCAACAGGCTGGCCCACAGTCCCAGTTGCACCATATCGCAGGCGTAGGCGGCCCCCACGATACTGAGCGTATCGGAGATGCGGTCGGGGAGTTCGTTGAAAATTTCACCGCTGGGAGACTTCTTGTTGTGCTCCACAGCCACCATGCCATCGAGCATGTTGCACAATAAGCGACAGGTAATGCACACGGCGGCGGCCAGGTAGTGATGATAATAGAAGTTGGCCATGGCGCCCAGGCTAATAAAGACTCCGATGACGGAGATCTGGTTGGGGCTGAGGCCGGTGCTGGCGGCCCATTTGGCCAGGGTGCGGGCCCAAGAAGTGGTGCGTTCTTTGATGGGGCGACGATCGCTCATCTTAGAAATGTCCTCCGTGGCTGGCGGCCGGATCGGGCGCCTCTTTGCTCTGGGGCGTGAAAGAGAGGAAGATGAACATCCCCGCCAGGGCCAGATAGCCCAGCGTAAACAGCTTGGGAACCATTTGCGCGCCCGCCTCCAGGTGAAATGGGTTGTACATGCTGCCGGCCGGTAGGGCCGAATGGATGATGCCAGGCGCTGTAAGCGCGGCCAGCACCATAAGATAGCCTGCCGAGCGCAGCACGCGACGGTCGATCAGTTCGGCTAAAAACCCCCCCCAGAGCATGGCCGTCAGGATAAAGCCGTTGCCCAGGGCGATCACTACCTGGGTTTCCGAGATGCCTTCGGCGGTGGGCTTCAGTTTGGCGGCCCAGGCTTCGGGCGTGAAGAGGAAGTCATTGTATTTGATGGCCAGCAGGCGCGCCACTGTGGGCAGCAGAGCAAAGGCCACCGCGGGGGCGTGTCGGGCGGCCGTGGCCAGGAAGGCCTGCACAATAATGTCCAGGGCCACAAAAATCAGGATGGGGGCCAGGATGGCGGCCGGAATCAACTTTACAAAGAAACCCACGTAGCCGAGAATTCCGCCCAATCCCACAAAGAGACCGGTCATCAGGGTGTAGCCCAGTCGGGCGCCCATGGCTTTGTAGGCGGGTTGGCCGATGTAGGGCGTAGATTGAGCTACCCCTCCGCAGATACCGGCCAGCAGGGTGGCAATGGCCTCGGTGAGCAAGATTTGACGGGTGTCGAAGTCATCTCCGCCTACGCGCGCACTTTCGGTCACGTTGACGCCGCCAATCACGGTCAGAATGGCAAAGGGGAAGGCGATAGGCAGGTAGGTGAGCGAGTCGGCGTAGGCCTTGACAAACTCAAAGTGGGGGAGGGGCAGGCCGCCCTGAAATTTGAACTCGCTGAGTTCGCTGAGGTGGCCGCCGGGCAGTCCCAACGAAGGCATCAGGTAATGCAACACCGTGCCCACCAGCACGGCTACGGCCACGCCCGGGAGGTTGCCGGGCAGGCGAATTCCGGCCACCAGGGTGTAGAGAATGATCCCCAGCGAAATCATGCCCACAATCGGAAGCTTGAAGACTTCCAGCAGGGGAAGCAGGCCGATCAGAGCCAGGCCGATTCCGGCCAAACTGCCCAGCAGACCCGCTTGAGGGACCACTTTTTGCAGCCATTTTCCCGCGAAACTGAAGATCAGCTTGATGATGCCGATGTTGATCATGGTGGCCATGCCCAGATACCAGGTCATCATGGCCGCTTCGTTCTCGGGCATGGTCCCTTTGTAGGCCAGAAAAGCGGGGCCCAGCACGGTGAACACAATGCCCAGACTGGATGGAGTGTCCAGTCCCAAAGGCATAGCCGTTACGTTGGGATTGTTGGTCTTTTTGGCGATGTTCCAGGCCATATAGGTGTAGACCAGGTCGCCAAAGAGCACGCCAAAAGCGGTGCCGGGCAGCATTTTGGTGTAGATGATGTCGGCTGGAAAACCGAAGAGAGTGGTTAAGAACAGGGCCATCAGGGCCATTACCGTCAGGTTGTCGACCATCAGACCGAAAAAGCCGTTGACGTCGCCGCTGGTCACCCAGCGAATCCGCCCGGAAGAGGTGTCGTTCACGGGAATGGGTCCTTCCTGGCCAAAATGGGGGATGATTCACCCCAGAACGGTGTGGCCAGTTCGGCGCCAGCACCCAGATCCTCTTCTGCTTCGGGCGGTTCTTGGGCGCACTAAAAAAAGAAACCGGCTCGCGTGGGCGGCCGGTCTTCCAGGGAGTGGCGATGATGCGCTGAGCCGAGGGGCTCGTTACTTGTCTAGAATAGCGCAGGTCAGCCAACCGGTCTGTGAATTGCGTCACAAATCCGCGCGTAAGAATCTTTCGATGCCCTGGCGAATCCCTCGGGCGGCCTTGTGGGCGTAGTCCGGCCGGGCCAGCATGCCTTTCTCCAAGGTTGGATTGGAAAGAAAGTTGACCTCGACCAGCACGGCAGGCATGCCGGTCTGGCGAATCACGTGAAAGGATCGCCACAGGTGCATCCAGTCAGGCTCTCCAATGGCTTTGGCCAGGGGCTCGGCGATGGCCTGGGCCAGGCCCCGTCCGCTGGGCTGATAATAGTAGATGTGGGTGCCATGACTGACGCGACCGTCTTTGATGTCGGGCCTGGCGTTGTGGTGGATGCTGATGAACAGTTGGGCCTGGCTGCGTTCGGCCACTTCTACCCGCGACTGCAACTCTTGGTCGGCTGGGGCACTCTCGGCCGACACCTGACGGTCCCCGTTACGAGTCAGGGTGACCCGGGCTCCGCCTTTTTCTAATTCGGCCTTGAGCGCCGAGGTGACCTTGAAGTTGAGATCTTTCTCTTTGACCTTGAGTTCCAGGCCTACCGTGCCCGAATCTTTGCCGCCATGACCGGCGTCCAGAGTGATGCGCAAGCCGCGCAGAGGATGCTTGGGGTCGATTTTGGGAGCGGGAGTAACATCGACAATCAGGTCTTGACCGGTCCAGCGCTGTTGGTAGCCCCACAGGCGCTGGCGTAGCGGAATTTCAACAGTGGAGCCGTTGTCTTGCGGCCACATGCGGATGGAAGGCAGGTTTTTGGTCTTTTGGGCATAGGCAATGTGAAACATGGCCATGGGCACTCCGGGTAGATCGATCCACAGTTTGTGGCCCTCAACATCTTCGCGGACCTGCCAGGCGCAGGGTGAGCCCAGGCGGATCTGGACCCGGTTGGCCGGCTCACTGACCCGAATCATGGTCAGCTGGGGATTTCCCAGACTGGCCGAAGGTTCTAGCAAGTTGCCGTCGCTCAGTTTGATCCATCCCATCGGAGGACGCACCTGGACCCAGTCTCCCTGGCGTTGGATGGCTTCAAAACGAACGCCAGCGGCCACCGGGGTGAGGCGGTCATAGTCGCTGCTGGGTCCGGTGCGAAAGACAGCTCCCGGGCGAGTCACTTCAAAGATTCCGAGCAGGCCTGACACGGTTTGACAGGACCCAAGCACCTCTTCGTCCACGCGAAGGTCGCCTTCGATAGGTTGAAATCGGCACCGGTACAGGCCCGGGCTCATCTCGGTCAGGGGGCTACCGCCTCCTCGCAGTCCTCCCTGTCCCGGACCCTGCAATTGGGGGTGGGCTCCGGCCGGCCCCTTTACTTCCAGTTCGACCCAGGATTGCTGGGGCGCAATTAAAGGAAATTTGGGGGTGTTTACGGTCCAGGTGGGATCGCACCAGGCGGCAGCCGATAAGCAGAGAACGAGCAGTGTCTTTTTCACGCCCGCAGGTTCTTGTTCTGCAGGGCCGCCCCTTCTTTAAGCAGGGTAATGCGGGGGGGCGTCTGAAGGTAGCGTGGACTCGTGAACGACACACTTGAGTTTGAAAGGACCCCGCTGGCGCCGGGTTCGCTTCTCGATAACGGGATGTATCGCATTGAACGCCTGCTCGGGGCGGGGGGATTTGCGCTGGTTTATTTCGCCCGCCAGGGGCGTTGGAATCTACAGGTCTGCATCAAGGAGTTCTATCCCTTTGGTTGCCAACGCGGACCCAACGGAATTTATGCCAATGAGCCTCTCTATGAACGGCGCATTGCCCAGGGGTTGCTGGCATTTAGCGATGAGGCTGCCACGCTGGCTCGCTTTAAGCACCCGGGTATCGTGCGGGTGCTGGGCAGTTTTCAGGAAAATGGCACGTCCTATCTGGTTCAGGAGGTGCTGGAGGGTCTGACTCTGAGCGAAGGTCTGGGTATGGCGGGCCGCATGCCTGAGTCCATGGTTCTGCAGGTGGCCCAACAGGTTGGGCAGGCCCTTTTGATGGTGCATGCGGCCGGTTTGGTGCATTCGGATTTGAAGCCAGACAACATCTTTCTCACCAAAGAGGGGCGCTATGTCCTGCTTGACTTCGGCTTGACGCGGGGCTTTCTCAGTGTGGACGGAGCTCGAATAGGGGGGCGTGGACTGTCGGCCGGCTATTCCCCTCCGGAGCAGTATGTGCCGGGCACTACACTAACGCCGGCTACGGATGTCTATGGCTTCGCAGCCACCCTCTACAGTTTGCTCACGGGTGTCCCCCCCCCCGACGCGCTCAGTCGCACCCGCGGTCAGGCGGTCCCGGCCATCAAGCCTATCAATTCCACCATTACTCCTAAAGTGGAGAAAGCTCTTCAACAAGCCCTGTTCATGGACCAGAGTCGGCGAACCCCGGGTGTGCGTGAGTTTCTTCATCAATTGGGCCTGGACAGCACGCCCAAAGCCATTTCGTACCGTCCCGCACCGTTCCAGGCCAAGAGTTCTACCCTGGCTCATTCTAAAGGGGTGATGACCATGGCCTTGCATGCTCCCAGCAAGCGCCTCTACACAGGGGCTCGTAACGGTATCCTGCGGGTTTGGATCTGGCCTGACATGGTTCCCATCGCCGAGGTTTTTCCCCACGATCGCCACATTACGGCGCTGGCCGTGTCGCAGAATGGCCACTACCTGGTGAGTGGAAGCGAGGCCGGCGAAGTCAAATTGACCCCCACCGACTTCAGCCATCCCGGGGTGGTTTTGATCCAGGAGACGGCCGGTGTTACTTCGCTGAGTTTTCATAAAGATCTGGTGGCGGCCTCCTTTGTCAATGGGAAATGCTGCCTGGTGGGCCCCACCCTGCCCGAACCCATCCTCTGGATCGCTCACGCTGGACCGGCCAATCGCGTCGAGTTTCACCCCGAAGGTTCGTTTGTCGTCTCGGGGGGAGAGGATAGCGCGATTCGTTTTTGGGAGATCCCTCAACCCAAGGTGTTTTGCGAATTGATTGGGCATGAAAAGGGGGTTACCTCGATTCGTTTCAGTCCCGATGGGACTTCTCTGCTGAGCAGTTCCAATGATCTTTCGGTGAAGTTTTGGGACTTGCAGACCAGTCAGGTCGTGCGCGATCTGCGCGGCCACAACTCGGTGGCCTTCGACGCTCGCTTTACCTGTCTGGAGCACACAGTGGTCAGTCTGGCCGGTGACCACACCTTGCGTGCCTTCAACCTGAATAGTGCCCGCCTGGCCTTCTCGTCGGAGGCCCGCACCGAGCGCTTTCGCACCCTGGTGGTCGATCCAGGGCTGCCCCTGGTGGCTACGGCGGCTGGGGATGGCCATATCTGTTTGTGGGAACTGAGTGAGCGCCCCACGGTGGCCTCCCGGCCCGCTGAGGTGGCGCCCAAGCAGCAGAAGGAAGAGCCTGATCTGCTCGACCCGTTGTTAGGACAAAGGCTGGGCCGCTACCATATTAAGGGGATCCTGGGGGAAGGTGGTATGGCTACGGTCTATCGGGCCACCGTGGGTGTCAGTCCAACCGAGGTGGCCGTCAAGGTGATTCGTCCCGATGTGACTTCCAGCGAATTTCAACAGCGCTTTGAAAGAGAAATCAGCGTGAGCATGAAACTGGATCATCCCAATGTGCTGCGCACGCTGGATTGGGGGCGCCAGGATAAGTACACCTACCTGGTGATGGAGTTGGTCGATGGGCTTCCTCTCAAAGACTACATTCCATTGACCGGACTGGGGTTGGAGCAAGCCCTCCCGTATCTAGAAGGGGTGGTCAAAGGTCTGGCATATGCCCACGGTCTGGGCATTGTTCACCGCGATATCAAGCCGGAAAATGTCATGATCACGCGCACCGGTCAGGTGATGTTGATGGATTTTGGGCTGGCCCGTGACAAGACGGTCAAGACCGTGACCCGCATCGGCAGCGCCATCGGCACCGCCGAATATATGGCCCCAGAGCAAGTCATGCGTGGCCCTGATCGCGGCGGTCTTACCGACAAAACCGACCAGTATGCTCTGGGCATCTTGATTTTCGAGGTGCTGACCGGCCGACGCCCCTTTGAATGGGACGACCCGGTCAAGCTGATCACCATGCATGTGACTCAAGCTCCGCCGGCCCTGACCAGTTTTCGCCCCGATCTACCCAAGGCCATCGATGCGGTGCTGGCTCGCATGTTGCACAAAGAGGTTGACGACCGCTATTCCTCGGTGCGTGCTGCATATGACGCTTTTGTGGCGGCCGCCGGACTATAGGGCCCGTTAGTCAGCCAGCGGGTTGTGCCAGCGCAATTCGTGAAAGCGGGCAAAGCCCTTGTCGGCGCTGACCAGGGTTGCTTCGAATTCCAAAGCCAGGGCAGCCAACCAGCCGTCGGTGACGTCGTCACCTTGCAGGCTGTAAGTCGTGGCCAGTCGGTTGAGTATCTCTGGATGTCGGCCTCCGGCAGTTACTCTGCGAGCAAGTGGATGGGCCAGCATGGCGGAGACAAATGCCCAGGCTTGGGTCCAACTGGCGGGCTTCAGGTCTCCCAACGGCTTGGTGGTCAGGCGCAGAAAGGCAGTCTCGGACAGAGTGGGCACCCCGATAGCTTGGGTGCCCAGTCGCGCAGTCAGCCAGTTGCGTGCCTTTTGATGCTGGGGAAATTCTTCGCGGAAAGCATAGATGAGCAAATTGGCGTCCAGTAAGAGCACGTTTACAACCTACATCGCTTGGGTTGAGTGCAAATCGCTGGCCTGTTCAGCCATCTTGATGGCAGCCACCAGATCGAAGTTGTCGGGCAGGGGTGGACCCGCCTTGAAAGTTGGCAAGGGGGGCACGGTCGCCTGGGCTCTGCCCAGGCGCATGGCCAGAGCTTCGTGGATAAACTGAGTCAAAGTGACGCCTTCTCGTGCTGCCTCGGCCTTGGCCTGCCGATACAACTCGTCGTCAATTCGCAAGGTGGTTTGCATAAGTCAATCGTAACAAATCTTTCTAATCTGTCAAATCGTGCATGGGCGTTCGGCCTAAACCTCGAATTGTTACTAAATTATTAACAAACCCTGCCTTTACAGAGGCACCTTCGTTTGATAGTTTGTTACAACCCTACAAAAGGAACGGTTCGCCCTGGAAGCGGCCCGCTCCGGGGTGGGCAGAGGGTTGGTCCAATTCGTCGACGTCACCCCCGCGCGATGCGGACCCCTCCGGCTGCTACTCTTGGAAACCCTGAGGAATGGCGCATGAAGGTCAACGGACAGCAATCGGTTCAGGCTTATGTTCCGGTCGGTAAGAAGAAACCCGGCGGGCAGTCCGAGCAAGAGATCTCTGATCGGGTGGAGGTTGGCAACAATCGTCCGGTCAAGTCCAACCAGGGCGTGCGCGGTAATAACAAAAACCGCGATCGCGATTTACACAACAAGCACTGGAAAGACCACAGCCAACTGGGCGGGATTCACACCGCCGGCCAGGCCGGTATCGCCGGTGCCGTGGCCGCAGCCAACCTGCACTATCCGGATGGCCGCTGGAACCTGAAGGCCATCGCCGACCAGAAGATGCAAGAGGCCAAACTGGCCATCGACTATCCGGCCGAGGTGTTGGCCCAGACCAAGCAGATTATGAGCGAGATTCGCCCCACTCCCGGCGTTTACAATTTGCCCGAGGATGCCAAGGCGCCGTGGGTACGCGACCTGCGTAGCGAGCATTTTATTTCGGTGGACAATGGCGAACTCTGGACCAAGATGGACCCGGCCGAACTGGCCAAAAATCCTGAGGCCAACGTGACTTCCAAGGACCTGGACCAGTTGCAAGGCAAGCCGGTAAAATTGCCCAACGGCGACATCAAAATGAAGATCGCCGTCAGCGATGTGGACGCCTTCGTTAAGAAGGACACGCCTCTGGATAAGTTCATGGACGTGAATGGCTCGTCGGTCTACACCCCCGACAAGATTTACAACCTGATTCCCAAAGAACTGGCCGAGGACGCGATCTCGCTCAATCCTCGCGAAGATCGCTTTGCCACCATCATTGAGTTCACCGTGGCTCCCGACGGCTCTGTCAAAGAGGAAGACGTCTACCAGGCCATCGTGCACAGTCGCGCCAAGCTGGATTACGCCAGTGTGGGCGCCTGGTTTGACGGCCAGGCCGATGCCTCGCCGGCCATGAAGCAGGATGGCGACATTCTCGACAGCCTGTCGCTGCAGAACGAAGCAGCCCAGCGTCTCAAGCAGTTTAGAAACCAACGCGGCGCCCTCGATTTCGAGAGCAATGAAGTTCGAATTCTCACCGCCAACGGCTCGGCTGTAGGCTTTGAGAAGGGCGTGAAGAACAAGGCCACCGAGCTGGTCGAAAACTGCATGGTTACCAGCAACGAAGTGATGTCCCGCTTCCTGCACAAGCACGATATGGCCACCCTGGAGCGGGTGGTCGTTCCGCCCGAGAAGTGGGACCAGATCGTGACCTTGGCCGCCGAGAACGGTGCCAAGCTTCCCGCTGAACCCAGCGGCAAAGCTCTGCGTGCCTTCATGGATGCCGAGAAGAAGAATGACCCGGCCGGCTACCAGGACCTGTCTTTCTCGATGATCAAGCTGATCGGCCGGGGCGAGTACCAGGCCGTCATGCCGGGTGAAGAGATGCCAGGCCATTTCGGGTTGGGCTCGACCAACTACGCTCAGTGCACCGCCAGTATTCGTCGCGGTGGCGACCGTATTCAGGCGCGCAATCTGAAGGCGGCTCTGGCGGGCAAGCCCAGTCCCTATGCCTCCGATGAACTGCGCAACTTTGCCACCAACGTCACCGAAAAGGAGTCGGCCACCAAGAAAGTGGAGCGTTCCATCGAGAAATCGGTGATGGCGACCATGCTGGCCAGTCGCATTGGCGAGCAGTTCGACGGCGTGGTCTCTGGCGTCAAAGAGGGCCGGGCCTGGGTGCGCATCAGCGACCCTCCAGTGGAGGGCAGCTTGATGGGTGCCGGCAAGGTCAAGGTGGGCGACAAGTTCCGCGTGGAACTGCAGAAAGTCAACGTGGAAAAGGGCTTTATCGACTTCGGTCGCGTTCAGTAAAGCCGCTTTCGGTCCGTCTCGTGAAAAAGGGGCGCCCCCCGGGTGCTCCTTTTTTCATGACTATCATTGCGAATGGGAGGGAGGTCGCGCTCAAAAATGGGCTTCAATCCCTTACGTCATAAGGCATTGCCGAGACGGTAGCCGACCTCAAAAAACGGCCTGGTGGCGGTATAGGTGCCAGTTGCTTTTTGGCCATATTGAGGAAAATTCATGCGCCTGGAAACTCCCGCACACGGGCCTTGGTGCCCGCCAGGAGGCTGAAGGGGTTGGGATGTAGAGATTGGACATAAAACCGCGCTCGCGTAGGCGGGTAGTTGTTCGTCCGGGGGAAGAAAAGGGATGAGGGGCAGGACCGGACAGACTTCAATCATGTGGCCTGCGCCCATTGCTTCTGGAGCTTGCCCAAAGCGTCGAGCACGGCGTTGGCCGTTTCTGAGTGGTCCGTGCCGGCCTCTTTGAAGGTCTCCAAACTCTCACCCATTTTCCCAATGCCACTAAACGGATCCAAAAGCAGCATCAGGGCACCCGAGGCGATCTGAGACAGGGCCAACCAGCGGTCCTGGCCTTTACCATCACGTTCAAAGTCCCTCAAAGTGACTGAGACTGCCTCCAGCCCGGCTTGACTGGCATGGAGCAACTGGGCTCGGCGTTCTTGGTAGACTGGATCGTGGATCAATCGGCCGCTGAGATCGGTGGCCAGACCATCGGCCGACGCAAAGAGAGCGCGGGAGACGGCCAAGTCGGGTAAGCCCTGGATGGATTCCTTGGCGACCACTACCCCGTCCAGCACCCAATAAAGCAGGCTGGGGCTACGCCAAACTCTCCATTGGTTGGGGCCCGGAGCCCGTTCCACATGAATACTGGTCAGGCAAGCCAGCGAAGGAGTCGGCGGCGGAGATTCCACCACCAGCAGTTTGCGCAGATTACCCTCACCCTCGGCCCTCGAGAAGCCGGCGAGAAACGTGCCCGGAGGTAAGGCCAGAGGCGGGACGGAGCATTCGGCAAACCCGACATGAAGAGGATAGCTACGGGCAGTGCAACCATGGCTGGGACAGCCCTGCAACCGGTCCAGACGGCGATTGTCCACCGCGAGCGGAATGGGACAGACGAAGGCGCCCGACGACAATTCCTCCAGTCCAGCGGCGTTGCCCTGCGGGCCGGCCAGCGTCGCCAACAGGGAACGTCCCTCGACAAACGTCCGGTGAGAGACGGTCAAGCTCGTATGTGCGAGAGGTGGCCCGGAGTGTCTCTGAAATTCCTGACCGGTCCAGATCAGTCCCTCCTGGCTCCCCGCAAGGCTCAGACGGAATGGATGCACAGCCTTGAGAGCAACATACCACAGGCCCCTTTTAAGGTGGTCCAGAGACCTGTCCTGGCTCACTACAGGATCGTGAAATTCTCTTTCGAACATCTCCAGAGTCCAGGAGGGCACCAGTTCGCTCAGAAATTCCGTGTCGGTAGGGGTCTGTCGAATATGCAGGGCGTTGGCGCCACCTGCCACAGCGGACTGAACCATCTTGAGGACCCAGGCCCCAGGACGGGGCAATTGAAATGCTGCCAGCTTTTCCAGCCCTTTGTGCCGTTCCAGAGTAAATCGGCCCCCGGAATCACGGCGACCCTCATCCACCTGAGCTTGAAGAAACAGCTCCAATTCCGACGGCTTGGCCATTCCCTGGCATTGGCCGTTGGTGGCTTGATCCCCGCTGACCTTGTTGGTGCTAGCTCGGCGGAAGGCAACTTGTAAGGACTGCTTACAAGTTCGCCACAGGTTTCGGCCAGCGCGCTGGCGTCGGAGTTCGGCATTGACCGGCAAGCTGCGCGTCCTTCTGTCTGAGAAATTCGGCTCTGAAAGGAACGTATTCGCGACAAAGAGGGAAGTTCGGAGCGGGGGTGGGACAGTCTGGAATTGACAGTGATTCGAACCGCGCTGCAGCAGCTCATTGTTTTGGTCGCGGAGCCGACGTATTCTCAGCAGCGGAAGGCAACACTCCCTCCATCGTATAGCCTGATGGTGGGGTCAGGCGGCTGCAATCCTTCGGAGGCACGACTAATGCTGGCGATCGAGGTCGAATTGCTCACCGGACGTTACGCCGCGACCGAGCACAACGACCGCTCTCGTGTTCGCTTCCCGTGGCCATGCCGCAAATTCGGCCGGCACATGCCAGCCCCGGATGCCGCAGCCTGGCTATGCTTTGCCAGGATCAGTTCTAGTCGGCGCTAGACCAGACACTGTTGCCGTTGGATCGAGCCTCTTCGTGGGCGTTTCGGGCCCGGGCCAGAAATTGATTGGCCGGCAGGTCTTCGGACCATTCGGCCACACCCACACTGATGGTCAGTTTGCAGGGGCGCGGGCGCAGCGCGTTGGCCGGGAACGGGCTGTCTTCCACTTTGATTCGGGTGGCCTCGGCCAGATCGTAGGCCTGCTGGAGTCCCTTTCCCGGCAACAGAATGGCATACTGACGGCGGTCCAGGCGAGCGAAGACATCGTGATCGGCCAGGTAGGAGTGCAACCTCTCGATCAGCGCGTCGGTCAGGCTCTGAGCCGCTTTGGGCTGCCAGATGGGACCAGGCGTAGAATTGGGGTCTGGGGCGATGACCAGCAAGCTGCAGGCGCTATGTTGGCTGCGGCAGAGCCGGATCTCTTGGTCGAGACGCTGTAAAATTTGCTCTTCGTTCAGGAACTCGGTCGGGAAGTCGCCCACTATGGGGCCATGCTTCTTCCTGGTGGCAAGGATTCCCGCGGCTGGAAAAAGAGTAACTTCCAGTCAATCTCTCCCGCCCCCAAAGCCTCTAGTCTGAAGATAGAGAAGATAGAGGGAGTTGAGCATGTCCATTTCACCTCTGGCCGGCAAGAGAGTCGTAATCGACCCGGGTCACGGCGGCAAGTTTCCTGGTGCTGTTGGTCCCAGCGGAGTCAAGGAGAAGGATGTGGTGCTGTCCATCTCCACGATTCTGCATCAAGATTTGTTGGATTTGGGGGCAGAGGTGCGCATGACTCGCACCGGCGATACCGAAGTGTTGCCAGGGGGCAGCCTGCGCGACGACCTGAAAGCCCGTGTCGATATGGCCAACGAGTGGCCGGCTGACCTGTTTATCTCGATTCACGCCAACGCCAACGACCAACCCGGCCCTAACGGTACCGAAACGTATCACTCCCGGTCGGCCAGTGACCGCTCCAAGACCATCGCCAAGTTGATCCAAAAGAGCATGGTTGAAGATGTAAAGTTGAACGACCGCGGCGTCAAAGCTTCCGACTTCTATGTTATTAAGAACACTCGTATGCCGGCCACCTTGCTGGAGACGGGATTTCTGTCCAATCCGGCCGAGGAGCAAAAATTGGCCGACCCGGCCGTGCAGGCCTTGTTCGCGCACGCGATTGCTAAGGGGGTAGGCGACTACTTCAGCATCGAGACCCACCTCAAGCCCGATGCTCCGCTGGGCCCGCCTACTCAGGGTGGCCAGGATCCCGAGCCACACTTTCTTGAGTATTTGCTGGCCCCGGGTGACCCGGTGGAAATGCTTTTGGTGGGACAGAATCGCTAGATGACGGCCATTTCGCAGCGGTTGCCAGTGGCCCTGAGGTCGGTCGGTTCCCAACAGGGTTCTCGGCCTCCTCAGGCTCCTCAAGACCCACAGGCCCCGGGAGATCAGGTCGACCTTTCCCAGTTGGTCGACGTCGGTCATACTCGCGAAATGCGGGGCGCCTGGGTGGCCACCGTTTGGAATATCAATTTTCCCAGCAGCCCCAACGCGCCGGTCGAAACTCAGAAAAAAGAGTTGGTGGCCATGCTGGACCGTCTTCAAAAAAGCGGTTTCAATGCGATGTTTTTTCATGTCCGCCCCGAGGGAGACGCGCTCTACAAGTCGGACCTCGAGCCCTTCAGTCACTACCTGACAGGCACTCCCGGCAAAGACCCGGGCTACGATCCGCTGCAGTATCTGGTTCAAGAAGCTCATCAGCGCAACATTGAAGTGCACGCCTGGCTCAACCCTTATCGAGCCGCCTCCGCCCATTCCACCAAGCAGGTCGCGCCCCACCTGGCCGTCACCAACCCCGAGCATGTCCATCCCTACGGTTCGGTGAAATGGATGGACCCGGGCGCCGACGTGGTGCGTGAGCGACTGGTAGACGTGTGCGCAGACCTGACCAGGCGTTACGACATTGACGGCATTCACTTTGATGACTACTTCTATCCCTATCCCATCGAGGGCAAGGATTTTCCCGACAACCGCACCTTCGCAGCCTACCAGGCCGGCGGCGGCACTCTGAGTAAAGCCGATTGGCGGCGCGAAAATGTCAATCGCGCCGTGCGCGACGTCAACCAGGCCGTGACCGCCGAAAAAGACCACGTCCGTTTCGGCATCTCTCCTTTTGGTATCCCCGCCCCCGACAAGCCTGAGGGGATTTCGGGATTTAACCAGTACGAGGGTCTCTCTGCCGATACTCAAAAGTGGATGGATGAGGGCTGGGTGGACTACCTGGCGCCACAACTCTACTGGCGAACCGATCAGCCGAAGCAGGCTTACGGCACCTTGATCAACTGGTGGGCCGATCACACCAGCGGCGGTCGCTACATTTTTGGCGGCAACGACCTGACTTCGCTGGGCAAGAACAGCAAGTGGAACGTGGATGAGTATCGCAAAGAGGTGGCTCTGACCCGCGCCAAAGCCGACCAGGGAGCCCAGGGCAATCTGTGGTGGAATATCGGCCCGCTGATGGAAAATCGACAGAACATCGCCAAGGTTTGTGGCGACGAGTTGTACGCGAGGCCAGCCCTGACGCCGCCACTTTCGACAGCGGCCGGCAAGACGGTTTCCCACCCTGAGGTCAAGCTGGAGGGTGGCAAAGTGCAACTGAATCACACCGACGCAGCCCCTATACGGGCCTGGACCCTGTATCGCAAAGAAGCCGACAAATGGGTGCTGGACCGCATCGTGCCCGGCACTCAGACTCGGCTTGAGTTGCCTGCGGGTCAGTGGGCCGTAGCCGCCGCCACCATGCATGGCCTGGAAAGCAAGGGCGTCGTGGTAGACGTGGCTTAGTTCTGATTCGTCTAGCCCGCCCTGAAGACGGCCCCCAACTGGCCGAAATCTATGCGCCCTATTGCTCCACTCCGGTGAGCTTTGAGCACCCTCCGCCTTCGGTCCAGGAGATGACCCAGAGGGTGAGGACCACCGTTCCCGCCTATCCCTGGCTGGTGGCCGAAGAGAATCAGCGCATTTTGGGCTATGCCTACGCGTGTAGCCATCGCCAGCGGGCGGCCTATCGTTGGACGGTAGAGTCGTCGGTGTATCTGCGTCCAGAGTGTCAGGGGAGGGGACTGGGCAAGGCTCTCTATGTGCGCTTGCTCGACATCCTTGAGCGCCAGGGGTTCCGCACCATTCTGGCAGGCATCACTCTGCCCAATCCGGCCAGCGTCCGACTCCATGAAAGCCTGGGTTATGCCCCCGTCGGCAGCTATCCCGGAGTGGGTTTTAAGGCCGGAGAGTGGCACAAGGTCCAGTGGTTGACGCTCCATTTGGGAGATCCTCAGCAGTTGCCCGGCGAGACTCGCCTGCTTTGCGAGATGGGAGAACATGAGGGACCCCAGTTTGCTATCGACACCCCCCGATTGTGCCTGCGACCGATGGGTCCGGGTGATGAAGGCGAGTTGGAGATGTTTGTCGAGCGCGAGCGAGAGCGACTGCGCGCCGCCTTCCCGTTGCTGGTCAGTCAGGTGGTCGATGCGGACTCGGCCCGTCAATTTGTGCGCCGAAAGTGCGTGGAGTGGTTCGCGCGGGACAGTTTTAGCTTCGCGATTCGGGACTACCGGCAGCAGTTTTTGGGAACCCTGGCTTTCAAGCATTTCGAATGGTCCGTGCCCAAAGGGGACCTGGGTTACTGTCTGGCTCAAAGCGCTCAAGGAAAGGGCTTGATCAGTGAGGCCGTTAAGGCGGTGTTGCCCTTTGCTTTTGAGCATCTGGGTCTGGCCCGTCTCTACTTGCGCATTCACCCTGGCAATTTGGGCAGTCTAAGGGTGGCCGAGAAATGCGGCTTTGGCTACGAGGGTTTGGTGCGTTGCGATTTTCGAGGCGGCGATGGCCAGTTGCAAGACGTGCGCTATTACGCCATGACGGGAGAAGATTGGCGCGCCACAGGCCCCAGCTCGTGTCGGTAGAAGTGCGTCCCGTGGACTACTTATCGAGCCTGGCCGATAGCTTTGGGGAGGCCCCTGAGGAAGAAGAGGAGCCGGAAGACGAAGGACCGGTTATCCCGCCCTTCTATCAGCCCCTCTATCAGGCCACCGAGGCGGTCGCGGCGGGCGACCTGGAGCTGGAAGAATGGCTGGCCGTCTGGCAGCACGTGGGCCTGACCCTGGAGCGCATGTCCGAGCAGATTGCGGCCCAGGTGCAGCGGGTGGGAGCTACCTTTGGGGAGGATACCCGGGTCGCCGGAGCGCTCTTGCTGCAAGGCCTGGAAAATGCCATGGACGCGTTGCAGGTTATGGGCGACTTTGTGGACGACCACAACCCCAAGCATCTTAACCAGGGCTGGGGGGACCTGATGGAGGCCAGCGAGGTGATCGCTCGGGCAACGCACGAGTTTCAGACTTTGCGTAATCAAATCAAGCCCAAATAAAACGAAAAAACCACTTGATAGAAGCTCAAGTGGTTTGTCCTCGCCTGGAATCCGTCCACACCATACCAGGCACCCATCCCCTTTTGTTGCAACAACTTGCGTTGCTCAACTCCTCAGGTCCTGCGCCGCTTTCGACCCTTGCGGGTCTCCTACGACGAGGTTTCACCTCGCGGTTCCTGAGGCCGGTTCTGGCCTCTCTTCTTTGCCCATCTAGTGGCTTACGCTGTAGAAGCTCAGCGGCTTGCCGGGTCTGCAAGCTACCCCTGATTCATTCAGGCCGAATCAGAGCCCCCTGGCCGCCGTCCCCTGGCCAGGCTCCCACATCCATCGGGATACTTCATTGCTAAAGTCCCTTTATGGTCGTATCGGTTGGGCGCGCCTTTCTCCAACTTTCGCTGGTTCCCCGCGCGTCCTTTTCACCTTACGGTCCGACACATTGATGTGAGCCTCACGACACTGCTTTCGATCACTTGACGCCGATGTCGCCCGACTGCATCCTGAAGTCTGCATGCTACCTCTGTCTCCGGGACGAGACAGTGTCCCCTGGCCTCCCTACCCGAGCCAGGCTCCTAATTGGATCTCACTTTTCTCTCAAAAAGTGCCTTTTTCACCTGAGTGCTGCGGATTTTCCTCGGCGCGTTTACCGATTTCCATCCGCCAGGCTTTCACCTCGCGGTTCTCAGGACCCATCTAGGCCCAGGAGCGAATTTGACGCTGCTCCGCGCGCATGTGCTAAGGCTACACATTTCCCTGATGATATGGTCCACCAGAACCTCCTGAACGCCTGCCACCAGTTCAGGTTTCTCGACATACAACGTGTGCTCGGGAATAAATTTCCTTCCGCCTATCAAGTTTGACCTTGCCTGGCGAAATTGTGTCCTCGCGGACACCCGCACGCTGTCGAGCCTCGTTTCAGATTTTGTGGAGCTGAAACGCTCCAACCTACTGTGGTTTGCAGGTTACCCCTGACTCTGTCGCTTGTCAGAGCGCCGTCCTTAACGCTGGTTCGGTGCGTCGCCGGCGTCGTTACTGCCTTCGATGCAGGCAATGTATACCGGACACTAAGTGGTGTCAAGGGGTTGGTGTATTGTTTACAATTGGTTAACGACTCGAGGCTCTGGCTGTTACATTTCGGCAGGCCGAATGACACGCCAGCTCGAATGAAACGGCTATGAAGCGCCCTCGGGAAGTGGTTTTGCTGGTGGTGGGCTGTGCCTTACTCTACGCCGGCCTGGCTCGCCGCCATACGCCTTCATCCATCGAGCCCATCGCTGCCACTTGTCCCACCTATCATTGCGGTCACCATTTTAGGAGCGAGGCTGCCAACCATCTCTTCTTGGAAGCCGAGAAGTTGGTCCACGAGCCCATCCGGTCCCTGCAGGTGGCCCTGAAGATCGAACCCGACAATGCCGGCGGCTACTATCATCTGGCTCGTCACCTGCACGACCAGCAGCGCTATTTCGAGGCGATCGACGCCAGTACGCGGGCCATCGCCCTGCAACCGGGTTTTGCATCGGCTTGGAACAGTCGTGCCTACTCGCGCGCCCAACTCGAAGACCCGGCCCAATGGGAACTGGGCTTGTTGGACATTCGGACGGCCCTGGGGCTTGACGATAACGAGCCCACCTTTTGGGATACGCGCGGTTATCTGCTCTTCCGTATGGGGCGCTTGAAGGAGGCGCTGCCCGACATGGACCGGGCCGTGGCCGGCGAACCCCGCCGCGACCACCTGAGCCATCGCGCCCAAGTGCTCATGGGGCTGGGCCGCAGCACTGAGGCTGGCCAGGACCTGGCTCGTGCTGCAACCGCCCTGCCCAATTAGTCAGGCAGGGCCAGTTGATTGATCCATTCCGCGGAGATGTGCTGTAGTTTGCCGTTCTCATGAAGGATCAGCAGGGTCTGATTGAGCTTTTCGGTGAGCGGGCTGTTTTTGGGCAGCGCAAAACACAGCAATTGAGCTCGTCCAGCCAGTTCTTGAACTTTGAATTCTGATTCCAGGTTCGTCGTGCGCAGATAGTAGTTGAGAGCCAGAGTGGTGGAAAGCACCATCTGCACTCTTTTGTCTCGGACCCAGCCGATCGCCTCGTTTAAGTCATCGGCTGGATAGAGGGAAGCTTCCAGGTAGCGCATGTTCTGTTCGGTAACGCTGCCCTTGATGACAGCCAGGCGTTTTCCCATTAAATCACTGATGCTGTGAGCCGGGGCTGCCGGGATGTGGCTTAAGGTGAGGGCCGTCGAAAAGAGCGCCGTAGCGGCCGAAAAGGCGATTCCCGCCACCAGCATCCAGATGGCGGCCACGAGACGACCCAGACGGGTGATGGGAAAGCGGTCGCCGTAGCCTACGGACGTGGCCGTGGTAATGGCGAACCAGACCCCTTCCTCCAGGCCCTGGCTGGCACCGCGCGGGAAATGAGTTGGGTTGTTAGTGCGCTCCAGCAGCCACATTGCCAGTCCAACCAATAGCAATACCACCGTTAAGGTGGCGCTGCCGATCAATACGGCCGAGCTGAGAAAGGGGCGCAGGCGATCGTAGAGAGTGGCGTCACGCACCCTCGACAGGGCGGCGATATTGACGACCTGATAGGGTAGAGTGAAATCATTTTGTAAGATATCGGCTGAGGTCAGCGGAATGGTACCTATGGCCAGGTCGGCCTTCCCGCTGCGAACCTGCTCGAGAGCTTCCTCGGCAGTGGCGCACACTGTATATTCGCTGTCGGTTTTGAGCAAGTCGGCACAGGCTTCCCAGAAGGCGGGACAGATGCCCCTGGCTTCGTTCCCCTCCAGTTTCACAAAAAAGGGCGGGCCGCCCGTAACGGCCACGCGCAACTTGGGCAGCGGTTGGGCCCAGCCCCAGGCGGTCATCAGACAGACCAACACGACTCGCAACATGTCCAGCCATTCTGTGGCGTTCAGGTGGCCCCTGCCGGGCTAGATGCTCAGCACCACGCCGCCAGCATCGCTGGAGCGTTCGGCTTTTTCGGCCCGGGCCAGGGCTTCGCGGGGGCGATCGGTGGGCCCTCGCAGGCTGGCTACACCCACGCTCACGTTGAGATGCGTTTCGGCGGGCGTGTCCAGCACTTGCATATTCAGAAGGCTTGCCAGCCTCTCGGCTTCGTTATCGGGCAGCGGCATGGGCGTAGACGACATCGCCACGGGATTTCGGCAGGCAGGACTAGATCCCATTTGGGCCAAACGACATCGGAGATGAGCTGGGAACTTCTCAAGCGGCAACTGGCCATGGGTCAGGAGTCCGAGTTTGACTTTGTGGTCGATGGCGACCAGATTCGCAACAGTAAGGCCGTCACCGGCCGTGAGCGGGTGCAAAAGCTGCGCGCCTGGATCGAAGGCCTGATGGCCGGCCAGGCCACGGCCGACAGCCTGGATGTAGAACTGGAAGAATGGCACGCCGAATTGGTGCAGGTGATCGACGAGTTGGAGCAGTTTCAAGACCGTCAGGCCGCCGAACTTTTTCAGAACGCTTTTGGCGCTATTGCCGACGCAGTGGGGGCGCTGGCCGATAGCCTGGCTGCTACCACGGATTATTCGGTTTTGCTGGGGCCGATGGCCCTTCTCGAAGCAGCCGTAGACGATTTTGACAGGACCCTCAGTGAACAACTGGCCAAGGAGGAACCTCCTCCGGGTGAGGTTGAGCCTGACGATTATGTTTCAGCCTGAGCCATGAAGAAGATTTGGGCGCCGTTGCTGGCGGTTGCACTGAACCTGCCCGGTCAAGGTGCGCCGGCCAAAGCCTGGATGGTTCTCAGCGGCACAGGCCCTCTTCCAGCCCGGCTGGATAGCGGCCAGTTCTTTGCTGCCCACGAGATAGTACAGGTGCCAGCAGGCTGCACCGTGACTGTGCTTTTGTTGGGCCAGGGCAAGAGGCTGCGATTGTGCGGGCCGTGCACCGTGACCATGAATGGATCACAAATGGTGGGGCCACGCAGCCAACTGAAAGAGATGCCCGGCAAGCCCTATCGCCTGAACTTGAGCGGCGAAAATCATCGCCAGGTGGCCGGCGGGGTGGTCCGAGAGGCGGCTAAGGAAGGTCAACTCCGGGACGGCGGCTGGAAGATAGCCTTGACTCCCTTTCCACGAGCCCGACTGCTGCTTTCAGAGCCGGCTTCGGCGGGGCCTCCGCCTACCTTGCAGTGTGAATTTTTTGAGAAGTATGCCGATCCCAAACTCAGTGCAGACCTGAGCGGTCTGGCCCGGGGACCGTTGGGGGCCAGTTTGGACAGCAGCGACCTGGCCACAGATCTGCCGGGTCGATTGGAGGCGGGGCGTTGGCACTACGCTCTCGACCTGCCCAAGCGCTGGGCCGGTCGGCGCCTGGCCCTTCGCCTGAGCGACGACCGGGGAGAGCTTCTTTGCACTCCTCTTTACGGGTGGTCTCGGGCAGAAGCTGGCAAACTGCAGCAACTGAAAGTGGAAGTGCATGCCTCGAAGGCTGCCGAGCCGTGGGTGGTTTACGCCGTGGCGGCCGAGGAGTTGGGCCAGTTACGCGAGGCATTGAGGGCCGTCCAGCAGGCCATTTCGCTCAAACATCCCAATCCCGGACTGCGCCGGATGGCGGCGCGTTTGCAGGTGGATGTGGGAGAACTTGCCGCCGCCTCCGAGAGCCTGACGCAGGCGCTGAAAGATCAAAGCGAGGTCGAAAATCCACGCTGAGTCGGCCAAAAGCCGCCGTGAAATCCAAAGGGAACCACGGCCGGCACGTAGGCCCGGGCCACCTCGGCAAAAGTGTCGGCCTGCAGTATCAACAAGAAGCTCTGCCCTCGCGCGCAGTCCAGCACAACGGAAAGCAGCAGCCGTTGACGGTGGTCGGGTGAGGTCACCGGCACTGGTTCGCCGGGAAAGCAGCCGTCTTCAAACCACAACAGCGGCTCTCCACCCTGGCAATCCACTCGGGCCAGCGCGTCAAAAAATCGACTCTGGCGTTGGCTGATGCCGTAAACGTAGCGGTAGGGCGTGCCCTGTCTCTCAAAGATGCGCGGCAATTCCAGGCTCACCGGACTGAGCACCTCCAGGACTGGCCCGCCCTTTTCCAGACGCACCCGGGTGAGCCGGGGAGCCGGCACCGGTGGCCCCTCAGGGGCGCACAGTCGGTCCAGGTAGAGGTGCTCGATGATCGAGGCATCTGGATAGGCCAGCACATCCACGCACAGGGTGTCTTGCTGGTAAAACGAGTTGACATGATGAAAGACAAAGAGCGGAGGCAACTCCAGGGCCCGCGAGCCGCCCTGGCGGTCCAGCAAGATGAGCCGGCTGCCCAGCTCCGGTCGCCAGCGGTAGTTTTCGATGTAGGGACGTTGCCGATAGAGCAAATCCAGGGGTTGCACCAC
Source organism: bacterium (assembly GCA_018780265.1). Taxonomy (GTDB): domain Bacteria; phylum Vulcanimicrobiota; class Xenobia; order Xenobiales; family JADMJV01; genus JADMJV01. The sequence goes on from JADMJV010000116.1 coordinate 81,848, forward strand.
CAGCGGGCCCTCCCAAAGCACCATTTCGCGCGGGGTCAGAGCGCAGCTGTGCAGATAGGCTGGATGCCGGGTTGGGTGGTGAGCAAATTCTCGGCGCGGACCGGTTTGAGTCTGGTAGCCCCTGTAGCGGCTGCTTTTTCCCAGGCCCACCGTGAAATTGTAGAGAATACCCGCCTCGACAATGGGGTGGGCGCTGGTGATCTGCCCGCCAAAATGGTCCCGGTCATAGTTGTAAAGTCCGGCGGTGGCCAGCGTCTCGGGGTCAAATTCGATGGCCATTGGGGTTTCGGTGAGGGCCAAAAAGCGCGTACCCAATTGAGTCACATTGACGTTGGGATTGGACCCCAATTCGGAGACGAACATGCTGACCACTTTCTTGAAGAGGCCTCGACACGGATCGCTGGCAAACTGGGGATGCATCAGGCGCCCTCGGGCGCGGGTGGCGAGCAGGTCGGGTGTCTGTAAAAAGCGGTTGCGATAGCTCACTTTTCCCTGGCCCATCGTGAAAGAATGCAGCATGGCAAAGCCGTCAAACCAATGCTTCAACGGGGTGACGCCGGCGTGCCAGAGGGCCGGACCGTTGCGAAACAAAGTTCCCTGCAACCAGTCGGGGAGTGCACCCTGCAAGCTGGCCATCACCTGGGGCTGCTCCTCGTGGATGGAAGCAAATCCCCGGGCGTAGTCCGGCTTCACAGGTTCACCTGATGTGCGGGTGACTCTCCCCGCAACACCGCGATCAGATTGTCCACGGCCAGCAAAGCCATGCGTTCGCGGGTGGCCAGGCTGGCGCTGGCGATGTGGGGGGTGAGCAGTGCGTTGGGGCAGGCGAGTATATCGGGATGAACGGCCGGTTCGTCTTCAAAAACGTCCAGAGCGGCGCCGCCAATATGCCCATGGTGAAGAGCGCGGGCCAGGGCGGCTTCGTCCACCACCGGTCCGCGTGAGGTGTTGATCAGCAGAGCACCCGGTTTCATTTGGGCCAGACGCTGCTCGTTGATCAGATGGCGAGTCTGCTCGGACAGAGGCAGATGCAGGCTGACCACATCTGCCTGGCTTAGCAAGTCTTGCAGCTCCAGGCAGCGGACTCCCCCCGGCTGCTCGGAGCGTGACCAGTAAATGACCCGCATCCCGAAGCCCTCAGCCCGGCGCGCCACTGCCCGGGCGATGTTGCCCATTCCCAGCAAGCCCAGCGTGGCCCCGTGCAGATCGGGGCCCAGCAGCATCAGCGGGCCCCAGCCTTGAAACTGGCCCTGGCGCAGCAGTCGGTCCCCTTCCAGCAGGCGGCGACTGAGGGCCAGCATCAACGCCAACGTAAAATCGGCACAGGTTTCGGTGAGCACTCCAGGGGTGTTGCACACGGGAATCTTACGACGGTTTGCCTCGGCCACATCTACATTGTCCAGACCGGTTGCGCATTGGGAAATGACTCGCAGATCCGGGCAGCGGTCCATGACCTCGGCGTCGATTTTCTCGGTGAGCAAGGTCAACAACCCCACCGCTCCACCCACGCCCCAGAGCAGTCGACTGCGGCTGGGAATCTCTTCCGGCCCCACAAAGATGTCCCAACCCGTGGCCAACAGGCGGTCCAGGGCCCGCCGGGGGATTTTCCGAGTGACGTGAATGCGCATCTGGCTCGGCTTTTCCCGGTCCGGCGGGCCCTGACCTTGCGGTTAGCCGGTGCGACCCTCGCTGTGGGCAAGGCCACAAGCGGGGCAGTGGATTTTTCCTTCCTGTCCACCGATCCGCCAGACCCGAGTGCCACAGCTACACAGCAGTGCCGGGGCCTTTCTAACCCCGCACGCTCCGCAATACACGCTGTCGCAGCCAGGCTGCCCGCAGGCCAGGCAATAGGGATGTTCGGGAGCAGCCTTGGGAGTGAGGGTGCGCAGGTGCTCAAGCGCCTGACTTAGCTTTTGCATGGCGTAGGGCTGAGTGCGCTCCAGGCTGGCGACGCTGGCCAGCACCCCGGCGTACTGGTCCTTGTCCAGCGATTGGACGTAAATCGATAGCGCCTCAATTTCGTTCAGCTGGCGCTGGGCAATATCCAGAGCCGGCTTGAGCAGCGGCTGGCCGCTTGCCTGATCGGTCAGCTTGTGTAGCTGGCCAGCGTGGTCTTGCAGCGACTGAATGCGGGTTTGCAGTTCACGGCACTGGCTGCTTTGCCAGCGCTGACGATTGGCCCGCCAGCGTGGATAGGTGAGGGTGACAAAGGCCACAGCCACAAAACCGGCACCCAGGAAGATGGGTTCTCTCCAGGTCTCCCCAAAGACCCCGTTGACCACCAGGGCCAGCGTCAGGTCGGCCAGGGGCAGCACGTAAAAGAGGGAGAAGCGCAGGTTCACGCTGCGCCACACGTGCAGCAGTAGCAGGGGTTGGGCCAGCGCGGCGGCGATGGCCAGGGCTTGGGATACGGGCTTTCCCTGTCCCAGGCTGAGCACACAAAGGGCCGGGAAGAAAGACGAGTAGGTGAGGGCGAGCATGAAGAAGTGGCCCCAGCCAAACCGGGACAGGCAGCCAGGGCGATAGAGTTCGCCCACGTACCAAAATCCCAGACCAAACAGGAGTACGGCCAATCCGGCCAGCCGACACAGCAACAACACTTTGCCCATCAGGCTGTGCGAGGCGGGTAGCTCGACTACCAGAGGCGATTGCGAAACCAGGTTTTCAAAATCCCACGACCAGCCGCAGGCCGAGCGTTGCTGGGGTTGCAGACTGATCTCGGCCAGCTCGGCTCCCGGCTCCTCGGCCGTCAGTTGCAACTTTAGCCGGCCCAGTTTGTGGGCCGGCGGCAGTTCCAATACCAACTGGTCTCGGCCCTGAGCTTCAAACTCGACGGCCACGTCCACTTTCTCGCCCGCGCTCAGGTTGAGCGGCGCCACCAGGCCCCAGCGCGTGACCGACCAGTCGGACGGCTCCCAACTGCGACCCCCTTGACTAAAGCGCAGATGCACATTCATGGCTTCTTCAGTCTGATGGGGAAAGGGGATGCGCAGCTCGGCCTCGCCCCCTGCTCCGGGCAGGGCCACCTGCAGGCTGCCTTTGTAGCTGAGTCGATAGCGATTGGTGACATCCATGCCCAGTCGGGTAGACCAGTTGGACAGCCGCATGGTGGCTTCCAGCCTGTGAATATCCGGCGCCACTCCCGGTTCGGGCGGGGCCTTGATTTCCGCTTGGGCCGTGGCAGCCGGGGATCCGGTCAGCGCCAACTTGTGACGCTGGCGGGCATTCTCGCGGGCCTTTAGAAAATTGGGGATCAAAATGGCGGCAATGACCGCGATCATGGCCACCACGATCATCAGTTCGATCAGGGTAAAGGCTCTTTTCTTCATTCAGCACCTCCGACGAGGAGCTATACTGCTGCCCGATGTCAGCGGTTCAATTGTAGCCTGTGGCGCGGCCCTAAGAGTCGCAGGCGTGCCAGTTCTGTGCGCCGGCCACCACCGGCTTGACAAGCCTACAGGGGGGGCTAGCATAGCCATATGGATAGCATTTCTTGGATTCCTACAGTATTGCTCAGGCCCGAGACCAACTTCCAGCTCTGATTCATCGGGCGGAAGAGTCCGGGCGAGTGCAGCTTACCCGGCGCGGGAAGCCGGTGGCCATGATTGTCTCAGTGGCTCATTACGAGAGGTTGTCGGGAAGTCAACCCGACTGGTGGGAAGCCGTCGAAGCGCAGCGGGCCTCAGGTGGGCTCAGCGGTGAGGGCTTTCAATATGAGGAGTTTGAAGGACTGCGGGCTCGCGACCCAGGTCGTTCCGTCGAACTGTGAAGTATCTGCTCGATACCAACATTCTCTCAGTGTCACCTCTTCGATAACCTGGCATGAACTCCAATATGGAGTCAGACGCCTGCCTGCAGGTAAACGGCGCAGTCAACTCGAGCTGTTCTTGCTCAATCTGGCGGGATTGCCCATCCTTGACTACGACGAACGAGCTGCCACGCGACACGCCGCTGCTAGCGTCTGGCTGGAATCCCACGGCAAATGCATGTCCCAGTGCGACGGACAGATTGCGGCCGTGGCCGAAGTTCATGGACTGATCGTGGTGACCCGCAATCTGGCCGACTTCCAGCACTATCCCGGCATTCAACTGGAAAACTGGTTCGACTGAACTAACCTTCTTGGGGTTCGAGGGCTGCCAGGTTACAGGTCGAGGCGGGTGCTCAGCTCCACCTGGGCGGTGGCCATCGCAATCGGAGAAGTTGCCGTCGTTCAGGTCCAGATGAGCAGAGCGAAGTGGCGGAGACCGGGGTCTGGTCGGGTAAATTACGATTCTTAGGTTTTGCAGGAGCCTCTGCCACTTCATCGGGGGTCACTCCCCCCCCCGCCCGGGAAGTGTGATTTTCCCCTTTTACGCTACCTGCGCCGGTTGAGAATTATTTTCAATTAAGGAGGTTGCCTCTTGAGGACAGGACGGTTGTCTCGCGAACCAATGGGGGAGCAGGGCCGCAACTTCGGAGAAAAACGAATTCGGGTTGCAGTGTTTTTCATAACTTCATACTAAAATGTGCTGATTTTTGTTGTATTTAATTTAATGTTGGTGTGTTTTTTGTTTTGTCAATTTGCTTTTAACTTGATTGTTGGAGTAGTGCTTTCTTTTTTGCGTTTTTGGTGTAGCCTTGGACATCGTGCTCGTACACCGCCTGCAGTTTGCTTGAGGAGGGTCTGGGCCGCAGCGCTCCAGGCGGTCGATAACCCGCTCGGCCTCCGGGGCCCGTGGCTGTCAGCGAAGCGAGAGTCGTAGGTCTGCCGAAAGGAGCACCCCTTGTGTTTGTCCGGTTTCGGTCGGCCGAGGGTGGACCCACGGCCAGAAGCGCCGCCTGGCCTCTTCAAGCCGCGCCGTCTGCCAGGGGCTCTGCAGGTGTGGACTGTCGATGGGCGGCAGTCGCTCCTGAGTCAGGCCCGTTTCGGTCCAGGTGGGCTGAACCAGTCGACTGCCACGTTACAGGTCGAGGCGGGTGCCCAGTTCCACGACCTGGGCGGTGGGTAGGGCGTAGTAGCGGGTCATGTCGGCCGAGTTGCGGGCCAGGATGGCGTAAAGACTCTCCTGCCAGCCCAGGAACTGATTGGCGTCGGTGGCTTCAAAGGTTTCGCGACCGACGTAGTAAGTGGCTTCCTCCAGGGAACCGCGCAGAGGCAATTGAGCGGCCGCGGCCACGATTTGCGAGGGCAGTTCCGGGATCTCCATAAACCCGTAGCGCAGACTCACCCGATAGTAGCCCTCTTCCACCTTGCGAATCTGCACTCGGGTGTGTTCGTCCACGTAGGGCATGTTTTCGGAAGTGACGGTCACCAGCATGATCTCTTCGGGAATGGCCCGGATATCTGCAGTTGGGTCATGAGAGAAGGTGGAGTAAGATCAGCACTCGAGGCCAGGTAGATTCCCAGGCCCGGCGTGCGCACCGGTGGATGGCTCTGCAACTGCGCAATCCATTGAGCATCGGAAAGCTGTCGACTTTGATAGTTTTCGCGGAGCAGGTTTCGCCCCACCGTCCACAGCACCATCACGGCCAGGACCAGCGCCCCCATCAGCAACGGGATCCAACCTCCGTCGAAGAACTTCAGGCAGGTTGCCCCCAGAAAGGGCAGGTCAAAACTCAGGAACAACAGCAGTAGGGCCCAACTGCGCCAGGCCGGCCATTTCCAGGTATTGCGCGTCACCGAGAAGAGTATCACCGAGGTGATGGCCATGGTGCCACTTACGGCCAACCCATAGGCGGCCGCCAGTTTGGTTGATTCGCGAAGCACCAACACCAGTAAAATACAGGCCGCGGCCAGAGCCCAGTTCATGGAGGCCACGTATATCTGGCCTTCCATCTCGTGGGAGGTGTGGCGCACAGCCACTCGTGGAAAATAGCCCATGCGCATGGCCTGATGGGTCAGCGAGAAGACCGCGCTGATCAGCGCCTGCGAGGCGATAATGGTGGCAGCGGTAGCCAGCAACACCAGCGGTATGCGAGCGGTGGGACTGGAGACCATCGAATAAAAGGGCGCCCCCGACAGATCCGGATGACGCAACAACAGGGCACCCTGGCCAAAGTAGTTGAGGAGTAGAGAGGGAAAGACCATCCCCCCCCAGGCCACCCGGATAGGCGATTTCCCAAAATGGCCCATGTCGGCGTAAAGGGCTTCACCACCAGTCACACACAGCACCACCGAGCCCAGCAGCGCAAAGGCGTGCAGTTTGTGGTGCAAAAAGAAAGCCAGTCCGTAGTGGGGAGAGATGGCGGCCAGGATACGCGGCTCTTGCACCAGATGATACAGTCCCAGAGCCCCCAGCACGGCAAACCAGACCAGCATGATCGGCCCGAACAATTTGCCCAACGGGCCTGTACCGCCCTTTTGAATGGCGAATAAACCCAACAGGATTACGGTAGTGATAGTCACAACCCACTGCCCCAGATCTTCATTGACCAGCTTCAGGCCTTCCACCGCGCTGAGCACCGAGATGGCCGGTGTGATCACCCCGTCGCCAAACAGCAGTGCCGCCCCCACCAGCACCAGCATGGTCACCCAGCCGATATTTTTTCCCACCAGGCGGCGCTGCGTTTCTGGCACCAGCGAGAGCAGGGCCATAATGCCGCCCTCTCCGTGATTGTCGGCGCGCATCAAGATGGTGACGTACTTGAAGGTCACCACCAGGGTCAAGGACCAGAAGAAGAGGGACAATACTCCAAACACGTTGGCCTGCTCGGTCGCCTGGACGCCGTGGGGTCCAAAGCATTCGGCCAGGCTGTAGAGCGGACTGGTGCCGATATCTCCATAGACCACGCCCAGTGCACCCAGAGTGAGCGCGGCCAGCGAGCCATGCACGTGCGCCGACGGTTGGGCGGTAGACGGAGCAGTGTCGTCAGACATAAAACAGGCAAAACTCTACCGCAGGTAGGGTCAACAAATTGTCAAGAAGCACCTTGGAAGGGTCAAGAAAAGGTCAAAATGATTCAGGGTAGCCGGAGCAGGGCCTGACGGAATCGGCCCAGCCGCTGATAAGCCGCGCCCTCTCCCTGGCGGCAGGCTTGCAGGTCTCTCCGTTGTTTGGGGGTGACCAACTCGACACGACCGATCATGACCCGCTGGGTTTTCACCTCCAGCGGACTGCGCACGGTCAGGGGCAGGACCTGGTCGGTCCAGGGCTTGGGTACGATATAGAAGAGGCGCAGTCCGGGGGCTTTGAAATAGGACTCTTGCCAGGCGTCGAGCATGGCCTGAGCTTCGTCGCCATAGAGGCCGTCCTGGATGAGGGCGGCTTTCATGCTGGCGCGCAGGTCGGACAACTTGCCTTTGGCGGTGGGCAAGGCGATTTTGGCCGTCTTCTCAAAAGGGCCCTGGTTGACAAAGGCCAGGCTTCCATTGCTGCCAACCTGCACCAGCCAGGCCCGGGCGATGGCTCCCGCCTCGCTGTTGGCCTTGATATAGCCGGCTGCAAATTGAGATTTCACTCGAATCGGTGAGTCTACGTGGCCCACGCCTCGGTAGAAGAGGAACTGCTCCTTTTCTCCTTTGGCCGTGGTCACGGGTGAAGATTTGGCCTGGCGAGGGGCCTTCCAAACCGTCGACTGGGAAGGAGGCCCGGAGTGATATCCGCCCACTTGCAAGCCCAGCCATTGGAGGCGGCCCAGGGTCGTGGCTGAGGGCCCTTGCTTCCGGGAATTTTCCACTCCTGGAGCCTCGGCCTTGGCGTCGGGATAGAACTGGCTGAGCCAACCTCCCTGAAATCCCACCTCGACATCCACCTGCGCGCTCTTTTGAGAGGCTGGCAGATGGAAGTAGAGCACGGGCGTCTCCAGGCGCAGGGTGACCGAAGCCAGATGGGGCTGCAGGCCTTTGGAAGGCAGCGCCTGTGGGGTGGCGTCGACGATCAGGTTGCCCAGGTCGTGGACAAATTCGGGCACGGGTTCGTCGTCCACATTGATGCCCCCCAGGCAGCGCCCGTTTTCGTCCTGGAGCGAGGTAAAGGTGCCCCATTCATGGACCACCAGGGGGTCGGCCCAGACCAGGCCCGACAGGGAACAGAAAGCCACGAGCAAGTTTCGCATGCTGGTTGGTTCGTAAAAAGCGGAGCGGCCCCTACTCGGGTGAAATCAGACGAAAGCTGGCCCAGCGCAGGCGCATTTCAGGTGGGTCTTCAAAGCGCGCCGAACAGTGCATGTGGGGTTCGAAATTGAGGGCGCAGCCTCCCTTTTTGGCCATCAAAGGGCTGTCCGGCTCCCACGGGGTAGAGGTCCATTCCCATACATTGCCGGCCATGTTCAGGCAACCGTACGGGCTGGCTCCCTCGGGAAAGGCGTCCACCGGGGTCAGCGTACGTCGCCCGGATTCGGCCGAATTGACTCTGGCCGAGTCGAACTCGTTGCCCCACGGAAAAAGGCGCCCGTCGCTGCCGCGTGCGGCTTTCTCCCACTGCTCCTCGCTGGGCAGGCGTTTGCCCAGCCAGGCCGCGTATTCTTGGGCTTCCTCGCAGCTTACGTTGACGGCCGGCAATTGGGCCTCCTCGGGTGGAAAGAAGTGAACGTGTAGCGGTCGAAACTCGCAGTAGTCGGCGTTGCAAACCTGGCGCAGGTCGACCCGAAAGGCTTCTATGTCGACCTGGTGATAGTCGGCTTCGCTGCCAATCCGCTCGTGAAGGTCGGCCCGCAGGCGGGCCTTGCGCTCTTGCTTGGATTGTTGCGTAGAGCCCACCCAGGCCGGTCCAGCCGGCACTAAAACCATGGATTGGGGTCCAAAAAAACGGTCATGCACGGCTTTGTTGAGGGCCTCCCTGAGAGCCGGCGTGACTTCTGTCAACTGTTGCAAGAGATGGGGGTTGCCCACCTCACGAACAGCCTGGAGCATTCGGGTTAGAGCCCGCTCTTCGAGGCGATGCTGACACAGGTGGGCAATGACAGAACGAGACACTGCACCGCTGACCGCTTCATCGAGCACTTTGAGCAATACTTCGATCGGCTGCCCGTCGGCCATCCAGATGGTTGGATCCAGACCTCGCAGCACCGAGGAACGCACCAACATGGCTCTTTCCATCGCTCCCACGGTTAGATGTTCGGCTTGCTGATGCAACAAGGAGAGCCGGTCGGTCGACATCACCAGACCGAGTTTGTTGTAGTTGCGCATTTCGTTGCGCAGCACCGCTTGAGCGTGTTTGGCTGCCACCTCCTGTGGGGTTTCCCAACTGGCGATCTCTTGCGTGAGAAAATCATGGGCCAGTTCGTAACAACCGTGGCGCTCCTCGTCCCAACCTCGCACCAGCCGGCTTTCGACCAGCAGTTTGAGTACCGATGCCAGATTTTCCTGGGGCCAGCTCAGAGCCTGCCCTAGCTCGGCCAGGGTGACCACCTGCCGAGTTTTGCTCGGAGTGATCATGCACTTTAGGAGTTGGCGAGCACGCTGAGTTTCCGGGCCCAGACTATGCTGCAGGGTGTCTTCGAAGTAGCCGCGCAGTAGTCTCTCGGCACCCCCCAATTGCTGATATTTTTCCCAACGGATGCGCGTTCCGCTGGGCGCCGGTTCGCGATTGTCATAGAGTCGGTCCAGTATGATTTGCAGTTGGGGCGGTTCGATGCCCCCCTGGTCGAGAAGGTTCATCAATTCGTCCACCACCGCGGGGTCGATCTCCAGGTGGAAGAGTTTGGCCGGTTTAAGTATGGCAGCCAGGGCCTGCTGGCGGTCCAGGGCAATGACCCGAAAACGTTGCTGCAAGATGTTGGGCAGGATGGTTTCCAACTCGGACATCTGGGCCAGAAAGTCTTCCCGCAAAGACAGCACCAGGTGGGTTCGGCGCAGGTCCAGGCTGAGCAGGTCAGCCACCTGTTCGGCAAATTGGGTGCGCTGAGCGGGATTGCAGCGCAAGAAAAATTCCTCGAACTGATCGAGCACCACAATCACCCGTCCGCGCACACAGCCTTCGGCGGTTTCTAAGAGACTGGCCAGGCTCTGCCTCTGATCCTTCAGCCCCAGTGTGCGACACAACAGAGCTCGCAGCGAAGCCACCGGTTCGCTCAGCATGCGCAGACTGACCACCAGGTCTCGGGGGGCCTGAAAGCGGCTTAGCAAGCCGGCTCGCAGCAACGAGGTTTTGCCCACTCCGGATTTTCCAAATACCACCAACAGCGAGCTGGAAATCAGGCGCGACTGTAGGCGCTCGGTCTCCTGATCTCGACCAAAAAAGATGGCCCTGTCCTCGCGCGTGTAGTAGTGCAGAAACTTGTAGGGTCGAGTGGGCAGGGCACTGAGTCGACGTTGTTCCAGTCGTTGTTGGCTGAGAAACCGAAAACGTTGGCCTAGCTGCTCGAAAAAATCGGGGCTGAATTCTACCAGGTCAAAACCGCGTCTGGCCCAGCGGCGTGTGTCGCGCTCGGGCCAGCCCCAGTGCAAGAGCACGCCCGGGCGCGGGTTTTGGAAACGGTAGTCAAAGTCGGCATAGAGCAGCTTCAGGCCCTCCTGGCTGCCGGGTGGCGCCAACCAGAGCAGCTCGCCCCGGCGCAGTAGCGGCTGCCACTGGGTGTGGCCAGCCACCTGGCTCCAGGCCGTTTCTGGAGACGACAGCAGCACTTTGCTCCAGCTCAGACGAGGGTCATCAAACCAACTGAAGATGGGGGCTTGCAATTGCATCAAGCCATCCGTCGCCCGCAGGTCCCAGAGGGCGGCCAGGGCCTTGGCGCGGGTGGGGTTTTCCCACACCTGGACCAGGTCGCCCAGGCCCTCCACTTGAGCCTGGCTGGCCAGTGGCCCGCATAGAATGCAGGCCGCTTGTTGGTGGGCAAAACCGGCGGCCAGTCGCTCCAACAGTTGGTCCGCCGCAGGGCTGCCCGGTGTGGCCAGTTGTAATCCCTGATCGGGGTGGGGGCCCTGGTAGTGGAGTTGGCCGCTGTGGGCCGTCCAGGCCAGGCTGTTGGCCGCGCTTTCGTCAGCCCACACTCCGCCGCAGTCGGGCGCCTGCTCCAGCAGGGCCATGGCGTTCTCTATGGCGGCGCCCGACCATGAGAGTTCCTGCCCCTCGGCGGTAGACAGCATTACCGGGCCCTGGGTCAGGGCGCATCGCCCCCGGGCGGGCAGCGCAAAGGGAAGCTGGCCCATGGGTCCAGGCCAGACCACCAGATGATGGTGCTCCTTCCATTCCAGCACCAGGGCCTGCTCGTGTTGGCGGGCTTCTACCGCCCAGGCCAGCCAGTCGAGTCGGTCCGGGTCGCTGACCTGAGAAAGGTCCAGAGCCAGCACCCAGCGGGCGGCGCTTTCCAAGCCCTGGTCCAACTCGCGCAGCAGGGCTTCGGAGGGCCACAGAAAGGCCGTCTCCAGCTCGCCGTGGCCGGCGAACTCTCGCCGCCCATGGCTCTTCATGGGGCGGCCTCGCAGCAGTTCGCGGGCCGCGTGGAGCGCTCCAACCAGACCGCCGCTCTCCAGATGCTTGGCAAGGTCAACCGTAGGTCCAAACGGCTCAGGGTCGCAGCCGGGCTCGGCCGACACGTAGTCCACTTCGCCCCAGGCCAGACCCACGCGCAGGCGCACTTGATCTTCGTGGGGGCGGCCTCGGTTATACAGTTCTATTTTGGCCAGCAACCAGAGACCGGCCTCGATGGCCGAATCGGCTTGCGGAAAAGTGCACCAGATGGCGTCTCCTTCCCGCCGAAAGAGTTGGCCGCCGTGTCCAGTTGCAGCTTCTCGGGCCAGCCGGTAGTAGGTGGTCACCAGCAGCGAAATCACGGCTGTTTCGTCGCTGCGCATGCGCCCGGAAAAGCCTTCCATGTCGGCGGTGAGAATGGCCAGCATCAGACCCCTTCCTCCGACATCAGGCGGAAGCCGACCCACTGCAGTACAAAGTCTGGAAATGCCTCCATGCGCGTTGAGCATTGCTGCAATGGGGCGGGATTGAGGGTGCTGCCGCCCTTCTGCACCATAAATGGTCCGCCCTCGCTCCAACGGGAGGCGGTCCATTCCCAAATGTTGCCGGCCATGTCCAGGCAGCCGTAAGGACTGGCGCCAGCAGGGTGGGCCTGCACCTGACTGGTACCCCGCGGTCCGCTTTCGTAGGCGTTGAGCCGAGAGGGTTCGTATTCGTCGCCCCACGGATAGAGATTGCCCCGGCTGCCCCGGGCGGCCTTTTCCCAGCGCTCTTCACAGACCAGTTTCTTGCCCAGCCAGTTGGCGTAAGCCAGAGCGTCGTGCCAACTGACACAGACGACGGGATGGTGGTCTTCTTCGTCGGGGTAGCGATCGAGGTGAGTCGGTCGAAACTCGGCAAAATGGAGATTGGTGACCGGTGTCTTATCGATCCAGAAGCTGTCCAGTTCGACCAGCGCCCATTCTCGCTCGGAGTCGACCCGCGCGTGCCAGTATTTGGGAAGGAGAGCTTTGCGCTCCTGTCGGTTGGCGGCGCTTGAACCCAGCCAGGCCGGCCCGCCCGGCACACAGGCCATGGTCTGACTTCCAAAAAAACGCTGGCGGGTAGCCTGAACCAGGGCGGCAAAGAAGCTCTCTCCCTGATTTTTCAAGAGGCGCTGGCGCACACTGTCAATCAGGCCGGGATTGGAGTGGGCTCGGGCGGCCTCCAGGAAACGCAATTGGGCTTGCTGCTCCATCGGATGGGTGGCCAGTTCGCTCAAGACCCTGCGCTGCACCCAACCATTCCAGTCCTGATCCAACATTCCCAGCAAGATCGGGGTGGGATGGTCGCCCCTGAAGTCCAGGGAGATCCCGTGAACCATCGAGGCTCTCAGCAGCAAGTGGTATTCATCCCGGCTGGGAACCAGTTGGTGATGCAGTTCGCGCACCACCATGGTGAGCCGGTCTGCCGACATCAAGCTTCCCAGGCTTTCCCAGCTCTCCAGTTCCGACTGCAACACCATGTGGGCGTGGCGCAGGGCCAGTTCGTCCTCACTGGCCCAGCTCTGAATCTCTTCGATCAGGTACTCGTGGGAGAGTTCGTAGAAAACCTCGTGGCTGCCCACCACTTTGCGTGCCAGTCGCAAGTCGACCAGGCGGTCTAACACTTCAACGACCGCCTGAGCTTCATGGGACAGTTGGCGCAGCACGCAATTGAGGGTTTGGGCGGCTTTGGTGCCCCGATCCGAAACCAATGCGCGCATGACCTTGCGAGGCAACTCGCGCCCCCAGTGGCCCTGGCTGAGTTGGCCCTCCAGTAGAATGGAGCGCACCCCGCCCAGGCGGCGATAGTCTTCCAGGGCCAGACTGTGCCCCTGGCGGTTGTGCCACAAGCGATCCATGACGATTTGCAGCTCGGGAGGCTCGACGCCCTGTGTTTCCAGTTCGTTGAGCAATTCTTCCACCAGCGCGTCTTCGATTTCCAGGTCAAAGAGGGCGGCCGGACCCAGAATGCTCTGGCGGGCCTGCTCTCGGCTGAGCGTGGTCAACCGAAAGCGGGAGTCGAGCAGGGTTGGCACCCACTCTTCCAGAGAGGCGAGTTCGGCCAGAAAATCTTCGCGCAGCGAAAAGAGCAGGTGTACTCGGGTTAGCTCGGTATGGGAGGTCAGCTTCTTGAGCAGGTCGGCCAGGGGGCGTCTCTGCTTGACGGTCAGGCGCACGAAGAACTCCTCAAACTGGTCAAAGACGATCACCAGTCGTGGGCAATCCAGGCTCACCCTCAAGATGGCTTGGAACAGGTCGGCCTGGCCGCACAGCGTCTCCAGTTGGGCCAGCGGGTCGGTCAGGCAACGAATGGTCCAGACTTTTACGCCGGTCTCGTCCAGCCAGGGTAGAACTCCCGCACCCAGCAAGGAACTTTTGCCTACCCCGGAGCGCCCGAATAGCACCAACCAGCGACGGGTCAAAATCCAGGAACGCAACAGAGCCGACTCCCGGTCGCGTCCAAAAAAGAGGGCCCGGTCTTTGGGTCCAAACGGGTCCAAGAAGCGGTACGGGCTGTCGCTCTCCACTACGATGGGGCGCTCTTGTCCGGCTGGTTGGGCCAGCCGGCTGGCGACTTCGGTCAAGTGGTGCAGGCCGGTATAGATGCGAAAGCCGCGCTTTTTCCAGCGGCTCGTCTCTTCCTCGCCTTTCAGCGGGGGCTGTCCCAGGTCGATCAAAAATTGGTTCTGCCTGGGCCCCGCGGGAAAGCGACGGCGCACCTCTCGATGGAAGAGTTCCACCCAGTCGGCTGCCCCCACCCAGAACAGGGTGTGGGCGGTCAGGGCTGCCTCCCAGCCTGTCAAGACTTTGGCCAGGCGGGACCAGAGATCGTCCAGATCTGCTTCGGTGAGCACGTCTTCGGCCACGCAGGTGACCCCGGCCAGACGTGGGTCGGGGAAAAAGGACAGGCAAGGTAGGGAATGGGTGGACAGGGCCGATTGCAAGGCCGGGATCGGAACCCGTTGCTGACTCCAACGGCGAACGTCTCCCACCAAACTGGCCCGCCCAACCTCGGCCTCGCGCTCCTCGGCCACTTCGTAGAAAAAACCCTGGGTGGCCCAGGGGATCGATTGGAGTTCGGCCGGACCACCCAGGGGGCCGACCAGACAAAACACCAGTTCACCCCGGCGCAGACCCTCCCATTCGGAGTCGCTCAGGGCGTCGGCCAGCCCAAAGGCGGGAAAGGTCAGGCGCCGGGCTTCGATTCGTCCCACACCCTTCAGTTCCAGGGGGGCCAAATTTTCGGCCTGCAAATCGTCCGGGAGAGACTCGAGTCGATCGGCCGCCTCTTTGGATATCAGCAGATTTCCGGCGCTGGTGGCCGTTTCCAATCGCTTGGCCACCGACAAAACGTGTCCTAGCACATCGCCTTCGGGGGTAATGGTCACGTCGCCGATATGCAGTCCAAAGCGAAAGCCGTGGCGGCCGGTGGGGTCCCGGCGAAAAATCTGGTGAGCCGCCCTTATTGCCTCGGTCAGACTGGGAAAGGCGCACCACATTCCTTCGCGTTCGCGGCGAAAGAGCCAGCCGCCCCGCGCCTCAACCTGCTCCTGGACTAATGCATAGCCGTCCTGGAGGTTCTCCGGGCCACGTTCGGTGACTCCCACAGAGAGGATGGCCCGCAACTCCGTCCGCGCTTCGGTCATGATCCAGGAAGGCCGGAAGCGGCTGGGAAAGCCCCGGTATGGCAGTTTTCTTGCTGGACGGTCCCTCGGCTTCGGGTAAAACCACCCTGGCCCGAGCTTTGCTGGAAAAGTTTTCGGGTCGGCTGCAGTTTTGCCGACGTTTGTGCACTCGATGCCCTCGCCCGGGCGAGTTGGATAGCCCGCTGCGCGACTACGACTTTGTCACCCCGGAGGAGTTTGCGGCTCAAAAAAATGCCGGAGGTCTGGCCGTGTGGCGGGAATTTGATTTTGGGATGAGCTACGGCCTGCCGCGTCTCTCTGTGGAAAGAGCGTTGCAGCAGGGCAGTGTGCTGGCCCTGGTCGATCTGGGTACGGCGCCCCAAGCCCGCCAGCATTGGCCCTATTGCATCGCCATTTTGTTGTGCGCGCCTCTGCCCGAATTGGAGCGACGCCTGCGCGAGCGAGGCGGGCACAGCCTGGAGCAGATTGCTGAACGGTTGAGCAATGCTGCCGCCGTTTTGCCGTCGGTAGTGGACTACGACTATGTGGTGGTAAATCGACCTCCTCATTGGGAGCACGCCTTGGAGCAATTGGACTGGATTGTCTCTCGGCATCTCGGGACGGTCAGACCACCGCTCCCAGCGGATGGTCGTTTTGCTGACGCAAAGCCCGAATGAAAGAGCCCGGATTGGCGAGGAAGAAGGCGCGGACCCCTTCCATGGGCATTCGATAAGCCTCGACCTCGCCGAGGGCCCGTGCTTGAAACCGGTGCAGACAGGGACTCAGGTCCTCGTTGACTCGGCCCACCCAGGCGCCGCGGTAGAGCGAGTGGGAACCAAATTGAATTTCGCCCTCACGAATCAGCCAGTAGCAGTCGACCGGGCTGCCCTCTTCAAAGAGGATCTCGTTGGCGTTGATGTGTTTGCGCTCCATGATGGCTAATAGTTGGGTCTTTTGAAAGGTGGAGAGGGAGTCGAGCAGGCGGTTGTCCTGGAAGACTCCCCACGAACCTTCCATCTTATTGTGGGATACCCGGCAGAACAGGTCGGGCAGTTGAGTGCCGCGGATAAAATCAAGAAAGTCCTGGCGTTTGATCGAGAGAACCTCCACGTGGCTGACGGCCACTACGTCAGCCACACGGGGCCGATCCAGTACCAGGGCGATTTCGCCGATGTAGTCGTAGCGGCCCACCCTTTTCACCAATTCCCCTTCGCGCACAATCTCGGCTTCTCCCGACAGGATGATGTGAAAGGTTTCGCCGCGCTCGCCAGCGCGCACCAACTTGGTACCCGCAGGATGACTGGAGTAGCTGGAGATGCGCAGGAACTCGGCAGCCCGACTGATGGTCAACGTGTGGAAGAGGTCCACATGGCTCAGCGCGTCCAGAATTTGCTGGGAGTGACTGACGTCAGGAGTTTCGATTTCGAGAACGAGGCTTTGGGCTACTCCCGGAGGAGCCAGGCGCAGGCCTGAATCAGCCGGGATGGCCGATTCGGAGACGTGGGTGAGATACATGTTTTTCTTCACCTCTGGCGGTAAGGCCGCCAGCACGTTCATGGGGGTATGAATGGGCGGGATGCCCGCCTCGTGGATGACCAGGTCAGAATGCCACGGGAAGTCGATCAGGTCGGCTGCTCGAGCCTTCGAAAGAACCCCCTCCTCGGCCAGCTTTTCGATAGCCGGAGGATCATAAAGGGTATCGCAGGAGTAGGCAAAGCTTTTACCCTGGTAGCGCATGGAGAAGCCCAGCGTGGGGATGGGGTGAAGCATGTATTTGAAAGTAAAGTCGGCTCCCCCGATATTGACCGGTTGCCCTACCGGAATGGGCCGGTAATCAAAGAGTTGGCGAAATTGACGGCCACTCAAATTGGTGATCGATCGGTATTTGGAGACAAAGCTGTTGAGTACGGTAGGCGTGGTATGGATGGTCACGCGACCCTCCTGCAAGATTTTTTGCAGGGTGCCCGAGTCGTGGTCCGCGTGACAGTGGGTCAGCACAATGTCTTCCACCAGTCGTCCGTCGATATTTTGGTGGCGCAACCATTCGGTAGTATGAACCGGCGGGTCGACCAGGATACCTTTGCGGTTGACCCAAAGAATAAAGCCAGAGGTGAGGGAGCGGGCGTCAAAGCCGTGACCGCTCCCCAGCACGGTCATACCCAGGGCAGGGGGGTGAAAGCGATGGCTGACCGGAGGCTCGTCGAAGACCACTTTGCCCGGCCCCTGGTAGGAGAATTCGTGACTTTGCTGGCCCTGGCTCAGCCGATACCGGTCCTGACCAAGATCCTGCAGTTGATAGCCGTCGATCTCCACCCGACCGCTTTCATCAAAGACCAGTGGCGTGACCACATCACGCAGTAACAGACGCCCGCGCTGACGCTTGGAGTCGTGCTTGTACCAGCGCATCTCTCGGGCCAGATCGGGGTAGGCCGGCGTGTTGGACCCGTGGGCGTATTCTCCCGCGTAGTCCAGGCATGAGGGACCGAAGATCGCTTCCTTCAAAACTC
This sequence comes from bacterium, assembly GCA_018780265.1. Classification (GTDB taxonomy): domain Bacteria; phylum Vulcanimicrobiota; class Xenobia; order Xenobiales; family JADMJV01; genus JADMJV01. The sequence goes on from JADMJV010000116.1 coordinate 99,334, forward strand.
TCACCAGCGAGCGCAACTGATGGGCCCTGCAAATGAAGCGAAGTTTGCGCTGTTTGAGGTAGAAATTAAAGTAGACGGGAAATTCCAGTTCGGCTGCGCTCACTCCCAGGTAGGGGTCAAACAGGCGCTCGGGCACCACAAAGATTTGGGGCACGCCCTCGCTGCTCTGCATGGTATCTTTAATGGTCTCGGGGTAGGCTCCCACTTGAAGGTGTAGATCGTCCCACCGGATCACCTGACCCCCCCGGCCCAACGACTCGATCGAGAATGGCTTGGAACTCACGCGGCACACACTCCCCTGCTAGATGGGGCCGTCGTTCGTGGCGCTCCCTTCTTCTCCTCGAAGGAGAGGGGCCCAACCTCCTACGGGGAAGGCGGCCAGGGCGGAGGGACAGGAGGAGGGTAGAGTGGAAGGTCGGCACACCCACGTAGACCTGGAGAAATTGCAAGCAGCTCAGCGCCTTATGGCCGAAGCCATGGGAGAAGACTGCGCCGAAGCGCTGGAGTTTACGGCCGATCGCTTTGCGCGCTGGCAGAAAGCGGCCCTGGTTGACCCCCGCACCCACTACGACCCCGACAATGTCAAGCTATTCCCCGTGCCCGATCCGGCTTGCGTGGAGTTGGTCACGATCAAAGTGACCGCCTTCTCCGCCTGCGAACACCATTATGCCCCGGCCTGGCTCAAGGCCACCATCGGCTATTTGCCCGGTGAGCACTACATCGGCTACTCCAAGATGGTCAAAATGTTTAAGCACTTTGCCTGCAAATACACGATGGACGAGCGCATCTGCAACGATTTTCTGGGCGAGTTGGTCAGCAAGGTGCAACCTCGTGGGGCCGGCGTGCTGCTGCGTGGCAAGCATTTTTGCGTCATTTCACGGGGCGGAAACGAGCACGACTTCCCAATGATGAGCGCATTTTGGGGTGAATTGAAGAGCAATCACAGCCTGCGCAGCGAGTTTTATCAGCACGCTATGGCCTCCTGGGAGACGGGCATCTGACGGCTTCAGGGCTGAGTGATCAGCAGGCTTCGAAAGAAGCGCTGGATCATTTCCTCGTCATTCATGAAGTTAATGGCGCACAACTCATAGACGTGATTGTCGCTGCAGAATACCCGCACATGAGCCAGGTAGATTTGGTATTGCCCGATCACCTCCAGTCCGGGGAGCCCCTGGTGGGTGATGGGCTGGCGGCTGATTTCTTTGATGCCAGACTCTTTCACGACGGCCGTCATTTCACTTTCCAGGGTCTGATTGCGTGTTTCCGGGGTGGTGGTGGTATTGCCCGCAGCGACCACTACCACTCCCTGGCCTTTGCCGACGGCGGTCCAGACCATGCCGCTGGCAAAGGGAGTGGCCTGGGTAATGGGATAGGGAACTTCGACGGAAAACCCGTAACCAGGCGGGTTGAACAGGCCAGCTGGCGCGGTTGGGCTTTCAAAGCCGGGCGGCGGCATCGATGGGCCGACTGCAGGGTTCTCCTGGGACAGACCGAGTTGTTGATCGATAGCCTGCAGGGCTTCCTCGGGCGAGGCGTAGGCGTAGCGCCAGGTCACCTTGACCGGGCGTTTGCCGGTGGGATCCAACTGGGTCAGGGAAATGAAAGGTTTGGACGTTCGCCCCACCCCCAGGCTCTTGAGATAGTTTGCATGCTCGGGCTCGGCCAGATTGTATACGTTGAAGGATTGATCCACTCCGGCACCGGCGAAATGCCCCTCAGCGCGTTTTTGCTTCAGCAATTCCACCAGACCCTTATGGAGCTGGGTAGAACTGCTCTGGGTGGAGTCGAATACCACCAGAATGCCCGTCCGGGGCGCCGCCCAGGCCAGGCTGAGACAGGTGAGTAGCAGTATCCACTTCAACATCGCCAGAGGCCTTCGCCGGCCGACTTTGCCGACCTTGCCGGAGTTATTCCGGGGCCGGGCGCCAGCGGCCCTGCTCGATTTGAATCATCAGGAACGACTCGTGGGTCAATCCATTGTGATCGACGGGTGAGAAGTGATAGACCCCGGACACGGCCGGCCACCCCTGCAGATTTTCCAAGTAAGCTCGAATTTTGGCCCGGTTGGGGCCGGCCGCGCGAGCCGCTTCGACCAGCAGGTTGGCGGCGTCCCAGCCGTAGCCGCCAAAGTTGCTGAGGGGGAGAGCGTGTTGGTCGCAAAAGCGTGAGAACTGTTCGATGGCGGGCTTTTGAGCGTGATTTTCGGCCAGCGACTGGGGCACCAGCAGCGGACTGCCCGGAAAGAGCACGCCATTGGCCGCCTCTCCGCCGGCCTGCAAAAATTCGGGTCCAGCGATGCCGCCACTGTGCAGCAAGGGAATGGAGATGCCCTGGCGGCGAGCGGCCAGAGTTAACTCAACAGCCCCCGCCGCACTCCACCAGATCACCAGCGCCTGCGGCCTGGACTGCAGCGAGGCACGCACCAACTGGTCAGTTTCTTCGGGCTTCAGTTGACGATCCGGGGAAACCTGGTCGGAGATCAGGGTCAGTCCAAAGTCGGGGGCCTGGGTCAGCAGTTCACGCCGGCCTGCCTTGCCAAAGCCTGACTCCACCGAAATCAGAGCGATACGCTTCAGATCATGGCGGGCCAGGTAATCTCCGATTTGATAAACCATGTGGTAGGTGGTGATGGGCAAGCGAAAGACCCAGGGACTGGTGGGATGACTGCGGTCGGCGGCCGATATGGACAGGCAGGGCAGTTTGTAGTCATTGGCCTGCCGAATAACAGCCAGCGTTTCGTCGGTAGTGCAGGGACCGATTACGCCTAACAGGCTGGGGTCGGCCGCCAGTCGACGCAGACTGTCTTCGGCCTTGGAAGTTTGACCTTCGCTGTCGTGAATCACAAATTCTACGCCCGGCAGTCCCAAGACTTTGACGACCTCTGCCCCGGGTTTACCTACAAAGGCGTAGCGGCCCGTTTGTGAGAAAATAGCGCCAAATCGCAGTTTTTGGGGCGGTGGACCGGGGGGCATAGCGGAACAGCCCATCAACAGCAAAGCCAACCACAATGCCCCTCGCATGGCGGCTCTTTTGGCCATGTCGGCGCCTCAACCTGCTCCAGAGAAGGTTGCCATGGTCACTCGAGGAATTCCAACCGGCCATGGAATTCCTGGTGATCGCACTGCTGACGCTGCTGAACGGCTTTTTCTCGTTGAGTGAAATTGCTCTGCTCAGCGTAAAACCCTCGCGAATCCAGACCTTGGTGGACCGGGGGGAGCCGCGAGCCCAGACGATTCTCCTGCTATTGAGCGAGCCCGAGCGTTTTCTCAGCTCTGTCCAGGTGGGCATTACGCTCATCGGAATCTTTTCGGGAGCCTTTGGTGGCGCAACCATCACCGGCGATGTGCAGTATTGGCTGGAGAGGGCCGGAATGGCGCCAGGACCAGCCCACTCGGCAGCCCTGCTGATGGTAATTGGAGCCATTACTTACTTTACTATCGTGGTTGGGGAGTTGGTGCCGAAGTCGATAGCTCTGAGCAATCCTGAGAAAATCGCCCTCATCAGCGCGCCCCTCATGGCCATGTTCACCCGGGTCAGTTACCCTGCGGTGAAGGTCTTGTCGGTCACCACCCACGTCATCCTGAAGTTTCTGCGGGTCAGGGATCGAACAGAAGATCGTTTAAGCGCTGAAGAGTTGCGCTCGATTATCCGCACCGCCAACATGCAGGGGGTACTCGACCGCGAGGAGTCGCAGGCCCACCATAACCTTCTGCGTTTCAGTGAGGAGATGGCCAGCACGCTCATGACTCAGCGCGGCCAGGTGGAGTGGATTGACTCCACCCGACCGCTGGCGGAGATTTTGGGCCAGGTAAAGTCGAGTGTTCGTTCCAAATACCCCGTGGGACGGGGCAGTCTGGACGATATTGAGGGAACCCTAAACGTCCGCGACCTGCTGGAAAAGGCTGACGCGCCGGACTTTCAGTTGAGTGGAGTGGTTCGGCCTGCCATCCTGATTCCCGAAGGGGTGCCCGCTTTCTCCATTCTTCAGCTTTTTAAGAAGAACAAGCAATACATCGCTCTGGTGATGGACGAGCACGGCCAGTTTGAAGGACTGGTGACTCTGCACGATCTGACCGAGGCCATTGTGGGTGACCTGCCTGGGGAAGACGAGGAGGATGGCCCCGAGATTGTGCAACGCCACGATGGCTCCTGGCTGGTGAGCGGCAGGACCCACATCAGTGACTTGAATGCCCATCTCGAGCGCATTCTGATTGTGGAGAACCCCGTTCGCTACACTACCGTGGCCGGCTATTTTTTGACCAAATTGGAGCAGATCCCTCAGGCCGGCAGTCGCGTTTCCGATCCACAGTTTGACGGCGAGGTGATGGATATGGATGGGCACCGTATCGATATGGTTTTGATTACCCCCAAGTCGCAACCGGCGCTTTCCCTATCCAAGGCATAGGGGGAAGAGTCGCCTGACGAGAGAAAATCGCGCCAGAAAATAGGGGAGGCGAGGCGTGAATCTTACCGGGCGTATTCTTTCCGCGGTGGTGCCTATCCCCATCTTGTTCGCCGTAGTCAACTATTTTTGGCTGATGGATTTTCAAGGACAGCGACTGCGTCAGCAAGAGCAGCAGCGCGCCATGGTCATGGCGGCCTGTCTGGCCAACAACTGTTCTTTCGCCCTGGAAAGTCTCGATCGTCCGTTGATGCAAACCAGTCTCAACGCCATATTTTTGCAAGGGAATGTGCGCTGGGTGCAGGTGGTGGACGAGCGTGGTCTGTGGTTGGCCCACGATGATCCCAGTCTGGTGGGTAGACCGGCTGTTCCTCTTTCGAGACCTTTGGCAGATGAACTGGTGGCGCGGGCCCCCTTGAGGCTGGATGGCAGCCCGCGCGGAGAGGTTCGGCTGGGATTGGGCCTCGATCATTTGCAGGCGGCGCAGCGACTGAGTGGGCGAAGGTTTTTGTGGATGTCTTTGCTTTCTCTGATGGCCACCACCACCCTGGTTGGTTGGCTGGCCTACCGTCTGACTCAACCGCTGGCCCGACTGGCCCGACTGGCCGGTGATATCGCCCGCGGAGTGGTGCCTATCGAGGCCGTTCATCAGAGAATGGCCGAGGAAGGGAGTCACGCTCGGCGCAGCAGCGACGGAATGCTGGAATTGCGCCTTCTGTCGAGGGCCTTTTTGGCCATGTCGCAGCGCATGAAGTTGGGCCTGGAGAGCGAGCGCCAGCACCTCACTGATTTGCAGACCCAGGTGTCCAGTCTGCTTCACTATCAGGAGGCGATTGCTGGCGGAGACCCTGCCGCTCAGGTGTTTGGTTTGACCGACGGCGAGCTGGTCTCGTTAGCCCAAGGTCTCCATGAAATGGCCCTCAGTCTCCATCGCAACGCCGGTTCAGAGGCTGACTACCGCCGCCAGTTGGAAGAACTCAATCGGGCCTTGCAAGAAACCCGCGGACTGTTGGAGCAGACCGACCGTTACAAGAACGAGTTCTTGGGAGTGGTGTCCCACGAGTTGCGTACGCCGCTGACGGCGGTCAGGGCCTATGCCGAAATCTTGATCGACTACCCTCCGCAAGACCCCGCCGAGCGGCGCGAATTTGTGTCGATCATCTATCGCGAGAGCGACAGGCTGACCAACATTATCAACCATCTGCTGGATATCTCCCGCATCGAATCGGGCCGTATGCGCTGGCGTTTCCGGCTTGTCAATCTGGTCCATCTGCTGGAGGAGAAGCTCTCGGCCGTCGATTCCAGCCGGGTTGTCGTGGACCTGCAGATCGCTTTTCAACCGGGCGGATACCAGTTGTGGTTGGATCCGGACAAGGTAGGCGAGGCCCTTGAAGCCTTGCTGGCCAACGCCGTGGAGCATTCGCCGCCGGGCGCCAAGGTTTCGGTGACCCTGAAGGCGGACCTTGAGCATGACGGTATTGTGATCAGCGTCGAGGATCAGGGGCCGGGCGTGCCCCGGGAACAGCACGAACTGATCTTTTCCAAGTTTCAGCAGGTACGCCTGGGCGACGCTCCCCAGCGCAGCACGGGACTGTCGCTGGCCCTGGCTCGAGCGGTGGTACAGGCCCATCAGGGCAGGCTGAGCGTGGAGAGCGACGGTCACAGGGGTAGCAAATTCTTGCTGTGGCTGCCCCGCAGCACCACTCAGGAGCCGGCGTGAGGTGGCTGTGGCTGTGGATTTTGCTGGTCAGCGTGGCTCGAGCCGATGTGGTGCTGCGACTGGGCAGTTGCGGCCGGGTCGACGGCTATTCCCAATCGCTGGCGCGCCAACTGCAGCAGTGGCTGCAGGGTGATGGTCTGCGGCTGGCCCTGGCCGCGCCTGGCGGCGATTTGGAACAGATGCAAACGCTGTGTTCGGGTGACGTTCAGTTGACGCTGGTTCGCAGCACAGCTCTGGCCAACTACTATCGCCCCTGGGGCCTGCTCAGTCTGCCCTATCTGTGGGAGAATCCGTCTCTGTGGTTCCGCGGTCTGGGCGGCCAGCGCCTGCTGGCGCCCGTGGAAGGACAGCCCTTCCGGGCGCTGGCCTGCTGGTCTGTGGGCCAGCGCTGCCTGGCCTCGAGGCAGCCCCTGAGCGACTGGAAAGAACTGCAAGGTCGACAGGTGTTGGTGCCCCAGAGCCGCTTCAGTTGGGACGCCTACGTCAGCGTGGGCGCTCAGCCCTTGCTGGCTCCGCTAGAGCGCAGTTCAGAATTTTCGGGCGCCGAGATGGTCGAGGCCACCCGACTGGATTTAGACGAGATGGGGCTGCTGGCCAGTTATCCGTGGGTCTGGCAGCCCGATCATGGTCGCGAGTGGCTGGTTTTGGTGGTGCAGGAACGGGCCTACCGACGCCTCTCTGTGGCTCATCGACAGCGCTTGAGCGGATTGCAGGCGTACCAGACTCGGTTAGAAGAATGGCTACGAGCCCGAGAGTTGAGGGTGGTAAAGAAGATCGGTGAACACGCCAGTCAACTGCCCCCGGCTCAGCGGAGTGGGGCCGAGGTTGTTTTCCAAAAGGTTCGTCAGCGTTCGTTGCGCCTGCTTGAGCCCGGGTGGTATCCGTGAAGTTGCCTGACCGTTTTTGGCTGCGCCTGGTGCTGGCTTTGCTGCCGGTCAATTTGCTGTTTTTTGCTTTCCATTTGAGCACCTGGATGCGTCTGACCGAGGACCAGTTGCAATTGCAGAGCGAACGTCAGGCGATTTCATTGTCCAGCCAACTGGCTTTGCTCAGCGCCCGCGCACTGGATAGTCACAATGAGTGGCTGCTCCCCGAGCACGTGCAGCGCTTTGCTCAACTCCCTGGCGTGGTGTACGCCCGATTGCTGGATACTCAGGGGCGAATTCTGGCTGACAAGGACCTGGACGAGATCGGAACGTTGCTGGAAGGTCAAGCCGAGCCGGCGGCTGAGCCCATCCTCACCTATCGGAAGGGTCAACAGATCCAGAGATTGGATCCCTCTTTGTCAGGTTGGGACCCTCTGGCCCCCCGTTTTACCGACTTCGATACCATCAGCGTGTCCGCTCCCGTGCAGTTGGGAGGGCGCAGCTATGGTCAGGTGGTTTTGGGTCTCGATCTCAAATCCGCCAAGCAACAACGCCTGGAATGCTACCAGGTGCTCTGGCTGGCCAGCGCTTTGCTCAGTCTGGTCACCATCGTTTTGCTGGGTTTGATCGCCCGCTCCTTCTCGCGCCCCATTCTGCGGGTTGCTCGCAAGGCCGAGATCCTGGCCGAACAATGGGACAGCGCCGGGGTGGCCACTTCTTCGGCTACTTCGCCTCAAAGCGAGGTGGGCTTGCTGAGCCGGGCCCTCGACCAGATGTCTTTGAGCTTGCATCAATTGGCCGAACGGCAGCGCCAGCAGCGCCGCGATTTAGAGCGTCGCGTCGAGGATCTGTTGGCCTGCGTCGAGCGCGTCGAAGAGGGCGATTTGCTGGTGCGTTGTGCCGCTTCGGGTCAAGACGAAATCGGTCGACTGGAGGTGGGCTTCAATCGCATGGTGAGCCGTCTGGTTAAAACCCGACAGGCCGAGCTGCAGGCTCGTCTTGATTTGGAGTGGACCCACGAGGCTTTGCAGCAGGGCAACAAGCGCCTGGCCGAACTGGACCGGCGCAAGACCGACTTTCTCAACACCGCCTCTCACGAGCTGCGCACGCCGCTCACCTCGATTCGGGCTTTCGCCGAGATCGTTTTGGACAATGAGGAGGAGTCGTGCACCTCGGAAGATTTTTTGGAGATGAATCAGGAGTTTCTCGATATTATTCTGCGCGAGAGTGACCGGCTTGGCCGCCTCTTGCACAGTTTGCTGGATTTGAGCAGTATCGAGTCGGGAAAGATTGACTGGGTCTTTGAAGGATTAGAGGTGGAGAGTCTGGTGCGGTCTACCGTGGATGCCTGTCGGTCCTTGATCGGCGAGAAGGAGATGCAGTTGAAGGTGGAGGTCCAGCCAGACTTGCGACTTTGTGGAGCCCGCGACCCGCTGATTCAGGTGTTGACCAATCTGCTCTCCAACGCCATCAAGTTCACTCCGCGGGGCGGCAACATCGAGGTGCGAGCCCGGCGTGGTGAAGAACACGTAATCATCGAAGTGGAAGACAGCGGAGTGGGCATCGCCCCCGAGGATCAATCCAAAGTGTTTGACAGCTTTCAGCAGGCCGAAGAGCAGCCCGACACGCAGGCCCCGAAAGGCTCCGGCCTGGGTCTGGCCATTGTTAAACAGATCGTGGAGACCCATGGCGGTAGCCTGAAGTTGACCAGCCAACTGGGCAAAGGCAGTTGTTTCAGCGTGCGCTTGCCCCCCACTCGAGAGGAGACGCCATGAACGTTGCAGAGGCCCTGGCGGCCACCGCACATTCGGCCGGAGTGAGCCTGGTCACCCACGTGCCCGGCTTTGGGGCCAGTCAGACCTTCGCCGCCTGGCCCGGCTCGCCGTTGCCCAGCTATCACGAAGAGGTGGCTCTGGGCATGGCACTCGGTTCGGGCATCACGGGTCACCCTTCGGTGTGCCTGATCAAAATGCATGGACTGCTCAAGGCGGCTAATGCGCTGGTCTGTGGCCTTTCGGCCGGGGTGACGGCGGCTTGCGTGATCACCATTTTCGACGACCCCAGTGGGGGGCACTCCGACAACCAGTTGCCCACACGCTCTTTGCTGGACGCTTTCGAAATCGGGGTTGACGCGGTCGATGATCCTGGTCAAGGGCCTCGGGTTCTGGTCGAGTGCCTGCAACGCAGTCAACAACAAGGTTTGCCGCGCATTCTGCTGATCGGTTCCGAGCTCGTTGAACAGCCCTATGTGGGCGCCTTGCCAACCGAGAAATTGGAAGTTGTCAGTTGGTCGAGTGACCCGGTGGGACAGTTGGTGTGCCCCCTGTTTGGCGAGTATCAGCGAACTAGATTGTTGAGTCGTCTGGGCCAGACCTGTGCGGTCAACCCTCCTGGTCTACCTGCTTTAGAAAGCCTCCCGGCCCGCTGGCAGCCCACCCTGCAGGCCTACCGACCCTGGATTGAAAGCGCTTTGGCCGGGGGACGTCCCGCTTTCGTGGCTGGCGACACAGGCCTCTCCAGCCTGTTTGGCCTGGACCCTTACCGGGCCGTGGACGCCATCGGCTGGATGGGGGGAAGTGTGCCGCTGGCATTGGGCGCCCTGGCTGGCGGACATCCTTCGGCCTGGGCCGTAACCGGTGATTTTTCCTTCATCGCGGCCGGCCACCTGGGTTGGATTGAAGCCCGCCGACGCCGCTTGCCGTTGCGCGTCTTGCTTTTTGACAACGGCTGCGCCCAGGCCACCGGCGGTCAGCCTGTCGAGCCCGAGACCCTGCGCGCCCTGCTGAATGGTCCAGAGGTGATCGAAGTGAGCTACCCCGAGCAGTTGACCATCGACCCTGCCCACCCGGGTCCGCTGCTCTACTGGCTGCGAGTGCAGGGAGGGTTTGAGCCGGATGAAGGACGTAGAGAACCACTGCCAAACTCATAGACATTATGCAGTTGGACTTCATCCATCGATTTGTGCACGGCGAATCCTCTTCTAACCCGGTCTTGCTACTCTTGCACGGTACGGGCGGGGACGAAAACGACATGCTTGACCTGGGCAGGTCGCTCTATCCAGGAGCTGCTTTGCTCAGCCCTCGCGGCAAAGTTCTGGAAGACGGTAATCCGCGTTTCTTTCGACGCTACTCGGAAGGGGTTTTCGACGAGGAAGACTTGATTTTCCGAACCCACGAGATGGCCGACTTTGTGTCCAAGGCCGTGGAGCACTACCGGTTGGGAGGGCGTCGCATTTTGCCGGTGGGTTTCTCCAACGGCGCCAACCTGGCTGCCCATCTGCTTTTGTGGCGTCCCGAAATGCTCAGCGGTGGAGTTTTGTTGCGGGCTCTGGTGGCCAGGCAGCCGGAGACTTTGCCAAATCTTAGCGGTAAACCCGTCTTTCTGGCAGTGGGCCGCAACGATCCTTTCATCCCCGAGGACCGCGCCGAGCACCTGGCCCAGACTCTGGGGGAGGCCGGGGCTGAGGTGACGGTGCGCTGGACGCCGGGGGGGCATCAACTGACAGCCTCTGAATTGGATGAAGCGGGCGACTGGCTACGCGCTCTCTAGTCTGCCGCCTAGGATAATGACCGTGTGGGGCGGAACCAACGGGCATGGTCAGTACATCGAAACTGAGACTGGGATGTTATGGCAGCTTGCTGGCCGTAGTTCTCAGTTACTTTGCCTGGGTTTCGTTCCCCCCTTCGCGTTACGAAGCTCAATCTACCGCCATTTTGAAGCGTCAGCAAGAGAATTTCTCGGCCTACCAGAAGTTGGCGGCGGACCCCACCAAGAATGCTTTCAGCGATCCTGTGATGGTCGAATATTGGGGGCGAAAAAACAAGGAATATCGCGACCACAGCAAGGCGCAGGAGGCCATCACAGCCCTTGCCAGGTGGGGCTCTTGTTCGGAATGGAAGGATACCCAACTCGGCCAGGCACTGGGTCGCAAGGAGCCGGCCGCCGTTGAGGCGGTTACGGCCTTTGAGAAACTTTATCCTCATCTCAGCGAAGTGATAAGGCGCCCCCATTTTGTGGCCACCTATGATGAACCTCCCAGCCTGCTGACGATCGTGCCTAATTTGGTGGCTTTGCGAAAGATTGCCCAGGCGCTCAGTTGTTACAGCGAAGTCTGCATGTTGCGCGGGCAGCAGGACAAGGCCTTGCAGGCTAATCTTCAGATTTTTGAGTTGGGACATCTGTTGACTCGACAGAACACCTGGCTGATTCAGTCTATGCTGGCCGTCGCCAACCAGGGCATAGGCTCGCAAACCCTGTGCTATCTGCTGCAGCAATCTTCGGCCGGGTGGCCGGTAGCGGAGTTAGAGAAAATTCTGCTCACTTTGGAGAAGACCCAGTTGCCGTCTGACATGCTCGTCAATCCCCTGGAGGCCGAACTCTACGGCATGCAAAATAGCTTGCAGGCGGTCGTCAAAGGGGACGATGCCTTGGCTCTGCGCTTCTTTCCTGGCTTGCTGCAACGGGAGTGGAGATTGTACAAAAATGACTATCTTCCCATGTTGCTCGATATTGAGGCCACGGGTTCCACGCAACGGGTCCTGCCTCGCGAAAACCTGGGCCAGTGGCTGCTAGGACAGCACGGTTACGCCAGTGCGGTGGTTATTCCCAATCTCAAAAACGCGATTTCGCAAAGTCAGCTTGCTCGCCAGCGCCAGGCCTTTCTTCATCTCTACGTAAAACTCTTGATTTTGAAGAGCCGGGGACACCTGCCCGCAACTCTGGCTCAATTGGTCTCGGCCGGCTTCAAGCCCCTGGGCGACCTGGATTTGGATCGCGTGGAATACCGAGTCAAGCCTTTGCAGATCCGGCTTAAACTGGAGCCCGAGTTGGCCGCGGTGACATTTCAACCTGCTGGCTGGGCCGGTTCGGTCCATTGGGACAACTTGCTGCGGCCAGAGTGGGTCCTCCCGAGGGAGAGGCTGTGAACAAAACCACTGTGCAACAGGCCGCTCAGATTTTGGGTCTGACTCCGGGGGCGGTGCGAGGGCTGCTGGCCACGGGTTACCTGAAGGGTGAAAAAGTAGACCGGGTCTGGAATGTTTCTGTCGAATCTCTGCAAGTTCTGCAAGCCTTGCTGCGTTTGCCCCTGCGGGCCGCTCCTCAGGTGCCCACTCTCAGTCAGTCGGTGGCTATCGCCCGTCACCTCTGTCCCGTTTGCGCCGGTGGGCGTTGGGGTGCGGCCCAACAGGGCTCGGAATGGTCGCACGAGTTTATGGAATGTCAGGATTGCGCCTTCACCGTCCACACCAGCTTTCTGGATCTGCCCGACTGCGAGAGAGTGCGCCAACGTGTGCAGGATCACTTGCATCTCCTGGTGGGTCTGGTTCGGCAGGGGGAAAATGCGCGAGAGTGCCTGCAGCGGCGTGCACTTGCACTTCATTCATTGGAGTCCTGAACGAGTTGGCCAGGATTGAGGCCTCGAAGTGGCCAATCATGACCGCCAAGTTTGGGGTTCACCCCGATTCGGCTGGAGGATTCTATCGTGGAGCAAGATGAACTCGACCTGCCTATATTGTCCGTGATCGGGCGCCTGCAGTCCCGTCAGGCCACAGTCAACGACTTGCTCGAAGCCTGCGACGACGTTCGTCGCGATTTGGATCGCGCCAGGGCCGACTTCGAGGCACAGATCTTCAGGGAAGAAGCAAGTGTCCGACCGGCCCTTGCTCCTGAGATTGAATATGCTTATCGCAGCTTTGAAGTCTACCATTTGGTGCTTGACAGTCTGGCTGCTTACTCCCAAGACTTCGAGGGTAAGCGTCTCAGCGAGGCCCTGAATTACATCCCCAATTGTGCCACTCGGCTCAGTCTTGATTTTCAGCGTTTTCGTGAGGCAGCGCTGGCGCAAAGAGGCCCTACCACTCATCCTGGCATCAATCTTCTGTGCTCGCTGGCTGGACTTTGGAAAAGTGGCCAGGGTCAGCTAGAGTCTCTGGAAGATGCGATTCGGAAGGAGCAGATGCGGGCTCACGACTGGTTGGAGCAGGACTTGTCGACGAGCCAGAGTGGGGTCGAGTTGCAGGGCTTTTATGAGAGCTACGTCCAATTGCTGCAAGATTGCCCAAGCCTCGAAACGGTGGATAGCTGGACCGAGCAGATGACTCTGCTGGGGGGAGATTTTGCCCGCCTCGACCTGGACAGTTTAAGACGGCGCTTCGCCTATGGTCCCACCCAGGTTCCCTGGGTCAATCTGCTGGTGCATACGTCCTGGCTGATCACTCAGGATTTCGTCAGTCCTTGCTTACTCCGCGACCTGCTCTACGAGGCCGCATTCGAATTGGAAAAAACATCCGTGGGACTGTCTGGTTGGGAAGAGTCAGGCGGTATTACCGCCGAGGCCGGGCTGCTGTTGAGCCAGCTTCACGAATGGGTCAGTCAACTCGACGAGTGGCTCGAGGATCCCCAGACGGAGGTTCAGGCCGCACTGGCTGAGTCTGGCCTGCAGTTGGCCCAGCACTACTCTCAACTGTTGGGAAGCATGCAGCATCAGGCCCAGCCCGGTGGTGTGGCTAACTGTCTGGTTTGTGGCAATCCCACCAGTGGACCCAAGTGCGCCCGTTGCGGAGCCCGGGTGCACGCCTCAACGGCCCTGAATCCTGACGAGCGTCCGGCGGAAAGCCGAATAGAACGGCTACTTTCGCAGGCCGAGCAGATTTTGCGCGAGGTGGGAGACGTGGCCGGTTTTGAATCTTCTTTAGAGGCGTTGCGTCAGGACCTGCGCATCGCCAGGGCCAAGGACCCCGGACCCAACCTACCCGAGTCGCTGGCCGAGCTGCGCCAGCGCTACCTCGACTCGCTCGAATCCGTCGAAGCAGCCCTCTCCGAGTTCGAGGGTTTTGCGGAGTCTCCCAGTGTAGAGGCACTGCATGCCGCCCAAGAGCCTCTTCGCCAGTCTGTGGCTGAATTGATGGAGATCCAGAAAGGGCTGCAGGCTTCGGTGGGACGAGGCTGATTCCAGGATTCCTTCCTTCGCAGTGCGAATAAGTTAACAAATCGGCTATGTACTTTGGCCTTCGGGCGCGTGAGTAAAGACTTATACAACTGGTTGGAGGACGTGAGGCGATGTACGGAGTCAACACGATTACTTGTGGCGTGAATATAAGCATGGGCGACCCCTTTGGCGGTTGCGGTGCCTACCCTATGATGAACGGCGTCAACTCTTTGATGGGCCCTGGATGTATGCCCGGCTTCAACCCTATGCAGCAGTTTGGCGGTATGCAGATGATGATGGGCGGCATGCAGATGCTGATGGCCGGCATGCAGATGATGCAAATGATGCAGATGATGCGCCAGATGGGCGGCGGAGGCCAGATGGGTCCGGGTTGTGGTCCCGGCGGAATGCCTCCCGGTGGACCTCAGATGCCGATGCCGTACCCCCAACCCCCCTACTGCTACCCCCAACCCCCTCAGTGCGGCTGCGGCAACGGCAACTATCCCTATCCGCCGCCCGGTTACGGCAATCCTCAACCTCCCTATCCGCAACCCGAGCCCTGCCCTCGGCCTCCGGTGCATCATCAGCACGACTGCGGCCACGGCGGCAATGATCGAATTCACCATCACGGCGGTTGGGGCCATGACCACCTGCACGCTCACGGCGGCCGGGGTAACGACCACATTCATCAGCATGGCGGTCCAGGTCGCGACGACATTCATGCCAATGGCGGCTGTGGCAACGACCATATTCATCAGGATGGCGGACGTGGCAACGACCACCTGCATGCCGACGGCGGTCGGGGTAACGACCATATTCATCAGCATGGCGGCCGTGGCAAGGACCATCTGCACGCTAATGGCGGTCGGGGTAATGATCATATTCATCAGGATGGCGGACGTGGCAATGACCACCTGCATGCCAACGGCGGTCGGGGCAACGACCACATCGACCAACACGGTGGCCGCGGCAATGATCACGTTCACGCTAATGGTGGCCGTGGCAATGATACTATCCATCAGTCTGGCGGTCGGGGTAACGATCATGTCCACGCCAATGGAGGCGATGGCAACGACCGCATTCGCCAGGACGGTGGTCGCGGCAATGACCATCTCGAGGCCAATGGTGGGCGCGGCAATGATCACATCCGTCAAGATGGCGGTAAGGGCAACGACAGTCTTAACGCCAACGGCGGAGCGGGTAATGACCATATCAGCCAGTCTGGAGGTAAGGGCAACGACCGCATCAATGCGAACGGCGGAGCCGGTAACGACCGCATCAACATCGACGGCGGCAAAGGCAACGACGTCATTCGCGCGAATGGAGGCGCCGGCAATGACGTGGTCAACGTGAATGGCGGCGCTGGCAATGACCGAATGACCTACGACGTCAGCACAGGCCGAGACCGTGTGAATATTGATGGCGGTACCGGTAAGGATTCAGTGACGATTAACGGAGCCGGTCAAAATTATACCGTCGTCGACAATAAGGGAAATGTGATCTACCAGCACGGCAAAGGCGGAAGTCGCATTGAGGTCGAGAACGCCGAGCACATCGTGATCAACGGCGCCGATGGCAAGCCGGTCTATGATTCTAACAACAAGGAGATTAAGCAGGAGGGCAATTGCGGCCCCAATACTCAGGTTGCTCAAGGTGGCGCCGGCAATGACCGCATTACTCAGGTTGGCCGAGGTGGCAATGACACTCAGGTGGCCAACGGTGGGCGCGGTAATGATCACCTTCACCAGTCCGGTGGACATGGCAACGATACTCAAGTGGCCAATGGGGGTCGCGGTAATGATCACATCGACCAGCACGGGGGCAAGGGCAACGATACTCAGGTCGCTCGTGGCGGCTCGGGCAATGATCGCATTCACCAGGATGGCGGCAAGGGCAATGACACGCAGTTGGCTACGGGCGGTCGCGGCAATGATCGCATCGACCAGCACGGCGGCAAAGGCAATGACGTCCAAATCGCCCGCGGTGGTGGCGGTCGCGACAGCATTCACCAATCGGGCGGAAGTGGCAATGACCTCCAGAGTGCTAACGGTGGTCGCGGTAATGACAGCATCCATCAAGATGGTGGCAAGGGCAACGACCGTCAATTAGCCAACGGTGGTAAGGGTCACGACAGCATCCGCCAGGATGGCGGCAAGGGCAACGACCTGCAAAGCGCCAACGGCGGCAAGGGCAACGACCGTATCCACCAGGATGGTGGCAAAGGCAACGACACCCAGATC
>JADMJV010000049.1 GCA_018780265.1 bacterium
AGGGGAAGGCAACTGATGTCTGGAATAAGGCACTATGACAGAACCAGCACTGGAGTGGGATGATGAGGCAATCCTTCCCGATCTGACCCATGTGGTGACGGAGGATGACGAGCCCGTGGACAATCTCTTTTCAGAACGTCAGCAGCGATTGTTGGTCGACTCGCTCTACGCGTCAGGGATGGACTTACAACCCTTTGTGGCCATGGCTAATGTCGGCCTCTTTTTTAACGCCAACCAGCCGCCCTTTGTGCCCGACGTGCTGCTGAGTTTTGGGGTTCAGCCCCCCGACGGCGACATTTGGGAAAAGAAGAACCGTTCCTACTTCATCTGGATGTATGGGAAGCCGCCGGAATTGGTGGTCGAAGTCGTTTCCAACAAGGAACGCCACGAGGAAGAGAAGATCCAGGGTTACGCTCGACTGGGCATCGCCTACTACGTGATTTACGATCCGGGTCAGTTTCTCAATCAACGAAAACTGCGTGTCTACGAATTGCACGGCGCAAGTTATGTGCCGGTCATAGATTCTCATAAGCTCACTTCGGTTCCATTAGGAATCAAACTGGTCCCAGGAGAGTTCGAAGGCCTGCATGGAAACTGGCTGCGCTGGGTGGACGCTCAGGGGAATCTACTCTTGACGGGGAGTGAGCGAGCTGAAGCGGAACGTGTGCGAGCTGATGGTGAACGTGAGCGGGCTGAGCGTGAACGTGAGCGGGCCGAGCGCTTGGTGGCCAGGCTTCGGGAACTGGGTATCGACCCTGAGGAGGACGCAAAGTCCCTCTAGTAGTCTCAGCCCTGGGCAAACTGGAGGTTACATCACGCGGCGCGAACAACGCGCTGGAGACTCAGAATTCACAGACCCCCTAAAACGAGGGGAAGGCAACTGATGTCTGGAATAAGGCACTATGACAGAACCAGCACTGGAGTGGGATGATGAGGCAATCCTTCCCGATCTGACCCATGTGGTGACGGAGGATGACGAGCCCGTGGACAATCTCTTTTCAGAACGTCAGCAGCGATTGTTGGTCGACTCGCTCTACGCGTCAGGGATGGACTTACAACCCTTTGTGGCCATGGCTAATGTCGGCCTCTTTTTTAACGCCAACCAGCCGCCCTTTGTGCCCGACGTGCTGCTGAGTTTTGGGGTTCAGCCCCCCGACGGCGACATTTGGGAAAAGAAGAACCGTTCCTACTTCATCTGGATGTATGGGAAGCCGCCGGAATTGGTGGTCGAAGTCGTTTCCAACAAGGAACGCCACGAGGAAGAGAAGATCCAGGGTTACGCTCGACTGGGCATCGCCTACTACGTGATTTACGATCCGGGTCAGTTTCTCAATCAACGAAAACTGCGTGTCTACGAATTGCACGGCGCAAGTTATGTGCCAGTCGTAGATTCTCATAAGCTCACTTCGGTTCCATTAGGCATCAAGCTGGTCCCAGGAGAGTTCGAAGGCCTGCATGGAAACTGGCTTCGTTGGGTGGACGCTCAGGGAAATCTACTCTTGACGGGGAGTGAGCGAGCTGAAGCGGAACGTGTGCGGGCTGATGGTGAACGTGTGCGGGCTGAGTGTGAACGTGAGCGGGCTGAGCGTGAACGTGAGCGGGCTGAGCGCTTGGTGGCCAGGCTTCGAGAACTGGGTATCGACCCTGAGGAGGACGCAAAGTCCCTCTAATCTGGGGCAAACCGGAGGTTACATCACGCGAGTCGGCGGCCAGCGCCCTCAAGACTCAGAATTCACAGACCCCCGACAGCCAGCTTCGCGCCTGGTAAGCGACGGAGAACAGCACCTGTTCTGAAGCTTCTTCCCCACTGAAGAGCATTTGCCACAACCACCGGCCTGGGCAAAGTAGGCGGCCATAGTAGGTGGGGTAATGAGACAAAAAACAAGGGGAAGGCAACTGATGTCTGGAATAAGGCACTATGACAGAACCAGCACTGGAGTGGGATGATGAGGCAATCCTTCCCGATCTGACCCATGTGGTGACGGAGGATGACGAGCCCGTGGACAATCTCTTTTCAGAACGTCAGCAGCGATTGTTGGTCGACTCGCTCTACGCGTCAGGGATGGACTTACAACCCTTTGTGGCCATGGCTAATGTCGGCCTCTTTTTTAACGCCAACCAGCCGCCCTTTGTGCCCGACGTGCTGCTGAGTTTTGGGGTTCAGCCCCCCGACGGCGACATTTGGGAAAAGAAGAACCGTTCCTACTTCATCTGGATGTATGGGAAGCCGCCGGAATTGGTGGTCGAAGTCGTTTCCAACAAGGAACGCCACGAGGAAGAGAAGATCCAGGGTTACGCTCGACTGGGCATCGCCTACTACGTGATTTACGATCCGGGTCAGTTTCTCAATCAACGAAAACTGCGTGTCTACGAATTGCACGGCGCAAGTTATGTGCCGGTCATAGATTCTCATAAGCTCACTTCGGTTCCATTAGGAATCAAACTGGTCCCAGGAGAGTTCGAAGGCCTGCATGGAAACTGGCTGCGCTGGGTGGACGCTCAGGGGAATCTACTCTTGACGGGGAGTGAGCGAGCTGAAGCGGAACGTGTGCGAGCTGATGGTGAACGTGAGCGGGCTGAGCGTGAACGTGAGCGGGCCGAGCGCTTGGTGGCCAGGCTTCGGGAACTGGGTATCGACCCTGAGGAGGACGCAAAGTCCCTCTAGTAGTCTCAGCCCTGGGCAAACTGGAGGTTACATCACGCGGCGCGAACAACGCGCTGGAGACTCAGAATTCACAGACCCCCTAAAACGAGGGGAAGGCAACTGATGTCTGGAATAAGGCACTATGACAGAACCAGCACTGGAGTGGGATGATGAGGCAATCCTTCCCGATCTGACCCATGTGGTGACGGAGGATGACGAGCCCGTGGACAATCTCTTTTCAGAACGTCAGCAGCGATTGTTGGTCGACTCGCTCTACGCGTCAGGGATGGACTTACAACCCTTTGTGGCCATGGCTAATGTCGGCCTCTTTTTTAACGCCAACCAGCCGCCCTTTGTGCCCGACGTGCTGCTGAGTTTTGGGGTTCAGCCCCCCGACGGCGACATTTGGGAAAAGAAGAACCGTTCCTACTTCATCTGGATGTATGGGAAGCCGCCGGAATTGGTGGTCGAAGTCGTTTCCAACAAGGAACGCCACGAGGAAGAGAAGATCCAGGGTTACGCTCGACTGGGCATCGCCTACTACGTGATTTACGATCCGGGTCAGTTTCTCAATCAACGAAAACTGCGTGTCTACGAATTGCACGGCGCAAGTTATGTGCCAGTCGTAGATTCTCATAAGCTCACTTCGGTTCCATTAGGCATCAAGCTGGTCCCAGGAGAGTTCGAAGGCCTGCATGGAAACTGGCTTCGTTGGGTGGACGCTCAGGGAAATCTACTCTTGACGGGGAGTGAGCGAGCTGAAGCGGAACGTGTGCGGGCTGATGGTGAACGTGTGCGGGCTGAGTGTGAACGTGAGCGGGCTGAGCGTGAACGTGAGCGGGCTGAGCGCTTGGTGGCCAGGCTTCGAGAACTGGGTATCGACCCTGAGGAGGACGCAAAGTCCCTCTAATCTGGGGCAAACCGGAGGTTACATCACGCGAGTCGGCGGCCAGCGCCCTCAAGACTCAGAATTCACAGACCCCCGACAGCCAGCTTCGCGCCTGGTAAGCGACGGAGAACAGCACCTGTTCTGAAGCTTCTTCCCCACTGAAGAGCATTTGCCACAACCACCGGCCTGGGCAAAGTAGGCGGCCATAGTAGGTGGGGTAATGAGACAAAAAACAAGGGGAAGGCAACTGATGTCTGGAATAAGGCACTATGACAGAACCAGCACTGGAGTGGGATGATGAGGCAATCCTTCCCGATCTGACCCATGTGGTGACGGAGGATGACGAGCCCGTGGACAATCTCTTTTCAGAACGTCAGCAGCGATTGTTGGTCGACTCGCTCTACGCGTCAGGGATGGACTTACAACCCTTTGTGGCCATGGCTAATGTCGGCCTCTTTTTTAACGCCAACCAGCCGCCCTTTGTGCCCGACGTGCTGCTGAGTTTTGGGGTTCAGCCCCCCGACGGCGACATTTGGGAAAAGAAGAACCGTTCCTACTTCATCTGGATGTATGGGAAGCCGCCGGAATTGGTGGTCGAAGTCGTTTCCAACAAGGAACGCCACGAGGAAGAGAAGATCCAGGGTTACGCTCGACTGGGCATCGCCTACTACGTGATTTACGATCCGGGTCAGTTTCTCAATCAACGAAAACTGCGTGTCTACGAATTGCACGGCGCAAGTTATGTGCCAGTCGTAGATTCTCATAAGCTCACTTCGGTTCCATTAGGCATCAAGCTGGTCCCAGGAGAGTTCGAAGGCCTGCATGGAAACTGGCTTCGTTGGGTGGACGCTCAGGGAAATCTACTCCTGACGGGAAGTGAGCGAGCTGAAGCGGAGCGTGAAAGGGCTGATTGTGAGGGTCGGCGAGCTGACGGCGAACGTGAGCGAGCTGATGGCGAACGTGAGCGAGCTGATGGCGAACGTGAGCGGGCTGATGGCGAACGTAAGCGGGCTGAGCGTGAACGTGAGCGGGCTGAGCGCTTGGTGGCCAGGCTTCGAGAACTGGGTATCGACCCCGACGGGGACGCGAAGTCCCTCTAACCGTCAGCCTGGAGCAATCTGGAGGTCAGGTCACGCGAGTCGGCCGCCAGCGCCCTCTGGAGCGCAAGCGCGAAACAACGCGCCGGAGACTCACAATTCACAGACCCCCTGCAGGGTAGGACAAGTCCTGGGTAGTCCCCCCGAAGGGACTGTGTGCTCTACCCACTGGCTTGTGGAGGGCGAGACTTACCGGACGCGCCTAGTAGGCGACGGAGAACAGCACCTGTTCTGAGGTTTCTTCCCCACTGAAGACGCATTTGCCCGAACCACCGGCCTGGGCAAAGGGAACACAGCGAACCGTGCCCTTGGTCTCTTCCTTGATTTTGGCCTCGGCCTCTGCGCTCTCCTTAAACCAGCAACGCACAAAGCCACGCCGTTCCTGCAAAGCCTGGCGCAGTTCGTCGTAGCTGCTCACCTCAACCGTATGAGAGTCGCGGAAGTCCGTAGCCCTGGCCAACATCGCCTTTTGAACCTCGACCACCAGGCCCGCCAACCACTCCGGAGTGGCCTCGCTGAGGTTTACGAAGCGCTTCTCGCCCGAATAGCGAATCTTGAGAACGAAGGAGCCCTTTTCCACGTCGCGGGGACCGATCTCGAAGCGAAAAGGCACGCCCCTCTGTTCCCAGTAAAAGTGCTTTTCGACCGGCCGATCATCACGCAAATCCAACACCACAGCCTGATTTGAGCTGGCGTCACTAAACACCGACAGCAGCTCGCGACCGGCCTGGCGGGCGTCGGCCGAAGCCAGGCGCTCAGCACCGCACAGTTGGGCCATCAATTTCCGGCAAAAATCGACTACGCCGGCCTTCTCCTCTTCCTTGCGGTAGATGGGCACCACTGCGCCCAAGGTGGGAGCCAGCCTGGGTGGTAGCACCAAACCCTCATCGTCGGAATGGGTCATGATCAAAGCCCCAATCAGGCGCGTGCTCACTCCCCACGAAGTGGTCACGGCCAGATGCTGCTGGTTGTCACGACCCAAAAACTTGATGTCAAAAGCCTTGGAGAAGTTGGTGCCCAGGTTATGCGAGGTGCCTGCCTGCAAGGCTTTGCCGTCTTGCATCAAAGCTTCGATACAGTAGGTCGTGTCGGCCCCGGGAAATTTCTCCGAGGCGGTCTTGCGCCCCTTGACCACGGGCACCGCCAGAAACTCCTCGGCAAACTCCGCGTAAACGTCCAGCATCCGCAAAGTCTCGTCTTGAGCCTCCTGGTAGGTTTCGTGCGCCGTGTGGCCCTCTTGCCAGAGGAACTCGGCGGTGCGCAAGAACAGACGGGTGCGCATCTCCCAGCGCATCACATTGGCCCACTGATTGATCAGCAGGGGAAGGTCGCGATAGCTCTGCACCCATTGCGAATACATGGCGCCGAAGAGCGTCTCCGAAGTGGGACGAATGAGCAGCGGTTCGGCCAGTTCGCCCTTGGGGCGCAGGCCTCCATCGGCGGTCTTCTCCAGTCCACTGTGGGTGACCACGGCCACCTCCATGGCAAAACCTTCGACGTGGTCGGCTTCCTTTTGCAAAAAGCTCATGGGAATGAGCAGCGGAAAATAGGCGTTGACGTGGCCGGTCTCTTTGAAACGTCGGTCCAGATCTCGCTGCATGGCCTCCCAAACGGCGTAGCCTGTGGGTCGAATCACCATACATCCTTTGACCGGTGAATAGTCGGCCATCTGGGCCGCCTTGATCACGTCCAGATACCATTCGTTGTAGTTGCTGCTGCGAGTTACTATATTACGTGCCATAAGCGCGGCGGCTTCGACACCCCAGCACGCCCCTCCCCCCACCCTATCAGAGGGTGAGGCCCCCATGGGTAGCGAACCACCTTCCAATGGTGCTCTGGCTGCAGGACCCGTCTGATCTCGTACTCACGTTAGACCATCTGGTGACGTTGGGCGAGCACCCCCAAGATCCCCATGAGGGCCTGCTTTACCTGGAATACCTGAAGCACCAACCCAGTCTGGAACAGGTGGAAAAGATCGGCCACTACCGCTACGGCAGCGCCGTGCTGGCCGCCCAGGCCAGCCCCGGATTGCGCTTTGTAGCTTTGTTGCTGGAACTGCGCAGCCTGGGCAAAGAAACGCCTCTGCGCCACCGGCGATTTGCTCTAATCTTAGAAGGCTTGAGCCCAGGTCAAAGCACGCTGGCGATCCGATCGATGAAGGATCAGGCTGCCATGGGCGATGGCGATGCGGCACGGGCCATGGTGAGGGCGGCCATTGAAAGCCACAACGATCAGACCTTTGCCTGTCTGTGCGAGGCTCTTCAGGAAGCCTTGCCCGTGCTGAAAAAAGTGGAAGACTTCCTGGTTCTCTATGAGGATGCACCCGAATTTGCCCCACGCCTGTCAGAATTTCGCCACATCTTCTTTCCTCCCATGGCCGAGTTCCAGTCCCTGCCCCCGAGCCTACCGATTGCTGCCCCCCCGGCCGCCGCCAGGCCAACTCCCAAACGTCGCTGGAGCGTCTCCGGACTGGAAGGCCCCGGCCTGCTGGCGGTGGCCAGCAGCACAGGCCACCTGGAGCTGATCAAAATTTCTGACGACAGCCTGATGCAACTACCGGCCGGCTATCGCTACTCTACCTATATTTCCCCGCCCGGTGCCTACAAAGGCGGAGGACTGAGCCGACGCATCGTGTCCAGTTCACTTTCCGACGACCTGGCACTGCTGGCCCTTTACTACCACGACGGCACGACCGAGTTGCTGGCCCGGGCCAGCGGCAAGCCCGTGGCCGAACTGCCCAGGCGCGACTTCACCTGCTTCGCCCGCCGCGGGCCGCGCATCTTTGTGGGCGGTCCGGCGGGGCTTTTCAGCCTGGATTCGCACGGAAGCCGTAAAGACCTGAGCCATGAGCCAATTCGGGCCATCGGAGCGCGCGGACTGCTGGTCCACAGCGATGGCGTGGTGACTGTGAAAGGCAAAGAGCGCTTTCAGGTAGACCCCAACTACCGCATCCGATTGGCTCCCAATGGCTCCACTGTGGCCATTTGGGATAGCCATGGAGAAGTCGAGGTTTTCGACCTTTCCGGTGAACTGGTGGGTCGCTTTTACACTGGAGAAGACAAACCCGACCTGAGCTACTCTCTAGAATCAGACGAACTGGTGATGGCTCAAAAAAACGGGCTCAAGCGCTGGAGCCTGGATGGCCAACGCCTGAGCGACCTCTTTCCCACCCCCAGCGAAGGCCGGCAGCGAGCCGAAAGAAAGCCTCTCGAGGAGTGCTCCATGGACCTGGACAGCCTGGCCCGCCACGATGGCTTCTTTGATCGCTTGAGCCGCTAGTCGTGCGAGGTTACTACCAACATCCGACCCTCCACGGCCAACAGCTCGTTTTTGTTTGTGAGGACGACCTCTGGTGGGTGGAGTTGAGCGGCGGCCTGGCCCAGCGCCTGACGGCCGCCCCCGGGCGCTGTCGCACCCCCCAGTTTAGTCCCTGCGGGCGCTACCTGGCCTACACCGGCCGCGATGAAGGCCACAGCGAAGTAACCTTGCTCGACCTGCAGGGAGGAGAACCGCAACGACTGACCTTTCTAGGGGCCGACACCATGGTGGTGGGGTTTTCTCCCGATGGGCAATGGATCTACTACACCAGCAACGAGGGCCAGCCTTTTGCCCGCCTGCATGCATTGGGCAGGGTGTCTACAGGCGGTGGGCCGGCTCAGCGACTGCCCTGGGGACCGGCCGCCTCGATCAGCTTTGAGCCGGGCGGTCCCGGCCGGGTGCTGGGCCGTCATACCTGGGATACAGCCCGCTGGAAACGCTATCGAGGCGGAACGGTAGGGCAATTTTGGGTGGACTGCAACGGCCAGGACCAGTGGCAACCGTTACGACCCGGCGGCGGCAACCTGACAAGCCCTCTCTGGATTGGCCAACGCCTCTATTTTGGTAGCGATCATCAAGGGCACGGACAACTGTTTTCGTGCCTGCCAGACGGCCACGACCTTCAGCAACACACCAGGCATAGCGATTTCTACGTACGCAGACCCAACTCCGACGGGGCCAGTGTGGTCTATCAGTGCGGCGCCGAGATCTACCACTACCTGCCGGACCTGCAGCAGAGCCACCCAATTCCCATCCGCCTGCGCGCCGCTGGCTTTGGCCGGCAACGCAAGTTTACCGCCGGCGGCAGCTATCTGGAGAGCTACACGCCGCACCCCAGGGGCAAGTCGCTGGCCTGCACGGTGCGCGGCAAGGGGCTGGCCTTCTACACCCACGAGCGAGCCGTCCACCCCGTGGGGCTGCCCCAGGGAGTGCGCTATCGTCAACTTCACTGGCTCCCCGATGGGGAAAGGCTCGTGTGCATCAGCGACGAGGGTGGGGAAGAGCGCCTGGAAATCTATCACTGGCGCGGAGAAAAAGAGCGCGCTCTGCAGTTAGACCTGGGCCGCCCTCTCAAAATGTCCCCCTGCCCCAACGGCCCCTGGCTGGCCCTGACCAACCATCGCTACGAACTGTGGCTGGTCCACCTGGATGAGAGTCGGGCCGAACTTGTGGAAAAGAACCTTCATGACCGGATGGCAGGACTGGCCTGGTCGCCCTGCGGCCGCTTTTTGGCCTACTCCTCCCCTACCGGCCGCATCACCGCCCGACTGCGCCTGCTGGAACGCGACACCCTCCAGGTAACCGACCTGACCGAAGGCTGCTTTAGCGACGTGGCACCTCATTTTGACCCCAAGGGCCGCTATCTGTATTTTTTGTCGCTGCGCGAGTTCAATCCCGTGTGGGACAACTTCTTCTTCGAAATGAGCTTTCCCAACGGAATGCGCCCCTACTTACTGACTCTGCGCAGCGATCTGCTCGACCCCTTCGAACACGATCCGGATCCCCCCGAAGAAAGCCCGGCCAGAAAGCGCAAAACCAAGAAGTCTACCCCCGAGCCCACCCGCATCGAATTGGACGGAATCGCCGGACGCATTCTGGCTTTCCCGGTGGCCGAAGGTCGCTACGGCCAGGTGATGGGCTGTGGCGACACGGTCTGGTTTAGCCGCTTTCCCAGCGAGGGCACCCTGGACGTAGACCCGGAGACGCCCCGAGGTACGCTGGTCTCCTACGAATTCAAGAGCCAGGAAGCCAAAGACGTTTACCACAAAGTCAGCAACTTTACCGTTTCCAACGACGGCAAATGGCTCTGTTACCGCTCCGGGCAGAAACTGCGCCTGGTCAGCACCGAAAAGAAACCCGACAGTAACGAAGAATCCCCGGGCCGCAAAAGCGGCTGGATCTCCGGCCAGCGCCTGCGCGTTCCCATCGAACCCAAGGCGGAATGGCGCCAGATGGCTCGCGAAGCCTGGCGCCTGATGCGCGAGCACTTTTGGGACCCCCAACTGGGCGGACACGACTGGGAGGCCATCTATCAGCGCTATTTGCCCCTTTTGGACCGGGTGGGATGCCGCTCCGAGCTGAGCGACTGGTTGTGGGAAATGCAGGGTGAACTGGGCACCTCCCACGCCTACGAATCGGGTGGGGACTATGCCAGCGAACCCAACTATGGGCTGGGAAAACTGGGACTGGAATGGGCCTGGGACAGCCAGCATTGCGGCTACCGGGTAGAACGGGTGCTGCCAGGCGACTCTTGGAGCCGCAACGGAGCGGGTCCCGGCCGGCGACCGGGACTGTGGCTGCAGCCGGGCGACCTGGTGACCCATATACAAGGCCAGCGACTCAGCGCCGAGCAGGCTCCCGAAGCCCAACTGGTCAACCATTCCCGCCAGGAAGTATCGTTGCAACTGCTCCGCGGCAAAAAGGACCTGCACCTTTCGCTCAAGCCACTGCGTCAAGAAGTGTCGTTACGCTATCGTCATTGGGTAGAAAGCAATCGACGCTGGGTCCACCAGCACAGCCAGGGGCGACTGGGCTATCTGCACGTGCCCAACATGGGGCCGCAGGGCTTTGCCGAGTTCCACCGGGGCTATTTTGGCGAAGTGCAACGCCAGGGATTGATCGTCGATGTGCGCTTCAATGGGGGCGGTAACGTCTCCGGCTTGCTGCTCGAAAAGCTGAGCCGACGCATTGTGGGCTGGGACGTCCCCCGTTACGGCGAGCCCGTCTCCTACCCCATGGACGCCCCCCACGGTCCACTCATCGCACTGACCAACGAGATGGCCGGATCGGACGGAGACATCTTCAGTCATTGCTTCAAATTGCTCAAACTGGGACCGCTGGTGGGCACGCGCACCTGGGGGGGTGTGATTGGCATCTGGCCGCGCCACAAGTTGGTGGACGGCAGTCAGACCACCCAGCCCGAATTTGCCTTCTGGTTTGAAGATGTAGGCTGGCGCGTGGAAAACTACGGAACCGACCCGGACATCACCGTGGACATCGCCCCCCAAGACTGGCTGGCTGGTCGCGATCCACAGTTGCAGAAGGCCCTCGAACTCGGGCTGGAGCGACTGTCCAGGCAGCCCTCCCGACCTGAATTCAATAGCAAAAATTCATGAATCTTTCGGGCCACTGATCTAAGCTGTCTCAACAGGAGGAGTATCATGTCTTCAATCCAGGCAGTGCGCAGCGCCTCAGCGCAAGGTATCCAGACCAACACCCCGGGCAAGCAGCGGGCCGTATTTATGGACCGAGACGGGGTCTTCAACGAAGTGGACAAGCATGTCAACACTCCTGAGCAGCTCGATGCCGCTCTCATTCCCGCCAGCCTGGCTGCGGTCGCCAAGCTGTCGCGCGAGACCGACTACAAATTGATTATCGTCACCAATCAGGGCGGTGTCGACGCCGGCTTTATGACCCCGGAGCAAAACAACGCCATTCAAGAGCGACTGGCCCAGCGCGTCGAAGAAGCCGGTGGCCGACTGGACGCCCTCTACTTCTGTCCCAACGGCAAGAAATTCCAGGTTCCCGCTGGCGAGGCCGACGGCCGCAAGCCCGATGCCGGAATGTTCTACCACGCCGCCAAAGAGTTTGGCGAGTCCATCGACCTGGCCGACAGCTATATGATCGGTGATATGTCCACCGACATCGGCGCCGGCGAAAAAGCCGGCACCACCACCCTATTGGTCAAAACCGGATTCGCCGGCAAAGATGGCAAATGCCCGGCCACGCCTGACTTTATTCATGACGACCTGGCCAGCGCCGTGGAGTTCATTTTAGCGCGCGGCTAAGGGAACAAACGATCCAAAGAGCCTTCCCAACTGAGGCCCTCGTTGATGCATGTAGTGCGAGCCCAGGTGCACGCCGTAGATGCGCTCGGGGGCCTTGGTCAGGTACTCGTAGACCATTTTGCAAATAGGCTGGCCATGGCGAATGATCACGTCTTCGTGAGGAGCCACTTCCAGCACGGCCGGAGTGCCTTTGACTTCGCCCTCGCTGCCGTAGCCGAAGCCCGGATCGAAAAAGCCAGCGTAGTGCGAGCGGAACTCGCCGCTGTGGATGTCGTAGGCCACCATTTCCACGGCGTAGCTGGGGGGGACCCGCAAAAACTCACACGTCGACATGATGTAAAACTCATTGTGGAGTAGCATCAGTTCGCCCCGTTCGGCCTCAACCGGTTCAAAAAATTCGTGGGCTTCGTGGGGAGTAGCGCTGGTCAGGTCGACCACCGCCTGAGTGGCCCGAGCCTTGTAGCCCACCACGTCTTGACTGAGGTCGGCTGTCAGCAAAATTCCCCGGTCCAACTGGGGGGGCGAGGGATTTCCCTGAGCGTCAAAGACCAGCCCCACGCGCTGGTGGGCCATCGACAGTTCCAGGTCGTTGAGGCGGTTGTCCCCGATCAAAAAGCGGGCCTGATTCAGGGTGGTGCCCGCCTGCACGCGCACCGACCAGGATCGCGGCGTAATCATCACATAGACCTTGCCGCGATAGCCTTCGGGAATGCGGTCAAAGCGGGGCAGACCGTCGACCAGGGCGCGCACCCAAATATTGGTCCGGCCGCTGGTAGACTTGTTGTTGGTGTAAGCGTGGACAAGGGGTGGCAGCTGGAAGCTCTCCATCACCTCGACCACGTAGGTTTTGTCCCTCTCCAGCACAGCGCCGTGGCTCAGGTCCACTCTGCCTGTCCGATAGAGGCGCAAGGCCTCTTCGATCGACTCGTTCTGCTTGGGCAAAAAGGTGGCCCGCACCTGATAGGCCAGCGGCCCCAGGCGCAGATCCAGGCTGGAAGGTTGCAAATTGTCTGCGGAAACCGGCTGGCTGGCCTGAATGTGACCGTTGTCGATAAACTGCTGGATGATTTGTGAGGGAATAGCCCCGGTCTGCTTCACCTGGATCCACCTTCCTGCATCGGCAGGCGCACCCCTCGCTGCTCAGCCACTTCCAGGGCCCGCTCGTAACCGGCGTCGGCGTGACGAATCACGCCCATGCCGGGGTCGCTGGTCAAGACCCGTTGCAACCGCTCGGCGGCCAGAGCCGTGCCGTCGGCGACCACCACCATACCGGCATGAATCGAGTAGCCAATCCCTACCCCACCGCCATGATGAACCGATACCCAGGAAGCGCCACAGGCGGTGTTGATCAAGGCGTTGAGGATAGGCCAATCAGCAATGGCGTCGGATCCATCAAGCATACCTTCGGTTTCGCGATTGGGTGAGGCCACCGAGCCACAGTCGAGATGGTCTCGACCGATCACGATGGGGGCCGAGACTTCTCCGTTGGCCACCAGCTCATTAAAAACCTGGCCCAGGCGAGCGCGCTCGCCATAGCCCAGCCAGCAGATACGCGCCGGGAGTCCCTGGAACTTTACCTTTTGCTGGGCCTTGTCAATCCAGCGCCGCAGACCTTCATCGTCAGGAAACGTCTCGAGCACGGCCCGGTCGGTGCGGGCGATGTCGGCCGGGTCTCCCGACAGAGCCACCCAGCGAAAGGGACCACGACCTTCGCAAAACTGAGGGCGAATGTAGGCCGGCACAAAACCCGGGAAGTCAAAGGCCTCGCTGACGCCCGCCTGTTGGGCCTGAGCGCGCAGGTTGTTGCCGTAGTCAAAGACCACCGAGCCCGCTTTCTGAAAGCCCAGCATGGCCCGCACGTGAGCCGCCGCCGATAGAAAAGACCGCTTCTGATACTCTGACGGGTCGCTTTCGCGCAGTTGAAGGGCCTCTTCCAACGGAATACCGGCCGGGACGTAGCCCGCCAGCATGTCGTGAGCGCTGGTCTGGTCAGTGACCACATCGGGGACCACCCCACGGCGCAGCAACTCGGGAAAAACCTCGGCGGCGTTGCCGATCAAGCCCACCGACAGGGGCTGTCGCTCGCGCTGGGCCTGCTGGCACCAACCCAGAGCTTCGTCCAGCGAAGAACTTAATTTGTCTACGTAGGCGGTTTCCAGGCGGCGCTGGGCGCGCGCCGGGTCGACCTCGACCACCAGGGCCACACCGTCATTGAAAGTGACAGCCAGAGGTTGAGCGCCCCCCATGCCGCCCAGGCCGGCGGTCAACACCAAACGACCGGCCAGTGAGCCGCCGAAGTGCTGCCTGGCCAGTTCGGCCAGAGTCTCAAAGGTGCCCTGCAAAATGCCCTGAGTGCCGATATAGATCCACGATCCGGCCGTCATCTGGCCATACATGGTGAGTCCAAGATGCTCCAGTCGGCGAAAATTTTCCCAGTTGGCCCAGGCCGGCACCAACATGGAATTCGAAATCAAGACACGAGGGGCCATCGAGTGGGTGCGAAAGACGCCCACCGGCTTGCCTGAGCAGACCAGCAAAGTCTCGTCCGCATCCAGTTTCTCCAGGCTGCGCACGATAGCGTGGTAGCAGTCCCAGTTGCGGGCCGCCCGGCCCGTGCCGCCGTAGACGATAAGATGGTCGGGATCCTCGGCCACCTCCGGATCCAAATTGTTCATCAACATGCGCAGGGCGGCTTCTTGCTCCCAGCCCCGGCAGCGCAGTTGTTGGCCGCGCGGGGCCCTGATCGCGGTATGAGTTGTCATGGGGGGCTTTCTACCCTGCCGCAGTCCTCAGGAAACCCCTCGCGGCGACCATTGCAGGCGCGGCTGGCCGCGACTGGCCTGAAATTGTGTGCGCGCTTCGGCCTGCAACAATCCCAACAGCGCACATTGCGTGAGCAGAGCGCTCCCGCCATAGCTGAGCAGCGGTAAGGGAATTCCCGTGACAGGAAAGAGTCCCACCACCATGGCCAGATTGACCAGGGTCTGAAAGGCCAGTCCCCAGCAGGCACCCGCGCACAACCAGCGAGAGGTGACCGCGGTGGCCCGGCGAGCCAGTCGAAAGCCCCGTGCGAAAAGCAGGCCAAATAGCAACAGCAACAGGCTGGTGCCAAACAGGCCCCACTCTTCCGCCAACACAGTAAAGAGAAAGTCTGTGTGCTGTTCGGGCACGTACATCAGGCGCTTCTGAAGTCCCTGAAACAGACCCAACCCTTGCAATCCACCGCTACCCACCGCGATCTTGGCCTGGATCAAGTTCCAACCGGCCCCGCTGGCGTCTTGCTCGGGGTCAAGAAACATCAGCAAGCGCTGCCGTTGGTAGTCATGCAAACCCTGGCTGGCCAACCAGCCAGCCCCAACGGTCCCGGCCAGAATTGGACGCCAGTCCAGTCCCGCTACAAACAGGGTCCCCCAGGTGATGGCAGCATAACAGGCGGCCGTGCCCAGGTCCGGTTGCTTCAACACCAACAGCACCGGCGGCAATACGCACAGCACGGCCAGATCCCAGCGCTGCCGAGAGAGACAATGGATCTGCAAAAGCAGAAGGGTAACCTTGAGAAACTCGGAGGGCTGTAGCGCACCCATCGGCCCCATCGACAGCCATCGGCGTGCCCCATTGACCTCGAAGCCCGCCAGAGGAACGGCCAGCAACAGCAACAGACTGAAGCCGTACAGGTAGGGCGAAGCCGACAGCAATCGGGGCAAAGAAGAGCGGCTCAGCCACACTTGAAGAAGCAGCCCCAGCACCACAAACAGGCCCTGGCGCGCCGCGTGGCGACTCAGATCGGGCTGATAATAGGTGGAACTGTAGATCAGCAGCCACCCCAAACTGACCAGGCCCACCCAGGCCCCTAGCAGCGTAGGATCGAGCAGGCGCTGGGGGGGTCGAAAGCTACTTTTCATCGGGCCTGATCAGGCGCGGCCGGGCTAGCGCGGATTGGAGGCTGGCACGAAAGGCAAAGGCTGATTGACCAGGCGTTGCTGCTGCGGGCACTCATATTGGCAACCACCCACCATGGTGAGCAACTCCTCCTCGGGCACTCTGGAAACCAACGAAAACAGCCAACCCTTATGCTGCCAGGCAGCCACACGGTTGTCCTGGGTATCGTACACTCGAGGTTGAGTGCCTGAACTGGGCAGGTCGTTAACCCGATCACTGGGCATGGTATACATCGAGAAAACCCGCTGCTGACGATCACGACACAACACGTGAATGACGCGCTCACCCTGCAGCACAGGACAGAGGCGCACATCGTAAGGTTGCAACTGTTGGACCTGGGCCATTTCTGGCATGGCCGCCCCAAAGGTAGCTTGGGCCAGATTGGCCGGGCTTTGGGCGGGTCGGTCGGAAGCCGGCACCGCGCAGCAGCGCGAATGGTCCTGAGAAAGAGAGAGCGCCAGGGGGGTGGCCTTGTCGGCCGCCGGACGCAAAGCCACAAACGAGAAGATGGCTGCCGACGCGGCTGCCAACCAGCCCAACCCCCAGGACGGGCGGGACGACTTTTTGGGCGCCTGCACCTCACTGGCCAGCGCTTTCAACATTCGGGCCTTGAGCAGGTCGGGGCAATTTTCTTGGCTACAACTGGTGCGAACCAATCCACGCAACTGGGAATAAAATTCATGCTGCTGTCGACAGTTGCTACACTCCTTGAGATGA
Organism: bacterium; assembly: GCA_018780265.1. Lineage (GTDB taxonomy): Bacteria > Vulcanimicrobiota > Xenobia > Xenobiales > JADMJV01 > JADMJV01. The sequence goes on from JADMJV010000049.1 coordinate 16,393, forward strand.
GTTTCGTAGCCGGCTTTTTCGCCAGGCTCGGCTTCGCCATCCAGGACAAGACTGACGACTTCTGAGTCAGGACACAATGAGGAACCCACGCAACACTTTTCCTCTCCAACGGTTACACCCACCCAAAGGAGTTACAGACTGGACTTTCACGCAAGTCCCTAGTTTCAGTAATCGATGGATAGGACTTTAGGTCTATTGCTTTGCTGTGGCCAACCAGACCCCCTGGCTATTGGTTCCAATCGGTGACACTTTTGTCAGAAAATTTCTCTTTGGCCCTCACGGCCAGGGCGGGCGACGCAGCCCGGCCGGCATGTGAGTGGGGTCGACCCACAGCGTGAGTTCTTCGCGGTACACCACCAATCCTGGGGCTGCGCCGGCCGGTTTTTTGACACGCTGGGCGGACGTAAAGGAGACCAAAACCTTCTTCTCCGCAGCCCGGCTCGAATAGTGCGCGGCCAGCACCGCAGCCGCTTCCACGACCGCCTCCTCGGGGCTGGCCCCGGCCGTCTTGAGCACCACGTGAGCCCCGGGCGAGTCCTTGACGTGAAACCACAGATCGTCGCGAGCCGAGTAGCGCCTGACCAATTCGTCGTTCTGACGGGGAGAGCGCCCGACCCAAAGCTGAAATCCCTGAAATTCGTAGCTGCGCGGACCACTGCTCGGACCCGCCGTCTTTTTGACAGCCTTGCGCTCAGGCGCCCGATCGGCCATCAACTCCAACAAATCGCGCTGATTCTCCACCTGCTGAAGCTGGAACAGGGTTTCGTCCAACCGGGAAATTTCCGCGCCGGTTTCCAGCGCTCGTGCCTCCACAATGCTCAACGAGCGACGATACTTGGCCGCCCTCTTTAAGCGCCGCCGGGCTTGAGCAACGACCGGCAGAGCCGGGTCCAGGGACAGACTCACCTGAGTCTCTCCATCCCAATCGGTCAATTGGACTGAGGTGGCGCCTTTGCTCACCAAATGTTGGTAGGTCAAAAGCAACTCCCCTTCACGCTGTAAAACGTCGGCCTGAGCCACCCGGACCCGGTCTTCATCCAACTTGAGCAGACGCTGCTGCAGCTTCTGGCGAGCCTTCTTCACCGATTGAAGGGCCCGCCCGCGCTCCACCTCCAATCCTGGCAGACTGGGACTGCTCACCTCGTGATCCAAATCGAGCAAGTCCCGCGCCGGTCCCTGGCCCCAGATCGTCAGTTTTCCAGCGGCCAGGCGCTGGGCACTGTAACCACCCTCGACAACCTTCCAGAGGTCGCTCCAGCTCAGGGACAACCTCTGTTCCAATTCTAAGGGAGCACTGGACAACTGCTGAAAACGGGCAGAGAGCCACTGACAGGCCCCAGGGGACAGCCCAAAACTGTGTTGCAGCAAGCTTTGAGGCCACTGGGGAGGATCGTGCAGGTAGATCTCCTGCAACCGATACGGACTGAATGACTGAGCCCCAGGCAGACCGGTCTGAGGGGGAGGGAGATAAGGGCGCCGGGCGCGCAGTTCCCTTTCGCTACTTCGACCCAGACGAAATCCCCCAACCACCGTTCCGGTGGCTGTCAACAAGAGCAGATTGGGCTGCCTGTCCAGCAACTCAAATACCAGCGTGTGGTCGCGACCTTGCAGGCGCACCAATCTTTCGGGATAGAGAACCTCCACTCGCTCCAGGGAGCGGCCTTGCAGATACTTGCGGCATAGCATGATAAAACTCGAAGGTGACTGCGCCTGTGGCTTGGGGCCCTGCCACAACTTCAACTCCGGCTGCTGGGGCTGCAACGACAGGTGCCAGCGAAAACTGCGCTGGGGACCCAGGCGGAAGTGCACCAAGAAATCGAAGTCGCCAACCTGTGACAGCTTTTGCACAAACCAGGGCGGCGGAAATTTTTGCACCACCTCGGCCACGTAGGCACGCAATGTGAGTGCGTCGTAGAACATCCTATTCGCTCAGATCGACCAGAGGGGGAGTTGCCGCCACCGCCACCCTTGCAGCCGGTGCCGGAATCACCACAACGTCTTCCTTTTTGGGCGCAGTGGCCGAGCCTGGCTGTACAGATTCCGCCGGGGCTCCCAAGTTACCCGCCAGACGCTCGAGAAATTTGGCCCGGTCCTGGCTACTTAAGGCGATTTTGTCCGACAATCCACCACTGGCTCGGACTTGCACTCCAGGCCGCAAAGAAGTGAGCCAACCTGACACCCCTAAGAAAGCGATCAAGTAACACAGAAAATGAATAAAGCCGGTGGAGTGGTCGAAAGTCAGAAAGTGAATATCGCGCAGTATATCGGCATTCTCAAAGGGGAGCTTGATGGTCAGGATCCAGCGATAAAAGAGAAAAACGGGGGCCAAGATCAACGGGTACCATTCCGCAATCCAACATGGTCCAGCCCAGGCGATCCTTTGCAGGTTGAACCAGTGCTGGTAGCGTTGACCTAACAACTTGCATTCGTTTTCACCCTCACTCAAGGCCTTGACCCACTGCCGGAAAGTGCCAGCCGAGCCACCTCCGCCCCTGCTTTCGTAGGACTCCTGCAAATCTCCGGTACTGGCCAGCCGCACATCGGACTGAAGATGATAGCCGACATGCCAGGCAAGCAGTCCCAGAAATCCTTCGAGATTAAAATAACTCCCTTTAGCCGAAGCAACCACCAGGTAAAAAGCCAGACCACTGGCCACCAGGCTCCAGCGAATCAACTCCCGCCAGGGGGGCAGCGGGGCCACTTTCACCCAGACCAGTTCCGAGGTCCGAAACAGGGTGGATTGGTAAAGTATCGCCTTGGGTCCGGAACGCATTACAGGGAAATCCTCTCTGGCATGAGCCAAAACGGTGTTCGATACTCAAAAAGCGTCCCGATTCCTCCTGCCTCGTCCTAAAGCGGACCCAGTCGCACCCGCAGCCAGGGACCCGAAGATCGCATTCGGACGTCACCCAGTTGAGCCGGCAACACCAACGAGTCCCCCGCACCCAGGATCCATGAATCGCCCAAATAGTCCAGTGTGGCCGGCGCCTGGAGGGCCGTAAGCAACTCCACGGAACGTCCGGCAGGCGTCCATTCTCGGTCGCCCACCACGCTCTCAATGACGAAATGGGGACTGAGAATTTCTATTTTTCCCAACAGGTCATCGGGGGGGGTCACAGCCGCCTCTGACAAAGAATCACAGATCGCCATTACTCCCTGAGGGCCGTGGAGTGGGCGCGGTTGTCCATCCAGGCCCATCCGACCCCAATCGTACAGTCGATAGGTAAGATCGGAACTCTGCTGCACCTCGAAAACCAGTAACCCCGGCCCCAAAGCGTGGACGGTGCCCGGAGCCGTGTAGCTCCAACTCTGAGGGTCGGGCCGGTAGCGATGAACCAGGTCAGACCAACTCGACCCCTTGAGCTGCATCAGTTGGTCGCGAGAAGGACAGCCGTGCTTCCAGCCGTGAATCACTTCGGCCTGCGGCTGCACTTCGGCAAAATACCACGCCTCCGCCTTGCCCCGATGCCCCGGACCTTCCACTTGAGAGGCCACCGAGTCATCGGGGTGAACCTGGATGGAAAGCCAGTCCTGACAGTCCAGCCACTTGGTCAACAAAGGGAAACCCGCCTGGGGCTGCCGACACCATTGGCCCAAAATCTCTGCCCCGTGCTGGCGACAAAGGTCATCCAAACTGCAGTTTGCACCTCGCACGGGTTGAGACCCGTGCACTTCCCAACTCTCGCCGACAGGATCGCCTCCCTCGGCGCAGCGACCCCAGTCGGCCAGACGATGCCCCCCCCACACACGCACGACCGCCAGCGGCTCTACCACAAAAGGCTTCATGGTAGCCCGGGTTTGGTGCCTGCATTGCAACCCCTGCTCAGAGAGGGCTAGTGGAGGAGGAATTCGAACACCTCAACATGCGCAAACGAGGCTTTAGCCTGATTGAACTGCTGATTGTCTTTCTTCTTCTGGCGCTACTGGCAGGCCTGGGAGCCGGCGCTTACGCTCGCTATCGCAACAACCTGAGCATGGTCCAGTCCAGCCAACGACTGGCCACTGAACTGGTCAACGCCCAACAGCAGGCGCGCACATCGGGCCAGGTGCAGATGCGCGCAGGAGTGGAACTGAGTGCAGCGCCGCTGGCGGCGGCCCCTGTTGTCAATCAGCGTGGTACCCTGGAGTGTCGCATTTACGAAGGGTCAACGCTGGGCATCCGCAACGTCAAGAAATTCTACGTCCTCGATGACACCCTTTACGTTCTTACCATCAACGCCACCAATGTGCCCAATGTGCCGCTGGTTGTGGGCGATACGGGCTTGGTGATGGAAGTGGGCATTACCCAGGGCGCTGTCGGCGTCTTTCAGAGGCTTTTCACCATTCCTTTTAACCCGGACGGAACGGTCGCCCTTCCGCTCGACACCGAACCCGCCCGCATCATCGTGGACAACGGCATCTACCGTCGCCAGGTAGAGATAAGCCGTGTTGGCAAAGTCACCGAAAGTCGACTATAGGTCTGGGGTCTGGGCAGTCTCCGGCTGAACCACCAGATGGTTGGCCACATGCTCGATGCCCTCCACCTTGCGAACCACGGTTTCCGCTCTCTTCTTGGCCGCTTCCGAAGGCACCCCACCCTTCATGACCAGCAACTCATTCTCGGCAGAAACTTGAATATTGCAGGGAGCCAATTCGGCATCTTGCTGCAAATTTAATCGAGCTGCTACGACCTTGGCGTTGTCCAGGGGCTTAATAGAGGTGGGAGGGGGTTCGCTGGGCCCGCTACAGCCAACCACGGCGGCTGCAAGTAGTGCCAGAATGGCTCTCTTCATGATTCGGATTCCTTCTCGTCGAGTTCGGGTGGCACTTCGCCGGAGCGTTTGGCCATTACAAAAAAGATACCACCAACCAGGCTCCACAGCACGATGATGCAACTGAGCCCGAAGGGAATCAGTCCGCAACGGGCGTCGCCCCCGGCCCAACGGAAGAACGCGCTCAAAACCATGTCTCGACTGCCCAGTCCGCTGGGCGTAATGGGCACTGCCGAAATGGTATTGGCGACCTGAACGGCTAGAAAGTAGAAACGCAAAGCCACACCCTGAACCTGAAAGGCCTGCCCCACACAAAATACACCGAGGGTGGCCAGGCTGTGGACCACGGCCGACAGGGCCAGAGCCTTAAAAAGTTGGGGCAGTTGCGCGCGATATAGATCGAGCGACCGAACCAACTTGGCCACCAGGTGGGACACTTTGGCCACCAGATTGACCCACTTGCAACGCACCCGCCTGCCAAAACCGAGCGTCTCATCATACTTGATGAGGCGGTCGCGCTGGGCAAATCGAGTGAGTTGATTCCACCGGTGAGCCGACTCTTCCGGCAAATGACAGCAATCTTCAATCCAACACTGCTGCTGCAGGGTGCTCAGTTCATCCCACGGAACTTCGTCGACCGTGGGCACAATTTTGCGCAGCCACTCCTTGCTGGAGGCCGGCAGCCACAGGTCTCTACTCAAAACCAGGGTGACCCCCCCACCGCCGACCACGCTGATCAACACTACGAAACCGGCCATCGACTGGATGCTGTGGGGGGCCACGCGCAGTTCGTCCCAAACAAAGGGCAGCGCGGCTAAGGCCACCACAAAGAGACCCAGCAGGCCCAACACCCGGTCGACGACTATCGACAACATGGCTTCTTCCTTGCGATTGCCGGCGTGGGAGCGGACGTAGTACATTTTAAAAACGTCCCCGCCCACGCCCCCCAGACCAAATAGGTTAAAAAAGACACCGATCATGGTCAGGCGAAAGGCGTCCCACTGAGTGATAACTACCTGCTGAAGGGCCAACAGGCAACTCCATCGATAACTGGACACGGCCGTGCCCACGGTGGTCAAGAAAATCGTGCCGGCGATCCAGCCCCAGCGGCAGGTTTTAAAGGCGTCGCCCAAATTGGCGCCGGCCTGGGAAACCACCCAGTTGATGGCCCAGGCCGCCACGGCCAGACTGAAAATCAAGCGAATAACCGCCAGCAGCCTTTTACTCATGATGGCCGGCCAGCCTGGCGCGAGCACATTTGTAGTATCAATAGTTGCATCACCAGTACGGGGTCAGATCCGGTCTTGATCCGAAAATCGGCCCTTGCCAACCTCTCAAAAGCATTTGCCAAATCAGTTTCGCTCCACGAGGATAATTCTTCTAAAGATTTCTTGATCTGAAACTCGCTCCGGCGGGGCAGTTCTCGAGCGATAGCCGCGGCCGTCTTGAGGCGCGGTCGCAGTTCGGCCACCTGCACCAACCCCAGCAGGTAGCTATTCAGGTAGCTAAGCAGAGATTGGGCCTGTTCCTGGTGCATCAGCCGGTGCAACAAAGCCTGCGCCTCGGCCACCTTGCGCGCCCCGATCGCGGCCGTCAGTTTCCAGGTCTGCACCTCAGCGCTGTCGTGGATCAGGCGATCCAGTTCGCTATCGCTGACCCGTCGGGCCTCCCCGGCAAAGGAGGCCAACCTTTCCACAGCCGAGGTAATCAAGCGCAGTCCACCGGCCGTTCGCTCCAGAATGCGCTGCTGCTGGGCGGAGGTCAACTGCAGGTCCTTTTGGCGGCAACTGAAGGTCACAAATCCCCCCCTTTGTTGAGCGTCCAGGTCACAGGCCAACATAACCGCGCGCTGGCGCATTTGTTCCCACAGCCCCGATTTGCTCTTGGGCGGATCGGAAACCAGGGCCACCACCAGACCGGGATGGAGTTGCTCCTGCAAGAACCGGGCCAGTTCGTCGGCCACTCTGGCATTCAACTCGTGAGCCTGCTGCAATTCCAGCAGTCTCCGTTCGGTCATCATGGGCAACTCGGAGAGTGCGTCCAGCAAAACAGCCGACTTGGTGGCCGGCGTAATGCGCACGACTTGATGATTAAACTCGGCAAACCCCGGATCGAGAACCTCCTGGCGCAATTTGCGCAGCACCTGTTCGCGCAGGAAATCCTCGCTGCCATTCAACCAGTAGAGCTGCGCCACCTGAGCCGAAGGCTGCTTGAGCCACTCCAGCACCGACAGGCCGGCACTTGGAGCGGCCTTAGCCGCCGCTCTGGCCAAGCGCCACCTCGTCCCGCTGATCCATGATTCGAATACCATCGGCAAACGGGGCCCGCAAAACCCCACGCTCGGTAATGATGGCCGTTATATACGGATGGAAGGTGACATCGAAAGCTGGATTGGCCACGGTCACCCCTTCAGGAGCAACGGCCGTGCCGGCATGGTGGCTGACTTCCAGCGACGAACGCTCCTCGATAGGGATGTCCCAACCCGAATCCATGGCCAGGTCCAGGGTGGACCAGGGGGCCGCCACGTAAAAGGGTACCCCATACTCCTTGCACAGCACGGCCAAAGTGGAGGTTCCTATTTTGTTGGCCACATCACCGAGGCGAGTGATGCGGTCGGCACCGACAATCACGGCATCCACCTGTTTACGTTGCATGAAATGACCGGCCATATTGTCACAAATCAAGCGACATGGGATCTGTTCGCGCTGCAATTCGAAGGCGGTAAGGCGAGCTCCCTGCAAAAACGGACGCGTCTCGTCTACCCACACCCACTGCACCTGGTTGCGTTTGGCCAGGCTCCGCACCACCCCCAGAGCCGTGCCGTAATCGCCAGTGGCCAGGGCTCCCGCATTGCAATGAGTAAGCAGGCGCACACTGCCTTCAAAAAGGTCGGCGCCGTGCTCGCCGATGCTGCGACACATCGCTACATCCTGGTCGTGAATGGCAACGGCCTCCTGGACCAGTCGTTCCGGTTGGCCCGGAGAATTTGTCCACACCTTTCGCATCCGCTCGATGGCCCAAAAGAGATTCACGGCCGTGGGGCGAGTGGCAGCCAGTCGCACACACGCCTCTTCGAGGTCTCCGCCTTGCAAAGCGACACTCGCCAGTCCGTAGGCGGCACAAATGCCGATGGCCGGGGCCCCTCGAATCAGCATGTCGCGAATAGCCCTCTCAAAATCGGCCAAACTCCGGCAGGTCACCCAAACCTCTTGATGCGGCAGCAAGCGCTGGTCGACCAGACGCGCTCCGTCCCCAATCCAATCAATGGGTCGCATGGTGCTTTTCCTTCCATTCAGGCGCCAACAGGCCGTAGCAGAGCACATCCCAGTGACGCCATTGGTCGTAGTGAGCCTGACGCTCCCGTCCCTCAATCTCAAAATCACAGGCCAGGAACGCTTTCTGGGCCGCCTGGTTGTGCTCAAGAATCCTGGCGTAGAGTCGATGCAAGCGCAGGTCGCCAAAAGAGAACTCGACCAGACCCCGCAGTGCTTCACGGCCATAGCCCTGCCCACGCGACTCTGGATCGGCCAGAAAAATCCCCATTTCGGCGCGCCCTACCAGGTGATCGATATCGCGCAACTCAATGTTGCCCAGATACTCGCCTTCCTTGGTTTTGATAGCAAAGATCTTCATATCCTGGCGGCTGGACAGGCCATCATACCAGCGCTCTAATTCGCCTGCCGTCTTGGGAAAAGGGTGCATCCCCGTCCATCGAATCAACTGTCGCTGGTTGGCCCAATGGTAATTTTTCATCAGGTCATGCCGTTCCAGGCTCCACAGATGCAGGCGAGGTGTACTGATCATCGGCCTCCGTCTTGCCTGATGGGCCTGGATTTCCTCCCTGACACACAGGTTGACGAAAAGCGAACAAGAAATTACCTAAGAATGCTCTATGGGAAGGAGCGCCTTCATCCGACCTGGAACACGAGAAGTCGCAGACCATGGAAGGGTCGCTTGGGTGTCGGCATTTTTTCGCCGGTATCTGGCTTCAGTCAGCTTGGCCGACTGAGGAATCCAAAGGAGAAGCCGAATGGCAGAAGTTGCCTCTCAGGAAATACAAAAGTATTCGACGCTGGTAAAGCTGCAGCCAGACAATGCTGAAAATCACTTCCTCCTTGGATTGGCCTTTGAGAACGCCGGTCAGGTGGCCGAGTCGAATAAATGCTACGACCAGTGCATCAAGCTAGCACCGCGTCACTCGCTGGCCCATCTACATCGTGGTTTTCATCTGGCGCGCGCGGGCGACACCGACCGCGCGCTGACCGAGTGGGCGCGTGCCTTTGACCTGGACCCCAACCTGTCCGTCAAGTTCGCCACCGATCCGCACACTCAACGTGAGTACAAGCAGAAGATCGATAGTTCGATCCAAAACTTCACCAAGCCCATTTTGATCAACCCCAAGAACGCCTTCGCCCACTATCAGTTGGGCACAGCCTACAAATTCTTCAATCTTCTTGAACTCTCGCTGCAAAGCCTGAAGCGCGCCCTGGACATCAATCCCCGCCTGTGGGAAGCTTATCACACCTGCGGCGAGATCTATTCGCGCCTCGAACAAAACAAACTGGCTATCAATCACTTCAAGTTGGCCGTAGACGCCAACCCCCGCTACGCTGACTCGCATTTTCAGTTGGCCATGGTCTACGAACGCGAAAACCAGAGCACTCTCTCCATCAAACACTTGGAAGAGGCCATCAAGCTCGACGCCGATCAAGGTCGCTACTATTTTGGTTTCGGGCGCGTACTCATGAAACAGACCAAATACAAGGTGGCCATGCAGCAGATCCAAAAGGGTCTCAACCTGGACAAAAACAACGCCACCGGCTATCTCCTGCTGGCCGAGTGCTGCAAAGAGCTGTATCGTCCCGATTTGGCCCTGGTCAGCTACGAGCGAGCGGTTGAATTCAACCCTAACTTTGCGACCGCCATCTACGAACTGGGCACGATTGCACTGCAATTGGGTGAGATCGACAAAGCCATTTCCAGCTTCGAGCGAGCTCTTGAACTGAATGCCGACGATCCCTACGCTCAATACCACCTGGCTCAAGCCTATCAACGGAAGGGCCATTATAAAGAAGCCGAAGCTCACTACAAGCAGGCCGCACAACTCAGCCCCAAGGACGCCTTTGCGGCCTATAACCTGGGGTTGGTTCGCCAGGAACTGGGCAATGACAGTGGGGCCCTGGAAGCTTTCCGCAAAGCCGTTGACTTAAAGCCCCAGGACGCCACCTACCATCTGGTTCTGGCCAAATGCGCGATGACCGAGAACTACAACGATGAAGCGGTTTCCCATCTGCGTGAAGCGATCAAGTTAAATCCCAACGATCTGGAGACCAACTTCCTGCTGGCCGACGTGATGATGCAAATGGGCCAGTTCGACGAAGCCATCGGCATGTTCCGCAAAGTCACCGAGATCACCCCCGACTCGGTCGACGCTCATACTCGGCTGGCCGAGGCTTTCCATAAATTAGAAATGTTTGACTACGCCTTCGAGTCCTATCAACAGGCGCTTCGCCTTGACTCCAAGCATATCCCCAGCCTACATGGAATGGGCATTCTCTATCTCCGCTATCGCAACAAGCCGAGCATCGCCGTCGACTTCTTCCAGCAGGCTCTCGAACTGGAGCCAAGTCACGCTCCCTCGCTGGCCTCCTTGGGCGAGGCCTATATCGCCCTCAATCAGCCCGAACGGGCCCTGCAGTTCTTCGAGCGAAAGTTGGAAGAGAATCGCGAAAATCCCGACTATCTCAGCAAATACGCGGAGGCACTGGCCCTGGGCGGTCAAACCAACAAGGCCATCGAGGAACTGAAACGAGCTCTACAATTGGCTCCCGAAAGCGTGCTGATGCGCAACACGCTGGCCAAAATGTATATGCAGGACAAGCGCTACGCGGACGCGCTGGACCAGTATCAGCGTCTGGCTCAACAGCAGCCCAAAGAGGCCGAGCATCAATATCAGTTGGGCCAAATTTTTGAGCAAATCGGAGACACCGACAAGGCCGGCCGAGCCTACAACGAGGCCCTGGAGCGCCGTCCCGACCACAAAGAGGCCATGGAGCGACTCGAGGTTATTTACGATGGCCAGGAGATCCCACGTCCGCGTCCGAAACCGGTGTCCGCCCCAGAGCCATCCAAGCCACAGCAGGTCATGCCCGCGCACCAGCAACAGCCGGAACCGGCCTACGATACAGGCGACGATCCGCTTGGAAACCTGGAAGCACTACTGGGCGTGGGCTCCCTGGAGAGTTCCGCCCCACCGCCTCCTCCGCCCATGATGGAAGTGCCGGTTTCCCAGCCTGAACCCGCCCCCACGGTCGAGGAAGAATCTGCCACCGACGACTTGCTGAGGAGCCTGATGGGCGACGATGGGGACTCCGCGCCGCCTCCTCCTCCGGTGCCGTCCGTCAGCCCAGCTCCCATGGAAATAGACATGGACATCTCCGACATGTTTACGGCCAACGAACCAAGCCCCCCCAGCGCGCCCGAACCGGTTTGCGAGCCCGTGAAAGCGGTCCCGACCCCAATTGCTGCCGAAGAAGACGAGGGTGGCGACCTTAGCGATTTCTTGCGCAATTTAGGCTACACCGAGGAAGAACCGGACGCTGCTCCTGGGCCGGTCGCAGTCGAGCCAGAGCCAGCTACTCCTGAGCCGGTCGCAGTCGAGCCTGAGCCAGAGCCGATCGTTGTTGAACCAGAGGTTGAACCAGAGCCAGAGCCAGAGCCGGTCGCTATTGAGCCAGCATCCGTTGCCACGCCGGAACCTGCAGGCACGTCGATTGAAGACTTGTTTGGACTCACCGCCGAGGAGCCCGCTCCCGTACCTGTGCCTACTCCTGCCGTCGAACACCAGTCGATTGAGGATATGCTGGGTCTTTCCGATTCAACTCCAGAGGTGGCACCACAGCCTGCTGTTGCAGAAAGCGATGCGACCTCGATTGAAGATCTGCTGGGCATAACGGCCGAGGAGCCCGCTCCACAGCCCGGGAGAGCTCCCGTCGAACCAGAACCGGAGCCGGAAGCAGAACCAGTAGCCGACGTGCAATCTGAGTCAGTAGCGGCCCCGATGGTCGTATCCGAACCGGCGGCAACTGCCACCGAATTTGCCGATCTTGAGGACGACCTGGAGGTTGTGCACGACTTCCTGGACATGGGCAAACTGGACAAAGCCAGGCCCCGATTAGAAAAGCTACTGAACGCCAATCCTGGTCATCCCCAAGTGCTCCATTTGCTGGCCAAGGTCGCCACTGAAGGGGAGGATTGGGCGACCGCCGTCCAATGGCTGGAACAAGAGCTACAGTCTCGCCCCAGCGACGCCGCCTTCGAACACCTGGCCGATGCTCAAGAAAAACTGGCCGAGCCGGAAGCCGTACGGGCCACTTATCAGCGCTGGCTGGACTTCAACCCTCAGGCAGAGCGGCCCCAGCAAGCGGCCTCGGCACCTGTGGTCGAAATCTATAGGGTCTTCGAAGCGCAGGGTGCCTGGAGCGATGCCCTGGCCAGTCTCAGCTCAGCGGTCGCTCAACATGCTGAGAAGGCCGAGCAACTGAACCCCGAGCGAGCCCGCATTTTTCAAGCCTGGCGCGACCAACTTGAAGAGCAACAGAACTTCTCCCAAGCCCTCGTGGTGCTTCAGCAACAACTCTCCGAATTGGGAGAGAGCGCCCCTATCCAAGAAGAAGCCGTACGCCTCTACGGTGCCTGGATGCTTCACCACGAAGCTTCGTCCCAGTGGGACGAAGCAGCTCAGGTAGGCCGCACCCAATTGGCCCAGGGGACGGCGGTCGATATTGCCACCCAAAACTTGTTGCGCGTCTATGCCAGTTGGAGCCAGGAGCCACTGCAACAGGGTGACTTCGAACAGGCCATCCAGATCTGGGACAAGGCCAAAACGGTCACCGAGCTTCAATCGGCCTCGCTAGAACGTATCGGCGCCCTCTACCTGGAGTGGGGTCAGGCCCTGAGGGGAACGCATGACTTTGCTTCCGCCATCACGGTGCTTGAGCAAGGCCGGGCTGTCTGTGACGGCCCCGCGCTTCAGCAGGAGACGGGCCTGACCTTCCACGACTGGGCCCAACATTGGGAGCGCGAAGGCGATTTGGAGCAAGCCATCGATTGTGTAAAACGCCAGGCCGTCGTGGTAGGCAGCAGCGATGAACTCAACCAGCAGATGCTACACCTCTATCGCACCTGGGCCCAATGCATGGAAGAGGATGGTCAAAAAGAGGCCGCCAAAGAAGTTTACCATCGGATGCAAGCGGATTTCCCCGATGCCGAGATGCCCAAGGACGACCCGTGGGCGGACCTGCAGCCCCGTCTACAGGAACTCCAAAGCACCCAGGACTTCGCCTCAGCGCTGGCCATCGTGTCAGAGTTTGTGCAACAGCATCCCGACCATGCCGGTCCGCCCCCACTGCTGCTGCAGTTGGAGCAAGCTCGACTGGCCCAGTTGCAAGAAAAGGGGGAATGGGACGCCTGGCTGTCCGTTCTGGCTGAGCCCCGCGATCAGGTCCGCAGCCAGGCCGCGTCCGGGTTTGCCCAGCGCGGCGATCAGTTGGCGAAAGACCATTCCGCGGCTCTGGCTTGGAGCCAACTCTGGCAACAATGGGACGAAACCGCCGCCCTCGCTTATCGGGACCAGACCGGTCGAGATTGGGTTGCGCAGCTGGCCGAAAGCGATCTGGCTGCGGCTGTGGCCAAGGCGGATGAATTAACCTTGAACGACCTCAAGCCCCTGCTGTTGCAGAATTGGGGCCAGCAGGCTCTGGAAGCCAAACAATATGAGGAAGCACTGAAAAGAGTTGCAGCCCTTGATGAACCCGTCCCCGCCCAGACCAAGATCTACCAAAAGTGGAGCGAAGACCTGGAGGAAGAAGGCGACTTCGAGGCTTCCATCAATATTCTTAATCGTTGGCTCCTGGCCGAACCGGCCGCAGACGAACCCCAGAAGCGGTTGGTGGAGGCATACAAGAATTGGGCAGAGGGATTGGCCGAGGCAGATCACCAAGAGTCCGCCATGTCGGTGCTGGAGCAGTTGTTGGCCAGCCCTTTCCCGCTCATTCAGCAGGGGGAGGTGCGCCAGCCCTTTGAAGACCGCCTGACCAGCCTCAAGCCCAAGCCCGCGGAGCCAGAACCCGTGGCCGAAGAACCCATGCCTGAAGCCCCACCGGTCGAAGAACCCGTGGCTGAGGCCCCACCGGTCGAAGAGCCGTTGGTTGAAGCCTCACCGGTCGAAGAGCCCGTGGCTGGGGCCCCACCGACCGAAGAGCCGTTGGTCGAAGCCACACCGGTCGAAGTGCCCGTGGCTGAGGCCCCACCAGCCCGGGATGGCGCTAGCTGGGCGGGTTTGCTCGCCCAACAACAACAAGGCCAGTGGGCCGAGGCCCTCAGCGCAGCCAACTCGCTCCAGGCGGCCAGCCCTGACGCTGACCAATTCGCCCGCGTGCTGTTGGCACACGCCACCCATCTTCTGGAGACTCATGAGTCGATCGCCGAACTCACTGCCCAGTTGACGGCATTGTCCGGCCTGTCGGAGGCCACAACCGCTCTGATGGAGCAATTTCAAGTGCGAATCAAGGTGGAGGAAGCTTTGCAAGGCGACGGAGAGCAAGCCGAGGATTTCTTGCGCGAGGCGATGTCCCAAGACCCCGCCAACGAAGCCTACCACAGCGCCCTATATCGCCTGCATGCCAACAGCAGCATGAGCGGCCGAAGACTGGTTGATTTCTACCGAGATCTACAGAAAAGCTTCCCCAACGAACCATGCTTCCTGCTCCAACTGGCGCGTGCTTACTGCAACGCCAGCAAAGATACGCTGGCGGTGGTTCAATTTCGCAAATTGGTTCAAATCGCTCCTCAGGCGATCTACTTTGCCGAACTGGCATCCACTTACGTGCGCCTCAACAAAGGGGCCGATGCCGTCAAGGCCATTCAGAGCGCCCTCGAACTGGATGCCGAGGCACCACCCGTTCTGCTGGCCAACATCCTGGTAGCCATTCACCAAAAAGACCTGCCAGGAGCCAAGGAACTGGCCGAAAAGGCCAAGGCAAAACTCAGTGACGAGGCGGTTCAGTTGTGGCTCAATCAGGTCCTCGACGGCCTGAAAGAGGGTGTGGCGCCCGACGAATCCGTGCTCAGCCATATGCCCAACCTGCTCTAGATGCCTTAAAAGTGCCAGCGCTGCAGAGAATTCGCCGGGTGGGTATCCTGGTCTTGGTCCTGCTGTTAACGGGCACCATCGGTTACCGACTGCTCTGCCACCTATCCTGGCTGGACTCGTTCTACTTCACCGTCATCACCATGAGCACGGTGGGCTACCGCGAGGTCGGCGAACTCGACGCGGCCGGAAAGATCTTCACCATCGGTCTCATTTTCTCCGGCGTGGGCGTACTGGCCTACTCCGTCTCATCCACCCTGGAGTTGCTACTGGACGAACAGCACCGCAGCTATTTCAGACATCTGCTCAACCGAAGGAGATCGAGAAGAATGGAGCACCACTACATCGTGTGCGGCATGGGAAGAGTGGGCAGATCGGTATGCCAGGAACTGGCCGACTGTCAGATCCCCTTCCTGGTGGTAGACAGCCAACCCGACAAGATTTCTATCGCCACCTCGTTGGGCTGGGTGGCCATTTTGGGCGACGCCAGCGAAGACAAAATCCTGCACCAGGCCAACATCGTCAAAGCGCGAGGCCTGGTCTGTACGGTCGACACCGATGCCAGCAACCTGTTCATCCTGGTCTCCGCCAAAGCTCTCAACCCCAGCCTGGAGGTTTCTGCCCGAGTGAACGAAGACTCCAATGTGAAGAAGTTTGAGAGAGCAGGGGCCATCCATGTCTACTCTCCGTTCTCCCTGTTGGGCCGGCGCATCGCCCGCACCATCACTCGTCCGCGCGTGCTGGAATTGCTGGACATCGCCCTGGAGTCCAACAACTTCGACATCACCATCGAAGAGTTCACCGTTTCCAAAGGGTCACCGCTGGCCTGGCTCAGCCTTAAAGACTCCGGCATCCGGCAAAATTTTGGGGGAGTAGTGATGTCGATCATACGCGAGAACCGCGAGATCGTGCACAATCCAGATCCAGAGTTGGTGTGTCAGCCCGGAGACATCCTGATCACCCTGGGAACCCCTGAGCAGCTCAAGAGAATGCGTGAGATCGTAGAACTCAAGTAAGTGAGGCCTTTGTTTGTTACCCACAGCCAGACCTGAAGTGCAAGCCCTGATAGAAGAAGTGATCGCCTTGCGGCGAGACTTCCACCGCCACCCGGAGTTAGGTTTTGAGGAAGTGCGAACCAGCGCCAAAGTAGCCCAATTTCTCCGAGAATCCGGCCTTGAGCCCCGCGAAGGCATCGCCAAAACCGGTGTCTGCGCCCTCATCGAAGGGCCCGTCGACGGCCCCACCCTGATGCTGCGGGCCGACATGGACGCGCTGCCCATCCTGGAAGAGACCGACCTGGAATTTGCCTCCCAGGTTCCCGGCAAGATGCACGCCTGCGGCCATGACCTGCACACCGCCATATTGTTAGGCACGGCCCGCATCCTGCAGGGCATGAAAGCTCGCCTCAAAGGCCGCGTCAAGCTGATTTTCCAGCCCGCCGAAGAGGGACCCGGCGGGGCCTGGCCTATGATCGAGCAAGGAATTCTGCAAAACCCCAAGGTCGACTACGCGCTGGGGCTGCACCTCTGGTCCGATCTGCCCTGTGGCCACGTGGCCATCCAATCGGGCCCCGTGATGGCCGCCGCCGACACCTTTCAAGTGCTCATTCATGGGAAAGGCGGCCACGCCGCCTACCCCCACGAAAGCGCTGACCCCATTGTAGCGGCCGCGGCCCTGATCGGGGCCATGCAAACGGTGATCAGCCGCCGCACCAACCCGTTCGACACGGCCGTCCTCTCGGTCACCCAGATTCGCGGCGGCAGTGCCGACAATGTCATTCCTGAGCGGGTGGAGTTTTCTGGCACCATCCGGTCGTTCCAACAACCTGTGCGCGATTTCTTAGTGGCCCAACTGCAAGAAATGGTTCCCAACTTCTGCAAAGCCTATGGCGTCGAGGGGGAATTCCACTTTCATCAGGGCTATCCGCCGCTCATCAATCATCCCGTGCCCACTGGCTGGGTCGAGCAGGCGGTTAAAAAACTAGGGCTGCCCAGGGCCGTGCAGGCCACCATGGGCGGGGAAGATATGGCCTACTATCTTCAGGAAGTGCCGGGCGCGTTTTTCTTCTTGGGCGCGGCTCCCGCCGCTAAGGAGCGGACTTTTCCGCATCATCACCCCAAATTTCAACTTGACGAGCGGGCCGTGCCGCTGGCTATGGAACTGTTCTTGCGCTGCGTCGAAGAGTGTCTCTGTACAGAATAACAGCCCTCTGATCTTTCGTACAGAGGGCTGTCAAGGACTACCGTCGTTCATTTTTTCTCCGCCAACATCTTTTTCTGGGCGATCAGCTGGATAATGGCTTTGCGGGCCTTCATCACTTCCTGCTGCTGCTTGCTCATCGGCGATTCCTCCTTTCCCGGGTTGTTGCCCCCCCTAGAAAAGAAAGTCCTCTTGAGCCAAGAGGATACAGGTAAGATAGCGAAAGCCCGCCACAAATGCAAGACCTTTTCCGAAATTAATGGAGAATTCTGACCAGTCCATACCTCGGCGCACGCTGGGCTCCCTGGACCTGACCTGCCTGGGCTGGAACAGCGTCATCGGCTCGGGCATCTTCCTCAGCCAGAGCTCGATCGCCGCCTGTGTGGGCCCCTACGGACCCCTCCTTTTTTTGGTGGGCGGATTCCTCTGCCTACCCATCGCCCTCTGCTTTGCCCAACTGGCCCAACGCTATTCGGGCATGGGAGGTTCCTGTCTCTACGCCCGCGAGGTCTTTGGCGTCAGAACCGGCTTCGTGGTGGGCTGGGTCATGTGGCTCTCGGGCATCATCGGAGGCGCCTCGGTGGCCGTCGGATTTGCCAAATACGTGGCTCCTACCCACGGCCACAGCCTGGCCATCGCCTTAACCTGTCTGCTGGCCGCCGTCAACCTGGTGGGAACCCTGGGCGGAGCCTGGAGCAACAACCTGCTGGCCCTGCTCAAACTGGGCCCGCTCCTGCTGGCCGGCCTGCTGGGAGCCATCACCCTGGGACCGGCCGCAACCCTGTGGCCGGCCACGACCCTGCCCCCTCACCCCGACTGGCGCCTGGGTCTACTGCTGGTTCTCTACACCTACAGCGGCTTTGAAGAGATCGCCCTGCCCGCCGGCGAGGCCCGCGACCCCCAGCGCACCGTTCCCAAGGCCACCTTAATCGTGCTCATCAGCAGCGCCCTGCTCTACACCGTCCTGCAGGGGGTGGCCAGCGGCACCGCCACGGAGGACCATCCCCTGCAGGCCGCCTTTGCGGCCACCCCCTGGTTGGCCCAGGCCCTGGCCCTGGCGGCCATAGTCAGCCTGGCCAGCGTCAACGCCAGCATCGCCTTCACCACCCCGCGCAGCCTGTGGACGCTGGCCCACCACGGCTGGCTGCCTACCCCCTTGTTGCGCCTCTACCGAGGAGCCCCCAGCCTGGCCATTCTGATCAGCGCCTCGCTCACCGTCTGCCTCATCCTTGCCCAAAACCTGGACCGCCTTATGGCCCTCTCGGTGCTGGCCAGCCTGCTCCAACATCTGGCCGCCACCCTATCCTGCTGGAAATTGCGCGGTTGGCTCAGCTGGCCCGGCATCCCTCAGTTGGCCGTGGCCGTGTGTCTGCTATTGCTGTGCACCAGCGACAGGGAATTGCTTATCGGAATGGCCGTTTCTCTGGGCATCGGGGTCGTCATCACTCTTGTTATGAAACCAAGTTGACGAATAGACCATCGCGTGGTAGATTTTGGGTCGCGCTAGCCCAGGTGGCGGAATTGGTAGACGCGCAGGTCTCAAAAATCTGTTCATGCAAGTGAGTGCCGGTTCGATCCCGGCCCTGGGCACCAGTAGAAAACGAGAGTCGAACCACCGACTCTCGTTTTTTCTTTTTGCAGGCCTCTGGCGGCGCGCTCAGAACCCGGCCCCATGGCAAGAATCTATCTGATGGACACCATGTTCCACATTTACCGGGCTTTCCACGCCCTGCCCCCCATGAGCGGGCCCAACGGCGTGCCCACGCAAGTGGTGCGTGGGGTGGTGGGCATCCTCTCCAACCTCTGGAAAAGCGAGCGAATGCGCCACCTGGCCTGTGTCTTCGAACCGCTCGACGCCGGCTTTCGCGCCCAGATCGACCCCAACTACAAAGCCCATCGACCGGCCGTGCCCGAAAACCTGGCCCTCCAGGTCCCCCTCGTCGAACAGGCCTGCAAAGCGCTGGGCATCGCCACCTTTCGTCACGACCCCTACGAAGCCGACGACGTCATCGCCACGCTGGCCGTCAAAGCCGTGCAGGCCGGCCACGAAGTGGTCATCGTTTCCAACGACAAGGATCTGGCCCAAATGTGCGTTTATCCCGGGGTCAGCCTGCTGCGCATCAAAGGGTCGGGCAAGAACACCGTCATGGAGACCATCGACTCCACCCGCGTCGAGAGCCTCTTTGGGGTCGGCGCCGAACTGATCCCGTCCTGGCTGGCGCTCAACGGCGACACCGTCGACAACATCCCGGGAATCCCCGGCATCGGCCCCAAGACCGCCTGCAAGCTACTCCATCAACTGGGCGGCCTACCCGGCCTGCTCGATCGCGCTGACGAAGCCGGCCGTTTCGCTGGCGCCATCCAGGAAAACCGCCAGCAGCTGTTGCGCAATCTGGACCTGGCCACTTTGCGTAGCCAGTTACCCGTCGACTTCTCCCTGGAGTCGGTCACTCCGGGCAGCTTTCAGGGCCTGGCTGACTTCTATCGCGAATTGGGCATGAAACGTCACCTGGAGCCGCTTGAAGGCGGCCTGTTTCAGCCCCAATCGGTGCTTGAACTCTGGTCCTGAGGCAGGTCAGCCCTACCCCAAGACGAAATCGGCCCCATGGAACATTCCAAGATCCGCCAGGAAAAGATCGAACCGCGCCTGCGCACCATGCTGGCCGACCCCTCTGTGGCCGACAGCCTGCCCGTGATCGTGCAGACCTTTCAAGGCGTCAATCCTCAAGTCTTGGACATGCTGAAGGTCTGGAAGGGAACCTACAAAGACGATCTCTCGATCATCAAAGGTTTCACCGCCGACCTCTCCCCCAAAGCCATTGAAGCTCTCATTTTGTCGGATCTGATCAAAGCCATCAGCTACGACGCCCAATTCAACGGCCTGTAAAGGAAGGAATCCTCCCTCCAAAAAAAGTAAATCCCCCCACTCCTACCCTATCATTCGCAGCGAAGGTGACAATACCGTGACGGATACACTTACCCAAGACTGGAAATCCCAGCTCACCAATGGAAAAGCCATTTACCTCTTTGAAGAGGGCGACGCAAAAATGCGTGACATCCTGGGCGGCAAAGGGGCCAACCTGGCCGAAATGACCCGCCTGGGCTTCCCGGTCCCGCCGGGATTCACCGTAACCACCGAGGTGTGCAACGTCTACCTCAACGGTGGCAACAAATTTCCCGCCAGCATGCCTGACGAAATGAAGCAAGCCATGGCTTCCATCGAAAAGAAGATGAACAAGGGCTTTGGCGACCGCCACAACCCCTTGCTCGTGTCGGTGCGCTCAGGGGCCAAGTTCTCTATGCCCGGCATGATGGACACGGTGCTCAACCTGGGCCTCAACGACGACACCGTGCAGGGTCTGATCGAGATGTCCAAAGACGAGCGCTTTGCCTACGACGCCTACCGCCGCTTCATCATGATGTTCAGCGACGTGGTCATGGGCCTGTCCAAGCACGAGTTTGACAAACTGCTGCAGAAGAAGAAGAAAGCCCTCAACATCACCGAGGACAGCCTCATTCCCGGTGCCGCCCTCAAAGAGTTGGTCCAGGAGTTCAAAGACAAATTCAAGGCCGAAGCCGGCCGCGACTTCCCCACCGACGTCTACGAACAGCTCAGCCTCTCGGTAGAAGCGGTCTTCCGCTCCTGGCGCAATCCCCGCGCCATGGTCTACCGCGACAAAGAGAAGATCGCCCACGACCTGGGCACGGCCGTCAACGTGCAGTCGATGGTCTATGGCAACATGGGCGACGACTGCGGCACCGGCGTAGCCTTCACGCGCGACTATAACTCCGGCGCCAAAGTGCCGGTGGGCGACTACCTCACCAACGCTCAAGGCGAAGACGTGGTGGCCGGCATTCGCACTCCCAAGCCGTTGCAGGCCCTTCAGCAAGAGAGCCCGGAAATGTGGAGACAGCTGCAAGAGACCAGCAACAACCTGGAGCTGCACTTCAAAGAGATGCAAGATATGGAATTTACCATTGAAAAAGGTAAGCTCTACATGCTGCAAACCCGCACGGGCAAGCGTTCCGCTCAGGCCGCTATCAAAATCGCCTGTGACATGGTCAGCGAAGGTCTGATCAGCAAGGAAGACGCCGTTCTGCGCGTCTCCCCCAGCCAGCTCGACAATCTGCTCCATCCCTCCATCCCCCCCGAAGCCAAGAAGGCGGCCGTAGAGGCCGGACGATTCCTGGCCAAAGGCACCGGCGCAGCTCCTGGCGCCGCTTGCGGCAAAGTGGTCTTCGAGGCCAACGACGCCGTCACCGAGGCCACCAAGGGTCCCATCATCCTGGTTCGCCCCGAAACCACACCCGACGACGCTCACGGCATGGCCGTGGCCAAAGGCATTCTTACCTCCACCGGCGGACCGTCCTCGCACGCCGCCCTGGTGGCTCGTGGCTGGGGCATCCCCTGTATCGTAGGCTGCGAAGCCTTGCGCATCGACCTGGACAAGAAAAAGGTCAGCGTAGGCGACCAGACCTTCGGCGAAGGCGAATGGATCACGTTCGACGGCGGCACCGGCGAAGTGTTCCTGGGTCACACCACCCTCTCCGAGGCCTCTGAACTCTCGCCCGAGACCAAGACCTTGCTGGGCTGGGCCGACAACGTGCGCAAACTGGGCGTCTACGCCAACGCCGACACCCCTCGCGATGCCGAACGGGCGCGCAATTTCGGGGCCACCGGCGTGGGCCTGTGCCGCACCGAGCATATGTTCATGGAGCGAGATCGCCTGCCCATCGTGCAGGAGATGATTCTCAGCGCTCCCCGGGCCGAAGCCATGCAGCGTGAGTTGGTGCGGGCCACCCGCGAACTGAGCGAACAGGTTGAAGGCAACCGCCGCCACAGCGACGCCCAGGCCAGTCTGGAGGCCATCGAAGCCAAGAAGGCCGGTCCCTGGAAACACTACACCGACTGCCTGGCCAAACTGCTGCCCATCCAGCGCGAGGACTTCTCGGGAATCCTCAGAGCCATGCACGGGCACTGGGTGATCATTCGCCTGCTCGACCCGCCCCTGCACGAGTTCTTGCCGGCTCACTCCGAACTGCTCGTCGACGTAACCCGTCTGCGCACCCTCCGCGACCTGGCGCCCGAGGCTTACACCAAAGGCATCGAAGAAATTCGCCATCGTCGCGAGGACAGTAAGGCCACGCTGGAATCGTTGGAAGAGATGCTGCACCGCGTCGAAGCCATGAAGGAGTTCAACCCCATGCTGGGACTGCGCGTCTGCCGACTGGGAATTGTCTATCCGGAAATCTACAAAATGCAGGTGCGGGCCATTTTCGAAGCTGCCTGCGACCTGGTCAAAGAGGGCGTCGACGCTCGCCCCGAGGTGATGATCCCCGGTGTGGGCACCGTCGAAGAGATGCAGTTCGTGCGCAAAATGGTCGAGACCGTGGCCGCCGATGTGCAGCAGCAGCGAGGGGTGCAGGTCAAACACAAGATCGGCACTATGATCGAATTGCCGCGTGCCACCATGGTGGCTGGCGAATTGGCCCAGGTGGCCGATTTCTTCAGCTTTGGCACCAACGACCTCACCCAGACCACCTATGGCTACTCGCGAGATGATGCCGCCGGCACCTTTATCCCCGTCTACCTGGACGAGAAGATCCTCAAGAACGATCCTTTCCAGGTAGTCGACCGGGTAGGTGTAGGCCGCCTCATGCGCATCGCCGTCGAAGAGGGTCGCGCCGCCAATGCCGGCCTGGAGGTGGGCATCTGCGGCGAACACGGTGGCGAACCCGAATCGGTGGCCTTCTGCCACACGCTCGGTCTCGACTACGTCAGTTGCTCACCCTTCCGGGTGCCCATCGCTCGCCTGGCGGCCGCGCACGCGGCCCTGGCCGGTCAGGCCACCTTCAAAGACAAGTAGCCTCAACGGGGAGGGTGCAGCGATGCACCCTCCCTTTTCGATGCCCACATACAGGTAAATTGCTCCGGTCCGGTGCGGCGATAGACCACCAGGTTGCCGTCTTCCTGCATCTGCAGATAGTAGTCGCCCGACGGTCCATCCTCGCCCGTCTCCCACACCGTATCTCCGCCAGGATTGACTAGCATTAGCTTGCCCCGGCTTCCCAGCATCAGCTTGCATCCAGCCTCCTTGGTACCGGTACTCCAGATCGGCTCCAACCCTTTAAAGACCACACAGTTGCCGTCGCCCTGCACCAAGAACTTATACATGTGGTTGGGGGCCTCAATATAGCTGCCCGGCGCCAGACTGTTCCCGGCCGTAATCCGGTCCGACACGCGGGGAGGCTCCGGCGTTTTGTAGGGGTCCGGTGTATTGTACGGTTCCGGCGTTTTGTAAGGGTTGGGCGTGTTATAAGGGTTGGGCTGAGTCACGGAGGCAATGCCCAATTGCTCATCCAGCGCCTGCAGGGCGCCCTCCGGAGTGGTGTAAAACGAGCGCCACACCAGCTTGGCCGGCCGTTTGGCCTTATCCAACTGGGTCAGACAGATAAACGGTTTGGAAGTCTTGCCTACGCCCCACATCTTGAGTGTGGCCACATGCTTTGGCTCGGCCATGTTATACACGTTAAACTCCTGATCGATGTTGGCTCCCGCAAAATGCCCCTCGGCACGCTTCTGCTTGAGCAGTTCCACCAGGCCCTTGTGGCTCAGCGTGCTTGCGCTCGAAGTAGAATCGAACACCACCAGAATGCCTGGCTTGGGTGCCCCCCAGCACAGACTCCAACAGATCAACAGAAAGATCAACGGGACAAGGCTACGCAACATAATACACGGGGTTTCGCTGCCACACAGCCTGTGCCTTCGATCCAGGGGAGAACTTCAAGGTAGCCGAAGGGCGGCCCCATGTTGGCACTGAAATCCCTGGAGAATGAAGCCATTTACCTGTTGCGCGAGGCCATCGGGCAACTGGAAAGGCCGGCCCTACTCTTCTCGGGTGGCAAAGACTCGATTGTCATGGCCCACCTGCTGGGCAAGGCCTTTGCCCCCGGCCCCCTACCCTGCCCCCTGTTGCACATCGATACCGGCCACAACTTCCCGGAAACGCTCGACTTCCGCGACCGCTTCGCCCAACAGATCGGAGCCCAACTGTTAGTGCGCCACGTCGAGCAGTCCATTCAGTCAGGTCGCGTGGCCGAAGAGTCGGGACCCCGGCCCAGTCGCAACACCGCTCAGACCGTCACCCTGCTGGACGCCATTCAAGAGTTGAGCCTGGACGGACTGCTGGGCGGCGCCCGCCGCGACGAAGAAAAAGCCCGCGCCAAAGAGCGCTTCTTTTCGCACCGCGACCGCAGCGGTCAGTGGGATCCCAAAAATCAGCGTCCCGAATGTTGGAACCTGATCAACGGCCTCAAGCACCCGGGAGAACACTTTCGCATCTTCCCCCTCAGCAACTGGACTGAACTCGACATCTGGCGATACATCCAGGCTCAGCAAATCGAAGTGCCCTGCCTCTATTTCGCGCACCAAAGACAGGTCATCCATACCCAGGGAATGCTGCTGGCCCAATGCCCCTGGGTGCAACCGCTGGCCGGTGAAGAGAGTCGAGAAACACAGGTTCGCTTCCGCACCATTGGCGACATGACCTGTACCGGCGCCGTACCCTCCACCGCCTCCAACCTGGCCGAGATCCTGGCCGAAATCGGCCAGTCCCGCCGCAGCGAACGAGGCACCCGGGCCGACGACCAGCGCTCCGAGGCGGCTATGGAAGACCGCAAAAGATTGGGCTATTTCTAATGCTACTGCGATTCGCCACGGCCGGCAGCGTCGACGACGGTAAAAGCACCCTGATCGGCCGATTGCTCTACGACCGCAATCTGCTCCTCGACGACCAACTGGAGGCCTTACAACGAGTCGGCCCCCTTGACCTGTCCCTGGTCACCGACGGACTGCGCGCCGAACGCGAGCAAAAAATCACCATCGACGTGGCCTACCGCTACTTCGAATCGGGCAAGCGCAAGTTCATTCTGGCCGACACTCCGGGCCACGAGCAGTACACGCGCAACATGATCACGGGCGCCTCCACCGCCGAACTGGTCATCGTGCTGGTGGACGCGCGCAAGGGGCTGACCAGCCAAACCCGGCGCCACGCCCTGCTGTGCGCCCTGCTGGGCGTGCCACAGGTGGTGCTGGCCGTCAACAAAATGGACGCAGTCCACTATCAAGAGTCCATTTTTGACGACCTCTGCCAGCAATTTCTCGAATTCTGCAGTCACCTGCAAATTCGCAACCTGATCAGCATCCCCATGTCGGCCTTGCGAGGCGACAACGTGGTCGATCGCAGTGCCGCCATGCCCTGGTACCAGGGCCCTACCCTGATGCAGCACCTGCAGCAGGTGCGTGTCAGTGGTGGGCTCAACGTGGTCGACTTCCGCTTTGCCGTCCAGTGCGTGATTCGGCCCCACCAGGATTTCCGTGGCCTGGCCGGTCGCGTCTGCTCCGGCCGCATCCGCCCCGGCCAGGCGGTCACTCTCCACCCCTCGGGCAGCCAGACTCAGGTTCAATCCATTCTGGGACCGGACGGCCGGCTCCAGCAGGCCGAAGCCGGCGACTGTGTGGTGATCACCCTGGCCCACGAAGTCGAGGCCAGCCGCGGTACCATGCTGTCCCGCCAGGCCAATCAACCCCAACTGGGCACCGATCTCGACGTCAACCTGTGCTGGCTGGGCGCCCCCCCCCTGCGTCTAAACACCGCCTACTGGCTGCTGCACACCACCCGGCGCGTGCGCTGTCAGGTAGAACAGGTGAATTATCGTATCGACGTGGACAGCCTGCACCAGCAGCCCGCCACTCAACTCACGCTCAACGAAATCGGCCGGGTTCACCTGCGCACCAGCGAACCGATCGCCTTCGACCCCTACTCCACCAATCGGGCCACGGGCGCCTTCGTACTCGTGGACGTGGCCACCCACCAAAGCGTGGCCGCCGGCATAATCCGGGGCCGGGCCACCCCCACCGTCAATCCGCGTCAGGTCTATTATCAAGCCGGCAGCGTCACCCAGGCCGAGCGTCAGCAGCGCCTGGGCCATCAAGCCTGCGTGATCTGGCTGACCGGCCTGTCGGCCTCGGGCAAATCCACCCTGGCCAAGGCTCTAGAACGCACCCTCTTCGATCTGGGCTGCTCCACCTTCTATCTCGACGGTGACAATCTTCGTCATGGCCTCAATCGAGATCTCGGCTTCTCAGCCGCCGACCGCCAGGAAAACATCCGCCGCGTGGCCGAGGTGGCCCAACTGGCCTATCAACACGGCCAGATTGTGCTGTGCAGCTTCATCTCCCCCTTCGCCCAGGAGCGGGCCATGGCACGCCAACTCATCCCCGACGGCCACTTCTTCGAGATCTACCTGAATTGCTCTCTGGAAGAGTGCGCCCGGCGCGACCCCAAGGGTCTCTACGCCCGAGCCCTGGAGGGCAGCATCAGCGAATTCACGGGCGTGTCCTCCCCCTACGAGCCCCCCCAAAATCCCGAACTGGCGCTGCCCACCGACACGCTGTCGCCCGCCGAGGCCTGCCAACAGGTCCTGAACATACTGCGAGAAAGGCAGATACTGCCCCCATGAGGCGTATCAAGGAGTGGTGTCGTCGCACGGTGGGTCGTCTCTGGTTTGAGCTGCCAGTCTTTGTGATGATTCTGGTCTCGGTGGTACTGCTGGGAGAAGAAGCCCTGGTCCCCATCGGCTCCCCCCAGTACAAGCAGATTATGGGCGCCCAGGCCGTCATCACGGGCATCTTTGTGGTGGAACTCAGTATTCGCTACGGGGCCTCGCGCGAGCTGCGCTCCTTCGTGCGCGACTGCTGGCTGGACATCCTGGCCATCTTGCCCGGACTGCAAGTCTTTCGCATCGGCGCTGGCCTGCGGGTGCTGCGCCTGCTGCGCATCCTGCGGCTGGCCCGCCTGGTCAAAATTTATTCGTTGCCGGCCAGCACCCGCACCGTTCAGTCACTGGGTGTCATCGTGTTGCTGGCCGCCGCTGTGCTGGTGGGCACTCTGGGTCTGGCGGCCACCCGAGGATTCTCGCTGGAAGGACTGGTCCACTCCTTTTGGAGCTCCATCTTCAGCTTCCTGTCCAGTGAGTATGTCGACCGCTTTCCGCCCACCGTGGGCGGAAAACTCACCGTTTTGATGCTCATTCTGGCCGGAATCAGCTTCTTTTCCATCCTGACCGGCTCGGTTTCGGCCGTAGTCACCGACCGAATGAAACGAGGGAGCACACTCTTGGAAGGCATACTACTCAACGAACTGCAAGACCACATCCTGATCTGCGGCTGGAATTCGGGCGTCCTGACCACTCTCCACGAACTGCAAAGCCATACCGCCTACAAAAGCCGAGACTTCGTCATCATCAGCGAACTGGAAATCCCGCCCAACGTCGCCCACCTGCCCAATCCCCGACGCATCCGCTTTGTGCGCGACGACTTCACGCGCATCGCCGCGCTGCGCAGGGCCGGTCTCGAGCGAGCCGCGATAGCTCTGATTATGGCCGACCAATCGGGCGGACGCAGCCCCCAGGACGCCGATGCCCGCACCGTTCTGGCCGCCCTCACCATCGAAAAGCTGCACCCCAACATCCTCTCTTGCGCCGAACTGAGCAGCTCGGAGAGCGAGCCCCACCTGCGCCTCGGCGGCATCAACGAAGTGGTGCTCTCGGGCGAACTGGCCGGCAGCCTCTTAGCCCAGGCCGCCATCGACTCGGGTCAGGCCCGTATCTTTCAAAACCTGCTGCACCCCAGCTTCGGCTCGCGCATTCAACTGCTTCCGCTCGACCCCAACTGGATCGGCAAAACCTTCACCGACATCCTCGGTCCCGCCCGCACCCTCACCGGAGTCATCCCCATCGCCGTCAAACAAAGCGACGGAACCATCACCATCAACCCCGGCGCCCATGTCATCACCGCCCAGGACCAACTCTTCGGCATCGAGGGCGACTCACAGTGTTGATGCTGGAACTACTCTGCGCGGTCCCCTCAGTAATCGTGCTCGTACAAAGCTCGGTTGATCTGGCTAAAGGCCTTGCGAATCTGGCCCAACTGTTTGCGAATCTCCTGCGGGTCGGGCCTCTCTTCCAAACTGCTGGCCGCCAGTTGGGCTGCCCAGCGCAGCATGGCCAGAGCCGGGGAATGCAAAGGTCGGGTGCCTCCGCCGCGCAATTTTTCGGTCGATCTCAAGATGGCCTGGACGGCCCGGGCGATGCTCGCACATGGCCGGCCCGGCGGGCTTGAGCGGCTTGGGCGCCTCTCCGAAAGAGGTGCGTATCTGACCGTGGCGCCGAGCATAGGAGTATTCCTCATTCATATTTTTGCGACTGCCCGACCCAAAAAAGACATTGAAACGAATCAAGATTCCATCATAGGCAATCTTGTCTCCACAGGGGAGCAGCGTGGTCTCTACCATCGTGGGCAGCGAGGCTCCGCAGAGAAGATCTTCAATGGAGTCGTTCCATCCCAGCACCTGATAATGCTCTTTGTCGGCCAGGATGGCGCCCGACTTCAGACACTTCACAACCATGTAGCGCTGTCGCTGGCGTCCCTTCCAACTGCGCAACAGGTCCAGATCCTCCTCGCTATGGCGGTCGGGATTGGTTTCGATATACTCGTCTAACACCTCAGGATGGTTGTACCACTGTACTCGCACCTGGTTTCGCAGCTCCGTCGCAACATCCGTCAGGGTAATCCCTGTGTTTAAGGCCAGTTTTCGGTCGGCAAACACATCCAGTTTGCACAACAGTCGTACCACTCGCTCCGTATCTTTTGGCGGGAGAATCATGGGGGTAACGTTCCAAACAAACCCCTTCCGGATGTCAACTGGCTCTTCTCCCCCGCTCCGAGTTGAAGAATCAATTTGCACTTGTTACTGGACTGGCGCTAGCCGATCAGTTCAAAAAGTGGTTGTCGCACCGGCGCGAGGGTGGGCAGGCAACACACATGAAACTTCGCTGTCTGTGGCCTGCCAACTGGGGGGCGGACAGCCAGCCTCGTGCATCGTCCTCAATATGGTGGGGATCCCCTGGCCCTCGGCCTGGGCTACCTGCAGCCGGTGAAAGAACCAGGCCAGAGCCTGATTGCGCCATCTGGCTCCAGCCCGCCCGGTGCGAAACAGTTCCTGGTCCACGCCCAAAGGGAGTCCACCGGGAGACGTAAACTCGATGCGCGTGGCAAAGACGCTGATGCGCAGCGGGTCGACGCGCTCGTAATCGCGGTGAGCCAGGGCGTTGCCCAGGCATTCGTAGAGGGCGCGCAGAGGGTATTTCACCGCGTTGGGGTGGTTGAGGTCGGTTTTGTCGAACAGCGTCGGAGCCTGCAATTCCAGTAAATGTCTAAGCTTGCTGGCCTGCTCCAGCACATTGCCGGCCACCTCATGGCGCTGTGCTGAGGGCTCCGAACGGTCATTTCCCCGATACTCCGAAAACAGACTGACCGCCCCGGGAATAAAGCGTTGTAAATTTCTCCCAAAGAGCAACAAGGCGAAGTTTCGGGGTCGCAAGCTGCCCGTCAAGGGCTCGCGAACACACAGGGGGGGCACAAAGGGACTGATCTGAAATTCCTCGTTGAGGTAGTCGTCCATGTCGCGCTCGGCCTCCTGCAACCCGGCCGTCTGAAGTGCCTGTCGCAAGGCCAGCAGATCCAGGTCTTTAGGGCTGGCCAGGCTGCAAGCGCGATGGTCCCACGGCAGCAAGCCTCCCGACCGAACCAACAACTCTCGCAACAGTCCGTTGCGCGCTTCCACGGTCTGGCGACTGACGCGCACGAAATACTTGCCCCCCTCGTCGCCTTCCCGAAGGAGATGCCCCTGGCCGGTAGCGGGTTGAATGAATACCAGCACGCGAGCGTCGGCAGTGTCGGCGGGCAGTTCTTCCACCCGGGGGGCGATGGCCGGATGAACCCTTTCGCGGCAGCGGGTCAACACCTGACCTTCGATTTCGCGCAGTCGGTTCGCGCTCAGACCACCACGCACCAGCCTGGGAAAGCCGTGTTCATCCCGTTCCTCGCGCACCCCGCAAACCACATATCCCCCCCCCAGGTTGGCCAGATCGTTGGCGAATGCCGAGAGAGTCCGGCCCACATCGTTGACGTTGGAGACCTGGTCCTTCCATTCCGTCTGTTCACTTTCGCGGGTAGCCAACAACTGCAGGTCGACCGAGTGTGCCATGCGGATCACTTTACGGTTTCCGACGCGGGCCCTGCCGGCCCCTCCCAGAGCTTCAACCGCTCGGCAAGCCAAAACCGAAAGACTCGGGGCCGAGAATTGTCCACCAAGTGTCTGAGTTGCTGACGAAGCCGTTTGAAATCACCTCACGAGCCGAAGGGACATCGTTGAGTTCGGTCGGACAGTTTGAGGCGTGGACATCGGCCTTTGCACGGTGTCGTCACTGGAGGGCCTGGTGACGGAGTCCATCTCGGCTACCCGGAGAACCACGACTTTCTATGCCGAACACATCCGCGCCACGCATCAACTGCGGCAACCATAAGGCGGGCCTGTTGGACAGCTTCTCCCAGCCTCCGCAGGACTCTATTCACTTATCGGCCGCCGGGCACGCCCTGGTGGCCGAGCTCCTGTAGAGTTTCTTGTCTGCAGCCGAGCTTGAGCCCAGGCTCGCAAGCGATTGATACCGATGATGAAGGCGCCGTTAAACCACCACCAGGGCAGGCAGCTCATGTGATTCCAACGCGACCGCTGACGGAATCTCTTACAGATGGCTGGCCAATCAAGAGCGTTCGGCGCAGGTCGGGCCGCTGCCCAAAAGCGCTTCGTCTCGGGGTGAATGGGTGCGGAGCGGAAACGCCCCATGGTGGTCGGGCTTCCTGATTCCGCATAGAGTCGTTGCAAAGGCTGCTCGCTCTCCGCCGGCGCGAAGATGTAGGACGAGTAGAACGGATAGCGACGCAAAGGCCGCAGCTCTGAGCGTAGCAGGTGGGGGGCCCCTCCCTTCCATACGGGAAGGTCCTCCGTGTGCTCGATCAGAGCGGGCAGAAAGTGCAGCGCCAGATGACCGGAAGCGGCATACCAGTGCTTCTGACGAACCCAGAAGAAGTGTCGGGAATCATACTCCAGCTCAAAGCCATGCGCTTCAAGAATGGGCCTCAGACCCGCCTCCACGGCATTCCGGCTGCAATCCACGAGGTAGATATCGTGATCCTCGTCCCAAGGTAATGTGCCCTGCAGACGAGCCGCTCCCAGCAGACTTCCGAAGTGAGCGATGTGTTCGAATCTCAAGAATTCCAAAGCGGACAACAAAAAAAACAGATTTTCAGCGAAATTGTCACCCACGTGCCGAGGCATGAAAGCGACAGCAGGTCGTGAACTGGGCAGTAGCCTCGAGAGTCGATCCACGAGATGGGCGTGAAACACCTGCGGGCATTTCGGCTTGACTCGACTCGAACCTCCTTCGAATCGGCAGCCCGCATACACAAAAACCGTGCACCGGAGCATTAATTTTGAGGCCTCAAGTAAGCCATCTGGCAGTCGCGAACGAAATTCGAGACCGGGCTTTGGGATCCGCCAACACAGGCCCAGCCGATCAAGCCGGAAACGTCATCAACTGCTGAGCCACGGCGCGAGCAGCCCCCGGTGCTCCGGTGAGGCCGCTTTGCCGGGCCATTTCGCCCAAATTTGTCGTTCCTTCGCTGAGTAAGAAGCCGGCCTTTTCTGCCAACTCTCGCGGATGAGCAGCATAATCTGCGACTCCTCGATCACGCAAATAAGTCACGTTGACCTGCTCGGGTCCCGGGAAGCCTCCGAATAGAAGCAGCGGTCTGCCGACGGCCATGACCTCGCAAAGAGTCCCCGGGCCCGGTTTAGTGATCACCAAGTCGGCTGCACGGACCCAGCGATGCATATCAGACACAAATCCCAACGTTTGTAACGGAATCGGAAAGACTGTACGCTCCAGTTGAGCCCGGAGTGCCACATTGCGACCCGTCACCACAACCAGTTGGCAATGGCAGTCACTCAGTCGCCTGGCCAGAGAGTCTGCTATGGCCGCAAGGGGTCCTCCGTAGCCCTCTGCGCCGCCTACCAGCAAGATCAAACGAAGCTCGGCTGGCAGTCCCAAGTCGGCTCGATGGGCGCTTGCCGGGGAGGCTGAGGGCTGGAAGCCGCTGCCGACGGGCAGGCCTGTGACACGCAGTCGGTGGGCTTCCACGCCCGCGCTTTGCGCCTGCTCCGCCAACTCGGTGGTTCCCACCAGGCAGCGCTGCGCGCTGGGATGAAAACAAGTCCACGGGGCTCTAGCTAACTCGGTGACCAGAGTCACCATGGGGATCGTCAGAGCCAGTCGCCCGCAGACCCTTGCAGCGACTTGGGTGACAATGGGATGGGCGGTGACGACGAGGTGATCGGGGTGGGCCATCAGGAACTTGCGTAAACGTTGGACCATCAACACGTAAAAGAATTCAAGACCCACAAACTGGCCGGGCCCCGGGCGGGCTTCCTCGTGAAATATCACGGCCATCATCCCGTGACCCAGCCCCGGCCGGCCTAAGAATCGATGAAAATCTCCCAATCGATTGGCCGGCCACCAGGCTAGTTTGCGAAAGGTATTGACGATAGTGACGCGGGTCTGGCCTGGGTAGTGGAGGTCCAGCGCTTCCCTGACAGCCAGCGAGGCGGCATCGTGACCGCCGCCGGTGTCTGCGCTTAAAATCAGGATTTTCTTTGGGCGGATTTGATTCACGCAGCTTCATCCAGACTTTGCCCCGCAGCTTCGAAGGCCAGGTTGCAGGCGGGAGGTATCCTGGACGCTTTCTGCGCTTGCCTTCTCAACTTGTGGGTGAACCGGCCCTTGGAAGGATACCTCATTGACGATTGTTCCGGAATCGTTCTTCGGACACCTTTTGGACAGGATCCTAACGCTGCATTTCCTCGCGGGTTTTGGGTTCGAGAAGGTCCACCTTATGGGATCGACGCGATGCTAGTTGCTGGAATCTGGTAGCGAGACGCCGCGAATCGGCCGCGATGAACAGACCATTGCACCCTTCTTCAAGGTAGTCTCGCACGCCGCCGACGTCGGTAATGAGAAGTGTGGCGGTCCCAGAGAGCTATGGCGGCGAGCACGACTTCGCTATCAGATTGACCGCGAAATGACTCACGGTAGCCGTCCTCGGAAAGAGCCGTCCGCAGCCAGCGAAATTTATAGAGTTCACTGTTGAAGGTCCGCAGGCCCGAAGCCATAGGTTGGCGGCCGGCCTCGCTCAGTTCGACAATGGCCAAAAAGGTCCCAGCCCTCCGCTTCGACCGCCAGGCCCGAACCGTCCGGTCCACGATGGCGCAGGCTGTCGAGCATCGCGGCCAACCGGATCCGCCTGCCCGCCGGGTCCGGTTGGCCGAACACGATACGCGCAACTCCGCACAGTTGCGCCGCTCTTCGCGATGTCTTCGGCGGTTCTCTCGAAGGCGATCAGGGCTGCAAGGTGATTTCGAAGTCATCCACCGAAACCTCGGCTCCGGTGGGCCCGTGCAAAACGATTTCGACCAATTCCTGGTCGGTGGGGCGGATCTCAAAGCTCCAGCGCATCACCCCCTGACCCTGCAACTCAAAAGTCTGCTCTGAAAGGCAGCGCCGCCCATAGTCGACCCAAACCTTCATCACCATTTCGGCCGGCCCCGGCCCCAGCAGATGGTATCGGTAGAAGCAGTCATACCGGGCCGACTGCATTTTCTTGCAAGCCAATACCAGGAAGGCCCCAGGACCTTCCCGAGGGTGAACGGCAAAACCCGTTCCCAATCGGCGACCCACTCGACTCTGGTGGGTCACAGCCAGACCTGAAACAGGCTCCAGACGGCTCCTCAGGTGGGCAGGAATGGCAAGGTCGCGTGCCGCCGCCACCACCATGGGCGTACACTTTACCTGATAAAACCGGGGTTGCTCGATACAGACCAGTTGAGACATGGTGAGGCCAAAATCCCAGGTATTCCGGAAGAACAGCATGCCATCCAGCGAGCCTTGCGGGGATTTCTCGTGCAGCCAGGTGCCCGGAGGAAAGTCACGCGGGGCCAGGCTGAGCACCGCCATGTCGACGTGAACTCCAAGTCGTGCCAGACCCGCCTCTTTCCAGTCCGCCAGAAATTCCTCCAGCCCGCCGCCGTTCCAGGTTTGGGCGGAAGGCCAGGCCGCTTGCAGAAAACCCAGAGGCCCTTCCTTCTGCAAGGCCAATCCGCCCAGACTCAGCAACTGGATGGCCGCGAAGGTGCCCAGCGTGAACAACCGGCGGGGGAGGGTGGCGGACTGACCGGCCTGGGCCAGCAAAATCCAGGCAAAAGTGAGCAGGAAAGGATAGCCGTAGTAGGCCACCAACGTGGCCGGGGCCTCTTGCGAACCGTAAAGGTGCAAACAGGTCCAAGGCAGGAAGGCCAGCACCGCCAAAACCTGAGGTCTACTGCGCAAGGCCAATCCGCTGAGCAGAGTGCCCAGCACCGGAAGCCACAGGTGAATTCTCTTTTGCATTAGGATGGGGAGGGGGCTCAGTGGCAGTCCGCCGGCGAACGTCCGACCCAGGGCTTCGCCCCCTCCCATGGCAAATTTTTGCACCGCGATTGCCGCAAGGGTCCAGGATAGCCCGATGCCCCCATACAGCAAATAGGGCAGATAGTGGCGCCAGGAACCTCGCTCTTTGAGGTAGCGGTCGCACATTAACAGCCCCAGGATGGCGCAAACATGGCTGCCGCAATCCTCACGCACGAGCAAGGCCAGGAAAAAGAACAGGCTGGCCCGCCCATACTGACGGCGCAGCCAGAATCCGAAAAAGAAAATCAAGAGGCCCACGGCCATTACCTCGGTGTGGGGGTAGCGCGCGATGGCGATAGCCAATCCGCCGTGGGCAAAGAGAAGCGCTAGCATCAGCCAGACCAGGGGCCAGAATCGGCCCGGCAGAGAAAAGCCCCAGGAGAGCACCCAGTAGATGGAAAGAGACATCAGTCCGTAGCAGAATCCAATGTAGCCCGCGAATAAATGGACTCGGTCGAGAGGCACCCCGTAGGACAAGAGCGAGGCCAGGCCTAGCATCAAGGTGAGATGAATCTTGTAATACGAGGTGCCGTCGAGCAAATAGGGCAGCCCCTGGTCGGGCACCGGGATCAACCACCCGTCACGCCAC
Source organism: bacterium (assembly GCA_018780265.1). Taxonomy (GTDB): domain Bacteria; phylum Vulcanimicrobiota; class Xenobia; order Xenobiales; family JADMJV01; genus JADMJV01. The sequence goes on from JADMJV010000049.1 coordinate 51,545, forward strand.
ATCAGGGCGGCGTACAATCCGGCGTCAAAGAAATAGGCGCCGCTCCGATAAAAGTGGTTCAGGATGAAGCTAGCGTGCAGGCAAAAGGGTATCAGGAAGGCCAGTGCCGCCGTGAAGAGTCGTAGCGCGGTCACAACAGCGAGACGGGTTGGTTCTGGCAGGTTTCATAGACGGCGGCGGCCACCTGCACCGCCCGCAAGCCATCCCCGCCGTCCGCCAGACTACCCCAGTTTCCCTGGAGCGCCCCTAAGAAATCCTGAAATTCGGCAAAGGCGTGGCTGGCCATGGTCTCCCAGCCCCACAACTTCTCGCGCAGGTTGACCCAAGGATAGAGTTTCCATAGGAGACCGGGGCGCCCTGGCCCCCGCATAACCTGGAGATTGAGCATGGGTGAGTACAAAGCCCGGATCAATCCAGCACTGCCATGAGCCTCCAGCACCAGCCGACAACCTTTCCACTCACCCCAACTGGCGTGGTAGGCCACCGGCAGCCCGGCCTGGGTGGTCAGCATGGCCACTGCGCGAAGATGGGCCAGATGGTCATAGCCGTCGTCAAAAGCCGGCACTACCATGTCCGGCTGCGCCTGTTCCAAGCCAACCTTGAGCAAAACGCCCTCAGACCTTGCTCCGCCACAGCCGCCCTCTGCAGGCGAAAGCAGGCGGGCGTAAGGCACCACGGCGGCAGTCCGGGAGATATGGAGTGGTACATCAAGATTTGCATACTCGTCTCTTTTCGGCCAGCCCCTTCGCCACCAATTCTAAATGACGCTCCAGGTGGACTTGGGGCGTCCAATGGTGCAAGAAGGCCCGATGTCCCAACCTGCCCCATTCTTTGGCCTGATCCGGGTGGGTCAGCGAGAAAAGAAGCCAGGCTCGAAGTTCGGCAGAGGTTTTGTATACCTTCCCTCCGCCGCTGCTCGGCACCAGGCTCGAGGTCGTAGTCAGCGACTGAGTCGCTCTCGCAACCTGCTTCACCGCTGTTTTCACGTCCACCAATCGGCGGCTAAGGTGCGCAACCAGGTCTTGCGCGAGGCCGGCGGATTTTGCCTGGAAGTGAGCGCGATCGAAGACGTAGAACGAGTGACGACGCGGGACACAAGATCGTCATGGACCGCCGTTTTCAACGACGCCACCTCAAGCGCTGGATGTGGCGGTCGATGGTCTTTACGATATCTTCCTGCGGGCGGTCCCCCCCTCGGATTGACCCTGTTGTCGCTGCCGCCCAGCGCCTGGCCGCGGCCGTCATCGGCTGCGCATACCTGGGCGTGAATCTAACGATCTATCGCTATGTGGAGCGCCACGGTGGGGTGTCTTTGGCGCTCAGGGCTTGTTCTATCTGGCGGTCCCCCAGGTCTGCTGCGGCCTCGGCTCAGTCCGGCGCACGCATGGCGTCGGCCAGACAAACCTTGAGTAGTCGGCGAATCGGTCCATAGCAAGCGATGAGACACAGCCCCAGACTGAAGGCCGCAGTGGCCAGTAGCGACCGGGGTAGCAGTTGCAGGCGCAGGTCGATCAGATCGTTTTGAAAGTTGCCCAGCATCCAGTTGCCCGCCCAGGTTCCCGCGCCGATCCCTAACGCCAGGCCGGTCAGCCACAAATACAAGAACTCGATCAGCAGCAACAAGATGATATCGCGCCGGCGCACGCCTTGCACCAGCAGGGCGGCGACTTCGGTACTTCGTTCGCTCAAATTCATGGTGCAGCCCATGTGGATCATGGCGATCGAACTTAGAGCCGAGCACCCCAGCATCAGACTTAGATAAGCCATTACCATGCGCAGCAGATCGTAGATGTCCCGGCGTAACGAGGCCATGGTCTCGACCTTGTGCACTCGCGGGTCCAACAGAAGTCGATGCCGCACCGATTCCAGAGCCCGGGGAGCGACCTGGACGAGAAGGTTGTTGACAACCTCGCGCGGCCCGCCGCGGGAGCGGGCGCGGTAACGCTGCAAGTCGGACAGCTCGCACTTGGGCGGGCCCAGAACCGGCTCGTAGAGTAGGGGGCCGCTCACGATCGACTGCAAAGGGGGGTGTCGTTGCCCATTGGAGATTTCCAGTTGTACAGGCTGACCCTCGCCGGTCAGGTCGAGAGTGCGCCAGGCGATAGGAGCCAGCAGCACACCCTGGCCTTTCAGGGCCACCAGAGGCCGCCCCTGGCTGTCATAGAGCTGCAACAACTGCGAATCGCTGCTCAGGCCCCAAATGCCCCGCGCCAAGTGCTGTTTCCCGTGATGTAGGGTGGCCCCCACGACCAGAACCCGTTCGACTCGTTGCACGCCCGGCCAGTGTTCCACCGGCGGCAAATCGCTGGGGGTATACTCCTTCGCCAGGTCGACCTTCAGGTCGTATCGATGGATTTTGCTGAGATAAAAGTCCAGGGTGGTAGACTGACTGTCAAACAGCGACAAGGTCATCAGGATCAGGCTCGTGGAGAGCGCGATGGCGCCGATCATCGTCATGCTTCGCCAGGGTTGGCGAAGCAAATTGCGCAGCGGAAAGAAAGCCCGGTAGTGTCCGCGGATAGGCAGCCATTGAAGCCAGCTTACCAGTTTCGGCCGGGGTGAAAAATCCTGGCGCAACAGTTCGAGGGGGCTACTCCGCAGCAAGTCAGCCAGCGCCGCAAGGCATGCCAAAGAGCTAACGACCAGAGCCAGCGCCATGCCCGCCAGAAGGCTGGGCACCTGAAGGCCATCCGACCAGAAGGGCAGTCCCAGTTGGTCCACATAATAGCGAGTGCAGAGCCGGGCCAGGGGCGGCCCCAGCAACAGTCCCACCAATCCGCTGAGCGCTCCCACGATTGCGGCCAACAAAAGGTATTGAGCTGCGATGCGGCTGCGGGAAAATCCCAGGCAAAACAGGGTGCCGATCTGCTTGCGTTGGCTATGCAGAAGCTGCCACAGGGTAAGGAACAGCATCACCCCCGAAAGGCCGATCAGGACCAGGGGAAAAGTGGCCGAAACTCCGGCGAAAGCCCTGCGGTCGCGCTCAAGCAGAGCATTGGAAGTTTGCTCGCTGCGCGGGACTACGGAGGTGGACAGGTCTCCTTGCAAGTGCCGAGTCAGCGACAGGCATTCGCTGCCATGGTTGACCGCAGGCCTGAAGCGCACGTGGATTTCGTTGATGGCGTCACTGCCGGCCAGGCTGGCCATGTCCTTGTGGCTGATGAACATCACGCCGAACCGGTGGGCCGCGGGCCGAGGGTCGAGACGCTCCGGCGTCAACCACAGAAACTCTGGGCTGGAGACCAGACCCACCACCTGAAAACGGCGCCGGACCTGCGGGTTTTGGACGATCAGCGTATCTCCCGGCTGGTAGCCGAAAGCGCGGGCAAATCGCTTTTCGAGCAGAGCGCCGCCGCGCTGATTGCGAAGACGGTCGCCTTGGTGCAGGTGAAGGCGGTTGACCGTCAACTCTCTCTCGGCGGGAATGCCGAGGGCCACCCCCTGAACCATTTCACCGCCGGGTAACTGGATGCGGATTCCCTCGCTGCGCCGACCTTCGGCGCTATGAACGCCGCTGAGAGCTAGCACCCGCTGGGTTAGCGTGGGCGACGAGTGGCGCAGGTAACAAGTCGCATCCAGAAAGTCGAGCCTTTGATAGGTGAGCCTCGCGGACTGGCCGAGGTTCAGAAAGGCCGACGAGAAGGCGACCAGAAGCGCAATTCCGAGGCCCATCATGAAGATCGAGGTGGCCAGAGCCAGGCGGTGAGAAAGGAAGTCACGCCAGGCTTTAGTCCAGATCATGAAAAAAAAGATTTCGGCCTGACCGGGCAAACCCTTTGGCGCCGGGAAAAATGGGGATGAGGGATGTCCACTTCGGTTCAAAGAAGGCCTTTTGACTGGGGCTGCGTAACTTGCGAACGTGCCTACCCTGGTATGGATATACCTCCTACTTAATTTCGTCCTATGCGTCTACTCGGCGCAGGTGGTAATCTTAGGTATTCTGTCCATTGTCAAGGACAGGTGGGGCCGCAATCAGCCTGCTCCCCCCGATCTGGCCCACTACCCTCAGGTCACCGTCCAGTTGCCAATCTACAATGCGGCGAGGGTGGTGCAACGACTGTGGGCCGCGGCAGCAGCGCTCGACTGGCCGGGGGATCGTCTGCAAATCCAGGTTTTAGACGATTCGACTGACGAGACCCGCGACCTGGCGGCTTATTGGGTCGACCACCATCAACGCCAAGGCGTTCCCATCGTTCATTTGCATCGCCAGGATCGGGTCGGCTACAAGGCCGGGGCGCTGCACGCCGGAATCCACCAGTCCACCGGCGAATTCATCGCCATCTTCGATGCCGATTTCGTGCCTGAGCCTGACTTTCTCCAGCGCCTGCTGCCGACCATGCTTGAAGATCGCCGCCTGGCCTTTGTGCAAGCGCGTTGGGGGCACCTCAACAAGAATTACTCGGTCGTTACGCTGCTGCAGTCGGTCGTGATCGACAGCCACTTCTTCATCGATCAGAGTGTCCGTTATTGGGCCGGCCTGACGATGCACTTTAACGGCACGGCCGGAATCTGGCGCAAAGCCGCCATTTTGGATTGTCACGGTTGGCATCACGATACGCTCTGCGAAGATCTCGACCTGAGCTTCCGCGCGCTGGTCCGGGGGTGGAAGCCGGGCTTCGTCCTGGACGTCGTCGTGCCAGCCGAATTGTCTCCCCAACTGCAAGCCTTTCGGCAGCAACAGTTCCGCTGGGCCAAAGGGTCGGCCCAATGCCTGAAAAAGCTGGCCCCGCTGTTGCTGGCCTCCCGTCTGCCCTGGTGGAAGAAGGTCCTGGCGCTGGTGCACATCAGCGGTTATGCAATGAACCTTCTGGTGTTGATGCAGGTGCTGCTCGGGCCCTGGGTCGGCTTGGAACTGCGGACTCAGGACCTGGTGCCGCTGGCCCTGCTGGGCCTGTGGAACACCTGGTCTTTCGTGTTCGTCTATTGGCTGGCTTTGCGCAAAGGTAACCCCACCAATTGGCGGTCGTGTATGCTGCAAGTGATGCCCTTGCTGCTGCTGTTTGGCGTGGGCATGAGTTTCAATAACTCGTTGGCCTTGTTCCAGGGGGTGTCCGGGCTCGGTGGCAACGTTTTTCGACGCACGCCCAAATTCAATGTGGTCCGGTCCGCCGATACCTGGAAAGATCACGTGTATCGACTGCCAATGTCGTGGATGGTCTGGTTAGAATTGGCACTGGGCGGATACGCCCTGGCCGGGGCCTGGCTGCTTTTCTGCCATAAAGCCTACTTCCTGATTCCGCTCAGTTGTTTTTACGGACTTGGATTTCTGGTGATGAGTTGGGCCAGTCTCTCCGAACAGTACGCCTGCCCAGTATCGCCAGGGGCAGGCGCACCGCAACCACCTGATAGTAGGGTCGCAAACATTGATACTCCAGGGGTTGACTCCGCCAGTAGTCATCCCGGCAGGTAGCCAGCACGGGGTCATCGGGCCGATCCACGTTGCTCTTGAACGGCACCGATTCCAGGATGATATAGTCAAAGTACTGAGCGCGCGCCCTGCGCTCGAAATCTCGCCCAACGGGGTGGTTGTTCCTCAGGAACAGGCGCAGGCTAAACTCGTCAAGCGAAAAGGGCCGTTGACCCAGAGCGATAGCTACCGTGTTGTTTTCGGCATAAAAAGGGCGTCCCCGAAGCTGGAACTCGTGGTCAATTTGGGTCAGCGTCTGGCGGAGCATGATGCCGTCTTTCCTCAGCGTGGCCTGGATGGAGGGGCAGTCCGGCAGCCATGTGACCAGATGGGCCACGCAGAAGGCCACGCAGCCCGCTCCCGCCCAACGCGCCGCCGAACTGCCGAAAAAGGGACCAAGCACCAGCAAGGAAGCGGCCAACGGGTCAACCAGATGATTCATCCAGGTTCCCGGTGAAGTGAAGATGAACCAGGTCACCGCCCATGTCCACACCAACAGGGCCCCCTCCCAGCCGGGGGGCGGGCTGAGTTCAAGCACCTGGGCGCGCTCCTGGTGCGGGCAACGTTTCCACTCCAGGCGCAGTTCCCAAACCAGGCAGGACAGTAGTGCCGAGGGCAAAGTGACGAGCAGCAAGATCAGAGTGGTGGGGTCCTCCGCGCTAACATTGAGCCAGAGGACCCGGGCAGAACCTAGCAGATGATCCATTGAGGCCCCCGCTGTAAGGGTGGCGCCCATGTTTTGCGTAAAGCGTCCGGCCGTAAACCACTCCAACAGGCAGATTCCGGTCGCGCAGGCCAGACTAACCGCAATTCCTAGCCAGCCGGCGAGCCCGTAGGCACCCTGGCGGACCAACCGCCAGACCATCCAGGGCAGCACGTAGAAAGAAGTGAACTTGGTGAAAAAAGCTGCAGTGGCGAAGGAACCGCCCGCCACCAGCCATCCCCGGCCAGCCTGCTTCACGTATTTTTCCACCGAGAGCACAGCCCACAGCACCAGGGCGGCGGCCAGAAAGTCGCAGCGCAATTGAACGCTGAGCCTTTGGTAAGTGAGACTACCTAAGAACATCAGGCTCAGCGGCACCGCGATGCTGGGGTCTGACCCCTGAAGTCTCAGTAGACGATAAAGCGCGATAACGATGAGAAAGGCGCTCAGTTGCATCCATCCGAGCCCGGTCTCGACCAGGCAGTCGGTGAAGCGAATCAGGAGCCCGTGGATCAGAAAGAAAAGGGGCATATAACGGGTGCCTCCGTAGCCCCGCGAGTCGAGCAGGGGTCGATAGAGTTCCCCCTGACTGGCGTCGCTGGCCAGAGTGGCCCACACGCCCGAAGTGTGCCCCTCGAACAGGTGGCCCGGCAGCCAGAACCAAAGGCCCAGGCGGACCGCATCGACCACGCTGACGATGGCTGCTAACCAGAGCGCATAAACGGGCCATCTGATGGTCACGCCTGAATTTACGCTCTCCGACCCGGCGCTCCTGTTCCTCATCGCTTGGGGAGCAGTACGGCCAGTGGAGGCGAGACCGCAGCGACCTGATAGTAGTCTCGTATAAATCGGAACTCGGGGGGTTGGCGATTCCAGAACTCTTCGGGTTCATTGGCCAGGGGGGCTGGCCAGCGGCTCTCGTATTCGAGCACTACCAAGGAAAATGCTCGATTTCGCACCCTCTCAATGAAGTCCAGGCCCACCGGGTGACGATTTCTTAGAAAGACACGCAAAGTGAATTCGTCCAGGAGTACAGGGCGATGCCCGAGGGCCAGCGGCACCGACGGATTCTCGGCCAGGTAGGGGGGGTGGAAATCAAAGCGGCGGCGCAGCGACTCCAAACTCTGGAAAGTGATGGCGCCGGTACCCGTGAGCGTGGCCTGGACCGACGGAGCGCCGGGCACCCAGGTGATCATATGGAGAGCTGCGATCAACGCGCAGCTGCAACCCGCCCAGCCGACGGTCTGCGGAGCCTGAAACAGCAATCCCATTACCAGCAGGCAGGCCATGATCGGGTCGACGAGGTGGTTTAGCCATGTGCCGGGGGAGGTGAAGATCGCCAGCGTCACCGCCCAGGTCACGAGACTCAAGGCCCCTTCCATCCGATAGGGCCGGTGCAAGGTGAAGTTAAACTCGGCGGGCGATGCACCCTCAGCTTGCCATTGCAGGCGCAGTTGAGCCGGTCGCCAGCACAGCCCCAATATCAGTGCAAAGGGAATGGTTGCGAGGAAGAGCATCAGCGCCATGGGATCCTCATAACAGAGGTTCACGAACAGGGTCTCGGTGGCGCCGATCAGACTCTTGAAAGTGCTACCGGTGTTGGCAGTCGCGCCCATATTCTGACCGAATCGACCGGAGGTGGTTTTTTCCAGAATCCACCAGCCAACCCCGCAAAGACCGATGATGGCGGCCACGGCTGCACCCGCCTCGGCATAACATCGGGCTTTGGCCAGGCGGAAGGCGACCCAGAGCAAACCGTAAATCGAGCTAAACTTGGTGAAGAAAGCCGCTGCCAGGCTGGCCACCGCCAACCCCAACCAGCCCCGGCGGCGCCCGGACAGATACTTTTCGACCCAGAGAACGCACCAGAAAACCCCCGCCGCGGCCAGGAAATCACAGCGCAGCTGCACGCTCAGTCGCTGGTAGGTAGAGGTGCCCAAGAGCAGCAAGGCGATGGGCAGCGCTCGAGAGCGGGGCAATCCTTGCTGGCGGAGCAAAGAGTAGACCGCCCCCAGGCAGAGGCAGACCCCCAGTTGCAGCCACACCCACCCCGACAGGACAAATTCTCCCGTCAATTGCGCAACTCCAGCGTGGACAGCAAAGAAGGCCGGCATGTAACGGGTGCCCCCATAGCCCCGCTCGTCGAGCACCGGACGATAGAATTCGCCCTGGGTAAAGTCGTAGGCCAGCGCAGCCCACACCCCAGCGGTGTGACCTTCGAGCAGATGACCGGACCCGTAGTAGCCTACCAACAAACGAGCAGCGTTAAGCAGGCCGACTGCGGCCGCCAGCCACAGCGCATAGGTTGATCGGCTCGCCACCAGCCAGGCTACGCGATTCCCTCCGACCATCCTTGTAGAGGAGGCAAGGGGGCCACCGCGTAAATGAGCCGATGCCAACCACCGGCCGATGGCTGATTAGTGCCTATTTGCTGCTGATGATTGCCTATTGCTTGCCCTATCCGGCAGGACCTAAATTCTGGCGGCGCTGGATCCATCCCCTGGAGCGGTATGTTTGGTTTGGACATGGCTGCGACCTGGAGAGGCTTTACAAATACAGCGAGCTGATGCGTGGAGCCCGGGTGGACCTGGCCCATCTGAAGGAGTGGAGCGGAGACCTCGGAGCGGTGGGTGAATTTCTGCCCACCTCGCGACCGAATCAGCCGTTGTTGCCGTACCGCGACTTCGCGCTGGAATACCCCCCAGTATGTGTGCCGCTTTTCTGGCTGCCTCGTCTGGCGACTTCGTCGCTGACCGGTTATCGCAGCGCCTTTGCCCTGGAGATGGCCCTTTGGATGGGCGGCGCGCTGACCCTGGCCCTGTCCTGGGTCGGCTGGCCGCCCCAGGCCCAGGGCCGCCGGCAGCGGCTCTGGCTGTTGACCGCTCTGGCCACGGCGGCGTTGGGACCGCTGGTGGTTAGCCGCCTGGATGCCGCGGTGGCTTTTTTTCTTATGGGGGCGATGGTGTCGGTCCGCCACCATCGAGCCGCGCTCTGTGGCCTGTTCCTGGGGCTGGCAACCGGGGCGAAGTTGCTACCCGCTTTACTGCTACCCGCTTTTCTCCTTCACTGGGGATCCCAGCACAAGTGGGTTAGGGCAGGTCGTTGTTTGGGAGCCTTTTGCTGGACGGTGTTGCTGGTGTTTGGACCGGCCGCCTGGGTGGGCGGCTCCAATCTTCGTCTGCTTTTCGCTTACCATAGCCAGCGGCCGGTAGAAATTGAAAGCAGTTACGCCAGCCTGATGCTGCTCCACAAATTCTTGGGAGGTCCCGAAATGGTGGCTCAGGCTTTTGGTTCGCGCTGCCTGCGTGCGCCCTATGAGAGTTTCGTCGTGGGCCTGGCAACGCTGGCGCCCCTGGTCCTGTGCGGCACGGTTTTAGGCCTGTACGGGCGCTTTTTGAAGAAGCACCCCGAGGCCGATGAAGCAGCCCGCTGCGCCGCCTTACTCCGCTGCGTGGTGGCCTTGCTGACCGCCATGCTGATCAGCATGAAGGTGCTTTCTCCCCAGTTCCTTACTCCCCTGATTCCGCTGATATTCTTGCTCGACGACCGTCCGGCCGGCGTGCGAGCAACAGATGTGCTGATGCTAACCGCCTGCCTTCTTACGCAGATCATCTTTCCGGGTTGTTGGGATTTTCTGGAAGAACCGCCTCGGCTGCTACCGGCTCTGATCCTGGGGCTGAGGAACGCCTTGTTGGTTCTGCTCTGGTACCGAATTGTGCAACCCTGGCTCAGGCCGTGACTCGGCGATTCTCTCCGGGTCCAAAGCAGAAATGGGCTTTGCTGCTGGGCGTTAACCTCTTCATTCTGGCCGCGTTGACCCTGTTGACCGAGATCTATCTGCGTTGGAAACTGGACCCACGCTACGCTCCCCGACCCGACTTTGAAATATTGCACCCGACCACCGTTTGGGCGCCCTGTCCCAACCTGCACTACACCTACTATGGCCCGGACTTCTCTCAGCACATCATCACCGACCCCTTCGGATGCAGGCTTGACGGCCTGGGACCTCCGGGACCGGACGATTCTCTCTTGCTGCTGGTGGGCGATTCCTACACATTCGGCTGGGGCGTGTCAGGCGACCAGACGTACGCTGCCTATCTGGACCGTCTTTTGAGTCAGGCCCGCCCCGGTTGGCGCGTCGTCAATCTGGGCGTGCCTGGCTTCAGTTTGCTGGCCAGCGCCCAACGCTTGCAAGACTATCTGCACACGGTGGACCGCCGTAGGGTGCGGGGCGTTCTGGTGCTGCATGCTGACAACGACCCGGTGGACAACGTGCTCTACCTACATCACAAAACGGGCTTTCTGGTCCGCACCTATCCACCGCGTTCCCCCACCAGCCCATCACGTCTGATCAACCTGCTGACCCGGGCTTGGCGGGACTACACCGCCCCCGAAGGTGTCGGCCCCAAGACCCAAGGACCAATGCTGTGGGCGGGTGTGGACTGGGGTCGCTACGAAGACATGGACCCTCGCGAAATCGACCTGCCGGGCACCAAGAAAGCCCGCCACCTCACGCCGTTGCAAGCCAGGCTGATGCGACTGGGAATCGACAAGATCCATCGCGCGCTGGGCCGGGATGTCTCGATCCACCACCTGGTTCTATATTTGGGGCCGGAGTCTGAAGTCTATGCCCCCGCCATGATTGAGGTCTTTCCCCAGGACTTTCCGGCCCACTACCACGGGCTGATGAAACCTGGCTCCTGGGACCGTTCTGTGAGGGGTCACAATCAGCACAGCGGGGGGCATTTTACTCCGGCATATAACGAGCATTGCGCCAGGGTCATGTTCGATCTTTTGCAACTGAACGCCCCCGGCCGATAAGCAGGAATCGGGTAAAGCATAGGGCAGCATGGGTGATGGGGTGCACAGATTTTACCAACATTCAAGAGGGACCCTGCGCGTGAGGGATTCGGCTGCCCCAGATGGAGAGATTGACGTGGTGATCCTCTACGTGGACGGGTCCAAGACGGCCTTTCAGGAGTCGCACCTGGCCCAAGCGGGCCCCCTCAGCCCATGCCAAGTGCGCTCACTGGGGGAACTGCGTTTCTTGTTTCGTTCGATGGAGCGTTATGCTCCCTGGGTGCGCCGTCCGCTTTTGGTGGTGCAGAACCAGGAACAGTTGCCCGACTGGCTGGACCCAACCCGGGTGCGGGTGATTCACCACGACCAGTTCGTCCCCGCTGAACTGCTGCCTACTTTTCACGGCACTCCCGTTTATGCTCACCTTCACCGCATTCCCGACCTGGCCGAGCACTATGTGGTGTGGTACGATGACCATATGTTGGGTCGGAATCTCAGCCCCAATTTCTTTTTCGATGGGTGGGGACGGCCCCGGGCCATTCCCCTGGATTCCCCTATCCCGCGCTGGCTGGGCCGATTCTTACCAGACGCCTTCACCCATTCTCTGGTGATGACCACCCGCGTTCTGGATGATATTCGTCCCATCTGGCCGAAGACGGCGCTGGACTATTATCTCTATCCCCACATTCCTCAGGCGAATTGCAAAACTTGGTGGCAAGAGTTTCTCCGACAGTTCTCCGGCCATTCCTTATTCCAGGGCACGATCACCCGACGCAAGCGCGGGACGTCCAGAAACTATGTGGCGCTTGAAACTCTCTTTTGCAATTGGTTGTTGCGCCGCCTGGGCTGGTCGCGCTGGCGTAGTGCCCGTCATTGCGCCGGACAGCAACTGATGCGGCTGTGCGCCAAGGCGCTGAATCGAATGTTGGGCCTGCACCTGCCCGTGACTTATGAAATCTATGGGATCTTTAATGACTCAGGCAAAACCAAACGCTCTATGGCTGCCTTGCTAGCGGAGCAGCCAACGATATTCTGCGTCAACGACAACGCCTACGATCGATTCCTCGAAGAGGGCTGTGTTTACGAGGGTGGCTTTGAAGTGAATCCACGTTCGCTGGCGCGATTCCGCGAGACCATGGAGAAACTGTATCCGCATGCCAGCCAATTCGAGAGGAACTGAAATGAATCCACCAATTCGCCTGGGCCTGGTCTCGCCGGCCACTTACAATCAGAGCACCGACGCTCCCAACAAGGGGCCCACCAGTCTCTTGATGCAGTTGACCTGGCCCTCGGTCACGGCCTTCCTCAACGACTCACCGGATGTGGACCGTTATCAGTATCAAATGTATGATGACGTCACCGATGGCGACATCAGTTGTCTCAAAGACGTGGACGCGGTGCTGTTCACGGCCTACACCGGGCATATTTATCGGGCCCGTGAACTGGCCCGGCAGCTTCGGGCTGTGGCCGGCAAGCGCCAGCGTTTCATTCTGGGCGGCATCCACGTCACTTCGGTGGTATTCGAGACCATCCGGGCCTTTCTCTACAAGCATCTGGCCGACCACCCGGAGGCCCAAAGCCAGTTGACGGCGGTCACCGACTCCAGGGTGGTTCCGCTGCATCGATTGGTGCACCGCCTCACCCCTTTTCTCGAGCCCGCCCTGAAGGAGGAACTGCTCCGGGATTCCTGGGCCTTTTTTATGGAGCGCGGAGGGCCGGGCAGCCTGGAGCAGATGTTCGACCAGGACCCTCTGCCTGGACACTCTTACGCGCGCGAATTCTTTGAGCTGAACCAGGAGTTCGACGTGCTTTTCGCCGGCCTGATCGACGGCAAATCCCCGCTGCAGACTTCGGTGCGCGCTCGCCTGTTGGAGGCGATTGAAGCTGACGAGCCTCCGGCCAAAGCCATCTTGAGCCTGGGGTTCGGTTCGGTCGACGAGGTGCCTCGCCCCAACTGGAAGCTGTGCCTGGGTGACCGCGCCCGCAAGCTCTTTCCCAGCCCCGTCAGCAGTGCCGCCAGCGGCCGCCGCACCCCTGTGCTGGCGTATGAAACGGGCCGGGGCTGCCAACACGCCTGTGACTTTTGCTCGGTGGTGAACTTCTTCGGACCGCTCACCTACCGTAACCCCTCTGTGGTGTATGAGGAACTGCGCCAGGCCATTGTGGAATTGGGCTGTCACGAATTTTTCTTCGTGGATGACAATCTGAATGGCAGCATCAAGCGCTTTACCGAACTTTGCCAGGCTCTGGTGCCGCTGCGCAAGGAATTTCCCACCTTTGGCTGGGCCTGCCAACTCACTTTCGAGCACGTGGCCGGACAACGCGAACTTATGCAACTGGCCTCGCGGGCGGGGATGAACAGTTGTTATCTGGGCCTGGAAGGGGTCGACACAAAGGCCTTTGAGATCATCAACAAGGCCCACAACACCCGCGAAAATGTGCGTGAAGGCTTGCAGATCCTCAAGGAGGAGGGGATTGTCGCCTTCTGCAACGTCATCATGGGGCTACCCACGGACGATGAGAAATTCCCCGCGGCCATGCTGGCGGGCTTAAAGGAGCTGGACGTGCCCGCCATCGTACCTTTCACCTGCTCGGTGTTGCCGGGCACAGCCCTGTTCAATCAACTCCACCAGGCTCGAAACCAGGACATGGAAAATATCGTCAAAAGCGGCTGGAAATACAACAATTCCTTCGACGTGGTCATGGGCACTTCGAGCCTGGACAAAGACCGCTTCGCCGAGGTTAAGCGCGAATTCGTCCGGCGCTACGCCGCCTACGAACGCATGCTGTCCACCTGTAGCAGCTATTACAAGTCACCGCCCTGGAACCTGACACCGTCCCGGTGGATCGCCTCGATCGGCGACTTCGTGCAGGTGGTGGCCTTCAACATCTTCGTCAGCGAGTCTCTGGCGCGAGGCCAGCACTACATGGCCTGCGGCCCCCACTACTTGCACGCCCCCACCTTCCTGAACCTGGCCCGCGACGCGGCCTGGCGCAAGGAGCGGGGGCTGGGCTGGTTGAGGGCCGGCCTGTTGACCTTGCTGAGCTGGTTACTGCCGTTCTTGAAAGGCCCCGTCAACCGCGTCGCGCAGAGCCATGGCATCGACCTGACTTGGGACCGACCAGAGCACCCGAATCCCGGCCCAGAATGACGCTCAAACAGGTCCGCCCCTTGCTGGCTTTTCAAAACCGTCGGCTGGCTTTAGTGTACCTGGGGGTGGCCTGTCTCAACGCTTGCTGCGAAGTCCTGGTGGTGGCGGCCATGTATCCCCTGGTGGCCTCGGTCAGTCTGGCGGGCACAGCGATTCAGAGCGGTTGGCTGAAAGAGCTCCACCAACTGACCGGCGCCGCCAGCAGTCAAGGATCTTTGTTTGCGCTGGGCGGCCTATTCTTGTTGCTCTTCCTGGTTGCCACCCTTCTGAATGGGGCCACCTACTGGCTGCACTTACGTTGGACGCTGTCCTTGCGGCACGCGCTGGCGGTGCATCTACTGCGAGTCTATCTCCACCGGAGTTATGCCTGGTTCACCAGTCGCCACACCTCCGACCTGGTGAAGGACGTACTCGACGAGATGGACCGCCTGGTTTACGAATGTATCGCCAAGCTCTCCACGCTCTTCTACCGTGGCCTGACGGCCTGCCTGATCGTAGTCGGCCTGGTGCTGGTGGACCCACTCGTGGCCGCGATTAGTGCCGCTTTGCTGTGCGTGGCTTATCAATCGATCTACGCCGTCTTTCGCGCCCGCTTGAAAAGGCTCGGCCAGCGCAGGATTGAACTCAACCAACAGCGTCACCGCCTGGTTCAAGAGAGCTTGAGCGCAATCAAGGAGGGGCGTCTGGTGCGCCGGCGAGCTGTCCTGCATCAGGGTTTCGAAAGGGTGAGCCGGGACTACCTGGCTTTGGAGTCGCAGCACCGCCTGATCGGTGAGATCCCCCGACACCTTACGGAAGGGCTGGCTGTGCTGGCCATCATGCTCGTCTTCTTCTTTCTCAGTCAGCGGATGGCGGATCCCCGCCTCGCCTTTGGCTCGATCGGGGTATATGTCATGGCGGTCTGGAGGCTCGTGCCTGCCCTCCAGGAGATCTATGCCTGCCTGGTGGACCTCCGCTACTCCTTGCCCGTTCTGGAGGCGTTCCAGCCCGTGTGGTCTGAGCTTCCCGCCGCCCTGGACGGGCCCCCCTCGCTAAGCCGCCCCTTTAATAAGACGATTGAACTTCGAGACGTGACCTTCAGCTACGCCGAAACGGACTCACCGGCCCTGCGAGAAATCAATCTGGAAGTTCCTAAATCGAGCCTGGTGGCCCTGGTAGGCCGAACTGGCTCGGGCAAGACCACTGCCGCGGACCTGCTGGGAGGCCTGTTATGGCCCTCCAAAGGGGCCCTCCTCATCGATGGCCGGCCACTTGGGGCGAACGACGAAGCCGCCTGGCAAGCCTGCATAGGATACGTGCCGCAAACCATCTATCTCAGCGACCAGAGCATTGCGCAGAACATTGCGCTTGGCTACCCGGAGAACGAAATCGATCCCGCTCAAGTTCAGCGCGTGGCGCGAGTAGCACAGATCGATGAAAGAATCGAGCGATTGCCCCGAGCGTATCAGACGACGGTGGGAGAACGGGGGCTCAGCCTTAGCGGTGGGGAACGGCAGCGCATCGGCATCGCCCGAGCCCTTTATCCCAAGCCGGAGGTCTTGATTCTCGATGAGGCCACCAGCGCGCTCGACCACGCCACCGAGGAATCTTTTATGGCCGCCGTGCGAGCTCTGGAGGGCAGCCATACCGTGGTGCTCATCGCTCATCGCATCAGTACGGTTCGCGATTGTTCGCGCATCTATGTGTTTGATGAGGGACTGATCGTGTCCCACGGGAGCTATGCCGAGCTTTTGGCTAACTGCCCCCGCTTCCAGGAACTGGCCGGAGTATGATTCGTTGGGGCTCCGCATGGCGTCGACCAAGCGACTGATCGCACAGCAACGGAATTCGGCCTCGCCCTCCCTCTCGGCAATCTGCTGCAGGCCAGATGGCGAAAGGGCTGACACGCCTCACTCGGCCCTTTCTGCGGAGCCAACAGAGCCGGGTTGGGCGCGCCTGCTCGCCCTCGTCCGAGTCTTCCTCTTCTTCAGCGACAGGGCGGGTCGAAAGAAGAAGCTAAGGGAAGTTGCTGGACGAACCACCGCGGACCGCATCGCGCTCCCAAGCAACTCAATGTTAAATCAAATATACACAAACTAAATCAACGCTAATCCAACAAAACAATTTATTAATTCACTTGAGATTGTTCACTCAACAAAACATCCTCACCTGCAGAGGACCAGCATACCGCCGTCGGTGCCGACTCCCACCACACCCGCCAGCCATTCAGCGCCAAAGTCGGAAGCGAAGCTCGGTGCCGCCGTCGGGTCGTCCGGTGGCCTCCAGGGGGGAGCCGTGCATCCGCAAGACTTCGGCAGCCACCGCCAGGCCCAGTCCCAGGCTTCCCATTGCGGCCGGAGCGCCCTGACGCTGATGGCGGCCCAATAGAGCGGGGTCCAGGCCGGGGCCTTCGTCGCGGAGGTAGACCCAGATCTGTTCTCCTTGCGCGCGCGCCTCCACTTCTACATGACCCCCCGGGGGCGTGCAGCGAACGGCGTTGTCGATCAGATTCTCTACCGCCCGCAAGAGCTTGCTGGCATCACCGCGCACCCGTAGTTCCGCGGCTGTAAGGATGTCCAAACTGACGCCTTTGCGGGCTGCCTCAAACTCGAAAGGGTCCAGGGCTGTCTGAAGCAGCGAGGTCAGCTCGAACGTCTCCAGGCGAAGGTCGTAGTATTCCAGCTGCTGTAGCTCCATGAGGCGGGCCACAAGTTCACTGAGCCGGCGCGATTCGCGTAGTGCGTTGTAAAGCAGGCGCTGGTCGGGGGCGGTCTGCAAGGCCTCCAGGGAGCCGCACAGACCGGTCACGGGGGTCTTAAGCTCGTGGGCGACGTCCTCGAAGAAACGGCGCGTCTTGGCCTTTTCCTCTTCCAAGAGGGTCACTTTCTCCTGCAAAGATTGTACCAGGCGGTTGAAGCCGTGACCGATTTCCGCCTCCGGGCCGCTGCCCTGAATGGAAATCAGTCGGGCCTCTCCCGTCAGCAATCGAAGTCGTCGCAGGCTGTTGTGCAGATGACCGGATAGGTAGAGGGCCAACAACAAGCTGCCAAAAACGGCCACGGCCAGAACATCGCGAGTCAGGCTGCGCAAGCGTCCCAGAGATTGCAGAATGTCGTCGGTGGAGTGCGAAAGGTAGACCACACCCACCACCTGGCCCCGAAAATATGCGGGCACCGCCACAAAGAGAGCCAGTGAGCGCTCGGTTTCGTCGGAGAAACGGGTATAGGCGGAGTATCCGCCCTGAAGCGCCCGACCAATTTCAGGTCGAAAGGCCAGCGAAGCCTGCTGGTCGACCGGTACGCCCAGGGAGTCGGCCAACAGTCGTGGGCGCGCATCCAATACGCGCACTCGAGAAGGGGATGCAAGGGCGGGCAGGTCTGTGAACTTGCCGGCAGCCAGATCGGCTGCCCAGAGATTCCCCAATGCCTGGCCGCTGGAGACCATCTCGGTTTCCAGGCGGTCCAGGGCTTCCCGCTCAATGCGGTGCACCAACACCAGACCGGAACCCAGAAAAAGCGAGATGACCAGGCACAGCCACAGCCAGGGCACTAGTCGTCTCATCGGGCCAGTCGATACCCCAAGCCGCGCACGGTTTCGATCAGGTCTGCCCCAACCTTGGCACGTAGTCGCTTGATGGTCGTGTCCACGACCCGGTCGTCTCCCTCGAAGTCGTATCCCCAGATTCGTTCCAGGAGCCACTCCCGGGCCAGCACGCGTTCGCGTGCCTCGTGCAAAGCCTGTAACAGCCCAAACTCCCGCGACGTCAAGACGATCCGCATGCCTGAGCGAAATACGTCGGCGCGCGCCCAATCGATCTCCACGTCACCAAGTCGGGTTCGATTCTCCGCCGCCTCGCCTTTGCGCAGGTTGGCGCGAAGCCGTGCAACCAGTTCGCGCGCGGAAAAAGGTTTGGTAATGTAGTCGTCGGCCCCCAACTCCAGTCCGGCCACTTTGTCTGATTCGTGGCCCTTGACCGAGACAATCAGGACGGGGACCTGCGAAGTTCTGCGTACCTCGCGAAGTACTTCCAGGCCACTCATTCTGGGTAGCCTCTGATCTAAAAGGATGGCGTCCGCGCCCGGGAACAGGCGCACCGCCTCACGCCCGTCGGGGGCGTGCAACACCGTAAAGCCTTCGCGTTCCAGAGTCTGGCGCAAAAACTCGGCGATACTGTCATCGTCCTCCACAATCAAAATGGTCTTCTTCATGCTCGCTCAACTCTACGGAACCTTTGTGGCAAGCCTGTGACAGAGCGCGACATTGAGGTGACATCTCCATTTTCTACAGTCGACCCATGAAGATCAACTCTTACTGTTGCGGCATCCTATTACCCCTGCTGGCGCTGCTCGTTGAAGCTTGCTCCGGCGTTTGCAGCGCCAACTTTGTCGATCCCGTTCCTACCTTGTGGCACTCGCTGTTGATTCTCTGCGTGCCGGGCTTTCACTTTCACTGGACCCATCGCCAACGGCGGGGACCGCTGATGGGCTGCTGGGGAGGCTTTGCGCTGGCCATCTGTGCGGTCTATAGCGTGCTTCTTCTTCCGCTGACGCCATTGGCGAGTTTGGCGCTTCCCTGGTTCGGATTTGGACTGCTGGCTTTTAGCCCGCACCTGGCCTTCCAGGCAACCCTTCGGACCGTTGTTTTCGACGCTGGTACCCGCGCGGGAGTCTATTTGGGTATCCTGGCTCTGCTGGGGGCAAACCTGCCGATCGTGTGGACCCGCCATTGGATCGCAAGCGAAGACCTCTTCAGCCTGCGCTATTTTGGAAACCGCAAGTTGTTGCTGGGGGCCTGCGTACACAACTATGTGGCTGCGCCCGACATTTCGCGTCTCTGGGACCGCGACGAGATCCCTTACTTGCAGGCTGATCGCGTCTTTCGCGGGGTCTATGGTTGCGCTCCCCACGACGAGTCCACCCAACCATTGGCGCTGGCTTCCCACTACATGTACGGCGATGCCAGGGCTGGTGTGTTTCATCCCGACGACATCAGAATGACGCCGGAGCCCCCGCTGGCAGCTCTATTTTTTGTGGGAGGCCTGCTGGCCATGAGGAGGAGACGCCGATGAACTACTTGCTGGTGCTGCTGATGATACTGAGCTGGCTGCCGATGAGGGACTGGCTGGGAAACCACCTCTTGGGCGGCGATCTCGAGCCCCTGCTCTGTTTGGCCGGCCTGGTTGTGCTGAGAACCCGCAATCGTGGTCTTGACCTGCGCCTGTGCGCAGGTCTGTTGGCCGTGCGTGTAACGACCCAGGCCTGGCTGCCTGAGGCAGCTCAGGCGGTGCTTACAGCCCTGGCCACGGCCAGCTTTCTGGCCTCGTGGGCTCGCCAGCGACTGCTCGACCCGGGGCTGACCGTGTTGATGCTCCTGGGCCTGCCTTGCCTGGCCAGCGCCCAGTTCTATCTGGGCTATCCTTTGCGAACGCTGACGACCATGGGAGCCGTGGTCCTGCTGAACCTGGACGGACAGTGCGTGCGTTGGGAGGGCACCCTGATTCGCCAGGGCCCGCAACTGATTTCTGTGGATGCACCTTGCAGTGGACTGAAGATGCTGTGGGCCGGACTGGTTCTGGTTTCGCTGCTGGCCTGGGTGCGCCGCTGGCCCTGGTCGGCTACCTTGCGGATGCAGGTCAACACCGTCTTGGCCCTGCTGGCGGCCAACTGTGTCCGAGTCGCCTGCCTGGTGCTCCATAAGTATGCCGAAGGCGGCGCACATGAGTTGGTCGGCTTGTTCTTTTTTGGCGCGGCCATGATCCTGGTGATGCGAGGTTGCCCGCCCCAACCCGGTCCAGACCTCGTCGCTAGTGGACAGCGGCGGGGATTGGCACTCTTTCTCCCTGTGGCACTGCTGGCCTGTCTCCCTGTGGCGCGGTTGCAGGCTCGCTACGAAGCCCCCTTTCCTGGCTGGTGGAAGGAATACCAGGGAAGGCCCCTGGTACCGCTGCCGCTGTCGCCAGACGAACAGCGCTTCTACGCCAACTTACCCGGTCAGGCGGCTCGATTTAGCCAGGGAGATCGCGTGGTTGTGCTTCGCTACCTCACCTCAAAAACTCGTCGACTGCACCCTTCCAGTGAGTGCTACCTGGCTTCCGGATGGGACCTTGGTGACTGGAAATACCTTCCCGACGGCCCCTGGATTAGCTTTCTAGCCCACAAAGAGACCACCCATTTAACGGTCCGAGAGCACATTGTGGGGCCCGAGCGCGTCTTTACGGATGTTTCGCAGTGGTACTGGAGCGCTGATAAGGGCCCCTGGTGGTGCGTGACGGAAATCTACAAACTATGAATAGTGGGGTTGGTCCCAGCCTACGAGAAGCTGTATGTGGAGCGGGGCGAACTCATCCATCGGCGTCCTCAGCCGGCCCCTGAGGAGACCTGGCTTTACCAGGAGGATGGACGAATCAATACCTGGGGTAAGCGCGGCTACAACTGGCGAGAGTTTCTCATTCACGAATCGGACGGGTGGCTGGTGGCTCGACCCGATCTCTATGTGACCGAACATTGCTGGGTCCAGGATGATGTTGCCCGACTTACCTGCAGATGGGATGTGGCGGGCTTGGTGGTGGCTGTCGAAGATGGGGACTACTGGGGCTATTGGCTATACGAGAGAGGACGTTTGACTGACCAGTTTTGCCAAAGATTTGGCGCGGTCTGCCAGGTCGGCCGGCTCATCTGGCTGCGTTGCTGGAACTGGCGGAGGCGGATGTGGCTGCCTACGTGCTCCAGATGCCGCAGCGTGAAGATCTCCATCAGGGCGATGAGAATGGACCTTCGCCAGAAGAGGTGGTCGCCGATCTGGAGTTTGCTCGGCTGAATGTAAGGCCAGGCCGGGAGACGAATTTACCCGCTTCTCAGAGTGCGCCGTGATCGACTCTTTGCGGCTCTTGCGCGTGCCAGCCCGGCTGAGAAATCATTGCGTAGAAATCGACGCTCCAGTGACGAGCGAGTTCTGGTGGCGACCTTTCTAGCGGAGACCGCTGTGGGGTCAAGCCCCCCCCGTTTCACTGAATTTCCGGGGCATTGGCCCAAGCGCCTTCTGGCTACCCTCCTTGGGGAAAGGCCCCTGCATCGCCCCGGACCGTCCGCGGGCGGGCAAGAATCATCGAATACGCGGTCAAGAAACCTTGTAACCACGCCATTTTTGGCCCGTTCTGATTTTGACTTTTGGACCTACGTTGGTTACGATTGTAGAATGAATATTGATCCTACTCACCTGAATGCCCAGCAACTGGGAGAACTTGGCCCGGACGCCGTCGACCATCTCGCTCGCCGCGCCTGCGGCACTTTGACCAGCTATCGCCTGCTGTTGGGGCGGTGTCTTTTGGCGATGGATCGGCATCGCTACCACTTTGACCACGGATGTTGCAGCTCGATTCATTACGCCTGCGTGGTCCTCGGGCTGAAGGCCAAGCAGCCCCGTCAGTTTCGCCATGTGGCCACTCGACTGGAGGAGTTGCCGGCGCTGTCGGATCAGGCGGTGCGAGGGGTGATCGCATGGTGTAAACTGCGCGAGGTTGCCAGGGTAGCCAGCCCGGAGACTGAGGAGTTCTGGATCGATCTGTGTCACCACAAGACCTACGAACAGATCGAGAGATTGGTGGCGCTTACTGCGCCGGGTCAACTGCCGGCCTTGCCGGAGGGTGGTCTGGCCGGGCCGGTTCATACCGAGTTGCGCCTTCGGTTGAGTCCTCAGGCGATGGTTTTGGTGGAACGTGGGCAGCAGATTTTGTCGCTCAGTTCGGGCGAGGGGTGGAGTTTGGGGAGGCGGTGGAATGGGTTTTTGCTCAGTTGGTGGCGGGGCGCCCGTTGGACGAGGATGCCCAGCATGGGGAACGGGAGCGTGCCCTGGCCAAGGCGCGCAAGGATTTGGAGGAATGTCCCGTGCGGGACACGCGATTTAACCCGGAGGCTCGCCACACCACCCCGGCTCAGACTCGTGAGTTGCAGCGTCGGGATGGCTATCGCTGTAGCACACCGGGGTGTCCCCATCACCTGTATTTGGAGGTGCATCACATTCGCTATTACTCGCACGGAGGGGAGACGGTACCGCAGAATTTGACGATTTTGTGCAGCGCCTGCCACCGCAATGTTCATGAGGGGCGGCTCAGGATTGAGGGGACACCGGGTCAGGTGGTGTTTTTGGACGGGCAGGGGCGGAATTTGCAGCGGCAGTGGCGGTTGGATGTGGCTGATTGGTTGGATATGTGGATCGGTTGGACGGGAGGAGAGTTTGATTGCTATCGCGGACGACTGGCCGCGTAGTTGTGCTCTCAAAATTAGGATGGGATGTGGGTATGGCCAAGCTCAGCCGTCAAGAGGTGGATTCTCTGTGCTCGTTCGTTGATGAGCGAATCAGACAGCAGGGCTGCGATCACACGCACCGTTTCAGCCGGGAATGGGCGGCCCTAAAGTCATTCGGTTGGGATGAGCTATTGGATCTTCTTGAGCAATACGGCGGGCACTGCGATTGCGAAGTGTTTCTAAATTTGCCGGAAGAAATTGAGGTTGAGTGGGTGGAGACTGCGACGGAACCCACCCGCCCAAATCTCTGGCGGCTTCCGGTAAATTTCAACGCATCCTCCGATGACAACTTCAATCTCCTGATCTTTTGTGACGCAAAACTGGGTAGAAACACGCATGCGCTTGACGGGGAGATTCTGGTGCCTGCTCCCAGGGGCGCCAAGCCGCGCAAAGGCATCCGCAAGTCCGTCCACTTCTTTCTTGGCTGCTCGTCGGGGATGCCGGCCGAGGTAGGTGTGGTGGCCGAATGCGATGGAGTATCAGCGGAAGTCTTTGCCCGCCGCGTGGCCGACTCGGGCATCGAGGAGCTCAGCAGTTTCACCTATCGGGAGGCATCGTTCGTGCTGTCCAAGATTTCGGCCCTCAAGCCTGGGATGCCGGTGGGCACGAACTTCATGAGTGTCTTCGGTGCTTCGCAAGCGCACGAAGAGCTAAGGATCCACAGGGTTGTCATATGCGATTGAGGCAGTCGAGGCGATCGGGCTTCGAACTGGATCGTGCCCTCTTGCGCTGTTTTGGGCGAGCACTTCAATCCAGCGGTTGCAATTGAAAGGCAATTCAAATACCGTTAAAGGCATGAGTAGCAGGACCATTGGGTTTGCGGTAGCCGAAGAAGACCTGGAGCGGCTGGGTCGACTCACGGAGAAATTTGGCAAAGGGAATCGGTCCGCGTTTTTGCGCGAAGCGATGCGACAAATGGAGACGGTCGAGCGGGCCGAGCGTCTGGCCGGGTTGCAGGCCTACGGAGCCGAGCGCTCGGCTGCTGCGGGTCTGAGCCCAGAAGACGCCCTTGACGTGGTAAGACGGGTGCTCAGGCAGCGCCTTTGAGAGTTTCGATCACTGTCGACATCAATGTCTTCATCGGGGCGGTGGCGGCGGAAGTGACGTCTTCTATTCCTGGCCGTCTCCTCCGCCGGTGCGCGGCAACTTGGCCGCAAACGTTATTGGTATATTGAATGATGCCCGCGAATTCAGTCTCTTTCTCAGTGAGCACATTCTGGCCAACGTGGTTCGAGTGCTGACTGAGCCGGTCCCGACTGGTTTCGGGTGGGCTGTCGAGAAGGCAGTAGAGTATGTCGACCTGCTGCTGGACATTGCAACTGCTTCAGGCGGTTCCCTGGTTGAGTCGGGTGAGACGGTAGTCGACTGTATCGACTTTGAAGACAATCGCGTTCTCGAGTGTGCAGCCGCCAGCGGTTCGGTGCTTATCGTCAGTGATGACCACCATCTGATCTCCATGTCGCCGTGGAACCGCCATCGTCAACTGCGCTGAGTTCGTGAAGCTTACCGATGTGACGCCGCCGGGCCCGCCGACGGTAGCCACTGGCGGCAAATGAAAAAAGCCCGCTGTTACACGGACTTTCACGAGTGAGGTTGGGGGGGTTAGGAGCGGGGGCCAGAGCCTGCTGGTTAAAGTTGGTCATGGGTCCTGCCATGCGCCTACCTCCTGTGTATTGCTTGTGTGTGTGAGCTGACTGGCATCCCGACTCGTATTGTAGTTCGGGCATGATATTCACCCCACGAAAAGCCGAGACGATATCGACAGGAGGTAACCGTGTTGTTAGTCTTGTGTGAAGACTCGTGCAGACTTTCTCTCTTCGCATCCGTATCGCAATCGTCGTGGCCGTCCTGGCGCTGGTCTGGTTCTTGTGGCCCCACGCTCGAGTGGACCACCTGACTTCGCGCACGGGGCCGCTGGTGGTATTGGGCGACAGCCTGGCCGCCGGCTACGGCTCGGAGACGCAGAAAGGCTACGTGGCCGTGCTGCAGCAGCGGCTGAAGGTGGATCTGATCAACCGGGGGGTGTCGGGGGACACGACCGCCCAGGGGTTGGCTCGCCTGGACAAAGACGTGCTCTCGCTGGACCCCGCCCTGGTCGTGGTAGAGTTGGGCGGCAACGACTTTTTGCAGAAGGTGCCGCTGGAGGTGACCTTCGCCAACCTGGACACCATCGTCACCCGTATCCAAAGCAAGCGGGCGGCCGTGTTGTTGCTGGGCTCTCAGAGCGGGCTCTTCGGCGACAAGGCAGCCGCCCCCTACCTGGAGCTGGCCCGCCGCCGTCACACCGGCTACGTGGCCAACATTCTCGAGGGCATTCTTACCCGGGCTGACCTGAAGGCTGATGCCATTCACCCCAATGACCGAGGCTACGAGGCCATGGCCGACCGAATCGAGCCGGAATTGCGCTGGATGCTGCGCAAAATGCGCCGCCTGCGCTAGCGCACCCAGCCCCAGCGAGAGGGGGGCCAGTAGCGGCACAGCACCGGGCCATAGAGCCACTTTTCCGAGACTTCGCCGAAGACCCGTGAGTCCACCGAGTTGGACCGATTGTCACCCATCACAAACAGAAAACCGGGGGCCACCTTGTGGTTGGGAAAATCCAGGCGAGGGTCGGCCGGGCCCCCAAAACCGGCCACATCGTTGCGGTAGAGCACTCCGCGCTGCAGGCGCAAAACGTCGCCCCCGCAGCCCACCACCCGCTTGACCAGGTCGCGCCCTCCGCCAGGCCGATCCTGGGGCAGGGCAAAGACCACCACTTCGTTGATCTGCGGTTTGCGAAAGTGGTAGGCCAGACGATTGACGGCGATGCCATCGAAGACTTCCAGGGTGGGCTGCATCGATCGCGAGGGAACATAGAAGAGCGTCACCACCCAGCCGCTCACCACCAGAGCCAGCAGCCCAACGGCCAGGGCCGGGTCAAAGCGACGATAATTCAGGCGCCTCTCCAACCGACCCCGCAGACCCTCATGGAAAAAAACCACCAGCCGCACTGCCAGAGCGACTAACAGCACAATCTGACCGGCCTGGCGCACTCCCGCTAAGAGCACTGCTCTCGACAACATCCTGCGGCTTTACCCTTGACCTGGAAGGTTGCAAACGGTTGGGGATGGAATCTCCCTCCACTCAGATCCCACGGGAGGACCTTTTATGGCTCAGAAAGACCAAAAAGCGAAGAAGGAAGTCAAGAAACCCAAGGCAGATCCCAAGACGAAGAAAGAAAAGAAGTCCAAAAAGAACTACGAATAAGCGAAACTCGAACATACCTTCTAGAGGGATTGTGCCGAGCACCCCATAGAGAGCCGACGAAAGTTCTTGGAGGTGCTCAATGCTGAAAAATCGCAGTCTGGTTTCCATACGCGATTTGAGCAGAGCCGAAATCGAATGGGTTTTGGATACGGCTCGCCGACTGGAAAACCACCGAGGACGCCACCTGGAGCATCGACAGGTGGCGTTGTTATTCTATGAGGCCAGTACCCGCACGCGCAACAGTTTTCTGACGGCCGTGCATCAACTGGGCGGCTGCGAGGCGGGCTTCTCCAGCGGCGAAGGCAGCTCGGTGCAAAAGGGCGAGAGCCTGCACGACACCATCAAGATGTTTTCCGCCTATTGCGACGCCATTGTGCTGCGCCACCCGCGCGACGGAGCGGCCCGCTGGGCGGCCGACATCAGCGATGTGCCCGTCATCAATGCCGGTGATGGCAAGAACCAACACCCCACCCAAACGTTGCTGGACCTGTTTGCCGTTCAGGCCACCCAGGGGCGGCTCGAGAACCTGTCGGTGGGCATTATGGGCGATCTGAAGTATGGAAGGACGGTGCACAGCCTGGTTGACGCTCTGTCGCTTTTTCCCGGCATGCAACTTCACTGCATCAGCCCCGAATCGCTGGCCATGCCGGACTCCTATCTGTCGCAGTGGCGGGCCAAGGGGCTGCAGGCCACCCATCATCAGCGCCTGGAAGAACTGGTGCCGCAGGTGGACGTTCTCTACTGCACGCGCATTCAGCGCGAGCGCCTGCCCGACGAGACCGAATACGAGAAGGTGCGGGGGATCTATCGTCTCAATGCGGCCTCGCTGGTGTCGGCCCGACCGCACCTGAAGGTGCTACACCCGCTGCCGCGCGTGGATGAGATTCACCCGGATGTGGATTCTACTCCGTACGCTTACTACTTTCAGCAGGCCGCGGGCGGAGTGGCCGTGCGCAAGGCCTTGATTTATCTACTGTTGGGACTGGAGGGCTGATGCGCGAATACAAGGTCTATCGCATTGAGAACGGTACCGTGATCGATCACATCCCTCACTGGAACTCGCTCAAAGTTCTCGACCTGCTGGGACTGCGCCAGAGCACCGATCTGGTCACGCTGGGCATCGGACTGGACAGTCAACACATGGGGCGCAAGGACCTGGTCAAAGTGGAGAACCGCGAACTGAGCCAGGCCGAACTGGACAAACTGGCCCTGGTGGCGCCCCAGGCCACCATTAACCTGATCCGCAACTCGGTGCGGGTGGAAAAACTGAAAGTGCGCGTGCCCGACCGCATCGAAGGATTGGTGCGCTGCCCCAATACAGGCTGCATCACCCGTCACGAGTACGTGCCCACGCGCTTTGACACGCTCTCGCGCGAGCCGCTGCAACTGCGCTGCTACTATTGCAATGTCAGCTTTCAAGGAGATGAGGTGGAACTGCTATGAGTTCGATTGTGGTAGAAGGCCGTCTGGTCGACTCCAGCTTCGCTCCTCGCTGGGGCCAGGTGGAGATTCGCGACGGCACCATTCGCCGGGTGGGCAACCTGGGTTTGCGCCCCGACCTGAAGATGGGCGAAGGGCAACTGATCTTTCCGGGCTTTGTGGATGTGCACACTCACCTGCGCCACGGCCACGAGCACAAGGAAGACTTTGCCAGCGCCTGCCGGGCCGCCCTCAATGGGGGGGTCACCTGCATGCTGGACATGCCCAACAACCCGGTGCCACCGGTGACGGCCAAAATGCTGGCCGACAAAGAGGCGGCCGTAGCCGACCTGCCCATGGACATCGGCTTTTACGTGGGGTTGGGCCCCGATACCCGTCCCTCGGGACATCGCCATTACAAGGCTTTCATGGGGCCCAGCGTGGGCTCGCTCTTCTTTCACGACGATGGCCAACTGGCCGAAACCGTGCGCCACTACCAGGATTGCCGCATTACCTTTCATTGCGAAGACCCGGAAATGCTGCGCCAACTGGCCGACGCCCCCAGCCACGAGCAACAGCGCCCCGAGAAGGCCGAGCAGCAGGCCGTTTCGACCGCTCTCAAACTGGCCCGCCGCTACGGTTTTCGCGTGCATGTGGCCCACCTTTCCCAGGCCGACAGTCTGCCCGAGTTGATGGCGGCCGCTCACCGCTCCTGGCAAGACGACCAGGGACTGCCCGGGGTGGTCTGGGAAGCCACCCCCCACCACCTCTTTTTTGACTGGGACAATCGCCACCAGTTTAGCCGCAACAACTTTCTCAAAATGAACCCCCCGCTGCGCAGTGCCGCCAGCCGCGGCCTGTTGCTGGAAGCCTTCATGCGGGGCGACATCCACTTTTTGTCCACCGATCATGCCCCCCACACGGTCGACGAAAAGGCCGGCGAAAACCCTTCTGGAGTCCCTCTGCTCGACACCTACGGAGCTTTTGTCAGCTGGCTCATGAAGCAGGGTATGTCGGCCCAGCAGATGTGCCAGCACGCCTGCCACTGGCCGGGCCTGTTTACCGCCCGCAAAGTGGGCCGAATACTGCCCGGCTACCGGGGCCATCTGGCCATTTTGGACTGGAACAGCCCCTGGACCGTAGCCGCCGAAGACCTGCACACCAAGTGCGCCTGGTCCCCCTTCGAAGGCGTCACGTTGCCGGCCCGGGTGGCCTATACGGTGGCCTCAGGACGCCTGTTCCGCCACGGAGTTGAGGTCAACTGACGTGTACGGCCTGCTGCGCAAATTGCTCTTTGCCTTTGACGCCGAAAGTGTCCACGAATGGGTTCTGCAGATCACCTGTCGCCTGCAACCCTTGGGCCTGTTGCTGCGTCCCCTGACCCAGGTATCTGACCCGGTGACGGTGGGCTCGTTGCAGTTTCCTAACCGGGTGGGTCTGGCCGCCGGATTTGACAAAAACGCCCGCTGGATCGGAGTGGCCGAAGCGCTCGGCTTTGGCCACATCGAAGTGGGTGCGGTCACGCCCAGAGCCCAACCAGGCCACCCCCGGCCGCGAATTTTTCGTCTGCCCCAGCACGGCGCCCTGCGCAATCGCATGGGGTTTAACAACGAGGGCCTGGAGGTGATCGCCCGGCGCCTGCGTGGCTGGCAAGGTCGGCGCCGTATTAAGGTGGGCGTCAATCTGGGCAAGAACGCCGACACGCCGCTGGACCAGGCTGGCCTGGATTATCAGAAGGTGATCGACGGCTGCGCCTCGGTCTGCGATTTTTACACCCTGAATGTGAGCAGCCCCAACACCGAAGGGTTGCGCAGTCTGAGTCAGGTCGATCAACTGGATGCCTTGCTCCGGCAACTGCGCTGGTCTCGCCCCCTGTGGCTCAAGCTGAGTCCTGACGAGGACATGGACGCCTATCGACAGATCGCCGCCAAGGCCCGCGACTGGGGTCTGGAGGGGGTGGTTTTTAGCAACACCACGGCCCGCCGCGACCCCCCCCTGGACCAGGTGGACGCTTTGGGCGGTATCAGCGGTCGCCCCTTGCTGAAGCGCAATCTTGAGGTCTTAGGCCAGATTCAGTTCAGCGTTCCCGTGATCGGAGTGGGGGGGATCTTTGAAGCGGCCGACGGGTTGGCCTATCGGCGGGCCGGGGCCAGTTTGATTCAGATATATACCGGAATGATCTACGCGGGGCCGGCTCTACCCAGCCGCCTGGCCCGCGCCCTTAGAAAGGATGGGCCATGAACCAGCAAGCCTTTGCCGACTTTCTCCTCGATGAGGGGGTTTTTCAAGTGGGTGACTTCACCCTGAAGAGCGGACAGAAATCGCCGTTTTTTCTCAACTTTGGCGACCTCTGCAGCGGTCGTCAATTGCGCCTGCTGGGACAGTTTTTCGCGGCTGCACTGGAGCGACTGAATCCGTCGCCCAGTTTGATTTTTGGGCCCGCCTATAAGGGCATTCCGCTGGCCGTGGCCACCGCCCAATGCGGGCCGCCAGACCTTGCCTACTTCAGCTTTCGCAAGGAGCTGAAGAGTCACGGCGAGGTCAGTCCCCTGCTGGGTCAATCTCCCCGCGCAGGCGACCGGATTGTGCTGATTGACGATGTGCTCACCACCAGCCAGACCAAGCTGGAAGCGCTGGCTCAGCTCAACCAGTATGCCGATCAACACTCCCTCAGCCTGCACTGGAGCGGCGTGCTGGTGGGCGTGGATCGCCAGGGCAAAACCCCTCATGGCATTACCTGGGCCGAGAGCTTTACTCAGCAGAGCGGTCTGGCCGTGCACAGCCTGCTCAAGCTGGAAGACCTGCTCAACCGGGCCGAGCAGCGCGGCCTGAACGTGGAGGCCTGCCGCTGATGAACTTCCACGATCGCTTGCGCGACAGCGCCCGCAGCGCCGGCCACATCCTGTGTCTGGGCATCGACCCCGACCTGGAACGACTGTCCATGAGCTATAGCCAGTTTTACACCTACGTCAACCAACTGCTGGAGGCCGTTCAACCGGCCGCCATCAAGCCCAACGCGGCCTACTTTGAGGTGCTCGGTTCTACCGGCTGGCTGTGGTTGGAACAACTGGTGCGGCGCTGGCGCAGCAAGTGTCCCATCATCCTGGACGTGAAACGAGGAGACATCGGTCCCTCCAGCCGCGCCTACGCCCGCTCGGCCTTTGAGCGGCTGGGAGTGGACGCTGTCACCGTCAATCCCTGGATGGGCCGCGACTCGCTGGCCCCCTTCGCCGACTATGCCCCGCAACGGGGATTGTACGCCCTGGTGCGCACCTCCAACCCCGGCCATGCCGACCTGCAGAAGCAGGAGATCAACGGCCAGGAACTGTGGCGCAAATTGCTGCTCGACCTGCCCGACTGGTTTGCCGGGGCGGGCGCCGTGGTGGGCGCCACCGGGCTGAGTGACCTGCGCTGGACCTGCCAGCACCTGGCCCAGGATATGCCTTTGCTGATCCCCGGCGTGGGCACGCAGGGGGGGGCCGCCGACCAGGTGATCAGCGAGCTGCGCCAGACCGAAATCGAGTTGCACCGGGTCAATGTCTCCTCCAAGATCCTCTACGCTCAGGAAGACTACCCGGATCTGTCGCCTGTGGAGGCCGCCGTGAAGGCCTTTGAGCTCTACGCGGAGCAGCTCAAGTTGTAGTTATCCTCCGTCACTAAGGGTAAGAGCCTGGTTGCGCAGCTTGGCAAGCAACTTGACCAACTGCTGGCGCTCGGCGGAGTTCAGGCTGGAGCCCAACTGGCCGATGCGCTGGATGTGGCCAGGCAGCGCCTGACTGAGGGCCTGAACGCCGGCGGGCAGCAATCGGGCCAGCTTGATGCGTCGGTCGCTAGCGTGGGGAACTCGTTCCACGTAGCCTTTTTTGCAGAGGCTGTCGACCAGGCCGGTGATGTTGGCGCGGCTCGTGACCAGCAGACGACCCAGTTCGTGCAGGGGCATAGACCGGTCTTGCTGAGCATCGAGAATGGTCAGCAGATTGAAGGCTGAACTGGACAGGTCGTAGGCCTGCAGATCGCCGGCCAAAAGGCTCTCCAGGCACTGCCCGGTGTGCAAAATCCCCAGCACTACCAGGGTGACCTCAGGGTCGAGGCCAATCCACTTTCCTTCGATCTGCTGCAGCTTTTGTTGATAGAATTCGTCTCGGGGGTCTGGCATCGGGGCTCCTTGCTCAGGAATAGGTTTTGGGTACGTAGAAGAACCAGTAGTCGACATAAATCGCCACCCAGACGGATGCGAAGAGCAGCGCTAAAGGCCTCTTCCAGTTGTCGCTCAGCCCCAGTTGGGCCGACTGGGCGCGCAATAGGGAATAGAACGCGCCGGCCACCAGAGGCGCCAGAATCAGCCGCGGCAGGCGGGCCCACAGCGTCCATAGACAGACCGAGAGCAGAGGAAACTGGAGAGTATGGGCTTGACCCAGGTAGTAGCGGTAGGGAATTCCCAGCCACGGTCCGTGGCATAGACCTGCGGGGCCCCACTGCAGGTGCTGGGCGATGGCCCCGGCCATGGAGGGGGCGTAGCCGGGCGTGACTTGCCACCATTGCTGCAGCAACTGACGGGAAGTTTCATCGAGCCAGAAAAAGTGCACGGCTCCGGCCAGCGAACCGGCCAGCGCGGCCAGCACTGCCGACATCGCCGTGGATCGACCCCAGAAGACGGCAAAGGTAAGCCAGAGGTCGGGAACCACAAAAAACCAGGTCGCCTCGGCCCATCCCCACAAAAAGGCCAGGGCCACAACGGCCAGGTTCACCCGATGTGGCCTCCGGACAGGAGGTAAAAGAGGATCAGGACCGGAGGGGAAAGGGCCAGCCCGTGCAGGAACTGAAGCGCAAAAACCAGGCCGAGGCCGCTTCTCAGGCTATCCAGTGTCAAGACGGGTCCGTCCGGACGGGTCAGCCTGAAGTTGCCTGAGCGACCCAAGACTGTCGTGATGTGCATCAATAGCAGCATCGAGAGCCCGTAGCCCGCCACCGCAATTTGCACCAGTGGCAGTTGGGCCGGCAACACAATCAGACCGAGATAGGCTAACTCTGGCGCGGCCGCCAGAATGGCCGTCAAAAACAGTTCGTTGTGCACAAAGCGCAGATTGAGTTGGGGAATCTGGGCGGCTCGAAAGGGAGCCAGGGCGCTCCAGGCCAGTGCAATGAGTAGAGCGGGGAGAAGGGTGAGGCTGAGAAGTAGGTATTCCATAACACCTCGTTAATCTACTGATGATTAACACCTTAACAATTGACGCCGCTTGCGTCAAGGTCCCCGGGGCGCTCCCAATACAGAAATCGCACCCGGGAGCAATGAAACCGGGTATTCACGCGGAGCACGGTCTTCCAAAAGCAGGGGACGGATTCTCGCGTTCGGCTACCTTCCCTCAGGCCGGATCCTGGCGCTGGACAAGAAGCTCCCTGTCGTCGCCGTAGGCTCGGGCACAACAATCCAACGCTTCTCAGAACTCGCCCCCTTCGGGAAAGAGCGTCTGACAGAGCAATGCCACCAGCAGGAACACCACGATGACCAATCCCAGCATCGCTGCCCAGCGCCTGAGTGTCTTGGCCATCGGGTCTTTTTCTTCCGCGGTGAGTACGGTGATGTTGCCGGTCAACAGGCTGCCGCCATCCACTTTCGGCCCGTCCTTCCAGCGCATGCGACCGTGCAGGTCGCCCTCCTCCCGGTAGGCCTTGCGAACCGTCTCGTCGGAGAGATCCACCATTTGCTTGAGCAGGCTTCCCAGGCACCAGACATCGGTGCGAGCGTCCGTGGTCGTATCCTCGGGCCTGGGGGCATTGGCGTCCACCGGCAAGAACTGCAGCTTAAAGTCGCGGTCAACTTCAAAGCCCGCCAATTGCACTTTCCCGTCGGCGTTGACGAGAACGTTGCCCAAGGGCAATTGGCCCAGGAATCGTGGGCGCCGACTTTCGTGGAGCTTATCCAAAACGTCGGCCAGGTCGGCGATCCAACCTACGATAACCTTGACACCTGGCTGATTTTCCTGGATGTGGACACGGGCCGGCTGCAACGTTGTCAAATCGGGAAGAACGGCGACGATAGCCCCCTCGTGCAGGATCAATTCCTTGGGGACAAGACAGCCCGGAACTCGAACCCATGACAGGGATTGTCGCGCACGCTCCAGCCCGCGTGAAGCGGTCGGCGATCTTCTCCCCTCTAGCCAGGTATTGAAAAATTTGATCTCTCCAATCCAGACATCCCCTGGCTTGCTTCGCAAGCGGATCTTTCAAGAATTTGAGGTCTTTTAGGTCTAAACCAAATGTGGCGTCGACCCAGGCGCGCCTCGTGGCCTGGACACGCCATCCCCCATTCATTGACTTTTACGCCATCGATTTCCTTGTAATGGGGCAATAACCCTGACGATGGCGTTTGAAGGGGGGCGGGACGGAGGATGTAGTGCCGGATAGGGGTCTGACCCCATTGGGCAGGTTAAACTCGGTTCGGGCGGGGCCGCTAGCACCTGTGTTAGCGGATGCTGGCATAGATGTTGGCATCCTGTCAGGAGCTGCTGCCCTGTCCCCGCATCTGGATTCGCAACAACTCAATCCACCCCATCCAGGAAAGCAGGGTCGCTGGTGGGCAGGTCGATGTCTTCCAGGATGACATGAATCGTAGGCGTTCGAGCCCAAGAGAGTGCCTGAAATCGGCACGGTTGACTCCTAGCTTACAATCGTGTTCCGCACTATGCGCTTCTCCTGATTGTCCCACGAGACGTAGCCCGAATAGGGCTCACCGTCAGGCTTGATGAGATTTCGAAGCGACAGTTGCTGACCCGGTTGAGTGAGCAAAATTTCCCCGTCCTGAATCAAGTCGGCCATGCGCTCGGATAGTTGGTTTCCCGCTTCGCGAAAATCCAGAGGAGCGTCTCCGCTGGTCTCTTCTTGAACCTTGGCACCGGCAAAGGCCCCGAAGCGGTCACCCTGGAGAACAACCTCGGCCATTTGAGACCCCTCCGGGACCCGCTCTATTTCGCGAGTGTCGGCTGCCAACAGTTGTCGACCTTCCAGGGCCTCGCGTATCATTCCGGCACGTCTGCCGCCATTCAGTTCCAGATCCGATTGGACAAAAGCGTTGGCCATTTGGCGGAAGGCAAAGCCGGCCTTCGGAGCCTTCCTCATGAGTCTGCCATAGAGTTCCATA
The DNA here is from genome assembly GCA_018780265.1 of bacterium. Lineage (GTDB taxonomy): Bacteria > Vulcanimicrobiota > Xenobia > Xenobiales > JADMJV01 > JADMJV01. The sequence goes on from JADMJV010000049.1 coordinate 85,692, forward strand.
CCCTCGACGGCGGATTCTCGCAGAGCGGTCTTGATGTCCGGCGGATTGGGTTGAGCCAGGCGATCCTTCACCAGTGCCTCCAGGATATCGTAAACGGCTCCGGTCCAAACCCGAGAAAAGCTGTGAGGCTCCCGGGATAGTTGGTCCGGCGGGGCGTTTTTGGGCAGCGTCGAAGGGTCTTGCCAAACAAAGTCATTCAGGGCATTGCGGGTGTAGTCGCCGCCGGTCGAGTTCTTGCCCGAGGTGTGATTAATGATGATTCCCATTTCCTCTCCCAGCGCGGCTGCCATATTGGGCTTACTCAAGTCTCCGGCCGTCTGAGCCAACACCTTGTCCACAACCGCCGGTTCCTGGAGGGAGCGAAACAAGGCGATAACGTCACCGAACGATTCGTGAAAAGCTCCCGGATCCGGACTCCAGGAACCCATATATTTGGGTCGGACTGCATCCAGAATCGCGTGGCCACACTCGTGCGAGGACACCTCGCCGGAGTCGGCGCCATAGACCACCTTGCCATTAACCGGGTCGGTGGAGTGAAAGAAGAAAAGACCCCCGTCCCGCCGGCTATAGTAGGCATTCAGCATCTCGCCGCCATCCGCGCTAAGCGAGAGCCGCTGATTTCCCGTCGCCCATTGAACTGGCTGACCATAGGCTTTTTCGAAGTCCGCTAAAGTTTTCACGACGCTGGCGAAGGCATTGGCCCGGTGAAAGCCTGGCTCCGTTTGCGGAAAGACAAACTGCCCCTCCGAGTTGGGCGCGAGTCCTCCGACCAACTTAAACTTGTCGGTGTTCAAATCCGGTTTTGCCGCGGCGCCCAACTGAACCGAGTCCAACTGGGTCTGGCCTGGCTCCATTACCACCGAGTCCTGAGGATTGTAAGAGAAGGCTCGTTGAGCCCGAATTTGCGAGTCGGACGAGATAATCATTGTGCTCTCCTTGGGGATTTATCACTCCCATAAACCGTCAGGAGCGTGCCAGCACCGTGATGTTCCCGTCAAAAACAACCACCAGGTGTGCGTCCAGATTGCCAAAGAGCCAGAGTTCCAAAACAGCGCCATCGGAGCCATTCAGTTCCTTTTCACGCCCGAGGCCTGCTCCGGCGACCCCGAACGCTTCAGATCTCCTTCACGGACATATTGGTGGCAAGTCCTGGGGCCGTCGGCGGCGGTGTCATCCACGCCAATGTGGTGGAAATGGCGACGACCGCCAGGATGTGCAAACCCCACTTCATCTCAGATCGGTTGCTCAAAAACCCTAACCCCAGTCAGAGCCAGCCACCCAGACACCCGCAACGGGGTCGACATGGCCTTGGGGGCTGACCACCTTGCCCGTATAGCTATCGATATAGCCGCCTGCGGGGACAACCTGACCACTGTAAGGGTCGATGTGACCGCCTTTGGGCACCACCTTGCCGCTATAGGGGTCAATGTGCCCCCCCTCGGGCACCACTTTGCCGCTATAGGGGTCAATATGACCTCCCGCTGGCACCACTTTGCCGCTAAAACTGTCAATGTGGCCCCCCTCGGGCACCACTTTGCCGCTAAAGGAGTCAATGTGGCCCCCCTCGGGCACCACCTTCCCCGAAAAGCTATCGATATGGCCCCCCTCTGGCACTACCTTCCCCGAATAGCTATCGATATGGCCGCCAGTGGGAACCACCTTGCCCGAAAAGTCATCAATGTGTGCGAACTGCTGGGCCACCGGTTGGGCGATGATGCCAAACTGCTGCTCATCGGCGAGCAAGGAGGGGGCCGGTCCAACCGCCTCCCCAGTCTGGCCAACATTCTGCAGCGCGATGTTCACCTGAACCCCGGCACTGGCCAGCGATGCCAGAGCCGCCTGCACACTGGCGGACGAAAGCTCCTGGAGGGTCACCGTGACCGTCACGGGGGCGCCAGATACGGGGGTGGCATTGGCATCGGGTTCAACCCCGCTCGACTGGAATCCATCCCCGGTCGGGCCCACTTCCTCAGGGCGCGCCGCCACCTGGCGCGGCGCCGTGACGCGGAGGTTACCAGGAATTGCCGAGGTTGGGAAATTTACACCGGATGCCACAAACAGTTCTCCTTCAGCGGTATCGCAACAGCCTCAGAAGTATAATGAGATATGGACAATTTGTAAACGCGCCCTGAGGTTTGACCCTCATCAAAGACGGGCCCTGACCCTTCCCTTAGACTTGCACTACAGCCTGTTTCTTGGGGGTTTTCTATCATGCATGTCGGTAACGGTCCCTTTCGGCGTGGTCCCTTGATGGCCGGACAGTCGGCTATTGCAATGGCTCAAGCCACTCAGCAATACTCGCCGCAAGCGCCGGGCTATCCTCTGCAGGCGCACCAGGCTCAGCAGCAGGCGCAGATGGCGCTCGGAGCCGCCCAAAGTCTGTCCGTGTTCTACATGAGCATTGTCGGAGCGGGGCCTGCCCCGGGCTTGGGGGGCGAGCAGGCCCAGTACCTGCAGTTGCTGATCCAACAAGCCGGCTCTGCGCCTTTGAAGAAGATGTTGGCTCAGGGCTCCATGACGCAAGCCGAGATGGTTCAGTTTCTGCTGGAGAACCCTGATCAACTGGAGGGCCTTCAGGGCCAGGGCATGAGCCTGTCCCTGTCGGCCAGTATCAGTGCCGCCGCACCCTCTGAGTCCAGTTCAGCGGCCATGTCGGGAGAATTGGAATCGGATGGCGACGCGGATCTGAAAGAGTTCAGTCAGGACGAAACGATGGCCGCCCCGTCGATGTGTGCCATGGGTGGGGTCAGTTCCGCCGATAAGGCCAAGCCGGAGATGCAGCAGAATCTCAAGGAAGTCAAGGCCATATCAGCCGCTGTCAGCGAGATGATGAAGGGAGAGGACGGGTCTGACAATTGGTTGATGATGGTCTTGATGCAATTGAAGGGCAAAGAGCAAATCATCCGTTCCTGCCTGCGCAGAGGCAAAGGGGGCGCCGATGGGGCCTATCAGTCACAGGGGGCCGACCCCAAAGATGACAGCGCTGTGTCCGCCTTTGTTGCGCGTATCGGGAAAGAGGTCATCACGCTGGGGATCAGTGTCGGGTTGGACATCGAGGTATCGGAAAAGCGGGCAGCCCGACTGGAAAACCGAAAAAGCGGCGCTGACAAAGGTGGCAAGGCCCCGGTTGGCGGAGGGTCGGCGACCGACAACGACGAGCCATTCGAAATCCGGACCCAAAAGACCGACAAGCACGTCGAACTTGGCGTCGACGAGGTAGAAGCCAATCCCGCCATGGCCGGGGCCATTCTGGAACAGCTCCAGGGCTTGTGGCAACAAAGACAAGCAGACGCCGCGAATTACGCGGTTCCCCGAGTCCTCGACCTGGGTGAAACGCGCCAGGGCAGCCCGCTGGATCAGGCGTTTGGCGGACCCAGGCCCTCCTCCGGGCCATCTCTCGGGGGACCAACTCCACTGACCGCCCCGGCGCCCACGGCGGGTCCGCGCTCCAGGGCGGCAGTCCGAGGGCCGGCGGGGGCCGGGGACCTGCGAGTGCTGATGGCACTGCTGGGCATTGCGGGTCAGAAGTTCAGCACCAAGATACAGGTGTACGAGCCCAGCGCACGCGTGGTGCTCCAGCGGCCGGGGCAGGGTGGAGTAAGGGTAAATGGGGGATTGAAGGGCAAGTCGATCAGTGTGCGCGCCCCTAAAATGGTGGGCCGCGCCGCCGACGGAACCCTCCACCGTATCCAGGGAGTCCGGCGAGTGGGCAACGGCGGGAGCTTTATGGCGACGGTCAAGGGTGAGGCCACCGGGGCCGAAGCCGCCAAACAACTCTTCACCCGCGGCGATGGTTCGATCTCGATCCCCGGGACCAAAGCCAATTGACCCGTGAGAAAGTGGGGAGTTGAGGCGTGCCCGAAATCATCTGTTTTGAGGTCACCAACCGTTGCAATTTGGACTGCCTGCACTGCAATAAGGTGATCAATACGCAACCGGTTCGGGACATTCCGGTCCAATTGGTCGACAGGATTCTTGAGGAGTCCAAGCCTTTTAACCCCCGCGTGGTGGCTCTCACCGGAGGAGAGCCCACGGTCCATAAGGAGTTTGCACGGCTGGTGGCGACGGTGGCTCAGCACGATATCGACTACACGCTCACGACCAACGGCCAGAACTTCCGCGAGACCCACAAAGTGTTGGTCCGGCATGCGGAAAGGTTGAAAGGGATCACCCTCAGCCTGGAGGGAGCCACGCCCTGGAGCAACGACAAAGTTCGGGGGTCGGGCAGCTTTGAGCGGGTCCTGGACGCCATGGAACTCTGCCGTCGCCATGGAATTCAATTCGGGTTGCAGACGGTGGTCAGCACCGCCAATATCGACGAACTCGGGGCCATAACTGCCCTGGCCGCGGCTCAAGGGGCCGACCAACTGAACTTCATTCTGATGCGGCCGTCCCCCAGAAACATCCAGGAGGGTCTGTTGCTCGACCGGGAAGCGGCCGAAGCCGTGGAACAACGGGTGGCCGATCTCAAGCAGTCCATTACCAACATCAAGGTGGATATGACCTTGGGATACTACTCACCCTGGCCTCTCTTTGCTTGCCGCCCCCTGGGGCTGGCCCTGATCCACGTCGACTATAAAGGCTATTTGCGCTTCTGCCCCGACGTGGCGAACTACCGAGGTGCCGGAGTAACCGAGGATGACAATGACGTGGTGGCGGACCTGAACGAGCAATCCCTGCAACGGGGGCTGAAGGCACTGGCTCAGCGGGTTGCCGTATTCTGGCAAAACAAGATCGATCACACGGCCATGAACGACCTGGCTCCTACTGACTACTTCCCCTGCTATTACTGTCTGCGCTATTTCAACAAAGCAGACTGCATGGACCTATGAGTCCCGGCTGCGGGGATCGGGAGAGGCCGCCGCCCAAGAAAGCCGTCATCGAGATCACCCGCGCTTGCAATATGAGCTGTCTGCACTGCGCCTCTGCGGCAGGCAAGGTTCGCCCCAATGAGCTTAAGACCGGCCAGATGCTGAACTTAATCGATGATCTGAAGGCTTTGGGCGTAGAAGATGTGGTCTTCTCGGGGGGAGAACCGCTGGTGCGCAAAGATTGGCCGCTTCTTGCGGAGCGGGTTCGAGGCCATGGAATGAGCCTGGGAATGGTGTCGAACGGCACCTTCGCCCTACAGCATATGGACAAAATACGCCAGCTCCTGACGGCCTTCTCGATGAGCTTCGATGGCTTGGAGGCGACCCACAACCAGATTCGCAACAGCCCTCACGCCTTCCGGGACCTGGTGGCCGCCTTACGAGAGTTGGCCGAGCACGAAGTCTATCGTTTTGCCGTCACCTCGATCTCCAGGCTCAATCTTGGACAGCTACCGGAGATGTATCAACTCTTGCTCGACCTCGACGTGGTGGGCTGGCAACTGCAATTGACTTTCCCATCCGGGCGAATGAGGGGTCGCGACGAGTGGCTGTGCGAGCCTCAGGATCTTTACTTCGTGACGGATTTTCTCTTGCGGGTAGCCAGAGAGTCCCTCCTGGAACTCCATACCGGCAACAACATAGGATACTATACGGCCTGCGAGGAGGACATGCGAGGGTGTCGGTGGCGCGGCTGCGAAGCCGGACTCTCCCTGATTTCTATCGAGGCCGACGGCAACGTCAAAGGGTGCCTGAGTCAGGAACCCGAGTGGAAGCCTGGCAAGGCCTACGTGGAAGGCAACGTGACCACGCGGCCTGTGGCCGAAATCTGGCAAGACGACCGCCTGTTTGCCTACAATCGCCACTTTGACCCCAAGCTGGCCCGAGGCTTCTGCGCCAGTTGCCGATTTCTTAAAACCTGTCGTTGCGGGTGCACTTCTTTTGCCACCCACCTGACGGGCAGCAAGTATGACAATCCCTATTGTCTCTACCGACTGATGGCGACGGACTGAGGAGAGCAGTATGGCCTGGTATGATGACTACTTTGAAGACGATTATCTCCTGCTCGAGGAACCCACCGACGTGGAGACCTTGGGCCACATCGCCTTCCTGCGTTCCGTCCTACCCGGCCGGGGAGCCAAGGTCCTGGACCTGGCCAGTGGCAGCGGGCGACTGACGCTGGCCCTGGCGCGTCTGGGCTACTCGGTAACCGGGGTTGACTTTAAGGAATCCATGATCCGCCGCAGTCAGGAGGCCATCGCCAGAGCGGGGCTGACGGCGGAGTTCCTGTGCCAGGATATGAGGAACCTGGATTTTGATTCTCAATTTGACTTCGTGCTGAACTTTCTGCACTCGTTTGGCTACTTTCGCGACCAGGAGAACCTGCAGGTACTTTCAGCCATCCACCGGGCTCTCAAACCCGGGGGGCGAGTGCTGCTCGACCTGGCCAACCGCGACACACTGGTCCGGGAAATGGACAAGCACTCTCGTCGTTGGATTTACCGAGGCGACCAGTACGTCCTCTTCCGTCGCGATCTAGACCCCCTGACCGGGCGCCTGGAATCCAAAATCATGGTATTGCCGGAAGGGGGCCACGCCCGACACCATGTGACGTCGGTTCGCTATTACACCTACCCCGAAATCAAGGCGCTCCTGCGGCAGGCAGGGATGAGAGTCGCCGAGGTCTATGGGGGATACGACCGAACCCCTTGCTCCTGGGGCAGTCCCCGCACGCTGGTTTTGGCGGAGAGGACCGCCGGGTAGGCCTGGTAACACAACCCGCAATAACTTTCCCATGCGGCAGAAATCCGAGTTCTGCCCCTTCGCGATTTGGCTGAGTCCAAGGTGAGAAAGTGCCAATCGCGAATCAAATCCAGTATGCTGCATCTTGAGTATGATCCAGAGGCCATTGAGTATCCGACCTCGGATGGGAGACCGTTGGGAGAGACAGACGCTCATAGGGACTTGATTTTGGAACTGATCGAGGCCCTGAAATACCATTTCTTGGGAACTCCGGACACCTATGTTACAGGGGATTTGCTCCTCTTCTACGAGGAAGGACAACCCAAGCGGTTCGTAGTGCCAGATGTGATGGTAATACCCGGGATTGCACAGAAACGTCGCAACCACTACAAACTGTGGAAAGAAGGGCCCGGTCCAAGCTGCGTGATTGAGGTTACCAGTCGCTCCACCAGATCTGAAGACCTGGGCTTCAAGAAAGGACTGTATGAGTTTTTGGGGGTGCAGGAATATCTGATGGTCGACCCCCTCAAGGAATACCTGAATCCGTCCGTGCGATTGTTCAGGCGCCATCAGGAGAATCTCCTCACCGTGGTGGAGCACCCGCTCAGGCTGCTGACGCTTGGCCTGGAAGTTCGCGTTGTCGAAGAAGGCCTGCGGCTCTGGGACCCCGCCAAGCAAAGAATGCTGCCCAACCTCGAGGAGCAGCGGGAACTGGGACTAAAGGAGGCCGCCAGGGCAGAGAGCGAGGCCGCCAGGGCAGAGAGCGAGGCTGCCCGGGCAGAAAGCGAAGCCGCCAGGGCAGACCGGGCAGAGGCTGAAATACTCAGGCTGCGCCAGCAGTTGGCCAGTCATCACGAGGGCTAGAGCTGCTAGAGCGCGTCAATCATGTTGACCAGAGGCAAGATGGCAGCCAGCACCAGGAAGGCTGACACCAAACCCATTCCAAAGAGCATGAACGGCTCCATGAGTTGAACGGCGGATTCCATTCGGTTGCTGGCGTCATCGGCAAACATGATGGAAACGCGATTCATGACCGGGCCCAGCGAAGCGGTCTCTTCTCCGATGGAGATCATCTGGACCATGGACTCAGGAAACATTCCCGATCGGCTCAGGGCTTCGGCCAGGGGGTCCCCATCGGTCAGGTCGTGACGAGCTGAGTCGAGGGCTCGCTGGAAGAAGATGTTGCTGGTGACCGAGCGTCCCATGTCGATGGCCGTCGTAAGTGTCAGCCCGGACTCAATGGTAGTTGCGATAGTGAAGAGGACACGAGCCAGGGTGATGCGCTGATAGAGGTCCCCGAAAAGCGGGATATGCAGCGGAAGCCAGTCCAGGCGCTCGCCCATTTTGGGGTTTTGGCGGGCCCGATCGAGCAAGGTTGGCCCGAAGAACCACAGCAATGCGACCAGACTGGGAAAACCTATGATGACGGCCGGGTTACGGATGAAGCGGCCGATGAACATGAGGATTTTGGTGGGCATGGGAGGCTCGACACCGAGGCCTGCCAGCATGGGCTCGAGAGCGGGAATGATGACGTACATAAAGATGCAGCCGACGATGAAGCTGACCAGCCCCAGGAAAATGGGGTATGTGATGGCCGAGCGCAGCCGATTGACGAGCTTGGCTTCTTGTTCGAGCAGTTCTGACAGGCTGTGCAGCATGGGACTGAGTTCGCCGGTCTTCTCGCCGGCTTGAATCAGTCCGCAAAATACCAAAGAGAAGGTCTTGGGATACTTGCGACAACTGGCCGAGAGGCTCATGCCGGTGGCCACCTCGCGGCTGATTTCGTCGACGATCTCGCCGAGATCGCCGGGGTCGCCGTCAGCATAAAACTCCAGGGCGCGGTGAATCGGCACGCCGGCGTCGAGCATCGTCACGAACTGCCGGGCAAAGAGGGCCAACTGTTGCAGGGACACCTTGTGTTTCTTGCGACGCACCTCATTATGTTGACCAGAAGTGAGAGTGGCACCTGCCGCGACCGGTCCGATGTTTTCTGAAACGTGCAAAGATTCGAGCATCTTGCGCCGAAGGCGGGTTGATGCTGACCCGGGTCTGGCGAGAAGGCGTGGCGCCCTTATTGGCACCGTTGGGTTTCGATCACTCTGCCGGTTATTTGCGCAAGTTAGGGGCGGATTATGTTTGGGTGGTGGAGATACAGCCCGAAGGGGAGCAGCGCTTTGGCGTTGGCCTGGGGATTCACTACCCGTCGCTGATGTCAGCGGTGCTGGCCGACCCGGCCCAGGCCCATCTCCAATCGAAGTGTGAGCCTCCGTTGTGGGAGATTTGCGCCCACCAGACCACGCTGGCTCAGTTGGCGAAGCGCAAGAATTTTCGTTGGACAGTCGCGGCCAATACCGACCTGAAGCGGGTCATTGAGGAAGTGACGATACTGCTATTGGAGGCTGGCCTGCCCTGGTTGGGTCAGCGCAAGGATTGGCGCAGTGTGTTGACAGACCCGCAGGCGCGCTATCGCGAATGGGCCGACCTGGATCGTTAGCGATTTTCTACCGAGGGGGCGGCGGCCGCCGCCGGGGAAAGAATCTTGAAGGAGCCGAGAAATTCGCGATCGGCAAGGGGCTTGAGGTGTAATTCAGATCGCACGTCGACCACGTAAAGGCGATATCTTTCCAGTTGGAAGACCGTCTCGCCGCGGTAGTTTTTTTCCCCCGCCACCCTGTAGGTGAGCCTGCGAGTTTGTCGGTTGTCTTTGGTCCAGGTCAGCAAATGCCCGTTGCACTGTTGCAGCATGCCGTCGCGGGCTTCTTCAAAGAGGGTTTCGCGCCCGGCCAGCAAGGCTAATTTGGGCAGGTCGGTGAAGCTGACGGTGAGGAATCGACCGGGTTGGCGATCCAGGTAGACGCTGGTGGCCACTGGACCGAGCGGGGATTCGGAGGTGCTGAGCGAGCGGGCGGTGTCTCGCGAGAGGGCCGCCGAGAAACGACCATCGGGACAGACATAAGGCTGTGCCCAGGCTGCCGGAGTGAACCACAGCAGCGCGCAGAAAAACGCTATCCAGCGCGGATTGGCCACCTTTTCAGGGTATCGAAACAGAGGCCGAACGTCAAGGTACCCCCGTAGGCAATGGTGCCGCCGAGACAGAAGGTGGATCGATGACTATCCAGGTTCGTTGCGCTGCTCCCGAGGACTTTGCCCAAATCGAGAAGTTGTGCCTGGCCAAGACCTTCTACGAGTCGGCCTTTTTTCGAGGAATTGAGCCGTTGCGCGAGTTCATGGTAAGCAACCTGCGCGACAATCTGGCCCTGGCCGGAAAGGCTGCCGGTGGGCAATGTCTGGTGGCCTTGCGCGAGGGTCAACTGGTGGGCTATGCGGTGTTGATGTTTCATACGCAGGAGTCGATCACGCAGCAACTGCAGACCCTGCTTCACGACTTCGTGGCTCCCAATTTTGAGGTGCTCAACGCCCTGATGACGGAGGCCCGTCGGCTCACGGTGGAAGTGGAAGACGAATATCTGGTGGCCCATCTGCAGCCGCAGGACCAAAAGCAGCAAATCTGGTTTTATCGATTGGGCTTTCGCCCCGAGCTGAATCGGGTGGTCAAGCGCATTGCGGCCGGCCATAAGGGCCCCAGTTCAGAGCGGTACCGGGCTCGCTCGGCCCGCAAGAGCGAGCATATGTTTATCGTGCGCGTCAATGCCGAGTATTCGGGCCTGTACCGACCGGCCGGTCGGGATACCGACCTGCAGGCCATTCAGGCGGGTTTCATGGGCTGTTACTTCAACCTGAATATGGCCGACAAGGGCACACACTATGTGATATTGGAGGAGGCGGAGAGCCGTCGTCCGGCCGGCTACATCATCTTGATCGAACACCAACTGCCGATGGATCAGGGAGTATATACCTACGACGTGGCGGTGGCCCCCGAATTTGCCGGTAGGGGTCTATCGCTGTATCTGTGCGGTGCGGCCGAAACGCTGTTGGGCCAGGCGGGGGGGGGGGTGATTTTTGGGGCCACCAGTCTGGACAACCGGGGAGCCGTGAACGGGGATCGGCAGTTGGGGTTTGTCATAGATTCGCGGCGCTGGGGCCTGGATTGCCGAATGTAACAAGTTTGTGAAACGCTTCCCAAACGCATGAAATGGTGGCATACTGGGCTCAACCAATCAACACACGGAGGACAAACCAAATGGCAGCACCCATTGTAGGAACTCTGGTTAAAGGTGTACTCGGAGCCGCAAAAGGCGGCGGCGGTGGCGGCAAAAAAGGCGGCAAAGGCGGCGGCGACCAGGGCGGAAGCCCGATGGGCGCCCTGGCTCAGGCTGGTAACCTTCTCAAAGGTTAATTCGTCACCAACCGACAAGGAAGGCTCGGCAACGAGCCTTTTTTCATTTCAGGAGGGTATTTTGGCAGAACACATCGAGCAACCCGAAGAGGACGATGGCTGGGGTGCGGTAGCCCAGGCTTTTGAGCAGGCCGAGGACCAGGAAGATGACGGTCCCCCTCTCAATATCCTCAGCGGAGAGGCGTCTTCCGGCTTCGAATTTGAGAAAATCCCTCTGGATAAGGCCGGCAACCTGGTTTTGCTGCGCGAAGCGGCCGAACAAATTCGCCACGATGAGATCTCTGCGGAGGAGTTTGTGGAGAAGGTCATGCAGGTTACCGAGCTGGCCGAAAACGGCATCAAGCTGTTCGCCTCCGAGGCGCTCAAGAAGGAGACGGCCAAACTCCCGCCCGAGCAAATCGAACTGGTGAACCTGTTTGAAAAGCAGATTTACGCCGTCAAAGAAGGCACCACGCTGATGGCTTCCTATGCCGATTCTGGCAATATCGACGATCTGGACCGGGGTCTGGATATCGTGGAGCGGGCCCTGCAGATCGTGGACGAGATTCAAGACGACGCCATCGAGATCGATGACTACGAGAAAGCCAATCCTCGCGAATCGACTCCTGTGCCTGTCGAGGATGCCGAAGGCTAGCCTTTTTCGGCGGCCAGGGCGGCCTGCACCGTGCGGGTGATCAAGAGATAGCTGTCGCGGGTGTATCCGCCGCTGGGCAAAAAGGCCAGCGGCAGGCCGCGTTGACGAACCTGGCTGACGACCAGGGTGTCGCGACGCAATACGTCGTCAGGACTGAGATTCAGTCCGCCCAGACGATCGCCGCAAACCACGTCGTTGCCGGCATTGTAGATGACCAGGTCAGCCGGGCTGTGGCAGTCGAGAAAGATCGGCAGTTCGCGCTCCAGGATACCCAGATAGAGAGGCCCGTCGCTTCCACACTCCAGGGGGCAGGAAACATCGAGGCGCTGCCTGGCCCATTCCTCGTCGAAAGGGTATGTGTCCCCGTTGTAGATGTCAAAGAGCTTGACGCTGGGGTCATGTAGAAAAACGGCGCACACCCCGTTGCCCTGGTGGGCGTCGAGATCGATATAAAGCACGCGCTGGGCGAGTCCCTCCTGGCGCAGAGCCATGATTGCGTATGCGATATCATTGAAGAGGCAAAAACCTTCGCCCCGGTTGGGTTTGGCGTGGTGAAAGCCGCCCGTCAGGCTGAAGGCCAGCCCGGTGCGCAAGGCCTCGCGGGCCGTAAGCAAGGTTCCCGCCACAGCCCACCGCATGGGCGTGACCAGGCACCAGCGCAGAAAGGCATTGGGAGTAAAGGCAAAAGGCCACACTTCGATGGCCATGGCCACCACCCAGGATCGACGCAACGTCTGCAGGTACTCGGCGCTATGGACCAGTTGCAGTTGCGGGTCGCTGACCGGACCCTCTGGGCCACGCAGAGACAGGCCGTCCACATCCATGCTTCCCCCGTCGCGAGGCAGGCCGTAAAGTTTGGCGAGTTCATGATAGGCCCGCCGGGCCCGGTAGCTGTCAAACGGGTGCAGAAAGCGGAGGCCCGGGAAGCCCATGGCGAAATGGGGGCTGTAGATCAGGCTGGGCATCTTAGCCCCGCGCGTCTCTCCACTCCAACAACCTTTGCACTCCGCTCACCGAAAACGGCCAGCCAAGGCCCAAAATGATGTGTTCGGCGCCAGCGGCCACGTAATCGTCGAGAGTACTCAGTTCGTCAGGGCGGATGATAAGCACGGTTCGTTCTACCGATTTTGGGTCACGACCGACCTGCTGGCACCAATCGGTGAGAATCTTGTTCTTGGCCGCGTAGTTGTCCGGCGGACCAAAGCCGTTCCAGAGATTCGCGTATTGGGCCACCAGTTTAAGGGTGACTTTTTCCCCGCCTCCGCCGATCATCAGGGGAATGTTTTTTTGCAACGGCGGGGGGTTGAGTTTGGCCAGACGCTCTTGGAGCATGGGCAAGTTGCGGCCCAGGTCTTTGAGGCGAGAGATAGCCGTGCCAAACTCGTAGCCGTATTCGGTGTAGTCGCGTTCGAACCAGCCCGACCCGATGCCCAGCACTACCCGGCCACCGCTGATGTGATCGACCGTGCGGGCCATGTCGGCGACCAGTTGGGGATTGCGATAGCTGTTGCAACCCACCAGATGACCGATCTGAGGCTTGCTGGTGTGACAGGCTACGGCTGTGAGCAGAGTCCAGGCCTCCCAGTGAGCCCCGCGGTGGGGCGAGGCGGTGATGGGAGCTTCTTGATTGGGGGCTTCCGGCTCGCCATAGAGGGGGTAAAAGTGGTCCCATAACCAGAGGCTGTCCACCTGCAACTTGTCACAGGCTTTGGCTGCCTCCAGAAACTCTTCGTAGGTGCAGTGTTGGGGATGAAGCTGGACTCCGACTCGGACGGACAAAGGGGCCTCCCTGTTACTATGGGTCTGCCGGTCCCTTCCCGCGCCGCTAGGAGGCCTCCTCCACTCGCTGTTGGGCCGGGCTGCGGCCTCGGATTTTGTCCAGCAATTTGCGCAGGCTCTTGGTAGGGGAAGAGGACGAGGTGGACAGTTCTTCGGCCAGAGGGGCCATCGCCTGAATGGTGGGTCGGGGCTCTGGCATGGGAACTGCGGCCGGGGCAGCCACCGGCGCTTCCACTCCGTCGTCCCAATTGGACTCGCCGCGGGCGCTGGCGTTCCAAAGCGCCTGCGAGGCGCTGATGCCTTCGACCGGTTGGCGCTTGAGTTCGCCCATGTCGGGCAAGTGGTCCAGCTTTTCAAGCCCAAAGTAGCGCAAAAACTCGATGGTGGTGGCGTAAATATAGGGGCGTCCCGGCAATTCGGCCCGACCGGCTTCACGAACCAGGCGCATATCGCTGAGTTGACTGAGCAGTCGCTCGCAGTTGACTCCGCGATAGGCCTCGATCTGGGCTCGAGTGACGGGCTGGCGATAGGCCACCACGGCCAACGTTTCCAGTTGGGAGCGAGTCAGTCGGCGGCGCGTTTGGACGCCGATCAGGCGTTCTACGTGCTCGGAGAGTTCGGCCTTGGTGACCAGTCGGTAGGCGCCGGCCACGCGTTGGAGTTCGAGTCCATGGTCGAGATAGCGTCCCTTGACCTGCTGCAGGTCCCGTTCGATCATGCCCTCTGACCAACCGGTGGCTTCGGCCAGTTCGCTGAGGCGCACCGGGGTGGGACTGACAAAGATCATCGACTCCAAAATACGGAATCGTTCATCGGGGACGGGGTAGTCGTTGCGGCTCATTTGTACTCCTCTGCGATTTCGGGTGCTGCCAAACTTTGGGCCCCCTGGAAGGGGGTAATTTCAATATCTGCGTCCACACCGGTCTGCTCGGCGCGCACGCGGCTGCGCCGCACCAGTTCGAGAACGGCCAGGAAGGTGACGATGATAAAGGCCCGGTTAAAGTCTCCGCCCAGCATCTGATGGAAGAACGCCTTGGGCTGACGGCGCAGCATGTCCCACAACTGCTTGACTCGGTCTGGCACCGACAAAACCACCCGCTTCAGTTCGACGGGGCGGCGGGGCGCTTCGTATTTGCGGTCCATGCGCACCCAGGTGGCCGCCAGGGCCTCCAGGGATACGTCCAGCTCGGGCGTGTCCACTTCGAGCACGCCGGCCGGCCGGGTGTATTGGGCCATACTTTTCGTCTCGCGTTGGCACAGCCAGTCGGCTGCCTCTTTGACCATCCGGTAGGCCTGCAGTTGATCGAGCAGTTCGGTAGGAGCGTCGTCCACAAAGTCGTCCATCATAGTGGGGGCGAAATCTTCCTGGTAGAGGTCGATGGCCGAGGGCTCGGGCGGTAACAGTAGCTTGGACTTCAGTTCGAGCAGTTGGGCGAAGACGACAATGTACGAACTCTCGACTTCTACGTTGAGCTGTTCGAGAGACTTCAGGTAGGCCTGATACTGGTGGGCTACCGAGGCCAGCGAGATCTCGTTGATAGGCAATTTTTCGTCATCTACCAGATGAAGCAACAGGTCGAGGGGGCCCTCGAATTGAGGCAGATGAACCTCGTAGTTGCTTTTGACCGCATGTTGCTGGTAGGACGACTGGGCGACCAAGTCAGGCACCGCCCAGTAGAAAGATTTTGCTGTAGAAATAGAGCGGACGCAGCAGGGGGCTGATGACCAGGAAAGAGGCTACCAGCAAGATGGCCGGAGCGGCTCGTCCCATGCTCTCTTCCAGGTTTTGCATGCTGCGGGCCAGCGAGCGCGAAACAAAGGCCTGCAGAATTTTCCAGCCATCCAGGGGGGGAAGCGGGAAAGAGTTGAACAGCCCGAAGCCCAGATTGGCCTTGACGATCATTTCCGCGAACAAGTTGCCGGGCAGGCCCAGTTTGTAGATCAGGGCGAAGAGTACGGCCAGAACGAAGTTGCCGATGGGACCAGCCAGGGCTACCAGGGCGCCGTCCCCAAAAGGATTCTTGAAGTTATCGCGATTGAACATCACGGGCTTAGCCCAGCCCAGCACCATGCCGCCCTGCGAGCCCAGCATGGTGATCAACAGGCAGATGGACCCCAGCGGGTCGAGGTGGACCAGAGGGTTGAGGGTCAGTCGGCCGTCGTACTTAGAAGTGGGGTCCCCCAAAGCGTAGGCCGCCCGAGCGTGGGCATACTCATGCACGATAAATGCCGAAAGCAGGCCGATCATTGCCGCAACGAGGGTCATGGGATCCAGGATCATTGCACCTCCATACGCTATTGGCCAGCCTATTCCTTGAAATTTCTTCAAAAATAGCCAGCAGATTCTTTCTAACACTCATTATAACGCTTGAAAGGTTACGATTTTTCGCGATTTTACAACCGTTCTCGGAATCTTAAGCGGAATAGAGGAGCCCCAGGTTCGCTTGCCAAATGGGGGATTCATGGGGAAAACCGATGAGCCTATTCGGCTGCTAGTAGTCGAAGACCAACTGCTTTTTCGTGAGGGTCTGAAAAGTCTCCTAAAGGTCCATCCTGACCTGCTGGTCATTGGCGAGGCCACCACCGGAGCCGAGGCGGTAGAGTTGGCCGTGGCCCACGCACCGGACGTGATATTGCTAGACCTCAATCTGCCCGATTTCGACGGGATTGAAGTTTGCAGTCGAATCAAGGCGCTGGTGCCGGTGACACGGATAGTGATTCTGACCGTCAATAAGGACCTGCCCCATTTGCTGCGGGCCATGAAGGCGGGCGCCTGTGGCTACCTCACCAAGGACAACCCGTCCGAGAAGGTGGCAGCCACGGTTCGTCAGGTTTTTCACGAGGGGAGCAGTCTGGAACCGTTGCTGGCCGACCGACTGCTGGCCGAGTTTTCCAATCCCAGCCACCGCAAGGAAGACCTTCAGGACGCTGCACTGGCCTCGTTGAGTCCCCGCGAAAAAGAGATCCTCAAGATGGTGGCCGACGGCAAGCCCAACAAAATCATCGCCGACGAGTTGGATATCAGCGAGCATACGGTGCGCAATCACATCAGCAATATCTTTCAGAAGCTGCATGTCAACAACCGCACCGAGGCCACCGTCATCGCCATCAAGAAGGGCTTAATTTAGCTTCCAGGTCCTCTTTAACATCTCTTTGATCTGAGCCGCGCCTACCGGCGGTGACAACAATCGCCCTTGAGCCAGATTGCATCCCATTTTGCGCAGGTTTTGCAGTTGTGCGTCCTTCTCAACCCCTTCGGCCAGCGACTGCATTTGCAAGTTGGCGGCCAGATTGCAGGCGGCCAGTACGATATGAAAGCTGGTTTTGTCGTCCGGAAGTTGATTGACAAAGGTGTGGTCGATCTTGAGGAAACGGGGCTTTTCGCGCTGCAATTTCATCAGATTGGAGCTGCCTGTGCCGAAGTCGTCAATGGCCAGACCCACATTCCAGCGGGCCAGTTCGGCCAGCACCTGGCTTACCCGTTCGGGATCGGCACTGGTGGTGGCCTCGGAGATTTCGACCACGATTTTTTCCGGTTTGACCCGGGCCCGTTCGATGGCCTTCATGAAACGCTTGGAGAAATCGCCATGCATCAACTGACGGGCGGAGAGGTTGACCGACACAAAAAGGTCGCGATGCTGGGCGGCCATCAAGCAGGCTTCCTGAACCGACCATTCGCCGATTTGCACGATCAGTCCGGAGCTCTCGGCGGCGGCCAAGAACTCACCGGGTTCGAGCAAGCCCAGGTTGGGGTCGTTCCAGCGCAGCAAGGCCTCGAGCCCCACCATCTTTCCGGTGCGTAGATCGACCGCGGGTTGGTAGTGAAGCACAAACTCCTGGCGCTCCAGGGCTTCCACCAACCGCGGCACGACGGCGTGTCGTTTGCGCAGGCGGTCTTGCAGTTCGGGACCGAAAAACTGGAAGCGAGCTCTGCCTACCTCCCGGGCGCGGTCCAGGGCCACTTGAGCCTGCTCGAGGATCTGTTCGATAGTATCGTCGCCGAACATGGTCATGCCGATACTGCAACTGACCTGGACCGGTGAGCCTTCGAGCTGGAAGGGCTCGTGGCAGGTGGCCAGGATCTTGGAGGCCAGACTCTGAGCCATTTGGGCCACTGTGGTTCGGGCCAGCGAAAGTTCGCGGGGGTCGACGGCCTTGTGGGCCACCACCACCAGAAATTCGTCATCGCCGCGGCGTCCCAGCACGTCGGTGTTGCGGCACAGGCCTTTGAGGCGCGAGGCAAATTGGCGCAGCAATTCGTCGCCCGCCAGGGTGCCCAGAGTGGTGTTGACGCTGCGCAAACGGTCGATGTCGACGAGCAAAAGAATAGCCGCGCCCTCGTCGCGCTGCACCAACCCCGTGGTGAAATCGAGGTATTGTTGAAGAATGTTGAGGTTGGGCAATTGGGTCAACTGGTCTTCGAAGGCCAGTCGCTTGGCTTCGCGCTCCTCGGCACTCAGGTGCTCTAGTTGCTGCTCCAGGCCCTGGCGCGTTTGGCGGGCATCCTGCTCGGTTTCGGTAAGGCGCACCGCCAGCACTTCGGAGCGCTGCTCGGACTCGCGCGCTTTTTGTTCCTGGTCAAAGAGCCGCTGCTCCAGTTGAGCCACCCGCTGTTCGGCCCGAAAGGCCTGTTCGCGGTTGGTGGCCACCTGCGATCGCATGTCGTCCCAGGCGGCTTCGTCGCGCGGGACGGCCCGTTCACGCAGCCGTTCTAATTCGGCCTCCAGAGTTTGGATGCGCTGCAATTGTTCGGCGAAGCGCTTTTTAGCCTGCTCCAGTTGCCGCTCCATCTGGGTGGGAGGGCCCACTCGGGAGGTGGCCTCGCGCAGGTCGGATTCGGCCTTATTGCAGGCTTCTTCGCTTTGGGTCAACTGCTGCACGGTTGCCTGCAGGCGCTGTTCCAGAAGGCGGCGGTTTTCTTCGGACTGGTCCCATTGTTGGATGGCGATGGATTCGGCTTCCTGGGCGCGCGTTTCGAGCTGGCGGGCGCGATGCTGATGGTAGTCCAACTGCTCCTGGACTTCGCTGAGGTTGTTGTGACGCTGCTCCAGCAGAATCTGCTGCTCGTGGCGCAGGTCGTCGCTGGCGGTCAACTGCTCCTGCAATCGGTGCAACTGTTCCTGAAGCTGTTCGTTGCGCAGTTCGGCCTGAATGGCGCGTCGCTCCCAACTGGGGTCTTCTTCTCCCGAGGCCTCATTGGATCGCCCGGTTGCAGGGGCTTCGTGGGCCGGGCGGGTGACCACCAACCAGGCTGGATTACCCTCCCAGTGGGTGCGTGCCCAGCGCAACTGAAGGTCCAATTCTTTGCCTTGAGTTTTGAGGCGAATGCGGGCGTCGTCCGGTGAGAAAGGGATGGGCGTGCCCAAAAAATTATCGGCCCTGCCTTCCAGGAGCAGGGCGGCGGCGGCGTTGGCAAAGCGGATCAAGCCGCGGACGTCGGCCACCAGCATAGGGTCGGGCATACCGTCCACTAAATGGCGGAGATCAGTAGCCGATACCCATTGCGCTCCTCGGTCTTGCCCGTGCTCCCAGCCCATCCCGCTTGTTACGAGGCCGGTCCCCAGCCTCCTCCGCCCGGTGTGTGCAGGACCAGCCGGGTTCCAGCCGGCATCCAGTCACTCCAGGGAGGGTCGATTTTTTGGTCGTGGATTTGATCCAGGCCGGTCTGGCCGGAACCTCCGCCGGCCTGGCCGCGGGCGGCCAGGCTGCGCCGACTGGCCAGCAGGCTGACCTGGGCCTCGTGGAGCAGTTCGAGTTCGCGGGTGACTCCCTTACCGCCGGGGTGCTGACCCGCGCCGCCCGAGCCCTGGCGCAGCCGGTAGGCCCAGAGGCGAATCGGGAAATAGGTTTCCAGGATTTCGGCCGGGGTATTGCGGGTGTTGGTCATGGCGATCTGTTGGCCGGAGACTCCAGGCCCCTCGGCGCTGGCACCGTGGCCACCGCCACAGGTTTCGTAATAGGTAAAAGGAGGGGTGGCCCGAGCATTACCCAGGGTAAGGTTATTCATGGTGCAGGCCGATTGAGCCGGCACTCGCTGGGGCAGGATTTGAGCCAGGGCGCGCCAGACCAGGTCGCAGACGCGCTGCGAGGTCTCTACATTGCCGGCGCAAACGGGGTAAGGGGGCGCGGCGTGCAGCAGGGTGCCGGGTCGGGTCAATACCGTGAGGCGACGCAGGCTGCCGGCGTTGATGACCACCTTGTGTTGGCCCGACTGGGCCAGGCAGAAAAAGGGGAAGTAGGCGGCCGCGCAGGTGATGGCCCGGGTTGCGTTTACGGGGGCCGGCTGGGCCGGGCAGGCCTCGCGCAAATCGATTTGGGCCCGGCCCTCCTCTATGGTCAGGCAGAGCCGCAAGGGCAGGCGCAGTTGGCCCCAATCCAGCTCTTCTTCGGCCCACACCTGCTGGCTCCCCAGCGGCAGCAGCAGGTGCTCCATCTGTTGCTCGGCCGCCTCAAGCAGGCTGTCGCTGTGTTTCAAATCAAGAGATTGAAAGCGACGCTCGCCCAGGTTGCAGGAGGCCAGTTGGGCGCGCAGGTCGCCCTCGCGCTCCACCGGTGTGCGCACGTTGGCCAGCAGTAAATCCCACAGGTCGGTTTTGCGACCGCGCCGCAGCAGCAGGCTGGGGGGTAGAATCAGCCCCTCCTGGTAGATTTCCTGGGAGTTGGGCATAGATCCGGCGGTCATGCCACCCACATCGGAATGGTGGGCACGCGCGGCTGCGTAGCCCAGTAGTTGGGTGCCTTTGAAGATCGGTTTGACCAGAGTGAGATCGGGGAGATGAGTGCCGCCGCAATACGGACTGTTGGCGATCCAGCAGTCACCGCGGTGTTGGGGATAGCCGTGGATGACGGCCACCAGGTCGGGCAACGAACCGAGGTGGACGGGAATATGGGCGGCCTGGGCCAGCAACTGGCCTTGAGCCGAGAAAAGTGCACACGAGAAATCCAACCTTTCGCGGATATTGGGGGAGAAGGCGGAGCGGGCCAGCAGGCGACCCATCTCCTCGGCAATCCCTTCGAGTTGATTGCGGAACAGGGTGATTTCGTAGGCACGGGCGGACATCCGGCTGCCTTCCTTCTTCACTGCGATGGCCCTTTGGCAGAGGGAAGTTGCTGGCTTGTCCCAAACCTTTCTGTGATGCCGGTTAAGCAAACAGTACATCGAGTTCTCTTCGGTGTCGTGACGTCCATCGGGGGGATACTGGGTTTTCTCCTGGGGATCTATTGCCAGCGCTACCTGGCGGGCATCAATCAGGTCACGCTTTACGCCAGCGTGGCCGCCTTTACGATTTTGGGCCTGGTGATCGGCATTTTGATGGCCACTCCCAGCGCCGAATTGACGGCCGCCACCCTGGAGGCCACGGCCACCTCTTTGCAGACCCTGGCCCTGTCCGAAGTCATCATGGGGGCGGTGGGTTTGATTATCGGGCTGGGGGTGGCCTTTTTCGTCAGCCTGGCCCTGCAGTCGATCGCCTTCACCTCGGTACCGGTGGTGGGCGTGTGGCTGGGTCCGGTGCTCATTCTCTTTAGCGCGATTTTGTTTGCCTCGTTGGGGGCTTTCATGGGCTACCGCGTGAGCGCTTTGCGGTCGGTGAAAGATTTTTTTGACCATCGAGGCGAGAAAGCGCCGATTGCTCAGGTGTTGATCGACACCAGCATCATTGTGGACGGTCGCCTGGGGGCGGTTTTAGAAACGGGCTTTTTGCCCGGCAAGCTGGTCATTCCTCAGTTTGTGCTGGGAGAACTTCAGTTGCTGGCCGACTCGGAGGACCCGTTAAAAAGAGTGCGGGGCCGTAGAGGCCTGGAATTTCTGGAGGAATTGCGCCCGCTTTTTCCCTTTGAGGTGGTTGACGAACCCGTCGAGGGCAAGGGGGCTGACCAGAAGCTGGTCAAGATGGCTCGGGTGTCAGGCGCGGCCCTGTTGACCAACGACTATAATTTGCAAAAAGTGGCCGCGGTTCAGGGGTTGAAAGTGCTCAACCTCAATCAACTGGCAGCTGCCCTGAAGCCGTCGGTGTTGCCCGGCCAGATGCTGCAACTGAACTTGCAGCGCGAGGGAAAAGAGTCGCACCAGGGCGTGGCTTACTTTGAAGACGGCACCATGGTGGTGGTGGAGCGGGGCAAACCGCACATTGGTCAGGAGGTGATTGCCGAGGTCACCTCGGTCATGCAAACAGCCACCGGCAAGATGGTCTTTGCCAAGTTTCGTCACCTGGTGGACAACGGCGGCGCGGTCTCGGAGGAGTCGGCATGAACAAGCTTTGGGTGGTGGTTACGGCGGCCGGATCGAGCCGCCGCATGGGGGGCAGCAACAAGTTGTTGTTGCCCATTCAAGGACGGCCGCTACTGGTGCACACCCTGGACTATTTTCAGCGCGAGACCAGCGTGGACGGGATGGTGGTCAGCGCTCCCGCCGAACAGGTGGAGGACTACCAGGCGCTGGTCGCCCGCTACGCCCTGACCAAAGTGCTTCAGGTGGTGGCCGGGGGAGCCGAGCGCCAGGACAGCATTCGGCTGGCCCTGCAGGCGTTGCCAGCGCGGCCGGAGGATGCGGTGGCCATCCATGACGGAGCCCGTCCTTGCCTGGCTCCAGATCTATTGAGCCGGTTGTTGAGAGCGTTGCAAGGGGCGCAGGGCAGTTTGCCGATGGTGGCGGTCAAGGATACCATCAAGCGCGTCGACGCTCAGGGGATGGTGCAGCAGACGCTGCTGCGCAGCGAATTGTATGCCGCCCAAACGCCTCAGTTGTTTCGCTACCAGGCCATTGTGCAGGCGCACCAGAAGGCTCACCATCAGGGTTTTTTGGGAACCGACGATTGCTCGTTAATCGAGTATTTCGGCGGCTCGATTCAAAGTGTGGACGGGGATTATCGCAACCTCAAAGTGACCACTCCTGAGGACCTGGAAATAGTGGAGAAGTATTTTCAGGCGGCCGCCCGTGTCTGAAGAGCCCAAACTGCCGCCCCTGAGTGAAGACGAGAAACAGGCCTGGGGCTATTTGCAAGACGTGGTCAAAGATTACTCGCGCTACCTTTCAGACATCGAGAACCTGGGCTTGACGGCTCCCAACGTGCTCTATTATCGAGATGAAATTCAGGACATGCTGGAAGAGTTCAAGGGCGATCCGCGAGTGGACTTTCGCGGCGTGTGGCTGCAGGTGAAAGAACTGGACGAGATTTTGCGGGTCAACCAGGACCTGCTGGTCAAGACCATCGGACACGCCAACTTTAAGCAATACCACATCATGAATGACCCGCCGCGGACGCACTGGTGGTGGTTTCTGAATCGGGTAGTGGCACCGCCGCCTCCGCAGCCGTCCTGGTGGCAGTTTTGGAAGAAACCGGAGACGCCACCCCTACAAGCCGAGGAAGCGAGCCCAGGCCAGGATGGCGGCGACGGACTTGGCGTCGGCGAGCCGCCCGTCGAGAGCCATGGCTAGGCCTTCCTGGGCCGACACGGTGACCACTTCCAGGAACTCGCCCTCGTCGAGCGCGCTGTTGCCCAATTGGGCGTCACTGACCACGTAGCAGGTCATTCGCTCGTTGCAAAAGCCCGGGGTGGACCAGAATTCCATCAATCGATGAATCTGGCCGCTCTGGTAGCCGATTTCCTCGCGTAGTTCGCGCAGGATGGCCTGGTCGGGGTCTTCTCCGGCATCGATCTTGCCTGCGGTCACTTCGAGCAAGAGAGCTTCGGCAGGCAGGCGAAATTGACGCACAAAGACCCACTCTTGCTGGCGAGTAAGCACGGCCGCGCAGACCGCGTTGGGATGATAGACCACTTCGCGCACGCCGCGACTGCCGTCGGCCAACTCTACGTCAACCACGTCCAACTGCAGCAGCCGACCCTTGAAGTGGGTTTGACGTGCCAGAACGGTCTCTTCCATCGGTGAATTAGAAGCGGAACGGGCAGAAGAACATACTGGTTGGCCACATGGCCAGGCCCAGGCTCAAGTTCATGCGCATGGAATTCATGCTTTGACCCATGATCATGGCCTGAGTGCCGGCCTGACTGACGGCCAATTGCCCCCACATCAGTTGACTGTTGCGGTCTAGTTCCGCCTTCATCTGGTTGAGGTAGGCACCAGCATCAGGTATCTGGCCAGGGTAGCCTGGGGTTTGTCCGGCAAAGTTGGGGCCAGAGGGAGTCTGGCCCGGATAGCTGGGCGCGCCAGGCACACTCCCTATCGGCGGTTGACCGGGTCCGCCGGGGCCTTGGGGTGGAGGATAGCCGGGTTGTCCGGGTACTCCGGGCTGAGTGTTGGCTGCCATGGGGTCCTGATCATAGTAAGATCCCATTGGACTCTGGGGGACCACCATGCTGGGATCGTAAATTCCCGAGTAGGGGGCATTGCTACTGCCTGGATAGGCGCCCATCCAGGGTGGCGGAGGGCTGAAATACTGGCGAGGTTGGATGTCGGAGGGATTGCCCGTGAACATATACTTGAGCCGCTGCATAAAGCCGGGCTCCACCGGCTGTTGGGGAAAGCCCTGATAAGGGAGAACCGTGGGCGAGTAACCGCCATTTTGGGGCGGCATTCCCATCGGTGCTGGGCCCTGGGTGTAAGGCGGGGTCGGGCCCTGATTGGGAGGTGGGGTTGGGCCCGGCTGGGGGGGTGGGGCTTGACCGCTTTGGAATGCGTCCAACCTTTGGCCAGAGGTGGGGTAGTCGTAGCTACCATAGATATTGGGAGTATAGCCAGCATTGGCCTGATCATTGGGAATGGGGTACGGCAGTCCGACACCTACGGGTTTGCCGTCGGGGCCTGGAATATAAGCGATACTTTTGTCCAACGCACCGGGAGGAATCTGCAGGCCGCGGTCCGTCTTGACCTCGCCTTGAGGGGTGACCTCGAAGCGATAGTAGTTGCCGTCCCCTCCCTGGATTTGCCCCAAAATTGTGCCGCCCGGCAGGATGTGCTGACGCACTCGGCCATCGGGTGAATCGACCAGAAAATCCATCGAATCATTGAACATCCGAAACTGATTGCCGTCGGCGTCCTTGAATTTAAAGGCTTTTTCGATGCGCCCGTCAGCCGACTTGAAGTTTTCGACCTCGGCCGGCAACAGTCGGTCGGTGATTTTTGGGTCACGCACCACGGTGGCATCGCTGGTGTGAAGCAGAGTAAGTCCGGAGCGCAACATGATCTTGGTCTGGCCAGTCTCGTCTCGAGAAAAGCCAACCTGATTGGGTAGGACGACATTGATGAAGGGCTTGGGCCCGGACTCTTCCATGAGCAGAGGGCCCTGCGGCGCCGCGGTGGCGGCAGTCTTCATGGGCTCAGCGGGCTGCGCGGGGGGGGCCAGGGCGGCGATACGGTTGGGGAGTTCGATGTCGAGCGGGAAGTTGGCCGGGCTTTTGTACTGGATTTTGCCGGCGCTGACTTGTAGATCGCGATTATAGCCGCCAGATTCTACCGAGCCGTCCGGGTGGATCAGCACTTTGGTGTCGAGTTGTCTCTCCAGTCCGGTTTTTGGGTCTTTGAAGGCCCTGGAACAGCTGATTTCCTGGCTGCCGTCCGCCTGTAGCACCTGCATGACTTTGCCGTCCTGGGAGATGTAGCCGACCGACATGTCACGCAGGTCTACGTGGACTTGAGTCTGGTCGTCGCGGGTAAATCGGTAGCCGGCAAAGCCGCCTTCGGGGGCATCGTAGGGCTGGACGGGAATCTGCTGGCCGTTGGGAGTTTGCATGGTCATCTGGCCGTCGGACTGGCGCTGAATGCTGCCGTCGCCGGGGACGTCAATGTTGTTGATCTTGCCATCTTTGTCGATGGTCAGATTGACGCCGCTATCGGCGGCTAACTGTTGGCCGCCGTCGGCCTGGGGCTTGACGGTCAGTCCGGGCAACTCCGGGGGGGCCTCCGGAGGGGGCGGGGCCGCGGGCTTTTCGACCTTGCTCTCAACCACCGGGTCGGCTTTGACTTGAGTGGCTTTTTTGCCGGTATCCTGGAGGGCGCCGGAATGGGTGGCGTTGCTGATGTACTTGCTAACGGGAACCCCTACCGCGTTTGGATTGTAGCCGTTAATCGAACCTGCCATGGAGTGCGACCGCCTTGTCTGTCTTTTATAGCGCACTAAGTATATGCGCAAGGTTTGAACATCACAAGTCGCGGCTGTCTACTTTTCATTAACATTTCGCTTCGCCGTCTTCCCCGGGCTGGTGGCAGCCCAGGCGTTGACTGATGGACAGGTAGGCTTCCTCGGAGATGAGTCCCTGGCTTAAAGCGTCTCGCAGTCCCATTCTTTGGGCGGCCAGCATCAGTTGGCGAGCGTCGCGCCTTTGCTCGTCCCGTACTCGGTCGTCGCGAGATTCATCCAGTTCCTGCTTGAGTTTATGAATCGAGGCCTTGAGGGGGGCGGTCAGTTCTTCATGAACTTCGGGACTGAGGTGGTATTTTTGCAGACTCTTGTCCAGGGAGTTGAGCGCTCGTTGGTTGGCGATCAACTCGCCCAGGCGGCTCTCGTAGTCGAGCAGGGGTCCGCGACCGCTGATGATGCCCAGTCTGGCCATGAGGGTTTTGACAGTCAGTCCCTGCACAAACACGGAGATCAGGACCACGCCAAAGGTCAGTAGCAGCAGTTGGTCGCGCTCCGGCAGGTTTAAGGCCATGGCCAGAGCCATAGCGATGGAGCCACGCAGGCCTGACCAAAAGAGCACAACCTGCCAGCGCCATTCGAGTCGAGTAAAAGGGGAGAGCACCAGTACGGCCACAGCCCGGGCCCCGCTGACCACCAGGAAGGCCACCCAGATGGGCCCCAGAGCCGGCAGCAGCCCGCTGAGGTGGACCTGAGTACCGATGAGCAAGAAGACCAAAGAGTTGCACAAAAAGCCCAGGAAGTCCCAGGTATTACCCAGGGAGAGGCGGGTGTTGACGGACATTTTTTCCATAGCGAAATTGCCATAGACCAGGCCGGCCGCAATCACAGCCATCACCCCGGAAGTGTGAAAATGCTGGGCGATCAGATAACTGCCGTAGGCCAGTATCATGCTCAAGGTGACTTCGATGAGGTGATCGTCAAGCTGGTCGGTGATGCGCCAGACCAACCAGCCCAGAGCGGCACCGACCGTGAGACCCCCGAGGGATTCGAAGAGGAATAAACCGACGCCCCCGGCCAGTGAAATGGACGAACCGGCCACCAGGATGTTGAAGAGAACCACGGCCGCGC
>JADMJV010000066.1 GCA_018780265.1 bacterium
GAAAGGCCTCACTGAAAACCTGGGGAATTCGGGAAATGGTGGCGGTGTCCCGGATAAATATTATTTCTCCCCGACAATTCGTGTCCCGCTGAGGGCTCCGAGGGCTGCTCAAAAAACGGCAACGGGAAACCAATAAAAATTCGTATCTCTAGTCTGTCTAATAGACATGGCATGATATCACCCGTCCAAAGACTCCAGGAGTTAGGTGGTCTATGTTCCAATGGCGATGAATTGTGTCCGGATTGCGTTATCCAGATTTTGTATCCAGCCATTGTAGTTCGGGTGAATTCCCTCCTTACCATTCCCATCGAAGGTGTGTCAGGCTTAGTTGATAATTGACGAAGCGGCCCCGGTGTGGTGCAGTGATCGTTGCTCAGACAACCACCACTCCACACCAAAGGAAAGGAGCCGCTCCATGAAAAGCGTAGTCCAGATTCAGCGACAAGGCAAGGTGAAAGACCTGAGGGCGTCGGCAGCCGCCGCTGGCTTGCCGACGGAGGAGATCGAGACGACGGTGGCGCTGATCCAGGCCCTGATCCCGCTGGGACTGCAGGCGGTCGGCGAGGCGCTGAACGCCGAAGTCACCGCATTGGCCGGCCCACGGTACTGCCGCACGGGCGGGCAATCGGACGTGGTCCGCTGGGGGCAGCAACGAGGCTCGGTCTACTTGGCCGATCAGAAACTGCCCATCCCCGTGCCTCGGGTTCGCAACCGAACCGTGAACCGCGAGGTCACCCTAACCACCTACGAACAACTTCAACGTCCGCGGGCGGCCGATGCGGGCTTGTTCAGGAAGATCCTGGTGGGCCTGACCTGTCGGCAGTACGCCGCCTGTGCGGAGGCGGTTCCGGACGCGTTTGGGCTGAGTGCCTCCAGCGTCTCTCGCCGCTTCATCCGGGCCAGCGCCCGCCACCTGCAGACCTTCTGTGAGCGGCGTCTGGACCGGGACGAGTTCGTGGCGGTCGTGCTCGATGGGAAGACGTTTGCGGAGGATGCGATGGTCATCGCCTTGGGGCTCACGCTGCAGGGACAGAAGACGATCCTGGGCTTCGTCCAGACGGCCACCGAGAACGAGCCGGTCTGTGCGGCGTTCCTGCGGGCGCTGGTGGAGCGGGGGTTGCGGGTGGAGCCCGGCCTGCTCTGCATCATCGACGGGGCCAAGGGGTTGCGCAAAGCCGTTCAGACGGTGTTCGGGGCCCGGGCCCTCGTCCAGCGGTGTCAGTGGCACAAGCGCGAGAACGTGGTGCGCTATCTCCCGAAGGGGCAGCAGGCGGCCTGGCGTCGGCGGCTGCAACAGGCCTACGAGCGCCCGACGTATGCCGAGGCCCGGCCGGCTCTGGGCCAACTGCGTCAGGAGTGGCGGGGCCTCAACGTCTCGGCCGCCGCCAGTCTGGATGAAGGCCTTGAGGAGACCTTGACCCTCCATCGCCTCGGGCTCTTTCCAACGCTGGGGGGCAGCCTCAAGACCACCAACTGCCTGGAATCC
Source organism: bacterium (assembly GCA_018780265.1). Lineage (GTDB taxonomy): Bacteria > Vulcanimicrobiota > Xenobia > Xenobiales > JADMJV01 > JADMJV01. Next base: position 1,487 of record JADMJV010000066.1, read on the forward strand.
CTGAACGCCCAACTCGGCCAGCTGACCGACAAGGTGGATCACTGGCGGACCGCGGACCAGAAACACCGCTGGGTGGCCAGTGCGCTGCTCCTCATCGAGCCGCGCTTGCGACGGATCAAAGGCTACCGCCATCTGCCGCTGTTGCGCGCGGCCCTGCAGGCTGAGATCGGGAGGACGGAGAAGTCGAAGGGAGTCGCCGTGGCATGAACACCACATCGGAGCCGCTTCGGAATTTCAACTAAAACTGGGATTGACTGGAAAGGGCTGGCGCATATCTTTGCCAGCATCTGATCGATGGTTCCAACCTTGGGTTCCACTGGGGCCTTGATGAGGAGAATCCTGATTCTATCTGGCCTGATGCGTGGTGTGATGATTGTGATGCAATGTTGCCACGTAACGGTGAATGGGGGGAGATAACTAGAGCGTTTGTAGGCGTGAAATTGGTTTGCGATCTTTGCTACGAGCAAGCAAGAAGTAGAAACTGGCGTCAAGATACAGGAGTCTTT
>JADMJV010000107.1 GCA_018780265.1 bacterium
AGTTACGACTGTCCTGGCTCGGTTCAGCCTTGGGTAGAGGGGGGTGAACGGTTACCCCTGACCGTCGAAATAGGTCAGAGAGAGGGCTGAACTCAACATGGCGGCGCTGGCCGCCACGTCTTCCACCACCAGACCTACCTCGCTGATCTCGAGCCAACGGGAAGGCCCAAAGGGCAGTCGACTGTGGTTGGCCAGATTGTGGCGGGCGATGCACTCCAGGATGTTGCCGGCCGGGTCGGTGAAATAGACGCTGTGGGCGTTCCAGCGAGGAAACGACATCACTGACTGGCCCTCTTCATCGGAGGGCAGGGGTAGACGCCCACTCAGCCACTCGTGAGCCTGACCCATTTGATTGCGGGGTAGGTTGAAGGCGAAATGGTAGGGCGCACTGGGGCCGGGGCGGAAAATCAGGCGGGAGGTTCCGGCCTGAATCCGCAAAAAAAAACGGCGTCCCAAGCAACCGGCAGCGCCAGTGTGGCACCGTAAAATTCTTCCAGAGCCGAGAGGTCCTGGGCCTGAGCGACGACTTCCAAAATTCTCACGGAATGGGGTTTCCCCACCCTGATGGTGCAAGGCCCTTGGACGAAACCATTGACATTGGGGTCCGCCTCTACCGGCTCCTACACTGTCGAGGAGGTTTCCGAGAAATACCCCCGTCACCCAACCCTCGTGTTAGCCCAGGATAATCTGGCTGCTACCGGTGAGGGACCAGAGCCTCACGGCAGCTTGCTGCAAGCCCAATCGAGGATTCGGTTCAATCCTTCCGCCTGTCCCAGAACGTCGGGGTGCACGTGGAGGACAGACACGCCAAGGTCGCGGTCGCGAGCTTCGCCCTGGCGCACATTCTGGTGATATCGCGGCCCATCGATCTCGACCACCACGGTCACCTTACGTCCCCCCATCGCGACCACCACAACAGCATCAGGCCATCGATAGCCACTGTGGCTGCGCACGCAGCACTGGGGAACCAGGCGATGGACGCTGCGTTGTGGCGCAACAGGAAGGTTGGATAGACCTGGCCGTTGGTGTCCCGCCCGGTCACCCCGTCCACGCTGCAGAGCTGGCTGCCGAGCCCGCCCAGGCTCATTGGGACGAGCTGCTCGCAGCGCAGTCCCAGCTGCACCACCAAACGCTTTTCGCTCCACGAGTCGAAGCGCAAGGAGTTGGCCAGGCGCCAAAACTTGTCGTGAACGCCTGTCAGGCTCTCTAGCTTAACCACCTCGTCGGCCGCCTTCTGACCGAGGTGGAGCCCCACAGGCCAGAAAGGATTTTCCACTGGTTTAACCAGATTGGACCGAGGATAGGCGGGAGCCCGACCGATGGGCGAGAGGTCGTTGTCTGGCTGCACTTTGAGGGCCCCACGGATTTGCTCCAAGACCAGCTTCGCTGAATTCTGTAAACGCGGTCGCCCCCTGGGGAATTCGAATCGGGTAAAGGTGCCGCGCTTCACTTTGAAGAGCAACTCCAGCTTTTGTGCCACGCGCCTGGAGCAGGGACACCGCCCTCCTTCCACGTGAGCCACGTATGACTGCACACAGCCCACGCTCTTGGCCACTGCCCGCTGGCTTAGCTTCATCTGCGTGTCGAATCAGTGGGAGGGACCGACTTTGCTTACCCACTCGCCCAGGGACTTGAGCCATTCCGTGGCCTCGGGGGGGAGGCTCAGAACCCTGGTGCCGGCAGCGCCTGGGGGCCCGGCGGCGCAGAGTTCTTCGAGACGATTGCTGGACTTGGCGGGGAGGTCCATTTTTTCCAGGCGGAATTCGGAAAGCTCCATCCCGAGTACGCGAACCATCAGCGAGGGCATCTCGAAGCGAAAGTTTCCTTGCGCGTCGCTCTGTCCCACGACGGGTTCTGACCAGGCGCCGCCATCGATTCTCATGCAGGCTTTGCAGGTGGCAAAGGCTACCGGCTGGCCAGCCGAAGCGATTCTTCCCACCACCGCGCCGCACAGCCCGCCCACCGCTGTAGTGAAGCGCCGGGTGGCAAAGCCGGGCTTGTTGAATTCCGCTTGAATCTCGAGAAGAATGGGCTCCACGGCAACCTGGACCTGGATGACCTGGTCACGACAGTGCACCTCAAGGCGGGCCCTGGCTGTCCGGGCCCCCAGGTAGACGGCCCGGACCATGACGCCCTCTTCTACCTTTTTGAGCAACAGTCGAGGAGAGGGGTCAGGGGCGAGCAGTCGGGCATCGTGGGCCAGTCCGCCGCGAATCTGCACCAGGGTCTCGTCTTCTCCGTCGCCCCGCAATTCCAGAACGGTTTGTCCTCCTTTGGCGGCTTTGCTGGGGCGGCGCGATTTGTTCTTCCATGGAGTGCCGACGTCGACCTCGACGGCTTTGATCCAATTTTTGCGGCCCCATTTAAGACCGGCCAGAACCAGCAGGACCATGGCAACCATGAGCAGAGGTATGTCCCATGATCGGGGCGCGAGGATTTCAAAATTTAGCGTTTGAGGGGCGGTCAACATCTTGCTCTGACTGTCAAATCCGATCGCCGTGATGCGATGGGCCCCCGGTTTGACCCCCGTGAGGCGGACCTCGGAGGTCATGGCGGGCTGCATCTGTCCGTCGAGACTCCAGCTGTATTTGAGTCTCTGGTCGGAAGGCAGGAATGCCTTGCAAATCACCGCCTGCTGGTCTTCCTTGGTTTGCTTCCAGGAAAGTTGGATCGGCTCGGCAGAGAAAAGAGAATCCAATCGGGTTAACCGGAAAGGCTGGGTTGCCTGGCCGTCGGGTCGAGTCTCGCTGTAGGTTCCCTCGAAGGTAGTGCCATCGCCACTCAGACTGCCGCGATAGAGGCCGTGCGACTGTTGTCGGTTGACCTGAACTTCGATGTTCTTACCATCGAAGGTGCCTTGCAGTGTGGCAGACTTCTCCATTCCACGCTGAATCTCCACCGTGAGTGGAGAACCGGGCGCTCCGCTGACAATTTTCCAGGTATTGTCGGGAAATGGCTGGGGCGGGTTACCTACGGAAAAGATCCACACAGTGCCGGAGAGGTCCTGGGCCAGGGCAACCGGTGGCAGCAACACGCAAAACCACAGGGCGAGAAGGCCCAGCAGGCGAATTACGGCTGCGGAGGCTTGGGGGCCCTGCATGGGGGGAGAATTGGGCAATCCCGGCCTGCACTCCTCTCTTGGGAGTAGAGGGGGGCTGCTTACCTGTCGCAGAACTTAAAGACCGGTGCTGGAAGATGCCTGCCTTCAGTGTCATCTTTTGCCCGGACCCCGACGGGGGAGTTTTCTTTCGCTTCGCCCTCGCCACTGGCGCCAAGAAATTGAGCGCTCGACCCGCCTCGGGACCCCCGCATCCAACTGTTTGATGCCTTTGGCCTGAGCCCCTACACTGTGCAGCCGGCCCTACTGAGGCGGATCATGTTGACAAATTTGACACACAGGTAAGGGTCAAATTGGCTGCCAGACCCGGCCAGCAGCTCTTTGCAGGCCTCCTTTGGGGAGCGCGCGCCCTGATAAGGGCGCCCTTCGGTCATAGCATCATAGGAGTCGGAAAGAGCGATAATGCGAGCCAGCATAGGAATCGCTTCGCCGGCCAGTCCGTCCACATAGCCGGTTCCGTCCCAGCGCTCGTGATGGTGACGAACAGCCGGCAAAATGGCCGCAGCCGAAGGCAGTCGCTCCAGCATGGCCTCCCCGATCAGCGGATGCAAATTCATCAGCGCTCGTTCCTCGGCGGATAGGGGCCCGGGCTTGTTGAGAATCTCGTTGGGCACAGCCAGTTTGCCGATGTCGTGCAGGGTTCCGGCCTGGCCCATCAGGCAGGCCGCCAGGTCGCGTTCCTCATCGCTCCAACTGGCTACCTGCAGGGCCACGATGCCGCACTCTTTGAGGAGAATCGAACGGCGTAACTCCTCCTGCTCATCGTGAGAGGCGCCTAACTGGCGGGCAAACTGCTCGGCCAACTGGCAGACTCGGCCGCTGTGGTCGAAACTCTCCGGCGCCATCTGGCTCAACGCGTAGCTCAGGCTGGATTCCTCGCAGCTTCCCGGGAAAGCGTGCTGCAGCCATTCCCAAGTCAGCGAGGTCATGCTTTTGGCCACATGCACACCCATCCAGCGCGGCGGCACAAAGCCGCACTGGAAAATGCGCGCAACTAAATCGGCACTGTGGTGTCCCTGAAAAATCTCGCTCGACAGCAAGGCCTGGTCCTGACTCGTCCCCTGACCCGGTGGCTGGGCCACACCGGGGCAACGAAAGCCTCCCAGAAGCGGCTGCTGAAACAGGTTTGGGTTGATCAGATTCATCTTGTTACCAGTTTGTGAAATTGCCGACAGTCTGACTACTCTGGCGATGTAAACAGAAATTAAACCAGGTTAAATTTATGGCGGAAAGATCGCTTCGATCGCCAGAATTGCTTCTCGCAATGAAGTGTAGCGCTGGGCTGGATCCCAATGACAGAGCCGATAGAAGGGCCGGGCCAGGGGCTCTATACGAGGGACAAATTGCCGAAAATGCTGATTCGCCATGTCGCTGCCAAGGTAGCGTAGCTTGATGCGAGTTTCCGGGTCGGGGTACTCGCCCCCACAGATTACCTCAAACAAGATTCGACCTAGCACAGCCAGGTCGGAGGCTGCTGTGGGCACGGGTTGTTGATACACTTCAGGGGCTGAATAGAGGGCCAGATTCAAGGCTCCCGCCTTGTTCATTGATAGGTGTTGATGACGGTAAGCCCGGTCGCTGAATGAGTTCAGGCGGCAAGGTTCGCCCGGAATACTGTCGATGTCACGCATGGAGAAGGAGCCCGAATACTGCCCTTGCTGATGAAAAGCGTCGACCTGGTAAAATACGGTTCGCAGCAGTCGCCAGGCACGTTCGGGCGAGACCCCCTCGGGGGGCAAACTCATGCGCAGCGACAGAGCCTGACCCCGATACAGCAAAAAGTGATGTCCCTGACTTGACTCCAGCAGCGTGGCCCTCCCCGAACTGTGCTCCTGGCCTATGAGCGAGACGGCCTCGGGGCCTTCGCTTAGCACCAACACCAGATCCCCCTGGCCCGGATGGGCCAGCGAGGCTGCTTCGTAAAGTCGGGGCGAACGCAGGCTCTTCAGTTTGTATCCGGAGATGGTCTGGCCGAGAAATACGTCCTCCTCGCTGACCGGCTGTGACCATAGCCAGTGGTAGGTGCAGTAGCTTTCCACATTTTCTCGGCGAGCCTCGGGAAAATGCAGCAGTTGCACAGCCTTCAGCAGGTGGACCCACTCTACCCGTCCGCTCAGAATCTTGTCCAGCAACTGCTCAAACAGTTTCGCTGGAGTGGTGGTAGAGTTGCGAGCCTGTGGCCTGGTCATCTCGAGCTTAAAATCCCCGTATGCCTTGTTCAGGTGGCTCCAGTGTGCCGGGGTGGTTGCCTGCAGGTAGTCCCGCTCTAGCTTTTCCCAAGCGCAATACACGTGATAGGCCGAGGTTCGGTTGAGGTGGTTGGAACGCAGCAGCAAAAAGAACTGTTTTCCACAGCCCAGGCGCTGATCATTGAGTTGTTGCAGGCGGGAGTCAAAGGCCCAACGCAGCACCTGGCCGGGCACCTGGGCCACACGTTGAAACAGACTGCGAAATGGGGCTTCCCTCTCCAGCACGGCCTGAATCGCTTGCACCAGCGCCCTCAGCTTAAACGGCTTGTGCAGGTAGTCGTCGGCGTGCAGTTGGGCGGCCCGCACCGGAACCTCTTTGTCGGCGTAGCCGGTCATGATGATGCTGCGGATTTTGGGCTGCAAAGTCTGAATCGATTCGAGGGCGCCAACTCCGTCGGTGTCGCCAGCGATGCGCACATCCGTTAGCACCAGATGAAAAGCGGTGTTTCGGGCCAGTTCAAGAGCTGCAGCCGCGTTGCTGGCCTGCACCACCCGGTGTCCCTGGTCCTCGAGCAAGTCGATCAGCGTGCTTGCGAAGCCCAGGTCGTCTTCGATCAGTAAAAGGGAAGCCACGCCTAGGCGGCGCGTCCCTGGCTGGCAAAGGTCCGCCCTTCCCAGGCGCCCGGTTGGAAGTTGGGGTTAGCCACAAACTTCCCCAGGCGATATTTCTCGTGCACGTCTGAGTAGGCGCCCACTACGTAGTAACCCTCGATCTGACAGGCCGGCTGCTGCGAAGCGATGGCGATCTCCTGCTCGCCGGGCATGATGGAGCCGCGCAGGCGGCCGGCGGCCAGATCTACCCGCTTCTCGCCCAGCGCTGCGTTCACATCGATTCCCCCACCGATGGGATAGAGCTTGTACACAAAGCCGCCCTCACCAGCAAAAGCGGCCGGGATGTTGGCCGCCGTGCAACTGCCGCGTAAGGCTGAGCGGCCCGTTTGCAACTGGTGTTGGGCTACGTCAAAGTTGTCCCCGCCCGTAGCCGGAATGCCATGCAACAACACCTGATCGGGGGGCAGGTTGGTTCCGTGAAAAACAGCCCCGTCACAGTACGCGTGGGGATACTGCTGGCGCAGCCTGGCCATTTCGTTTTTCTGGCATTGCAGCTTCATCTTGCCATTGTAAAAGAAAAGGTTCCTGTCTGGGAGTGCCGGCTTGTTACAGTCCGGCGATCTGCAGGTCTTCTTCGGTCTCGGCGGGCAAGTCTAGTAGCGACTCCACCTGGCCCGGGGCCGTCCAGCTTAGCAAGGCGTCGAGGCGTTGGCCGGTCGGGCAGCGCAGCGCATAGATACGCTTCACTCCCAGATGCTGGGCAGCCGCCCCATAGAGTTCGCCAGGGTAGAGTTCGCGCCCGGCGGCGGCCGTCATGCTCGCTTCCAGGGCGTCCAGTTCCTCGGCGGCCACCAGGGCGCAGGAACAACCATCGGCCAGGGTGCCCGCCACAAAGTTATCCGTCAGCATTCCGGTGGATTCCCGGTTGCCTCCCCGCTTCCCTGGCAGGGGAGGGACCACATCCAGCAGGAATCCTCTCCCATGAGGACTCCTGAGCTACCCCTCCAGGTAGACGATCTGGTGCTGTCCCAGTGGGACAGGGGCTACGATGTTCCGCTGGTGCAACAGGCCAGCCGCGACCGTTTTATTGCCCAAATGTGCAGCATCCCCATCGATTGCGACGTGGAGGCCGCCCGTGACTGGATCTATCGCCGAACTACCGAACGAAATTATTGCTCTCTGGTGATTTTTGATGCCCAATTGGAGCGCCGGGTGGGCGAGGTGGCTCTTCACGGTCACTCCGATGAAGTTACCGCTAACCTCTATTATTGGCTGCTGCCCAGCGCCCGCGGTCGGGGCCTGGCCAGACGTGCCTGCCGACTGTTGTGCAGGTGGGCCCTGACCCAAACCCCGCTGGCCGCCGTCTCGGCCTTTGCCAGCCAACGCAACATCGCTTCCGTACGTGTGTTGCAACAATTGGGCTTTCATCGGGTCGGTCAGATTCCCGACTTTGCAGGCTATCCCGACCGACGGGACACCTTTGGCTATTGCCTGTTTCAGCCGCCCGGCTAACCCAGACCGCCCAAAATTCGCAGCCCCTCTTCTTGACGGCCCGAACAGCGCAGCAGATCGGCCAGCCAGCGACGGGCCTGGTGGTGCACCGGGTCGATGGCCAGGGTCTGACGCCAATGCTCTTCGGCCGCCGTTCGGTCCTTTTCTTCATAGGCCAGCACGCCCAGGTTAAAGGCCACCCGGGCATCGTCCGGGGCCAGTGTGCGGGCCAGGTATAGGCAGCGCCGCGCCTCCCCCACCTGGCCCAGGGCGCTTTCGGCTACGGCCAGATTGGTGAGCACCTGCACTGAGGCCGGGTCAAGCCCCGCCGCCTGGCGCAAATCCTGGCTGGCCGACTGAGCCTGACCACCGCGCAGCAGCAACGAACCCCGATTGTACCAAAAGGTAGCCGTGGCCGGGTCGCAGGCCACCGCCCGGGAAAAAGCCGCTTCTGCCTCCTGGCCACGCCCTTGCAATGAAAAGATGATGCCGCTGTTGTTGTGGTAGTAGCCCACTAGCCGGTCCTGGCTGATCTCTTCAAAACCCACCGGGTCGCGCCAAAAACGTCGCGCCGCCAGGTCGATCAAGCGCAAAGGGTCGCCGTCGCGCACAGCCAGGGCGATATGACCAAAGACAAAGCCTCGCCCTTCGCCAATCGATTCCAGTTTGCGCATGGCCACCGCTTCCAGCCCGCAGGCCGGGGCCAGCGCCAAAAACAGCAGCGTGTATTCTAAACAGATCGCGAATCGCTTGCCCTGGACGTCCTGCTCGTAAAACACCTGAGCAGCCGTCTTGCTGCCGTCGGGCCGGCGGGCCAGTGATAAATCTTCGCAGTAGCCGATATTCAGACCATAGTCCAGCAGCGCCTTATAAAGACGTCGGGCGCGCTCCACCACACTACCCTCGCCGGCTACGCCACGCGCGTAGTCGAGCATCTCGGGGGTGGCGCTCAGACATTCTCTCACATCTTTCTTATACCGCGCTACCCGTCCCTAGGAAAGCCCCCAAGATAGCCGAATCATGTAAAACTTAGCAAGCCTAGGTTAACTTTTTGGGGAGGTTCTGCAACATGGAAAAACCGATGATGGATATGGCCCCCATGATGGACATGATGGGCAAAATGGCCGACTGTATGATGCGCATGAATGAGTCCTGCAACGAAAGCCAGATGATGATGATGAACATGCGCGACATGTGCAAAGAGATGCACGAAATGATGATGAAAATGAAAATGGAGATGAAGAGCTAACAGCTCGCCTCCCGCCCGACAAGGTCCAGGGCCTTGTCGGGCACCTGTCTATGGAATGGCGGTGGCGACTGGGAGGTTTCCTTTTCCACAACGGCTGTCCTCACGATTCTGTCGAGGTTCCCACTGCAACCGCGCCGGGCTGGTAGCGTCGGTTCTTTCAAAATCTTCCTTCGGCTTCATCCCCTCGACCACGCAAATCGACCACCACGGGCCCCTTCCGGCCGTCCAGAACCATTGGGAGGTGTCGGTCCAATTGCCTTCGGAACTGTAGATGCGTTCGCGCACAAAGAGCGCTTCGGCGCCTTGATGAGCTTGAATAGGTTCGCCAGAGCACTCCCTGAGAGTCTCGCCCCAGCGCCTCGTGCTCAATTTGGTAGCCCAGGCCGTGGAAGCATTCGGTGCTGGAGTGGAGTTTGCGGGTCACCTGGGTGATGTCGCCTTGCTGCCCCGAGCCCACGCTGAGACAGTCCGAGCAAACCACGGCCGAGTCACCCCAGCGTCGCAGGCTGGCCAAATCTCCGCAAACTTCCCAATGCCGCGTCAGGCTGAGGCGCCAGGAACAAGCCACAAACCCCAAACCCCAACAAGCAGGCGAGGATGCCCAAGAACATTCGGGTCGAACTCAGCACGACCCGATTGGCGACCGATTGGCAGGTCAGACAGGCCAGCAGGGGGGCCAGTGGCAGCAACCCCAGCCCGCAGAACACGATGCCCAGTAGACCCTGCGGAACCATTGGTGCGAACACGATGGCGTAAAAGCCGCATGTGAAGAGCACCATTCCAATGAGAAAATCCAGCAGCGCCCCGCGCAGGCCAAGCAGCGCTATGCCATCACCAGTGGCACCATGGCAATCAGGCCGAAGTGGGCCCCGCTGGGAATCGGATCGAGAAACAGTTCGCGGGAAGGGTGTTCGTGGGCTTCCACTACCAGCGCCCAAATCGGCAGAGCTATGCCGAACAGCAGGACCTGTATGACCGCGAAGCAGCCCAGACCCCGTCCGTGATCCCGGTCCTTTAATTCATAACGCGAGGAAAGCATAAAACGCCTCTATTTGACTTTGTGATGCAAAGTGTATTTCAGAGGCTTTGCTTTGCGAAGTTCACTGCGTTACAAAGTTGAATGGAGGCAGGCTGCAGGTCAGTGGTTGTTTCAGTCTTCCGCTGGGCTGGCCCGTGCTGGCCCGCCCCACGCCGCTTCAGCGATAGCTGAGCATGTCGGCCACCTTGCTGATGGCCCAGCCTACTCCCACGACCCCCACCACCGCGGCTCCAGCCACGGCCAGGGCGGACGCGGACGCTCCGCCAGCCAGCAATCCCAGGACCCCCGCTTTGCCCACCAGGGCGCCTGCCCCTCCGACCAAGCCGTTGAGCCCGCCGCTAAAGGCCTTGCCCAGGCCGGCCAGATAGCCGTGTTCCTTGGGCATTCCCACCACTCCTACGGCAATACCGGCCGCCGCCCCCAGCAAAATGGCAGGTGCCGCCACCGACAGGGCGGTTACGGCGCCTCCAGCCGCCAGAGCGGTTACGGTCGCTCCCACCGCCACACCGGTGATGGCCGACAGAGCTGGCCGGACGAATTTTCGAATAGAACTCAAGTCCGGTCCGGATTCCAGGCGGTCCGCTTGTTCTGACACCGTTTCGGTTGGCCGCTTTGGAGTGGGCTTTGGATTTTGGATGGACGAGGAAAAGTGATGGGAAATTTGCATGCGGAAGAATTCTTCGTCCGGCAGCGTGCATCCTGGTAGGCGTGGCCTTTCCCCGCGATTGTCCATCTGCAAAGGATTGTACGGTCAAAGTGACCAACCCCCCCTTACAATGGGAAAGGGGGGTCTACAATGCCAACCGGCTTCATTTGCAGGCGGGTGGCCCTGGTTGCGAGCCTGGTTTTGTGCGGTCTGTTGATCTGTGTTTATCTGGCTCAATGGCAGGCTCTGGCCGCGCTCACGGTGATTCCGGCTTGGTGCTGGTCGATGTTGCTGGTGGTTCCCGTGGCCCTGAGTTCTCGGCGCCGCCTGGCGGCCACGGTCTGGCTGGCCTTCAGCCTGCTGTGCATCGACGAGTGGAGAGGCCTGGTTCCTTTCCGCGCCGGCTCGGCTGAGGGTCTGACGGTTGTGGTCCTGAATTGCATGGGCTCGCGAGCGGCTATTGACGAGGCGCTGGAAATTCAGGCTGACGTGGTGCTCCTCTCCGAGTTGCCGCCGAGATACGAGTTACCCCCCGGTTTTTCCGGCCAACTCGGGCCTGATGCGGGGCTGCTGGTGCGCGGGCAGGTGGAGCAAGCCCATCGCGGACCGCACTGGGTGTCGGCACGGGCGCAATGTCGCGGGCGTGCGTTGGAGGTTGTGAGCACCCGTCTGGTGGTAGCCGTCCTGCGCGCCGATCTTTGGAACCCGGAGTGCTGGCGCGACCAGGCCTTCAATCGGGCCACTCGCTGTCAGCAAATCAATGACCTGACCAAAGTGTTGCCGGCCACCGGCCCGGTTTTGGTAGGCGGCGATTTCAACTCTCCGGCCCGCGACGGCGCCAACGATTCGCTCTTTGCTTGCGGCTTGAGCGATGTGTGGCTAAGGCGAGGCCTGGGCTGGGGCAACACCCTGGAGAATTCGCTGCCGGTATTGCGGGTTGATCGGCTTTACCAGAGGGAGTTGGTATCACAAAGGATGGAGGTCCGCAAAACCCGGCACTCCGACCACCGCATGTTGGTGGCCTGGTTCAAGTAGGAGGGCGGGCGTGCCCGTTGAGGTTGGCCAGCTGGAAACTTTGCATTCTCTGGTCGGGGCGAAGTGCGTCAAAGTGGTGGTGGCCCGCCCCTCAATGCGGATTCGGCGACTTCAATCGGCGCAGGAGAGGTAGCAGACGCCGACGGGCTCCAGGAAATCTCTCCAGTTGACCGGTCAGGGCATTTACCTGGCCTAAGAAGGCGGTCTTGACTTCCTCCCGCAACAGTTCCGGGGAGCCATCCCAACTCTTTACTTCGATGATCAAGCTCAGAAGCGGGTCTTCCCAGAGTGGCTGCCAGTAGTGGTTACCGGCCACCTGCCAGTAGCATTTACCGTCCCGTCGGTCCAAAAACTGAATCGTGGCGGGTCCGGCCTGAACCTGCAGGGGGGCCTTGTTCCACGGTCGCGGTGGAGTGGGTGATGGTTTTTGTCGAGGAGGTGTCGAATCTTCCGGTTTTTCCTTCGCTTCCGTCTTGTCCGGGGGAGCCGGGAGGGTGCGATTCGCGAGCAGTTGGGTGAGAGCAAGATCCATCTGGGGATAGCGCGCCCGGTCCAAATGGCCGTGGCCGATCAAGAGCAAGTAAGCCAGCAGGCCGGTCACCTGGGTCGTGCTTAACTGGCGCAGCCACCAAAGCGTGCCCTGGGCAAGCCACTCCCCAATGGGAAAGATGTCGGGCTGGTCGGCTTTGAGTTGACCGACGACTTTAAAAAGGGGCGGAAAGACCTGCATCGGAGGTTTTTGTCGGCGGGTTAGAAAACTGGGCTCGTCGAGGATAGGCATCAAGTGGCACTCCAGCTTGACGTCCTCAGACACATGGTAGCGCCACACGGGCCCGGGGTAGTCGGTAGGTGGGGCTGTCTCGCTGCCGTAGACTTGAAAGTAGGCCAGGCTATTGGGTGGATGTTGAGTTTTTCGACTCCAGCGCTTCCACAGCCAGCTCAGCATTCGCAGTCCCCACTCTCTGGTGCGGCCAAGGCCGGACACCTTAGCCGCAATCGCCTAGACACTCCGTGAGTTCCCTTATCGCGTCTGAGTTTGACCGGTCGGGTGAAAGGGGCACACAACACGATCTTTACCCTCTGTCTGAACCCGCACCAATATTGAGATTCCGCTACCGCCAGCGCCCGCGGACCCTTCCATTGCGAATGGGAATGTGCTCACGCTAAAAATTCGGCCTCAATCCCTTATGAAATCAGGGATTGCCGAGACGGCCGAGGACCTCCAAAAAGTGCCTGGTGCCGGTATTGGTGCCAGTTGTTTAGAAGGTGCAATTGAGAGATATTCAACAATTTTCTGCCCCCGGCATGGGTGCCAAATAACAAGGTGCCGGCGTAGGCGCGGGTGGGGGGGAAAGTATGGTCCTGGGCAAAACCGGCCCGGCTATGTCTCGGGCGGGGGCCGGTTTTACCCAGGCCCTCGAAAAAATGCTGAGGCATTTTTTCGAACTTGTACGCCCAGCAAAGCTGGAAAATCCAGTTCGTTGAGCCCTCGGGCAATAAGCGAACTCCACCCTGACCACAGGGAAGGGAATTCGAATCGCAAGGGCAGTTTGGGCTAACTAAACTGACCGGAGGAAGCGATAGAAAGTGAGCGGCACATAGCGTAAGCGAACCTGTTTCGGCGTGTCAGGTGGGTCAGCGTGCAAGTTAACGCGACGCCCAATTTGTGGTCAAATCTGACGCGTGGCTGAGGATGGGGTTGCTCACAGGAATCCAGCACAATATCTGGGGAAAAGCCTGACACCTCTCCCTCGGGAGTAAGCCCAATCAAGAGGAGACTCAAGAGCAAGCGACGGGTGCGAGGCTGCAGATGAGCCCATAGTAGTGAAGAAGCCTTGGCCTGTGAAGCCCGGTAACGGTGTGGAGGATAAAACCAGGTGACTGCCGGCCTGGTCCGGTGGGGGCGACCGTTCGCGGTCGACCGCGAAGGGGTGAAGCCCATAATAAGAACTGAGCAACTCTCAGGAATCGACCCGCTGGATATAAGCTGCGTATCGACGCAGGGACCGAGGATGCCGGTAAGCAGTGAAATGCCTCTGGCGCCATCGACCATTCAGTGGAGTAAACGGAAGCCTGCCTCGAAGATTGCCCTCGGGATAGAACGCGCGGCAGGACCGTTGAAGACTCACAAGCGGGAAGAGAAATGAACGAAACTCAGTGTAGGACAAGGAATGCTCGTTTACTACAGCCTCTATGACCGTCTGCTTTCAACCAAAGCGTTGAAGGATGCGTTCCGCAAAGTAAAGTCAGCGAATGGAGCTGCCGGCATCGACGGTCAGTCCGTCCTTGACTTTGCTGCGCAAGAGGACGTAAACGTTGCCCAACTGGTCCACGAACTGAAAGCCAAGACTTACCAGCCACAACCCAACCGACAGGTAGCGATACCCAAGGATGATGGGGGTGAAAGGTTGCTCGGCATTCCCACGGTTGATGCATAATGCACCCCCTTCGGCATGCTTTAGGAATCGAGTT
>JADMJV010000028.1 GCA_018780265.1 bacterium
TGTCGTTTTTGGCCGTGCAGTTGGATGACTTTCTCTTCGATGGTGTGGCGGGCGATGAGGCGATAGATGGTGACGGGGCGGGTTTGGCCGATTCGATGGGTACGGTCGGAGGCCTGGTCTTCGGCGGCGGGGTTCCACCAGGGGTCGAGATGGACGACGTAGTCGGCCCCGGTGAGGTTGAGCCCGGTGCCGCCCGCTTTGAGGGAGATGAGGAAGAGGTCGCCCTGGCCGGATTGGAAGGCGTCGACCTGACGACGGCGCTCGGCTACCGGGGTGGAGCCGTCGAGGCGGAAGAACTCGAGTTGGCGCTGTTGTAGTTCGACTTCGAGCAGGTCGAGCAGGCTGGTGAACTGGCTGAATACCAGGGCCCGGTGATTGCCCTGGCGCAGTTCGTCGAGCAGCTCCAAGAATGCCTCCAGTTTGCTGCTGGTGAGTTGCAGCTCGGGAGCGAGCAGCCCGGGATGGCAGCAGGCCTGGCGCATTCGGGTGAGGTGGGCCAGCAGTTCGAAGCGGCCACTTTCGTCGCTGAGACTGTCCTCGGCTTTGCGGCGCAGGCTTTCGTAGAGGGCGCGCTCCTCTGGAGAGAGGTCTATTTCGAGGGTGAGTTCGGTACGGGGCGGCAGTTCGCTGAGAACCTGTGCCTTGGTGCGGCGCAGTAGAAAGGGGGAAATGAGGCGGCGCAGGCGGCGGCGACTCTGGCTGCTGCCTTCGCTGATGGGCTGCTCAAAGCGTTTGCGAAAGCTGGCCAGGCTGCCCAGCAGGCCGGGGTTGAGAAAGCGGAAGATGCTCCACAACTCGCTGAGGCGGTTCTCGATGGGAGTGCCAGAAGTGGTCACTCGCATTTCGGCCTTCAGGCTAAAGCAGGCGCGTGACGTTTTGGCCTCGGGGTTCTTGATATATTGGGCTTCGTCGAGTAAAGCCAGGTTCCATTGAGGGTGACAGATTTTGTCCTGGTCCTGAAGCAGCATCCGGTAGCTGCAGATGATCACCTGGCCGGGCTGCAACTGGCTGAGCAGTTCGGCCCGTTCTTTGCCCTCGTAGAGCAGTGCCTGCAAGGAGGGCGTGAAGCGCTCGATCTGCTCTTTCCAGTTGGAGGTGACCGAGGTGGGACAGACCACCAGATGAGCTCCGGCGCGTTGTTCCTTGACCATGAGAGCGAGAGCCTGCAGGGTTTTTCCCAGACCCATATCGTCGGCCAGGCAGGCGCCGCAGCCAGCCCGGGCCCGCTGGGCCAACCAGCGAAAACCATCCAGCTGGTAGTCGCGCAGCTCGGCCTGAATGGCTTTGGGGAGTTGGGCCCGATAGCTGGAGGCGGCCGCAAAGCGCTCGAGGGTTGCCTGAAAGGAGGCGTCGACTTCGAGCTGAGTAAACTCCAGTTCGGCCAGGGTGGGGATGGCCAGCGGAGAGATGCGCAGAGTTTTGCGATGGGTCTCGGCCAGTTCGTCGAGGGCGCCCAACTGTTGGCGAACCTCCTGGGTGACGTGCATGAAATGGTGCTCGTCCAGAGGCACGTAGCGCCCTGGATGCTGGCGCAGCAGCTCGAGCATTCGCCCCAGTTCGACCACCTGTCCCTCGGCGATGCGCACTTCGCCCTGCAGGCTAAACCATTCGTGATCGGCCTGAGCCTGCAGAGAGACCTGACGGGTGCCGACAGGGGCGCTCAGTTTCCAGGATTTGCCCTGTGGCCAGTGCATGGGAATGTCGGAGGAACGCAGCTGCTCCAACAGGTCGAGGGCCTCTTCACGGTCGCTGATGAGGCCCATCAGGCCGTCGCCCAGGGCCGGGCAGCGCTGGCAATGGTGGGCTAACTGGGACCTCTCGTGGGCCAGATCGCGCTGGATTTGATAAAGTTTGCCTTGCCAGCGCAGCGATTCGGCCTGGCTGCCCTGCAGGGCGGCCAGGGTTGGGCCCTCGGGACCCAAGGGCTGGATGCCCCAGCTGAGGCGAAGGCCCTGGCGGTCGGGTTCGAGCAGGCAGAGCAGGGGGAAATCTTGACGGACGGTCTCGGTGAGTGGGGGGGTACCTTTGGCATAGCTGAGGTTGATCTTGCCCAGCCAGGGAGTAAGGGCCTCGCGCAGCTCAGGTTCGGCCCCCAGCGGGATGATCTGGGCGCTGTCGAGCAGGGGCGCCAGGCGGGCGTGGTGAGGGCTGTGCAGGTAAAGGGCTACCTCGCCGTCTTGTAAGGGAACCAGCTTGAAATCAAAGCCTGACAGGTCAGGCTCGAGGGTGAGCCGGTAGCCTTTGGAGGTGCGATTGAGATGTAGCGTTTGGGGTAGTTCGCGCAGTTGGCAGGGTTTGCCCTGATAGTAAAGGTGAGGATGGTCCACCAGGGCGCGCATGGTTTTGGCGTCAAAACTCAGACAGATTCCGTCGTGGTGACGTTCGCGGCGGACTTTGCCGAGCACCACTCGATCGTGTTCGCTGAGATAGTCGGGGGGTTTGTTGACCAATCCGGACAGGGTGACGCTTGTGCCCGAAAAGGAGCTGTCTTTGAGGGGCTGTTTGTAGGGCTGAACGTGGTGCTGACCTTCGATGTTCCAGATCAGGCGGGTCCCTTTGGCGCTGCCGGCCTTCTTGGGGGCCTCGCTGTACTGGGCGCCCTGACTGAAGCCATCGAGCCAGACGCGCCAGGGTTCGCGCTGACCCAGCCCCTGGCCCCAACAGAAAGGGACCCTGTCGCTGAGCTGCTGAGCGAGCATGGTGAGGCCCGCTTGCTCGAGTTGCCGACGGCCTTCGGGACGTGGCTCGAGAGACACGCCCAGGGCCTGGC
Organism: bacterium; assembly: GCA_018780265.1. GTDB lineage: Bacteria > Vulcanimicrobiota > Xenobia > Xenobiales > JADMJV01 > JADMJV01. The sequence continues at coordinate 2,771 of JADMJV010000028.1, forward strand.
GCAAAGACCAGAGCAGACACCAATCCAGTCCCGAACTGGGGGCATCTTGGAGCGACTTGAGGGTTCTTGGGAGCGACGAGGACTGTCCACGGCTGACTTTTTCGGCCAGATGAGAGAGCAACTCGCACGGTTCAGGATAGTCGACGCTCATATAGCGAGGACTTTCCATGGCTGTGACATCGTTGCAATGGATGGCAGCCAGGCGCCCGAACAGCCCGGCCATGCCGCGGAAGGCCGGGGCCTGAGATTTGCGCTTGCCCATGGCTTTGAGAAAGGCCTGGTGGGCCTGCTCGGGCTGGCCCTGCAGGAAGAGCCAGGTGGCTGCGTAGCCGTCTTTGGTCAAATCGGGATAGTGGGCCAGCAGCAGATCCACTGTGGATCCCTTTCCTTGCAGCAAAGCCAGTTCGACCTGGAGGTGGCGGGCCAGCGGATCGGTGAGAGACTCAATGCATTTTTGGAAGATCGGGTTCATCAAGCCGTTGGACCAGATTTTCGGGGCGAGCTCACGCAATATCTGCAACTGGATGGTGGGCTTGCGGTCGGCGAACCAGTCCATGGGAAATTGGGGAAAGAGGAAGTCCCCAAAGCCGATGGGCGGGAGCCTGCTGACCACTTCCGCATCGTTGGCGTAGCTGGCCAGGCGCAGGGTTTTTTCGTGGTTGCCATATTTGGGGTAAGCCTGACGGATGCGGGCCTCGGGAATGGTGAGCATGACCTGGTGCAGTTTGCTCTGGTCCCACACCAGGTAGGCATCGGACTGCCGGCCCATGGCGGAATCTAGCCAGGGTTTGAGGATTTTGTTGAGTTCGGACTGGGTGAGGGGGTAACGGCCGGGGGCCAGATTGGAGCGCAGCTCCCAGGTGGGAATGAGACGTCCGTAGAGAGCCAGGGTTTCGATAATCATGGGTCGCCAGCTTAGATTCGGGTGGCTATACTCCTGTTGGAGAGTGAGGGCTGGAGCTGCCTAACAGCCTGCGGTGCGGGGCAGGCAGAAAGCGCACCGCGCTCACCAGGCTGCTGGGCGCTGAACGGACTCTTCCCACACCCGCTCCGCGCAGACCTTCATCGGTTTGCTACAATTCTAACCTTAGCAGGAATCGGCGCCGCAGGGGTTGGCGGCTGAGGATGCGAGCATACTGCTGCTCGACGACGAAAAATGGGAGCGCATAGCTCCGCTGCTGCCAGGGAAGCGATCGGACCGGGGACGCACAGCCGCTTGCAACCGCCTCTTTATAGAAGCCATCCTCTGGATTGCTCGGACTGGATCTACCAGACTGGTGCGTCGCGTTGCCCTCGCTTTTCGGGAGAATCTTGTGCTGGCCAAAGGCGACAGATTCTGGCTATGGAGGCCTGCTCTACGCTGACTGAATGATAGGGGGCACCTCAGGGCAACTTAGGGCTCCACTCATACTCGTAGGTCACGCTGGCGCTTCCGCACGGGCTTTGGCAGTGCACGCTGATGGGCAGGCGCACCGGCTTGGTGGAATAGAGTTTGGGCATTTTTAGTTGGAAAACGGTGGGTCCCGGCTGGGGGCGGTGGAAGTCGGACGCCACCGTGCGGTGGGAGGGAGTGATCTGGAGCATCTGGGCAAAAACTTGCCCTCTGAGGCCGTGTTGAGGGGTGAGGTCGCCACTCAGCGAGGGGTGAGGGTGATCGTCAAGGAATCTTCCTCCTTGACCTGCTCAGCGGGGGATGGCCAGACCAGAGCGAGTTTCATTTCAAGGCCCCCGCCCAGGGCGCGGCCGGTGATCTGTCCGTCTATGGCGTGCAACTCGATGATATGGTCGGGGGAGGGTGGTTTTTTTTCGACCTTGACCACGGGAGCCCCCAGGCGCCGCCAGAAGCCGCCGTCAGCGGTCGCAGTCCGCCACCTGAACAGCCGGATTCTTCGGTGACCACCGTTGAGGGCGCCGGTGTGCGCCTGGAGCGGGCCTTCGGCTTCGGCGATCCCGGTGAATTCGCCCCCTTCCTGCTATTTGACGACTTCCGCAACGACGATCCCGAAGCCTGACGGGCCGGCTTCCCCTGGCATCCTCACCGGGGCACCGAAACCATGACCTGCCGGGGCCTGAGCAGTTCGTGAGGGAGTCAACGCCTGGCCCATATTCTCTGTGAAGGTCGGCTCGAAATGTCCCCCTGACGGATTCTGGCAGGCTGGCCAGCCCGGCTTCGCATTCCGCTTGGACAGAGCGAATCTCCTTTTCGATCTCCTTCACATCCAATGGACAAGCGGCCTTGGGCCGTTTCGGTTGTGGTGGGCTGTCGAGAAGTGCTCTGCGGGAGCTGTTGTCTCAACGGCGCCGAGGACACACCCTTTCATCGGGGGATGGGTCTTGCCTCCCGACGTCGAAACAGGCCGAGCTATGCGAAAGTGGGTCTGGCTTGCTCTCTTGCTCATCAATCCGGCCAGCTTCGGTCAGGACCTGCGGCCGCGGCTCTTCGTCAGCAACGAGAAGAGCAATTCCATTCTGGTCTACGACCTTGCCGCTCAGGGCGACGAGTCTCCGCTGCGGCGGATTTTTGGCTTTCGCACGCAGTTGGATCAGCCCCAGCAACTCGCGGTCCATGAGGGAGAGCTGTTTGTTTGTAGTGCGGATTCCGTGCTGGTCTTCGACCTTCAAGGCGAGGGAAATCTGCCGCCGTTGCGGCAGTTGACCGTCGACCACGCGCGCGGCGTGGCGGTGCACCGGGACGAGTTGTTTGTGACCAGCCAGGACGCGATTCTGGTGTTTGCGCTCAAGGCCGAGAAGGACGCCAAGCCGCGTCGGCGCATTCAGGGGTCAGACACGAAAATGAAAGGGCCGCACGGCCTGCTCGTCTACAACGGTCAGATCGTGGTGGCGGACGAACCCACCGATCAGTTGCTGGGGTTTGACCTGAAGGCCCATGGCAATGTCGCACCCACCGGCTTTTGGCGGGCCTGGCGCCCCCGACTGTGGCGTCCTCGAGGCATCGTGGAATGGCAAAATCGCTTCTACGTGGCCGGGGATGGCGGCAATATGACAGTCCTTGACGCCACCCGGCCCGAAGAGCAGTCGCCTCCTCTGCATTACTTTGCTTTGAGCCTGAATGGTCCGGTGGGTCTGACCCGTTGGCAGTCCGAACTCTTTGTCGCCAACAAACTGGACAACAGCACCGTAGTGACCAGCAGCGAGAGCGGGCCGTTGCGCAAAATCTCGGGTGGACACACGCGCCTGTCTATGCCCACCGGGGTGGCCGTGGCGCTTTCGCGATGATGGGACGTGTGGCTTTCTTTTTACTGCTGGTGTTGGGAGGGGCCCTGGGTCAACCACGGCCCCCGCAACTGTTTGTAGCCAGCTTCAAAACCCACTCGATCAGCGTCTACGATCTGGGGGCGCGAGGCGATGCAGAGCCGCTGCGGCGCATCGTTGGCGAGCACACCCGGCTGGACGCGCCCCATCAGATGGCGGTGCACAACCGGGAGCTTTACGTGGCCAACGTTAATTCGGTGTTGGTTTTCGACCGGGACAGCCAGGGCGACGTCGCTCCCAAGAGGATGCTGGCGGGCGGTAAGACTCTGATTCAAGACGCCCACGGGTTGGCTGTGCATGGCCATGAACTCTACGTCAGTAATTCCAGCTCAAGCTCCATCGTGGTTTTTCCGCTGCAGGCGGCGGGCAACACAGCCCCCCAGCGGGTGATCTGGGGGCCCAACACGAAGTTGAGCAGGCCCTATGGGCTCGCGGTAACCGACCGGGAAATTCTGGTAGCCAACAGCGGTGGGGGCAATTTGCTCGGCTTCGCCCGCGAAGCCGACGACGATGCCGGACCCACCCGGGTTTTGCGCGGTCCGATGCATTCTCCCAAAGGACTGGCCCTGTGCCAACCATGGATCTATGTGGCCGATAGCTACGGCGGCCAGATTTTCCGCTTCGACGGGGACGGGCAACTCGAATCACACCTGGTCTCTCCCGGACTCCACCCTGTGGCCCTGGACATGCACGCGGGTCAGATCTATGTCGCCAACTGTTTCGGCAATTCCATTGTGGTGTTACCCGGCGGCGAACTTCTGCGACTGGCCTGTCCGAGCGGCGTGCTGATCACCCATTGATTCCCCGGTGGGCTTTGCATTTTTCGGACTTGTCTGTCCTACAACCCAAGCCTACGGAAATCACTTCTGCCAGAGTTCACCTTTGCCCTGGCCGCCGGCATCAAAGGTAGTAGCCTCACGGAGGCATAAGCAACGCAACCGCATCGAGCGCTTCTTCTGTCGCATAAAACACTTCCGCCGGATCGCCACTCGTTACGATAAACTGGCCCGCAGGTTAGCTTCCTTCATCCTCATGGTCAGCGCCTACGTTTGGGGATGTCTAGCCTGAGGAGCCGCAAGCGATCCAAGCTGGGGATTTCTGGCCCGCAATGAACCACCGAGCACACCGAGGGATGGAGAGGGATTCAATCCCCCAGACTGACACATAGGGGCACCAGATGGCCTTAAGCGCCAGCGACCTGGGCCGCTTGCTGGCGGCGATAGGCAGCCTCGCACAGGGTCAGATAACCACAACTGGGGCACGCCAGCGCCCACAGAAACAGGGCTAACTCCAACCTGGGAAACCAGCCCAGTTTGAACTTCCACCACACCGACCAGAGACCGAGGATACCCGACAGGCCCGCCAGTGCCATCACCAATCCCAGAGAGCGGCGGGGCTGCGGGCGGATCCAGCGATAGGCCAGCGTTGCCAGTGTGGTCCAGAAGATGAGGCCGGGAAGGAGCAGGGCTCCACCCGCGTCGCTCAAGTCCTGGAACCGGTGGCCCAGGGTTACCGCCAGGCTAAATTGGGCCGGTTCGGACCAGCGCGGGACATACAGGGTGGCACAGTGCCCCTGCTGCAAGGCCTGCTGGACGAGGGCCGGGGTGTTGGCATCCAGGGGCAATACCGTAGCGGTGCGCGGCTGATTGCCCTGGCGAAAGTCGAGCGTGCCCAGGGCGGCCAAACCTCTTTGTCTACATAGATCCAGGGTGGCCGGGTCGGCCATGGTGCGACCGTTGCTTACTTCAAAACCGGCCACGCCCCACCCGAGCAATTGATCGGCGCTGTGTTTCCCGGTCCAGATGTGGGCACCGATGACCAGCGCTCCCTGATCGCGGGCTCGGCCAATCGCTTCCTGCACGTCACACTGATCGGGTCGAATGGGTTCTTTGAGATTGAGCATCAGCAAATGGGTGCTGCCCCGGTATTCCTCGCCGGGGACCACGATTACCGGCAGGTGCGAGCTTTGAGCGGCGACCGCCGCCCTCACCCCGGGATAGGTTTTGTTGGAGTCGGTGATGGCCACCACCGTGTAGCCCTTGCTCAGGTGCCAGGCCAGCAGGTCTTCGGGCATCAGTGACCCTCCCGAAGCCTGACTGTGGCAATGCAAGTTGGCCAGGCGAAAGGGAGCCGGGCTGGGCGACTGCCAGCGGATCCCATAGGGAATCTTGGTGTACAGCCAGCCTTCGGCCTGCAGTCCGCCGATCAAGGCCATGGTCACCGTGACCAGGGCGCACAGCCCCGTTCTCCAACCGTATTTTCGAGCAGTCAGCCCGGCTGCCAGGGCAGCCAGGGCCAGATAGAGGGCAGCCGTATGAAAGCTGTGCGGGGCGGCGCTGCTGAGGCGTACCCACCAGTGCCAGGGTTCGCAGGGGAAAGTCCACCAGGGTCTGGGTTCCACCACGATCTGCACGGAGGCAGCCGCCAATTCGCCCAGGCGTTGACCTTCGGGAGTGGTGGCGAAGCTGGCGATCTCTTCCATGTCGGCGGTTACGTGTTGTGGCCAGTAGTTCCTGGCTGCCCATTGGGTGCGCACAGGAAACCCGAGCGGTAGTGGGAACCACCGACGATGCGGTGGCTAATATTTTTCATTCTTATGATGCTGGCTCTGGTCGGATGCAGCCAGCCTGCCACCGACAAAAGCGAAGTGATTCGCATCGTCTCCAGCCTGCCCCTGACGGGTAGCTCGCGGACTCAATCCGAAACGATGTCCAAGGGCATCCAGATGGCTTTGGAAGAGGCCCGGTTTCGGGTGGGGCCTTATCGCATCGACTATCTGAGCTGGGACGACGCCACCGCCCAGGCGGGCACCTGGGACGCTGGTAAAGAGAAAGAGAATGCCAGCCGGGCCGCGGCCGATCCTGACGTGATGGCTTATATCGGCACCTACAATAGCGGGGCTGCCAAGATCGCCATTCCTATCTTGAATCAGGCCGACCTCTTGATGATCAGCCCGGCCAATACTTATTCGGGCCTCACCAAGTCGGGAATGGGCGAGAAAGGCGAACCTGAACTTTACTACCCAAAGGGTTTTCGCAGCTATTGCCGGGTGGTTCCGGCCGACGATTTGCAGGGCAAGGCCGGCGCCTGGTGGGCCCAGTCTCTGGGCATCAAGAAAGTCTACATTATCGACGACAAAGAACTCTACGGTCGCGGCATCGCGCGCGTCTTCGAGCAGAGCTGCAAGGACCGCAAAATTGAGGTATTGGGCCACGAAGGCATCGATTCCAAGGCACCCGACTATCGGGCCGTGGTCAACAAGATCCGCGAATCCGGAGCGGAGCTGGTCTACTTTGGCGGCATTACCCAGAACGGCTCGGGAAAGCTGGTCAAAGATATGCGCGAAGGCGGCTGCAGCGCTCTTTTCATGGGCCCGGACGCCAACAAAGAGGACGCCTTTCTGGAGTCGGCAGGTCCGGCCGCCAACGGCTGCCTGGTCACTTTGGGCGGCCTGCCTCCCGAGCGCATGAACGACGAAGCCAAGGCCTGGTTTGCCCGCTATCGCCAGCGCTTTCAGAGCGAACCCGAAGCTTACGCCATCTACGCCTACGAGGCCACCCAGGTCACTCTCAAAGCCATCGCTCGGGTGGGTGTAAAAGACCGCACTAAGATTCGCGAGGCTGTGATGGCCACCAAGAACTATCACGGGCTGCTGGGAGACTGGAGCTTTGACGCGGGGGGCGACACCAGCCTCACCTCCATGTCGGGATTTGAAGTGGTGGACGGAAAATTCGCCTTCTCGGCCTCGTTGGCTCCGGCTACCCCGCCGGCACAGCTCTCGTTGGTGGGCGCGCGCAAACAGGGGGCTCAGGAGGGGGCCGCCTCGGCCTGGCAGGTTTTTGTCGAGCAGCTTTTGAGCGGGCTGGCCAATGGCAGCCTGATCGCCGTGGTGGCTCTGGGCTACACGCTGGTCTACGGATTGGTGGAGCTGATCAACTTTGCTCACGGCGATGTCTTTATGATGGGCTCGATGCTGGCGCTTACGGGCGTGGACCTGCTGGGGGGGGGCGGGGGTTTTGCCGGAATTGCGCTGGTGTTGGTCCTTTCGATGGGGTTTTCGGCTCTTCTCAATCGAGCGATCGACCAACTGGCCTATCGTCGCTTGCGCGGCAAGCCCCGTCTGGTGCCGCTCATCACGGCTATCGGGGTCTCCTTTGTGCTGATGAACCTGGGCGGCTACTGGAAGGGCTGGGCTCCCGTCTACTTCCCGGATTTGCTGGGTGGCCACGACGTCAACATCTTTGGCGAAACTTCAGCCGTCCATTTCCGACTCAGCCAGTTGATCGTGATTCTGGTGGCCATCCCCTTGATGGCCGGACTGCACTTCTTTATCCACTATACCAAGTTGGGCAAGGCCATGCGAGCCACCGCCCAAAATCCTCAGGCCGCCCGCCTCATGGGTATCGACGTCAACAGCACCATCGCAGCCGCCTTCTGGATGGGCGGGGCGCTGGCCGGAGCGGCTGGATGTCTGTATGGCTTCTATAATCACGAGGTGCGCTTTGACCTGGGCTTTCGTCAGGGTCTTAACGCCTTTACCGCAGCCGTTTTGGGCGGTATCGGCAATGTGCGCGGAGCGATGCTGGGCGGTCTGATTATCGGGGTGGTCGAATCCATGACCGCCTACTACTGGGCCCAGGCGGTGGCCCCGGCGGTGGTCTTTGGTGTGCTTATCGCCATTATTCTGATGCGACCCTCGGGCCTGTTGGGCTCCAACCTGCCGGAGAAAGTATGAAGGCGCTGCTGGGCCTGGGCCTGCTCCTACCCCTGGTCGACTGGGCCATGCGCTGGAGTATTTTGCCGGCCTGTTGCCAGGTTTTGATCTACCTGATGTTAGCTCAGGGACTCAATCTGGTGGTGGGATACGCGGGCTTGCTGCATCTGGGCTACGCCGCTTTCTTTGCGGTGGGGGCCTTCTCCATGGCTTATCTGACCAGCCCTCAGAGCCCCTTTGAGTTGAGCTGGTCCTTTTATGTGGCCGTGCCCCTGGCGGTGGCTATCACTACGGCCGTGGGGGCTTTGCTGGCCTGGCCCACCCTCAAGCTGCGCGGCGACTATTTGGCCATCGTGACCATGGGTTTTGGGCTGATGCTCGACCCCTTACTGCGCAACTACGACGACGCCACCAAGGCGATCACGGGAATGGCGGCCATCGCCCGGCCCGTTGCCAACTGTCCCAATATGGCCTGGTACTATGTGTTGCTGGCCGGTCTGTTGCTGTGCATCGTGCTCAGCTATCGGGTGCGCCATTCCAGCTTGGGACGAGCCCTGCGCGCCCTGCGCGAAGATTCGGTGGCGGCGGAAGCCTGCGGCATCTCATTGGCAACGGTCAAGCTTCAGGTGCTGGTGTTGGCCGCTTCGGTGGCGGGACTGGCCGGTGCCCTCTACGCCTCCTATTTGGGCACTCTCAACCTGGCCTTCCCCTTTGATTTCAACGGTTCGATCATGGTATTGGCCATGGTCATTTTGGGCGGCGTGGGCAGCATTCGCGGCGCCCTGGTGGGTGGACTGACTCTGGGCGTGCTCAACTTGATCTGCATCCCCAAACTGATCGACGTGGTCCAGGTTCAGGTGCAGCCCTGGCTGGCCCGCTCGCTGGCCGGCAGTCCGCGCTTGTGGGCCACTCTGGAGCCCTGGCTGGACCTCTCCAAGGCTCAGTTCCTAATGTTTGGACTGACCTTGGTGCTCATGATGTTGTGGCGGCCCGAAGGGCTGATTCCCGAGCAGCCCGTCGCGTACCCGGAGGCCGAATGAGCCTGCTCCAGGCCGAGGGGGTCACCCGGCGTTTTGGCGGCCTGACGGCTGTGAGTAATATCGATTTTAGCCTGAAACCAGGCGTGGTGGCATCGGTGATCGGCCCCAACGGTGCCGGCAAGACCACCTTTTTCAATCTGTTGGCCGGTGTCTATCGTCCCAGTGAAGGACGGTTGCTCCTGGAGGGTCAGTTGTTGGCGGATGCCAACCAGGGATTGTTGACCCATCAGATTGTGCGCCGCGGACTGGCCCGCACTTTTCAGAATATTCGCCTGTTCGGGCCCATGAGCGTGTTGGAGAATTTGCTGATCGGCATGCACACTCAGCTCAAGTCCAATGCCCTGGCCCAATGGTTGGGTTTGCCCGGGGCCCGTCAGGAGGAGGCCCAGGCCCGCCAGCGCGCCCTGGAGACGCTGGACTTTGTGGGGTTGCGCGATCAGGCCTCGCGCCCGGCCAACAGTTTGCCCTATGGTCATCAGCGACTGATTGAAATCGCCCGGGCGCTGACCAGCAATCCCAAGCTGCTGCTGCTCGACGAACCGGCGGCCGGCATGAACCATAGCGAGACCGACCAGTTGATCGCTTTGATTGGCAAGATTCGCGGCCGCGGCATCACCGTCTTGCTGATCGAGCACGACATCAAGCTGGTGATGGAGATCTCCGAGCAGGTCATGGTATTGGATCACGGTCTCAAGATCAGCGAAGGCACGCCCCAGCAAGTGAGCCAGGACCCCAAGGTGATCGAAGCCTACTTGGGGAGCCCCGAAGAATGATTTTACAATTGACCGGAATCAGTGCCGGTTATGGGGCCGTCAAAGCGCTTCACGACGTCTCTTTAGAGGTGGACGCGGGCGAGGTGGTGACGCTGATCGGGGCCAACGGGGCGGGCAAGAGCACCTGTCTCAAGGTGATTACCGGTTTGCTTCCAGCCAGCGCCGGCCATGTGCTCTGGCAGGGCAAAGAGCTGGCGGCGGTGCCGGCCCATCGTCGGGTAGCCGAGGGGATCGCCATGTCTCCCGAGGGGCGTCAGGTATTTCCCCGCATGACCGTGCGTGAGAACCTGGAGATGGGCGCCTACATTCGCAGCGACGCCAATATCGAAGAAGACATGGTCAAAGTCTTCCAACTCTTTCCCATCTTGAAAGACCGCCTGCAGCAACTGGCCGGAACGCTGTCGGGCGGAGAGCAGCAGATGTTGGCCATTGGACGGGCCTTGATGAGCAAGCCGCGCCTGCTGCTTCTCGACGAACCCAGTCTGGGTTTGGCCCCCCTGATCGTCAAGCAGATTTTCTCCATCATCCGCGATATCCGCGGCCTGGGACTGGCCGTGCTGTTGGTCGAGCAAAATGCCCGCCAGGCACTGAAAGTGGCCGACCGGGCCTATGTTTTTGAAGTGGGACGGGTGGTGCTGTCGGGACCGGCAGCCGAACTGTCCAGCAATGCCGATGTTCAGAAGGCTTACCTGGGACTGTAGTGATCGAGCCCTATTACCAGGAGGAGAAGGCGCCCTTGCCGGCCCGCCGGCCCGTTCACGTGGTTCTCGACAATGTGCGCAGCGCTTTCAATGTGGGTTCTATCTTTCGCACCGCCGACGCAGCCGGGGTGGAGTGTGTGCACCTGTGCGGCATCACTTGCTGGCCCCCTCACGCCAAGTTAGAGAAAACCTCGCTGGGCGCCCATCAATACGTGGGCTGGAAACGTCACGAAAGCACCGAGGAGGCCCTCCTCTGGTTGCGGGCTCAGGGCATTCCCATTGTGGCCCTGGAGACCCGACCGGAGGCTCAAGTGATGGGCCAATTTTGCTGGCCGCAACCGGTGGCCATCGTGTTGGGGCACGAAGTGGTGGGCGTCTCGGCCGAGGTGCTGGCCCTCTGCGACGTATGCCTGCAGATCCCCATGTTCGGCGTCAAGAATTCGCTCAATGTGGCCAGCGCGTTTGCGGTGGTGATCTACGACGTCGTGGGCTGTAACCAATCTCTGTCTCCGGGGTAAAGCTCGAAGGAGGTGGTCGAGATGAGTCA
>JADMJV010000021.1:0-86682 GCA_018780265.1 bacterium
GATCTTTGCCGCGTAAACCTATGCATTATACGATCCGCGGAGTGTCAGACTAGCTGGCTGCGCTGGCTGCTGGTCGGTGTGCTCTTTTGGAATGGCCCTGCCCGGGCTGGCTCCGGACCGCCCGAACTGTTCCCAGAGGAATTTCCCAATCCCCCAGCACCTCCCGATGTGCAGACCGTGCAGGCCAGTGAGGACCGAATCCGCTCCGGCCAACTTCTCACCAGCGGGGGCCACCTTACCTCCTCCAACGGACGCTTTCAGTTTTTCGTCCAGGACGACGGAAACTGCGTCATCTATCGACTCTCCCCAAACCAGCGTCAGGCTCTGTGGAGCACCAATACCCGAGGCCAAAACTGCCGCCTGGCCCTCGACGCTCAGGGCCTTCTGCGACTCACGGACTCCAGTGGCAGCACCCTGTGGCAGGCCGGCTCCAGCAAAGGTCCCGGGCAATACTACTTGCAGATGCAGGAGGACGGAAATCTGGTGCTCTACTTGCAGCAAGGTCAATTGCTTACGCCCGAGTGGGCGTCGCAGAGCAGCCAAAAGTAAAGGGTCACCCGGCCCCGCGGAGTCGGCTCCCCGGCAGCTTGCTATCCTTAAACGGTGGTTGGCTGGCGCACTTGAAGATCCGGCCTTGATGCGGCTCTGTTTCAGTGCGACTCGGGAAGCAGACGTAGGGTTAACCGGTCCAGCCACCCCTGAAAAAACCGTGCAGTCTCCGTCACGTCCAGGCCCGGAACCTGGAAACGATCCCAATCGATCGACTGAAGAATCATCACCACACTTTCGGCGTTCACGCCCCCGTCTTTCCGGTTTGCCAACTCGAGAGCCAGATCCGGGTCAAGGCCTCGCCTGGCCAGGAAATGCAGGTCAAAAAAGTCGCGAGGTTCGCTGCGACTTACAATGGCACAGACCTTGTTGACTGCAATCTCCTCTGGAGGGTCAATCCTCAATCCGTCGGAACGAGTGATCTTCGCTGGAAAAACCTGGGGAGCCAAATCTTCCACAAAATCGACCAGGGTGGCCTCGTCCTGCCGCTGAATTCGATAGCGTCGGAAGTGAGGGGAGGTCACCAGCGCCACCGAAGTCAGACCCAACTTATGGCAGCAATCATGAACCAGATCCGCCACTCTTTCAAAAGCCTCGTGACCGACAGTAAAGAGGTCGATGTCCTGGGTCGTCCTTGGAAGGCCGTAATAGCCACTCAAAGCACCACCACCCGTTAGAAAAAAATCCCCGGTTCGTTCAAACCAGGCGACCAGGAAATCGCTCTGCAGTGGAGAGAGCTTACTCGAGTCGTCCATGTTTTCTCCAAACGCGCAGACAGTGCTCCCAGAAACTTCGTTTGCGGCCGAGATGGGGGGAAACTTTCGACCAATTCTGGGCCACCCAATCTGGCGTAAAGAAATGCCAGACGTCGCCTATGCGCGCTTCCCTTAAAATTCGCCCCGAGTATACCCAGCGCAAATATTCACCCTGCCCACCGGCCAGGATCCTCTTGAGTTGACCCAGAGTCATTTCTTCTGACCACAGAAAATAGGGACGAGCGTTATCGGCCGTCAGGTCGAGGGTGAGATCCGAATTCATTCAGCGATGACTTTCTCTGCTTTCATCCCGAGTCCCCTCATTCAGTCCGTCGCCTCAGGGGGAATCGGCTTCGCGAAGATGGTCGAGTAAGAGCAGGCGCCAGAGATAGGCGTGGGGGTCAGACTCGGCAGCGAGCGCCATTAGCGCTGGCAGAATTCCCGGCGGCTTCCACTGCTGCAAGAGTCTGTACCAGTGGACGCGTTGCCAGGGCTGAGAAAGGGTCAGGCCGCGCACCACCGCGTCCACGGCTCGGTTGGGGGCAGCAGGGGTAGCAACTGGCGGCACAAGTAGGCGCTGGCCAGTGGGGGTAAATCCTGCGCAAGCAGGTTCGGCGCTTGCTGGCGAAGCCACCTTTGCCCCTCGGGCTGGCGCATTACGGGCGTCAGTTACGGGGCAGCCGTGGACTACCGAATGGGTCGACTATATTTGGCGAAGGCTGAGATTGGCCGTGGCCTGGGCCTCTGTCCAAGCAGTGGAGGGATGGCGGCGTATCCGGGGCTATTGCTATGAGCGACAATTCGACCGCACCCACGCAGTTGCGGATCTGCACAACGCCAGAAGCTCGTTTGAGAAGGTCATGGAATTGCAGCCCGGCCACCCGGTCGCCCGAATGTCACTGGAACGGTTGGCCACCAAGGGTCGCTGAGTTGGCGGTGGACTACTCTTGCTCAGTCAGTTTCTGGATTTCGGTGGTAAAGGGGCCCAGATCTTGGTAGCCGGTCCAGGTCTTGAGCACTTTGCCTTTGGGGCCCAGCAAAATGGTGTAGGGGATTTTGTCGCCGTTGAAATAGCCGATGAAGTTTTTGTAGTTGGCAGATCGGGGTTGGTTGCAGTCTACGTAGATGACGGGGACGATCTCGCGCAGGTCCACCTGCACAACCACCGGCTTGAAGAGCTTGGAAGCGGGGGCCCAATCGGCCCCGTAAAAGATCAGATGGCACTTTTTGGGATCGTAGCCGGTGTGCGCTTTGGGAATCAAGTTGAAGTCGATGGTACCGGCCTCGGGGTGGCGCACCAGTCGCCCGCCGAGCAGGCCGGCCAGGTCCGACAGGTGCACCAATTTGCGCTCGGAGTCGTGGCGGTAGGCCACCTCTTTGCCGACTACATAGAGTTTCTTGGTGTGACCGGCCAGCACCGGAGTGGAGTCCCCCGGCTTCACTTTGACCACCCAGTTTCCTTCGATCTCCTCCAGGCTGTAACCCAGCACCCGGCTGAACTCCTGGATGTCTACCTCCAGGGATTTGACGTCGTGGGCCGAGCCGGTCAGATAACCATGGTACATCTTGTTGCGGACATAGAGTCGGTCGGCCCAGGCGGTCGAACTGAGGGCGGCCAGCAAAAGCCAAGCCAGGAACTGTTTTTGCACGGGAGATCCTTTCCTTACGGGGCTATGATTCGCTGACGCGACTTGGGATCCATATAGGACCAGAGGGCTTCGAAGGCGCCCTGGCGGATTTCCGCTGGAAGGCCTTCAAAAATGGTTCGCTGGGTGGCGTCCAGATGGGCTGCCTCGTAGACCCGAAAGCGCTGCAATTTAGAGAGTTTGGCCCATTGTGGGGCGAGCACTTTCGAGGTGGATTCGGATTGAGTGCCCCACGGTTTTTCGATGTGGGCGTAGAGGGCCACCTGGACCCGTTTTTCAGGAGTCAGCACCCCCCACAAAGTGTTTAGCATATTTTGCTTGATTTCGTCAGGGACGGCATCCGAGAAGGTCTGGCGCATCTCGGGGGCCAGTTGGAAGGCGTCCAGCAAGAATTGCCGCTGTTCGGGCTCGAGGGTTTTCCACTGGGGCGGTGGCATCTGAGCCTGAGCCGAAGCGGCCATCATGCTAACCAGCAGCCCCGCAGTGCAGGCAAATCGCCGGCCGCTGCGGAACGCCCGCGCATATGATTTCAGACCCCACCTGTAAAGCAGCATGCGAGTTTATTCGTCACCATCTGGAAGCAGACCCTGCCGGAACTCGTCAGGAATACGCCGAAATCCAGACGGAACTCAGCAAACGGGGGATCGTCTATGAAGGCAAGCCCTTGCCTATTTGCATCGCTCCCGCTTTGTTTCACCTGGCTCAAATCAAGCCGATTCAAAACCAGATGCGCCGTCTGGTACGGGTGTTGGCCAAGATCGAGGCTCCGCTGCGCGAGACCGCCTGGCTGGATCGACTGGGCATCCATCGCAGCGAGCAGCAGTTGATCCAGTGGCCCACCCGGCTCAAGCCGGGCGGATATATCTCGCGTGTGGACGGATTTGTGGAATACCAGTCGGACGGTAGCCTGGGCTATCAGATTGTCGAGTTGAACGTGGATAGTCCGGGCGGGGCGGCCTTTATGGACGAGTCCTTTCGGTTGGTGCGCAGGACTTCTCTGTGGAAGCAATTTGTCAAGAAGTTTCCGGGTCGCTATATGGATACCGACTCGCGCGACCTCCCCTTGCTTTTGAAAGCCTGGGAGGATTGGGGAGGCAAACATAAGCCTCGCATTGCGGTGATCGATTGGATTACGGTCAATACCGCCAGTGAGTTTGAACTGCTCAAGCAGCGCTACAACCGACTGGGCTACGAAACCATTATTTGCGACCCACGCGAATTGGAATACCGTGACGGTAAATTGGTCGACTACGATGGCCAGACCATCGACCTGGTGTATCGGCGCGTTTTGGTGGAGGATTTGCTGGCTCACGCCGAGGCAGCTCGCCCCTTTTTGCACGCCTATATGGAGGAAGCGGTTTGCGTGGTTAACTCGTTTGCCTGTAAGCCGCTGACCGTCAAGAGTCTGCTTTCCTGGGTTCATCGCAGCGAGTTTGAGAGTCTGCTCAATTCCTCGGACCTGGCCTTCTTGCGATCTCTGGTTCCCTGGACCGCGGATGTGGTGGACGGGCCTATCCTGGAACGTCTGCGTCGCGACAGAGAACAGTTGATTTTGAAGCCGGCCGACGGCTATGGCGGTCAAGGACTTTACCTGGGTTGGGAACTGGATGAACAGGCTTGGGAGCGCGGCATCGAGGAGGCTCTGCGGGAACGCTACGTGGCCCAGCAGAGGGTGCACATTCCGCACTCAGAGTTTCCGGTGCCGCAGGAGCAAGGGTGGACCTTTGAGTCTTTCCGTATGGACTTTGATCCCTACATGTTCGGTGCGGCCATGGCCGATCCGTTGGTGCGGGTGGCCCAGAGCGACATTCTCAATGTGAAAGCGGGGGCCCAGATAGCGGCCACCTGGGTACTCGATGAGTGAAGTGGGCACAACTGCTCTTATTGTTTTGGCTCAGCGCAATCGGCTGGACCCAGCAACCGGCGGACGGGTTTGACCCTGCCAAAACCTGGGTGTTCGTAGTAGGGGTGTTGGAATGGCAGCGTTCTGATGTGTATCCCTCGTTTCCAAAGAGCAACCGGCGAGATACCCGCCTGGCTCTGGCCTATGGCAAATTGGGTGTGCCCTCGGGACAGATTTTTCTATTGCTGGATCGGGCCGCGACCGGACAGAACATCCACACCAGTTTTATGGAGATCCTGGCCAAGTCCCGGCCGGGGGACACCTTGATTCTCTATTATGCCGGTCACGGCTATCGCCAGGAGTCGGACCAGACTTTTTGGATGGTGCCCTATGATGGCTATGATGTGGACACCCTGTGGGGCTTGAAGGGGATCGAGAAAGACATCCGAGCTCACTTCAAGGGATCGCGGGTGTTGCTCTCGGCGGACTGTTGCCATTCAGGCTGTATGTGGTTGGTGGTCGGCCGCAATGAAAGCGACATGGGGTTTTTGGCTTTGACTTCCTCCACTGCGCGGCTGAGCAGCACGGGCAACTGGACCTTTACTGACTGTCTTCTCGATGCTCTGGGTGGAGACCCGCGCTGCGACGGCGACCAGGACGGCGTCATCACCCTGGGTGAGGTGGCCCGTCAGGTGGAGAAGGATATGCAGTTTGCGGAAGGCCAGCAGGCGGGAGGGACCGGTTCTGCAAGATTTCCCCTGGAGACTCGCTGGGTCAAGACCACTCACCCTTTGCGCTCCGGAGAGGGTCAGTTTGTGAGCGTTTTTGCCGATGGAGCTTATTGGAAAGCGCGAGTGGTAGAGCGGGGGGGGCAGGGGGTGCTTGTCCACTGGATGGGCCTGGCGCAGGATTACCCTGACGATTGGGTGTCTCCCTCGCGCGTCACTCCATGGGCGGGTCCGTAGGGGCCTTTTGTGGCATTTTTCCTGCTTGCGCTTTTGTCAAGAGGGTTTCGCCTTTGGGGGCGGAAATCAGGCCGGCTATGAAAACCATTGTTCGTTTGCTATTGGCCCTATCGCTGTTCGGATCGGCTCAGGCCGAATCCATCCTGGACTGGATTTTCCCCCCCACCCGGATTGGCGGCACGGTGGGGTATGTTCAAACCAATCACTTTATGCTGGTCTCGCCGGACAATCAGTATCTGCGGGTGTTCTTGAAGCCCGGCCAGATTATGCCCAGTACTGTCGTTCCTGGAATGTATGTTACCGGCACTGTGACCGAGAACGAACAGCAGATGGTGATTCTCGAAACCCTGGATGGGGTTCTGTCTCCCAGCGGAGAACTGGTTCCGCTGACAGCGCCCAACCAGTAGTAAGGCGGAGGTCCACACGATATGTCCACCTGGAAACACACTCTGGCGCTGGGGTTGGCGATAAGCCCCTGGAGTTGGGCCGACCCGAAGCTCTCCGTTGACCTGAAAAAGGGCAGCGACAAGGTGGAAATTCGATTTTCACAATCGGCTCCTTTCGAGACGGTTACCCAAAAGTGGCGGGAGAATCCTCATCGCCTGGAAATTACCGTTCCCAAGGTGGAATGGTCTGGCAAGGCTTCTAGCAATATTGACAAGGGCGTGCTGCAACGGGTTGAAATGAAACAGGGTCAAGGTTCGGTCACGGTGACCGTGCTTTCGTTGCAGAATCCTAAAATGAGCTGGGTGAGCAGCGCCGACAGGAAGACCTGGACCTTGCGCATCGCCACCACTGAGATGGCAGCGTCTGCTGAACCGCCTCGTCTTCCCAACGCGGCCGCGGTCTCGGCTGCGCCCAAGTCTTTTGCTGACCTGGCCGTACAGACTTCCGGTAAGCCTGTGAGCGCCCCCCCACCCGTGCGGGTGCGACCCCCGGCGACTCCGCCTTCGACCTCTAACGGAGTCGAGCAAAAACTGATCACCCTCAATCTGCAAAACAGAGATCTGCCTACGGCCATTCGAGAAATGGCGCGGGCGGCTGGTTTGGAAGCGGATATTGGCCCCGGCGTAGAGGGAAGCGTAACGGCATCGTTCACAGATACCCCTCTGGCTCGGGCTTTGACCAGCGTTTTGGGCAAGCAGGCCAGGCTTTATGAGTTCAAGATTGTGAATCATCGACTGCGCGTTTTTGCGGACGCGGATTCGGCTGGGACCACGCTGGTTACCAGCGCCCCAACTCAGGCGGGGACGCCCCGGAGCGTGAATCTGGTCAGTGACTACTTTCCGATTGTGGCCGACAAGCCCGTCAGTGAATTGGCTCAGGCTGTGCGGCGGGCTGTCACGGACGTTGAAGTGATTCAGGACGACCGCCTCAATGTGCTTTTTGTGCGTGGGGATGCTGCCGATATCGAGAAGGTGCGAAACCTGCTTCAAAAGGTTCTCGCCAAGTAGGACCGATTCGGTCAAACGCGAAAGGCCGCACATGACGAAGCGCCGAACGAGTCCATCCAAATCAGCCGCTGCCCCCAGCACAGAGTCTCAGCCAGTGGCAACGCTGGAAGATTTGCGCCACCTGGAGAAAGAATTCCCAGACCGCGCCGATGTCCAGTTTGATTTGGGTGTCGCCCTTGCCCGCCAGGGAGAGCAGGGGAAGGCCGCCAAGCACTGGCGGCGAGTGGTGGATATTGACCCGGGTCATTCGGCGGCTCGCTACTTCCTGGGGATGTACTATCTGGGGCAGGGCAAATTTCGCCAGGCGGCAGATCAATATCGCAAGGCACTCGAGCACCGCCCCGATGACCCCTATGCCCACAACAATCTTGGACTGGTATACGCGCGACAGGCCCAATACGGTAAGGCTATTGAGTGCTGGGAGCGGGCCCTGCAACTGTCGCCGGACTACTCGCAGGCTTACTACAATCTGGGGTTGATGTATTCGCGCCTGGGTCAGTTAGAGCAGGCGGAGTCCTATTATTTGACGGCCCTGCAACTCAATGCGGATGATGTCTATGCTCACAACAACCTGGGCCAGGTCTACGCTCGTCAGAATCGTCTTGATGAGGCCGAGGGGTGCTTTCGGCGGGCCCTTGAACTCGACCGCACCGACCTTTACGCCCACAATAATCTGGGCAAACTGATGGAGCGCACCGAGCGAGTCGACCAGGCGCGTCGCGAGTTTGAACTGGCTTTGCAGATCGATTCTGGGGATGCCTACGCCCGCAACAACCTGGGTCGTATCATGGCCAAGCAGGGTGATCAGAGCGGGGCAGTCACGCAATTTCGCGCTGTCCTTGAGGAGCATCCCGAAGATGCCGTGGCCTATCACAATTTAGGGCGAGTTCACGCCCAGCAAGGAATGTGGCAAGAGGCGGTGGGGTACTATAGCCGCGCGTTGGAATTGTCCCCCCATGACTCCTATGCTCGCAATAACCTGGGTAGGGCTCTGCTCAGCCTGGGTAGGGTGGAAGAAGCGGAGCAGGAGTTTCGGCGCAGCCTGGTTGCCGACGACCGGGACAGTTACGCCCTCAATAATCTGGGACTGTGTTTGATTCGGTCGGGCCGGATGGGGGAGGCCGTCGAGGTGCTGGTGAGAGCGGTCGAGGTCGACCCGGGAGATGTGCTGGCTCGCAACAATCTTGGCTTCTCGCTGTCTTCGTTGGGACGCTACGAGGAGGCCATGGAGCATTTTGCCTACGCGGTCTCGCAGGACGAGCGCGACGCCTACGCGCTGACGCATTGGGGTCTGGCCCTGTCTCAGACCGGGCGTCTAGAAGAAGCGGGTCAACGTTTTGAGGCAGCGGTGGCGGCCGATCATCGGGATGTCTACGCTCTCAATCATCTGGGTTTGACTCGATATCAACTGGGTGAGGTGGACTCCGCGTTGGCGGCTTTTGATCAGGCTTTGGCGGCTGAACCCTGCGACGGATACACTCTGAGCAACCTCGGTTTGGTTTTGACGGCCCTGGAACGATTTGAAGAAGCTGCGGGCCGCTTTGAGGCCGCCCTTCAGGCTGACCCCCGAGACGTCTATTCGCGCAACAATCTGGGCATTGTGCTGGCTCGCTTGCGCCGGTTTGATGATGCGGTTCAGCAGTTGCAACAGGCGCTGGAGCAAATGCCGGATTACGCCGAAGGTCACTTTAATCTCGCACTGGCCCACTACGAGTTGCGCGAGTATCCCACGGCGGTGGTGCATTTTGAGAAAGCCCTGCAACTGGAGCCCGACCTGCTGGCTGCACGGGGCAACCTGGCGTTGACTTTGGCCCATCTGGGCGAGGTGGAGCAGAGTCGCCAGCAGTTGGCTCGCGTCAGGCTTTTGGCGGAAGCGCAGGGACAGCCCAACTATGCTGACGAGCTTTCCCACGAGGTGGACTCGGTGCTGGCCGTTCCTGCCGGGAAAAAATCTGCTCCAGCAAGCGTAGCTCCGAAGAAAACCGGGAAGAAGCCAAAAAAGAAATAGCGCCGGGCACCGCTCGGCGGCGGTGACCATGAAGCGCAATAAAGTCTTTCAGTTTCTCTCCTCGATCAAGTTGGCCGTCATCTTGTTTGTGTTGTTCGCGGGGATTTTGGCCACGGCCACCTTCTACGAGTCTAGCTACGATACGCAGACGGCCCAGCATCTGGTCTACAAGAGTCCGTTCTTCGCCTTCTTCCTGGCCTTGTTTTTTGTCAACATCTTCTGTTCCACGGCCATTCGCTTCCCCTGGAAGAAAAAGCAGTTCGGTTTTGTGGTCACGCATACGGGCATTCTGGTGTTGCTGGCCGCCTCGGCGGTGACGATGGTGGCCGGTGTCGATGGTTCCATGATGATTCAGGAGGGGCAGACTTCCAGGCGGGTCATGCTCAATGACCCGGTCTTTTTTGTGGGCAGGCCCAGTGAGAAGATGAAAGAGGTTCCGGCCGAATTTCGCTGGCGCCCACCCACTGAAGAGAAGCCGGCAGTGGTGCCTTTGAGTGAGGGGGTGACCGCCGAAGTCATTGAATATCTCCACCATTCCCGCCTGCACACTTACTTTCAGGAAGCTCCTCAGGGAGTGCCGGCCCTGGAGATGCGCATTTTCAATCCTCGGGTCGATCAGCGTCAGTGGTTGACGGCCGGCCGGGGCGACATCCAGTTGGGCCCTGCCAAGATCCGCCTGCTGCGGGCCAGCGACGATGCTCACCTGAAGACCTTGCTGGGGGCGGGTTCGAGCGAAAAAGGCGACTTGCAGTTGCTGGTGGCGGGCGAGCCCATTCAAATCAAAATTTCCGAGCTGACTCCCGGCAAACCATTCCCGGCCGGCAAGTTTCAGGTTACTCTGAAGCGCCTGTTGCCGCACGCGGTTGTGGTCAAGAATCAGCTGGTTTCTCAGAGCGATGAACCGATCAATCCCTGTCTCGATCTGCGCATCAGCGATGATCAGGGAAACTGGCAGGAATGGCTGCTTTTTGCTCGACTGCCCGATCTCAACACCCGCACTGCGTCTCAGGGCAAGACTTTGCAGGCTCGTCTGCTCTACGTGTGGGACAGTCCCGGCAAGGAGCACGTGTTGACCTTTGTTGTGAATTCGGCTGGCAAGTTGTGGGCCAAGGTCGACCAGCGGCCGGCTGTGGCCGTGGAAGTCGGCAAGGCTCAGCCCACCGGCTGGATGAACTTGCAATTTGAGGTCCAGAAGCTTTTTCCCAGGGCGGTCGAAGTGCGCGAATTTGTGGCCGTTGAGGTGGAAAAGGGCAATGAGCAGAACGCACCTCCGCCGGCCATCAAGGTCCGCTTTCAGGGAGTCAAGGAAAGTCAGCCGGTATGGCTGGAGCGGGGCGATGTCCACCAGGTCAACACCGCCTCCGGGCAACCGCTGGTGGTGGGCTACGCCTACCGAACCATCGAGTTGGAGTTTCCGGTGCGGTTGAAGGACTTTCAGACGGTGATGGATCCGGGTACTAACAGTCCGGCGGCCTTCAAGAGTCAGGTGGAGGTGGAGGGCAAGGAATACTTGATTGAAATGAACGAGCCCATGGTTAAAGGGGGCTTCAAGTTCTTTCAAAGCAGCTATGCCGAGGTGCCTGGCCAACCTTCCACTTCTATCTTTACGGTTGCCAAAGACCCCGGCATTGGATTGAAATATTTGGGTTCGATTATGGTGGTATTGGGTATCGCCATCATGTTTGCGACCAGGCCGTACAAAGTGGGGCTAAGTCGCCGAGTAGAGCGTCCTGACGAGGAGCCTATCTCAGATTGAGGATGTCCATGAAGTCGCAGTTCCTTTTGCTAGCCTGGTTGTTCGCCCTGGTCTGTCCGGGGTTGGGTTGGGCCCAAGAAGCTCCTCCCGCCTACCTTGACCGATTTCGTCATCTGGCTGTGCAGCAGGGGGGGCGACTCAAGCCCTTTGACACTTTTGCTCTGGAGTCTGTGCGCTACATCACCGGCAAGGTCGAGTTTGAAAAACGCGACCCGGTAGTGACGATGCTGCAATGGTGGGCCCTCAATGAGAAAGTCGTGGATCTTCCGGTCATCGAGTTTCGCAACAAAGAGTGGCTCAAGCGCCTGGGATTGTCGGTCGATCAGCGCTACTACAAAGCCAGCGAATTGAATAAGAATCCAGAACTCGTCAAGATTCGCGAGCAGCTTCACCAGTTGAAACCAGGCGATAAGGTGCCTCAGCGGCTGGTCCCTATCAGTGAACTGATTAGCAAAATGGCGACCCTGGAGATGTTGGCCCGGGGCGCCGACTGGTCGATGGTACCCTCGCCCCACGCTCTGACCGACCCCTGGGGAAGCCTGTATGACCTGGAAGGGGAGACTCCCCCCGAGTTGGGCGCGGCCAGGCAGGCCTCGGCCAGGTTTCGTGTGGCCTTGCAGCAGCACACTGGCGAGGATGCGGCAGTCGGCGAACTGGCTCAATCGCTGCAGGCTCTGGGCCCCTATCCCGACCCTTCGGCCCTGGCCAGGGAAGTGCACTATAACCATTTTCACCCCTTTCGCAAGGCCTGGATGCTTTATCTCTTCAGCCTGGTCTGTCTCTTTCTAACCACGCGTGGCACCTCGCTTTACTGGTTGGGTGTGGCCGGAGCGGCCGGCGGTTGGACGCTGCACGCCTATGGTTTTTACCTGCGCTGCAGCATCGGCGGACGCCCCCCTGTGACCAACATGTATGAGTCGGTCATCTGGGTGGGTTTTGGCGCAGTAACTTTTGCCTTGATCTTCGAACTGCTCTATCGCGCCCGCAGCTATCTGATGGCGGCCTGTAGCGGGGCGGTTATTTGCCTGGCTTTGGCCGATCAGTTGCCGGCTGTGCTCGACCCCTCCATTCGCCCATTGATGCCCGTACTGCGCAGCAATTTTTGGCTGACCATTCACGTGCTCACCATCACGCTGGGTTATGCCGCTTTTCTGCTCTCGATGGGATTGGGCCATATGGTGCTGTGGAAGCATCTGCGCGGACCTGACCAGAAAGAAGAGTTGAGTGCATTGCACCTGGCTCTTTATAAATCCATTCAGGTGGGTGTGATTTTGCTGGCGGCCGGAACCTTCTTGGGCGGCGTATGGGCTAACTATTCTTGGGGCCGCTTCTGGGGTTGGGACCCCAAGGAAGTGTGGGCTTTGATCGCTTTGCTTGGCTATCTGGCCATTCTCCATGCTCGCTTCACGGGCTGGGTTGGGCATTTTGGTATCGCCTGTTGGTCGGTGCTGGCCTTCCAGGGAGTGCTTATGGCCTGGTATGGCGTAAACTTTGTGCTGGGGGCCGGACTTCACAGTTATGGTTTTGGCAACGGTGGAGTTCAATACGTGGCGGTTTACAGCGCTCTGGAAGTGTTGTTTGTGGCCTATACGGCCTGGAAAGTGAAAGGTCACCAGGTCGATCTGGCCGGTCGCGCGCCCCATCCTTGATGTCGGTGGCCCGATGCGTCGACTTTTGTCTGGATCAGCCTTTGCTTGGCAGCGCCCCTTTGAGTCACTGGGTGTTGGTTGTCGATCAGCCGCGCCCCTGGCAGTCGAAGATTCAACGCGGTTTGACCCTGCCCCCTGAGTGGCAGGCCATCAGCGACGCCTGGCGTGTGAGTGGGGAGCCTTTTAGCTTGTTGGCCCGGGCCAGCGACCGGGGCCAGTTTCACCTGTTTCGCTGGCAGGACGGGGTGGTCTGTCAGTTGGCCCATCCGGAGGCAGAGCCTCAACCGGTGACGCCCCGGTTGTTGGTGTGTACGCACGGCAGTCGGGATGCCTGCTGTGGCAGTCTGGGGGTGCGTCTGGCCCAGATCCTGCGGTCTGAGCACGAGGTATGGGAAGTGAGTCATCTGGGAGGGCATCGCTTTGCCCCCACCCTGTGGCACTTGCCCGGTTGGCGTCTCTATGGTCGATTGCCTCTGGACTCGAGCGTGGTTGAGGGCTGGAACGATCCTCGCTATCTGCGCGGCAATGCCGCCTACTCCCCTCAAATTCAGGTATTGGAAGAGCATCTGCGGCGATTGAGGGGGCGGTGGCCGCTGTGGATCTGCGAGCACGAGAACGGTTTCCGGGTGCGCTGGCCATGCGGCCAGGAGGAGATGTGGGCTGCGACCCTGCTGACGCATTCCCATCGGGGCCCCGTGAGCTGCCGTGACATCGCGCCAGGGATAAGCGAGCCCTACCTCAGTTACGAAGTGGCCGAATCGGAGTGTGTCGGGCTGCTGGACCCGGCCGGCAAATCTGAGCAACTTTCAACTTCTGAAGGGGTTCGCTGCCCGACCGGGAAAAGGCCCCCATGAGCAGTGCCGAGGGGATGACCATGACCGAGCAAGACTATACCTTGTTGCGAACTCTGGTAGCTCTGGCCTGGGCCGACGGGTCGTTGGCCGCTGGCGAGCTGGAGTGGATCGAAAAGGTAATGGAGCAACTGCAGGTTCCTGCTGAGCAGCGAACTCAATTGCTGAGCGCCGCTCCGCCCTTGCCTACCGAGTCCGAACTTCAAGGTGCGTTGCCCGAAGGTGATGATCGGGAGACTTTCCTGCGCTTCTTGCTCTCCGTCTCCTTAGAGGATGGCGAAACCACCCTGGACGAACTGAACCTTTTGAAGGACCTCAGCCATAAACTGGGGGTGTCTGGAGACGCTCTCGAGGAGATGCGTCAGAGCGTACTGGCCCCGTAGCTCAACGGACCGGGGATGAGCGACGAGGACGACGACTGGGAGGATTACGATGGCCTCGGGGACGAGGACGCGGATGGTCTGCCTCCTCAGGCGGGCGACGACGAGGTCGAGGTTGACCTGGATGAGCTTTGCGGACGTCTGTTGGCCAACTCTACCGGCCTGAGCTTCTTTGATACCTTTGTAAAGTTGGCTCTGGACTGGCTGGAGGACGAAGAAACCACCGAAAATTTGCGGGCTGCTAGTGAGCAACTCGAGCGGGACCTGCTCTCGCACTGGAGCCTGCAGGTGCCGGACTGGCTCGACGACGAGTTGGCCGATCTCAAGCAGGCCTTTGAAAAAGAGGATGGGGAGAAGGTGCTCTACATTCTCTTGCATATCCAAAAGAAACTGCGCGCCACTTGAGACGACTACTTGTGGGACTGGCCCTGGCCACGGCCGTGGCAGCCGAAACTCCGGACCAGCGGTTTTGCGCGATTGCCGATGACTTTTTGCAAGGCTACCTGCGCCTCAACCCCGAGGCCGCTACTACGCTGGGAGATCATCGCTACGACGGGCGTTGGAGCGATGTGTCAGCAGCCGGCCTGTTGGAGAGTCAGCAGTTTCAGCGTCAACTTTTGTCTCGTTTGAAGGGACTCCAGGGCTCCACTCTCTGTCCCGAAAATACCGTGGACCGGGAAATTTTGGGGCAGCATCTACAGGGCCAACTGTGGGCACTGCGAGATTTGCGCGAGTGGCAATGGAATCCGCTGCTCTATAATCCGGGTCCGGCGCTGTTTGCGATTGTGGCCCGAGATTACGCCCCCTTGCCCGAGCGGCTGGAGTCGTTGGCTCAGCGACTCGACGCTCTCCCGGTTTACCTGGCTCAAGCCCGCACTCAATTGGACAACCCCCCGCTGCTGCATACGCAGACGGCCATTCAGCAAAATCAGGGCACGATCACCTTTGTTCAGAACGATCTGGAGCTATTTCTGAAGGACGCGCCCCAACTGCGCCCGCGCCTGGAAGCGGCTCAAAGGGTGGCTCTGGAGGCGCTTAAGGAACACGGTGCCTGGCTCGAGAACCATCTGCTACCGCGCTCCCACGGCGATTTTCGGCTGGGTCCCGTGAAATACCGGCGCAAACTATTGTATACTTTGGAGTCGTCGTTGACCGCCGAAGAGCTGAGTCGACGTGCTCAACTCGATTTGGAACAGACTCATCTGGAGATGGCCAGGGTGGCCAGACCTCTCTACGCCCGTCTGCTTCACTCCTCTGCGGAGGGACTGCCCGACGCCGAGGTGTGCCGGGCCGTGCTCAATCGCCTGGCTGATGATCGTCCGGATAGCAGCAACATTGTGCCGCTGGCTCGTCAGTCTTTGGAGCGAGCCACCGAGTTTGTGCGCCAGCACAAATTGGTGACTTTGCCCGTTGAGCCCTGTCAGATTATTGAGATGCCCGAGTTTAATCGGGGGGTGGCGATCGCTTACTGTGACTCGCCGGGCCCACTGGAAAAGGGCGGCACAACCTACTATGCCATCGCGCCCACTCCTTCGGATTGGGGCGCTCAGCGGGCCATCAGTTTCTATCGTGAGTACAACCATGCCATGCTCGACGATCTCACCGTTCATGAGGCTATGCCGGGTCATTTTCTGCAGCTGATGCACGCCAATCGTTTTAAGGCGCCCACCCGCATTCGGGCCGTGCTTCAGAGTGGCACTTTCGTAGAAGGATGGGCAACTTACGCCGAGCAGGTGATGGCCGCAAACCAATATGGGGGGGCTGAGGTCAGGATGCAGCAGTTGAAGATGCGCCTTCGCTTGATTCTGAACGCATTGCTGGATCAGAAAGTTCACATGGGCAACATCAGCGAAGCCGAGGCGGTGGATTGGCTGATGCGAGAGGGATTTCAAGAGGAAGGCGAGGCCGCCGGAAAGTGGAAGCGCGCCTGCCTGACCAGTGCGCAACTCTCCACTTATTACCTGGGCAACTGCGAGGTCAACGATTTGGTGACCGCCTACCGCAAAGCTCACCCCACCGATAGCTTGCAGGTTGTTCATGACAAAATCCTGTCGTTTGGATCGCCGGCACCTTGCTACATTGCGCGACTGCTTAAGTAATAGTATCCATGGGAATCGAACAAGCGGAGGACTGAGAACATGGCAAAAATTGAAGTAGGCAAATTGACCCGGGTAGCCACCGTGGACGGTCGCGTTTACCTGGGACTGTTGACGGGCTACGCGGAGGTTTCCCAGGGCGAAGACATGCTGGAGGAGATCTATCTCAGCGGTTGTGGCGATGTGCTGACTACGATTCAGATGAATAACGTCAAAGACATCGACCAGGGTCGAATCCACTTTGATTTCAATCCGCCCGATTAAGAGGGTCTCTTCACGGTTTCTTCACCTTCGCCGCAAGTTTATGCCGAACTTCGCTCTAACCTGTGCAACAGGAGGTGACCATGTCCCAAGTAACCGGTCGAACTCGCTTTTTGCCCCCCTTCTTTATGATCGGCATGGCCCGGGATCCCCTGGGATTTTTAAGTGGACTGCACGAGCGTCACGGAAGTTTTGTGAGCGTACGCGCCGGGCGGCACGTCTACCCCTTGATCGAGCCGGAGTTGATCCGCGAAGTACTGGTTACCCAGGCTTCCAGCTTTGCCAAAGGGCGTGGCCTGGAAATGGCCAGACGTTTGCTGGGGAACGGCCTGCTCACGGCCAATGGAGAAGAGCACCTGCGTCAACGCAGATTGGTGCAACCGGCCTTCCACAGGCAACGTCTGCAGCGTTACGCCGAAGTAATGGGCGACGTCACCGCCGCCCGGCTCAGCCGCTGGCGGGACGGTCAATGCCTTTGCCTTTCTCGCGAGATGATGGCTACCACGCTGGAGATCATTACTCAGACCATGTTTGGAGAATCCATCGGCACCCGGGCTGAGGTGGTAGAGGAAGCGATGAATGAGGCCCTGGAGCGCTTTCAGGTGGGACTGCTTCCTTTGTTGCCGCTGCTAGAATTGCTACCGCTGCCTTCTAACCGTCGCTTTCAGAGCGCCAGGGAGCAACTGGATGGGGTTATTTTGGACTTGATTAGAACCCGTCGGCAAAACCCGGAAGATCGCGGCGATTTGCTTTCGATGCTGCTGGCCGCCGTCGACGAGGGCCAGCAAATGTCTGACCAGCAACTGCGCGACGAGGCCATGACCATCTTTTTGGCCGGCCACGAGACCACCGCCAATGCGCTGGCCTGGACCTTTGCGCTGCTGGCTCAGCACCCGCAAGAGATGGTGCGAGTTCAGGCTGAGGTCGACCAGGTGTTGAATGGGCGTCTGCCAGGCTTTGCAGACCTGGAACGCCTGCCCGCTTGCAGACGAGCCCTGCAAGAGTCGATGCGTCTGCATCCGCCAGCCTGGATCATCGGTCGTCAGGCCACCGAGAAGGTGCAGATTGGCGGGGAGTGGCTGGAGCCAGGCAGTGTGGTGCTGATGACCACCTGGGCGGCCCATCGCCATGGCCGTTTTTTTCCTCAGCCAGAGCGCTTTTGGCCGGCTCGCTGGGCCGACTCGGAATGGGAAAAGTCGTTGCCCAAGTTTGCCTATTTTCCCTTTGGTGGGGGAAATCGGGTCTGCATTGGCGAGCATTTTGCCCGCATGGAGGCTTTGCTGATATTGGCCAGCGTCGTGCAAAGCTGGGACTTTCGGCTGTTGGCGGGACAGATGCCCAGCCCGGAGCCCCGCATAACCCTGCGTCTCAAGGGGGGGCTGCCTGTCCAACTGTGGCGCCGCCGCGGATTGGCCCAGGCCGTGTAAGTCCTTCGAGGAATCTGGGCGGGTGGCAGGAAGAGCCATGCACAGTAATTCCTTCAGGGGGTAGTTATGGCCGACAATGTTCGCGAGCGAGATTTGGTGCTGGCGCCCAACGAATTCGCATTCATTTTAGACGAAACCAAGGGCAACGTGATCGCTTACGTGGGTCCTCATAAAACCAGCCTGGCCAACACCGACCGGCCGGTGATTTTTGAGGAACCCACTCGTCGCTTCCGACGCTGCAGTCTGGAAGAGTCGATTACCCCTTTTCCCTATGCCGAAGAGGGCTGGTATGTAGTGCTCGAAAATCCGGCCCGCGAAGGTGATGAAGAGCACGCCAAGAGCGGTCCCAACACGCTGGTTCGTCTCATTTTGGGGCGCAAAGTCAACATTCCCGGCCCGGCCACTTTTCCGCTCTGGCCTGGCCAGGTGGCCCGGGTGGTGCGGGGCCATCTGCTGCGTTCCAACCAGTACCTGCTGGTGCAAGTTTACAATGAAGAAGCGGCTCGCGAAAATTGGGGCCGGGCCGTCATCAAGCCGCAGAAGGCGGAAGGTGCGGACGAGGACGTCAAGCGCGAAGTCCCCGAGCTTACGCTGGGAAAACTGCTCTTGATCAAGGGCACCGAAATCAGCTTTTACATCCCACCCACCGGTATCGAGGTTCTACCCGACGAGCAGGGATCGTTTGTGCGTGATGCGGCCACCTTGGAACGCCTGGAATATTGCATCTTGCTCGACGAGGACGGCAATAAACGCTACATCGAGGGGCCCGATGTGGTCTTTCCCGAGCCCACCGAATGCTTTGTGGAGAAGAGCGGTGTGCGCAAGTTCAAGGCTATCGAACTCAACGAGATCAGCGGCATCTATCTCAAGGTGATCGCTCCCTATCAGGACACCGATGGGACGGAGCGCAAGGTGGGAGAGGAGCTCTTCTTGACCGGGCGCGACCAGATGATCTACTTTCCTCGCCCCGAGCACGCCCTGATTCGCTATGGGGATCAGCGCACCGAATTGACCTATGCAGTGGCTGTTCCGGCCGGTCAGGCACGCTACGTGCTGAATCGATTGACGGGCGACATCACTTTGCAGGAGGGGCCCTGCATGTTTTTGCCCGACCCCCGCAAGCAGGTATTGATTACGCGAGTGCTCAGTCCCAACGAGTGCGACCTGTTTTATCCCAACAATCAGGCGGTGATGGAATACAACATTCGCCTGTCAGGACGCCCCGGTGGTGGTGGGCAGTTGCGCGAGAAGGCCAAAATGATCTCCTCGGCTCCTCTGGCCAAGCGAGAGGATAGCGCCGAGGGGTTGGTGGCCGATGACTTTACTCGCAGTCAACGCTTTACGCCGCCCCGCACCATTACTTTGGACACCGCTTACGACGGAGCGGTGACTATCAATGTTTGGACTGGCTACGCGGTGATGGTGGTGAGCAAGACGGGAGCGCGCCGGGTGGTGGTGGGACCGAAGAGCGTTTTTCTGCAATACGACGAGACCCTGGAGGCCTTTGAACTCTCCACCGGCACCCCCAAAGTGGACGACCATTGTCTGCGCACGGCCTATTTGCGCGTGCTCAACAACAAGGTATCCGACCTGATCCAGGGCGAGACTCGCGATCTGTGCCGAGTTTCACTGCTGCTCAGCTATCGGGTCAATTTTGAGGGACCGCCCGAGCAGTGGTTCAACGTGGAGAACTACGTGAAGTTTCTCACCGATCACCTTCGTTCGATCTTGCGCAGCACCATGAAACAACACGGCATTGAGGAGTTTTATTCGAAGGCCATTCAGGTGGTGCGCGATGCCATTTTGGGCCCTCCACAGGGACGCACCGGCCGGCTTTTTGCCGAGAACGGGATGCGCGTGTATGACGTGGACGTGCTCGATGTGCAACTGGGCGATGCGGCTATCGCCGAGATGCTGACCGAGGCTCAACATCAGGCGGTGCGCCAGGCGATCAGCCTGGCCGAGGAACAACGCAATCTGGAGGCAACTCAGCGGGGTGAGGAGATTCGTCAACAGATCGAGGCGTTGCGCTTTGAGACCACGCGTAAGCACCTCAACATTCAGGGCGAAGAGGTGGCCGGTCATCTGGCTCTGGAATTGACCCGAATCGCCGCCACCGCTCAGCAGGAGGGCGAGCGCCTCAAGGCTCAGGAGGCTCGCCAGGGGCAGTTGAATAGCTTGCTCCAGTCCGAGTTGAGTCGCAGCAAGCAGCAGCGCGATCAGGAACTGGATTTCGAACGTCAACTCATGGAGCAGCGACTCCAGGAGTTGCGGGCCGAGGTGGATGGGCTGGTCAGTCGGGCTCAGGCGGTGTCCCCGGACCTGGTGGCGGCACTGCAGAGCTTCTCGGATCAGCATCTGGCCGAGCGCGTGGCCCGCAGTATGTCTCCCCTGGCCATGTTGGGCGGCAAGAGTGTGGCCGATGTCTTCTCCCAACTGCTCAAAGGCTCGCCACTGGAGGGGGCGGTGCAGCGCTGGGGCGAGCGACAGGCTCCCGAGAAGTCTGTCTAATACAGTCGGCGCGGGGGTGGGTCGGGTAACTGGCGGTAGAATTCTACCAGCTGGTCCTCCAAGGATCCGTTGACCAGGCGGTCGAGCACCTCTTCTGCTTCGTCGCCTCTTTTGAGGCAGCGGAGCAGTTCGCCCACGGTGTCTTCGCCGCCGGGCTGGCTCCACAGAAAATAGACCAGGGCCCAGCCACGGGTGTAGCTGTCCAGGCCACGGTCATTGGCCAGTCGATTAAATTCTCGTTCGTTCATGCTGGCCACCTCGAGTACCTGGCGGCCGAATTCTTCATTGAGGAGGCGCTTCACTTTGCGCAGGCGGGGGGCCTGAGGGAGCGGTATGGGGTTCTGCTGACTGAAATCAAAGCCCTCGAAGCATTCCGATAGCCCCTCATTGATCCATTTGGGGGGGCGGGGAAAGTCGGAGCGCAGCAGGGCGTGTTGCGACTCGTGGATGCACAGAGGCAGAAGACTGCGGTGTCGCCAGGTCACCAGTTCGCGCTGGCCAATGGAGTAGTAACCGCTATGGGACGGTTGCGAGCCGTCATGAAAAGATCGATGGGCGTGTTGGTAGCTCTGAAATTCCTGATAGTTGTTGAAGATCCGGGCCCTAAGGTTGGGGTTGGGGTGCAAACCCTGACGTTCGTAGACCTCGACGATCCAGTTGAGGGCCCGCTGCACGGTGGCTTCTTCGTCAGGGGCCAACCGTTCTTGAAGGTAGTCTAGATGGACAGGCTCGGCCCAGGCCGCGCAGGTCCACAGCAACAAGCATGCGTGGGTGATGAAGCCTAAGGATTTAGCCATTGAAACGTCTTGGCCAGTTGATCCAGCAGATCGTCCATATTCGTCTCCGGGTTGGATAGGTTGAGCATCAGGTTGACCTGGTAACCCTTATGCAAGATGATGCCCAGGCAGTTGTCTTCGCCCCGAGCGATCAGCGCGGGAGCACCCTGCAAGGAAACATCGAGAACTTTGAAGCCCTGTCGGGTGCGGTCTTTCTTCCACTTGGGGTAGGTGTTGTCCACGGTGCGCTCGGCGTTCTCGGCTATCACCGCCTGCAGTCGTGAGCCCTGCAGATCCTCCCAGCATCCGGGAATCTTGCTCAAGGCCCATGACCCTGGCAGATCCACCTTGAAAGCGGCGGGCGAAGTGGTGTGGCCAAAGCGCATGGGATTGGCGTGGACGGAGCAGGCCAGCGAGAGTGACAGAAGTGTTCCCCAAAAGAGTGTCTTTAACATCTCCCTATCTTTCCCGAACGGGCCGATCGCTCCTGGGCAGATCTTTTTTTGCCGGACCCCTAGACGATGGTTGGAAGGTGCGTGATAAGAAATTGCTGGACCTCAAGTCCCGGCGCATAACGCGCTGTTCACATCTTTTTAACGTGATGTTACAACCTGTTCACCTGGTTAGCATTACGCTGACAATTGGCTCGCCGTTTTCCCCTGTCGCCCGCTTACTCTGAGCCCAGAGAAAGAATTCGAGGAGGCGCGAGTCAAATGTTTGGAATGAACACCGGAATCAATCCCCTGGCTATGAATCAGATGAGTCAGATGATGGGTGGCGGTCTGGGCCAACAACTGATGGGTGGTCTGGGCGGAGTGGCTCAGGCCGGTGGGGCGATGGCAGTGGCCGGTCCCGGTGGATGTTCAGCCTGCGCTGGCTCTGGAGGCTTTGGCGGACTGGGCGGGCCCCAGGGAGTGCCCGACTTTGGCAACAGTTTTGGCGGTCCGTGTGGTGGACCCGGCGGACCCGGCGGACCCGGCGGACCCGGCGGACCCGGTGGACCCTGCAAGGGCAAGATGATGAAGAAGATGCGCAAACTGATGAAGCAGATGCAGCGCTTGATGGCCCAGATGGGCGGCGGGATGAACCCGATGGGCGCCGGCAATCCGATGGGCGGAGCGATGTCCCCCGGGGGTCCCGGTGGCGCAATGGCCGTGGCCGGACCCGGTGGAGCCTTTGCCTCGCCGATGGGCGGAATGCAGCGCCTGGTTTAAGTCTAAAGAACCGGTAGTCAAGGACCACTCGAAAGGGTGGTTTTTTTCGTTTGCGTGGGATTGCTCCCGCCAGTCCCCCGAAGGGATTGAGAGACTATTTCCTCTCCGTTCACCACGCTCGACTAACCACACTAGAGAACTGGCCGGAACCAGAGTGAGGCCTGTGACCAGTCCGCGCAGACACTCCTCGGCGGCTTTCAGATCTGCTCTTCGGCCTCGGCGATAGACTGGTCAAACTCGCCTGGACCCAACTCAGTGGCCGGCCCCGGTACAACCTCGGGATCGTCTTCCTCGGCCAGCCAGGTCAGCAGCGACCGGATGGCTTTGCTCGCGCGATTGACCCACTGAAACCCGCGCCGCTTCGCCACAAAGTTAACGACCCCGTCATAATATCGACGCGACCTATCTTATAGGGTGGCCTCACACATAGATACAAGAATGAGGACTACGCCATGAAACTCCAACCCGCCCAACAAGCTCAGGCCCTGACCCTGAAGAATCGCGTCGACAAGCTTTCGGCCGACATTTTGGCCCAAGACGGCCAGAGTCGCGACCTCGACGCTCGGCCTGACGCTGTCACGCTTTCCAGTCAATCCAGCCCGCTGATTCTGCCCGCCAGTCCTCCCTATAAAGAGCAGATCGAGTCGGCGGTGGTGGACAAGCAACAGAGCAAGATTCAGACCATTCAATATTACGACAGCAGCTACGGCCGCAGTGCCGAGAGCTTGTTTGACATCGAAAAGTCGGTGGTGGACGGCAAGACGATTTACAAAGAGCGCTACTACGACCCGATGGGCGTGCGCAACTACAAGCAGGAAGCCAGCTTTAACGCTGCTGGTGAAGTCGAGTCGATGAAGCGCAAAGAGTTCGCGGCCACCTGGGGCGAGGCGCTCAAAGATGTCTTCACCACCCCCGTCGGCCTGGTATTGGTCGGCGTGGCCGGCGCACTGGGCGGCATGCCCGGTTCGCTGGGTTACGCTTTGGCCGGCAGCGCCTGGCCTGGACTGGTGACGGCCGGGGGCGCCGCGGTCGGAATGGCCTACTACAAGACCCGGCCCTGGTAGAGCACAGTAATGTCCCATGAAAGAACAAATGTTCTCAAGGAACGGGAGAAAAATCTTCAAATAGCCCGGCCATGGGTAACTCACGGGCAGAACGACGTCGTCGGCAAAAGGGACAGGCAAAACGTCGACCGGCCGACACACTCGACTATATCCGCACACATTTTTCCCCGACAGAGGGTTTGAGTGACCTGCTGGTGCAGGCGAGGAGAGCCCAGGATAGCGGCAACCCCGACGCTCTGTTCCACACTGCGGAACAACTTTGGAGCCGATTCCCCGACTTTCCCGAGACCCACCTGACTCTGGCGGTGGCCGCTCACCTCCAGGGATATTTGGCTCTGTTTGTGCACAGCCTGAGGACTGTGGTCGACCGCTGGCCAGAGCACGAGGATACGCCTTCTGCTCGACAGCGACTGGCCAAAATGGAAGAAATTCTCGACTGCCGAAAGAACCCCACTCCCATAGAGACGGGCGCGCAACAAGAATGGATGCAGTGGTATCTGGCCACGGATCGGCCGGCTCAAGCGCGAGATCTGGCCCTCCAGGTGCTCAAGACTGCTCCCCAGGACCTGCCCTCTCTCAATAACCTCAGCCTGGCTCATTATTTGCTGGGTCAACGCGGGGAGGCCGTGGAGACCGCTGAACGTGTGCTGCAATTGAGCCCGGACAACCTGCATGCGCTGGCCTACCTGGTGCAATGGCGAGTTCAATCCGGCAACCTGGCCGAGGCGGAGAAGTTCTCCATCCGCCTCAAAGAGTCTCAACATGATGGCGCCCATCGCTGGCAGAAAGTGGGCAGAGCTCTCTCCTATATGGGTGACGATCAGGGGGTGCTCGACGCTCTCTCCCGGGCGCCCAACTACGACCTGGAGACGCTGGAGCACTATGCTGCCGTAGCCTGGGCCCGTCGGGGGGACTGGAAACGCGCCAAAGAATTGTGGAAAAGGGCAGCGCATAAAGGCTTGGGGGTTGCCCAGGATAACCTGGCCAATGCCGATCTGCCTTTGAATCAACGTCATTCGGCCTGGGCCTTCGGGATGCACGAATGGTTGGACATCAAGAAGTTGTCGCGCTATAAGTCCGAGAAAATCCTGCTGAAGGAAGTTCCAGAACTGGAGGCGTTGGTGCCGCTCCTGTTGGATCGGGGGGACCCTCTGGCCACAGAGTTCTGCCTGCGTCTGGTCAGGCACTCTCCCAGCCCAACCCTGTTGGAGGCGTTGCGTAAATTTGCCTTGTCCCGGCTCGGAACCGATCAGCTCCGTTTGAAAGCAGCCCGGATCTGTCGAGAGGCCGGGGTTTTGCCCCCTGAAGGCGTCAGGCTGTGGCAGTCTGGCAAATGGGCAGAAGTCATGCTTCTTGGCTTTACCCTCCACTGGGAACCCGGTGAGAAGATACCCAGGCGTGCCGAAAAGCTCAAGGAAGCTGGCGTGGCAGCCTTGCGTCAGGGCCGATTTGCCGAGGCAGAATCTCTGTTTCAAAAGGGACTGGTGTTGGCGCCAAACAGCCCCGGCTTGCTCAACAATCTGGGCGTAGTCTACCATTCGAGCGGTCGAAAGGCTATGGCTATGGACCTGTGGCGCTCGATCCACGAGGGCCACGACGACTACCCCTTCGCCACCATCACGCTGGCCAGTATCCATGTTGCCCAAGGAGATCTAACCGAGGCTCGCCGGCTATTGAAGCCCGTGCTGGCTTGCCGTCAACTCCACGTCTCCGAATTTGCCTCTTTGTGCGAGGTCCATCTGCAGATGGCCGACTATGAGGGGTCCAAAACCGTGCGCGAGACATGGGAGAAATTCTGGCTCGAACTCGAAGGCCAGGACCCGGAAGCAGCCCGTTTTCGCCCCTCGCGCCTGGGCGGCAAAAGGCGGCACCAACTTCTATAACGACAGCGCCTGGATTTGCTCGAGGCTGCCGACGCTTTGAATCCAAGTGGCGCTGTTGCGTATCGCCACCTTTCCAGTTGACCGGAAATTGTTTCCAGTCAACTGGAAATGCAACAACTGGCCCGGCTGGATGTGCCGGGTCCGGTTGGCGGGGGAGCCGGGAGGGAGCGCAGGGGCCCCAGGAGTAGAGAACGGAGCCTGCGTCGTGGACTCTAGAGTCGCCAGCCGGGCCTCCCCAAGGCCCGACTCCGCCGATGCGGGGAAGTTCGCTCAGGGAGCGAGGGCGGTCCTCAGCCGTTTGATGCCGGGTTGCGTCGTGAAAAATGACATAAGCTGGCACTTCCTGAGCCCCTTCTTGCCTGATTGTGGTTGCGGATCCAGTGGGGGATACTGAGTCCGTGGAGTATCAGGACCGGCGGGTCGCCCAACGAGCCCAGGCACAGTTCCGTGTGCATTCACGGGAGTTGCTCTGGAGAAAAGGGATGGCAGGGATCGAGGCAAAGAAAGCCCCAATGCTCTCTATGGCCACGCTGGGACTTCCCTCACGCACCCCGCTATCCAGCTTCAATAGCTGGGCTCTGTCCCTGGCCGCCCATCGCTCCGGCGAGATGGAGACGGCCGCCCTGGAGCAGGAGTTCGCCCGCCTGGCCCTGGAGATGAGCCAGATTTCGGCGGTATTCCGCAGCGAAGTGCGCTACCAGGAGCGCCAACCTCCCTGGGACCGTGTCCTGGATGCGGCGCTGGCCCAGTTGGAGCGCTGCGAAGATCTGTTTTATCTCCTCCAGGAAGCGGCTGGCCTAGGGGCCTGGGAGCAGATCGACCAGGCCCAGGTGGAGCGCCTGGGGGCAGCCCTGACCGCCCTTTTTGAGTCTTTCAAAGAAGTGAGTGCGCTCGAGAGTCAGCGCCCCCAATTGGCCTCCTCGCCCTACGTTCACGAACTGCTGCGTTGCCTCCAGCTCCACCAGGGCGGGGGCCTGTCCCGAGAACTGGTGGAGGAACGACTGGCCTCGGTCTCTCAGCATTTTTTGCAGCTCCAGGCCCAACTGGAGAGCACCCCCCTGCGACTGCCGGCCGTAGACCAGTTGCTGGAAACTCTCGAAGTTCAGCAGATCGCCTTTGACGAGCTCTCCTCGGCACTCCAGTCGGGACACCCTGTGCCGGCCCGGCTTACGTATGTGCTGCGCGACTGTGCCGAGGAAGCCCGGGCCATCCACCAGGAAATTCTCGATATGCAGGGCACCGATGCGGCCTGGTGCCTGGCCTGCGAAGGCATTGTAGTGGTCAACGCGGGGGTCTGCTCCGAGTGTGGGGCGGCGCTGGGCGGCGACCAGGTCGATCAGGGGGTTCTGGGTCTGGTGGAGTTGGCCAATCAGGCTTATCACCACAATCAGCCTCAGGATTGGGAGCTGCTTGAGACCCGAGTAGCCCAGTCTTTGAGCCAGCTCGGGGAGGTTTTGGCCAAGGCCCGCAGCCTGCCCCAGCCGCCGCCTCAGGTCGAGGCGGCCCTGAGCGGGCTGCAGCAGGTGTTGGTCGAAATTCAAGGCTGCGCCACTCAGCGCGACGGGGCCGGCCTGCGCGGCCACATTCTCGGCCTAGAACAGTCTTTGGCCGCCGCCCAGGAGGCTCAAAGCGAGGCCAGCAAGGAGATGTCCACGTGACCTTTACGACCGCCGATTTGTATGACGCCCACGAGCACGAAGTGCAGGTGGGCCAACCGGTATTTCACTGCTACGGGGGCCACAGCACCTTCTGCGGAGCCTGCGCCACCCTCAAAGTCTTCGAAGACAACTCGCTGGTACGCCAGGCTCTGGAGCAGCCCGGTCAGGGACGGGTGCTGGTGGTGGACGGAGGCGGTTCGCTGCAGTGCGCTCTGGTGGGTGATCAGCTGGCCCAACTGTCCATCGACAACGGCTGGGCCGGTCTGGTGGTCTACGGCTGCATCCGAGATTCGGTGGCCATGGCCACCATGCCGCTGGGCCTCAAGGCCTTGCAGACCAACCCCCGCAAGAGCGTGAAAAAGGGCCAGGGTGAGCGCGATGTCACGGTCAATTTCGCCGGCCTGACCATCGCGCCCGGCAATTTTCTCTACAGCGATCCGGATGGGATTTTGGTGGCCGAGTCCAAATTGGGGGGATAAATCGATGTCTCAATACCTGTCTTCAATTGAGCAGTTGCTGCAACGCGCCAATGGGCTTCGGCCTACTGGCCCTTGGCAAAGATCAGCTCGGAGTTGGGCAGGTCAAAAGTGACCGTGTAGCGCCGCAAAAAGTCCTGACCCAAGACTCCCTCGGCCAGAAGTTTGCGAAACACCACCGTCGCTTTCTCCTGCGTCAGGGTGGGGTTATCCACCATCTCAATCTTGCCGAGGTGGGTGGCCCAGCTCCGAAATCGCAGGCCATTCTGATCGGTTGGTTCGGTCTCAGTAACATTGGTGCCGGTGGCGTCGACTTTGAGAGTGAACATCAACTTGGAGTCGAGCAACAGATTCTCGCATCCCGTGTTGACCTGGACCCAGGCCCGTGGGGGATCCGGGGCTCCTCCTCCGAAGGACGATAAAAAGCCCGCAATTCCCCCGGGATTGGGCGGGTCAGGAGCCCGCTCTTGCAGCGTCAGGGGCACCGAAGCTACCACATTTTCGTCCGAAAGTCTGCATTCCACTTTCAACCCGGCGGCCTTTCGTTTGGCCAAAGAGTCGGAGTCTTCCAGCACCACTTTCTGGTTGGCATAGTCCAGGGTAAAGGGGTGATTTCGGAAAAAGGCCAGCGACAGGATCCCATCGACCTTGGTTTCCCCGTCATTGCCCACAAAGCAGCGGGGCTCCCCAATCACCACGTCTTGATCGGCTTCCTTCTGATTGCCCAAGGCCAGCGACGAGAGCCTGCCTTGGGCAAGATTCAGCTCGCCCCCCGTGACCGGCCGGACTTTGTAGTTTGGGGTGGACTCTATCCCAAGCTTGCTGGCCAGTTGCGGACTGATAAGGTTGAACCCTAAGCCAGTATCCAGCAGGAATTCAGCCTCGATCGAGTCGGCCACCTTGACGGGCAGCAAAAGAGCCCGCTTCTTGCCAATCTTGAAGGGCACGCTGGGCACACTCGAGGGGGATTCGTCGGCCTGGACCAGGCCGGCTCCGGCCAAAATTCCAAGACCAATAAAGAAGAATAGATGTTTCACGCCCTTGCCTTCTGTCCAGGGTCAAGGCCACCTCCCCAGTAGTAGGGGAGGGGAGCCCCACCCGCGAACGCCCGCCAGGTGACCATTGAATGTAGCTCAATAAGCAATCCGCCCTTCGCCCTTTTGGAGTTTACGGGACCGGATCGCAACGAGTTTTTGCATCGTCTGCTCAGCAACGATCTGATGCTGCAGCCGGGTCAGGCCACCAGCGCCTACTACTTATCAGTTCTGGGCCGGCCGCTGGCTCAGTTCTGGGTTTTTCAGGATGTGCAGAGCAGTTGGCTGGTCTGTCCCGATTTGGTGGGCGAGGCCGGTTTGCATGAGCTGGACAAGATGCACTTTGGCGAGAAGCTGGCCATGTTCAACCGCACTCCCGACTGGCACGCCACCATGCTGGTGGGGCCCGGGCGCAGCGCCTGGTTGTCCCAGAAGCTGGGCCAACCAGCCCCGTCCCGGTGGGGCCTGCAAAGTGGTCCCGAGCACCTGTGGTGCCGCTTCCCCTTGCTGGCCTCGGGCAGCGACCTGCTCTTTACGCGCCAGCCTCTTTCCACCGACCTGCCCGATCTCAGCGCCCGCTGGGAGTTAGAGCGCATTCAGGCCTGTCGTCCCTGGCCCACCGATTGGAGCGAGAAGACCCTGCTTCTTGAGGTGGCCGAAGAGAGCGACTATGTGGACGGCAAGGGCTGCTATCCGGGTCAGGAAGTGGTGGCGCGCACCCTCCATCGCGGCCATATCAATCGCCACATCTGCACCCTTACCGGCTCGCTGCCCCAGCCGGCGGCCGGCACCAGGCTCAAGTTGGGCGACAAGGAGGTAGGCTGGGTCAGCAGCTCTGCCGTCGACCTGCAACAGGTCTATGCCATGGCTTTCTTGCGCCGCGAGGCCTGGGAGCCGGGCAGCCAGCTACAAAGAGAGGACGAGGGTAGCCTGATCGTGAGTCACCCTCGCCGGGAGGCCTGAAGATGGAAGCCTATCTCAACTTACTGCGCGAGGTTCGCAGCCAGGGCGTGCTCAAGGAAGATCGCACCGGCACCGGCACGCTCAGTCTTTTTGGGCGCCAGATTCGCTTTGACCTCAGTCAGGGCTTCCCGGCCGTGACCACCAAAAAGCTGCACCTCAAGTCCATTCTTTACGAACTGCTCTGGTTTTTGCGGGGCGATACCAACATCGGCTGGCTGCGCCAACATGGAGTCAGCATTTGGGATGAATGGGCCGACGAGAAGGGCGATCTGGGCCGGGTTTACGGGGCCCAATGGCGCTCCTGGCGTTGTCCCGACGGTAGCACCCTGGACCAGATTCAGCAGGTGGTCCACTCTTTACGCCATAATCCCGACTCTCGTCGCCACCTGGTGAGTGCCTGGAATCCCGGCGAAATCGAGGAAATGGCTCTGCCCCCCTGCCATGCTTTTTTTCAGTTTTATGTGGCCCAGGGCCGGCTTTCGTGCCAACTCTATCAGCGCAGCGCCGACCTGTTTTTGGGAGTGCCCTTCAATATTGCCTCCTATGCGGCTCTCACGCTGATGATGGCCCAGGTGTGCGGCTATCAGCCGGGCGATTTTGTGCACACTTTTGGCGATGCCCACATCTACAACAATCACCTCGATCAGGTCGACCTGCAGCTCAGCCGTCAGCCCTTTGCTCTACCCACTCTCCACCTCAATCCAGATCGCCGCCAACTGGAAGAGTTCGTCTACGAGGATTTCACTCTGCACCACTATGAGCACCATCCCGCCATCAAGGCGCCGGTGGCCGTGTGATGCTGACCACCGTAGCTGCGCTTTCGCGCAATCGAGTGATCGGCCGTAACGGCCAACTTCCCTGGACGCTAGCCGGCGACATGCGGCACTTTCGCGAGACTACCCGCGATGGCGTCATTGTGATG
The DNA here is from genome assembly GCA_018780265.1 of bacterium. Lineage (GTDB taxonomy): Bacteria > Vulcanimicrobiota > Xenobia > Xenobiales > JADMJV01 > JADMJV01. The sequence goes on from JADMJV010000021.1 coordinate 30,142, forward strand.
GGTCGCACTACTTACGAGTCGATCGGCAGGCCTTTGCCCCATCGCCAAAACTGGGTGCTGACTCGCCAGCAAGACTGGCATGCCGAGGGTGTGCGCGTCTTTCACGGCCTGGAAGATCTGTTGGCGGCGGCCCAAGAGCATGCTCAGGTGTGGGTGATCGGCGGACAGCAGATCTACGAAATTCTTTTGCCCCATTGTCGGCGCCAGTGGCTTACCGAGATCGAGGCCGAGGTGGAGGGCGATACCTTCTATCCCGACTTTGACCCCACCGAATGGAATTTGATCAAAGATCGTGCCGGCCCTGAAGGGGAAGAATTCGCCTACCGTTTTTGCCTTTACGAGCGCAGATGACGCTGCAAGTAGTCCTGCAGTAGCTTCTTCAGTTCGGGTTGGGCGGCCACTTCCGGGCATTTGGCCAGGGCGCTGTCGGCGCTCCATTGCTCCACCCGGGCCACGTGCTGCAGCACCATCAAAGCCGCCCGGGTGCCGCCTTTCGACATCACCACCACCGGCGATGGGCCGCGCAAAAACTCGCGACGCAACATGTCCATATCCTGCTCCGACCAGGAGGCCGCCGTGACCGGCAGGGACACGCGCTGGATGCCTTTCTCTTTTAAGCCTTCGGGTAGGGCGGCAATTTCATTGACCTTGCGCAGGTCGACCACCAGTTTGCTTTCGGGGGCCTCCTGGGTCATGGCCTGATCCAACCAGGCGCTGTCACAGGCCAGCAGCGACACTCCTCGACATTCCAACTGTAAACGCACGGCTCATCTCCTAGGGGTTTTGCGGCTTGGTTGAACCCGGAAAGAACATCTCCTGCATCTCTTTGCTTTGCACCGCCCCGGTGACCACGCCATCCAGGCTGCCCACGTCCAACTGGCTGAGGTCGATGGGGGCGGCAAAGAAGCGGTCGTGGAGGGCTTCGGCCAGCTTGGGAGCGGCTTCCTCGCCCTTCTTCAAGGGCTCCATCTCGGTCTGGGACAGCACGCTTTTGTCGGGCCCCAACAGGCGGGCCGACGACTTGTTGACCTCTACCCGAAAGGCGCCGTCCACCTCGCTAAAGCGGGGCGATCGGCGGCACATGCCGATGACGGCTTCGGCCACGGCCGATCCGTCGCTGGCAAAGCTGACCGGCAGCGGGATCTGCAGGTTGCGCATAAAACAGGGAGACTTCTCCATGACCTCTTGAATTAAGGGAAGGGCGCTCTTTTGGTCGCCAGCGGCTAGGTGCAGTTTGGCGGCCCGGGCCACCACCCGGGTGCGCAGCAGCACCTCGGAGGCGGGCAGGTCCTTGAGCACCTGCTCCAGCCGGCCCAGCGCCTCCTGGCGCCGCCCCGCCCGGGCCAGCGCTTCAAAGCGGATGGCGTTCAGGTAAGGCCGTTCCAGCTCCAGGGTTTCAAACTTTTTGGCCTCCAACTGGTCCAGGGCCGCCAGGGTGGTGCCCGGACCCAGCAGGGTGGCCAGTTCCAGGCGCACGTAGTTGGGGATCAGCACGGTGCCGGGGGCGTAGGCGTAGCGCAGGCAGCTGAGCGTGCGTCCGTGAGCCACCAGGCTGGAAGCCGCCTGCTGGCCTTTGAGGTAAGCTTGCCAGGCCAGGTCGCGCTGTTCCCAGAGCAGCTTCCACCAGGCTTTGCCCTTGGTCCAGACCATCTGCTCCTGAATGGCGTGACGGCGGGCATTGGCCGCCTCGCGAAAGACGATCATGTTGGCGGCCGCCCACTGGTCGCGTTGCACCGAGTCGCCGCCCTTGCGGTCGGGTCGCTCTACAAAGCCCTGAGCGATCTTGTAAGCCTCTTCGGTCATACCCAGCTGCAGAAAAATTTCGCAGGTCAACTGCTGGTTGGCGGCCCAACTCTGCTGAGCCAGGAAGGGCTCGGACTTAAAGGTCCACTGGTGGCATTTCTTCAGCGACGAGACGGCCTCGGCGTAGCGCCCCTGGCCCAGGTACAGGGTGGCCAGGTCCCACCAGGGGTTGGAAAAGGCGCCCGGGTCAAAATATTCGGTGGACTTGAGAAAGAGTCGCTCGGCCTCGTCAAACTCCAACAGGCAGGCGGCTGCCTCTCCGGCGTTGCGATAGTAGGTGACGGTCATTTCCCAGCCGTTGCGGTCAACCGACTCGAGCAGCTTGCCAAAAGCGCGTGCCCCGGCCTGCAGGTGGTCGGTCTCCATCTCCAGGGCGCCCAGCGAATTGAGCACCTGAGTCACGGCAAACTCGGATTCGCCGTCGCGCAAGGCCATGCGCAACTTCTCGCGGGCCTCCTGTTCGCGACCCAACTTCATCAGCGGCCAGCTGTAAAAGGCCTGAATGGCCGACAGGTGGCGGCCGTAATGGCTCCACAGTTTGTCCAGGCGGTCCCAGGTCTTGATCTGCTCTTCGTAGAGATCCATTTCGCCGGTGACCATGGCCTGTTCCAGGATGATCTTCTCCATCCATCCCCATGGGGCGCTATAGCTGGGCGGGTTGCCGTATTTTTTTTCAAACTTGAGCATGGCCTGCTCCAAATACCAATGGGAGCGCGGCAGGTCGCCCTCGGCGTGGTGGAGCACGTAACCCATAAAATAATAGGTGCTGAAGAGGTCCTTGGTGGCCTCGTCGTTGAGCATCTTTTGGGCCAGCTCGCGCAGATGGACGTATTTCTTGCTCTCGATGGCCAGCAAGGCGGCAGCTTCCGAGGGGGTGGTGGTCATGGGCCCGTCAGCCAGCGCCAGCCCACCCAGGGCCAACAGCCAGACCAGCACCATCAGCCAGCGTTTCATCGCATGGTCGACCGCGACAGAGATTCCAGGGGCGCCTTGAGACACTTCTTCACAACTTCGCGCACGTCTTCCACGCCCGGAACCAGTTCCAGGCGGTGGGCAAAAACGTGGGGAGCCAGCGTGGACACGTCTTCGGGGGTCACAAAATCGCGCCCTTTCACAAAGGCCAGCGCCTGCAGAGCCGGTAGCAGCAGTACCAGGCTGCGCGTGGACACGCCCTGGGCCACCTGCGGCGACTGGCGCAAGGCTGTAGCCACGTCCACCAGGCTGTCCGACAGGCGCGGGTCGATGTAGACGTGTTCGTCCAAAATGTTGCGGGCCTCAATCAGGGCGTCGCGGGTCACCTTGGGGGCGTTATCCGGAGCCTGCTGACGGCGGTCGCGATAGGATCGCAGCACGTCCACTTCGGCGCTGCGTTCGATGTAGTCCATGCGGATCTTAAAGAGAAAGCGGTCCAGTTGGGCCACCGGCAGGGGATAGGTGCCCACCTGGTCGCGCGGGTTTTGGGTGGCGATCACAAAAAACAGATCATCCAGCGGGTAGGTGTGATTGTCCACCGTGACTTGCTTTTCGGCCATGGCCTCCAGCAAGGCGGATTGCACCTTGGGCGAGGTCCGGTTGATTTCGTCGGCCAACAATACGTGGGCGAAGATGGGACCCGGGCGAAAGTGAAACTGCTGGCTTTCGGGGTCAAAAACCGACACGCCGGTCACATCAGAGGGTAGCAGGTCGGGGGTAAACTGAACGCGCCGGAAGGGTTCGATAAATTCGGTGGGATTATTGTCTTCAAACGACTCTCCCAGGGCCTTGGCCAGGGTGGTCTTGCCGGAACCGGGATGATCTTCCAAAAGCACATGCCCGTCGGCCAGCAGGGCGATCAAAATCAGGTCGATCACCTCGTCGCGACCGCGCACGGCGAAGGTGAGACGATGGCGCAACTGCTCCACCACCTGTTTGGCGTGGGCCAATAATTCTTGACGGCTACTTGCAGAGACAGTTGAGCTCACGAAAAAGACGGTCCTTCCTGATATCTCACTTGGAACTCCACCAAGAGAGGGGGTTGATAAAGCCCAGCAATCGGCGCCACAGGGAGTAGCGGCGGGCGATCTGCTGATGCAAACGTTCGCGCAGTTGCAAAAGTTCTTTGGCGGGCGGGGTCTTGCCCCCCATGGTGGCGGCCAGATGCCAGTAGGTGAGGGGCTCTAAGGCCTCCAGACCCAGGCGTCGCGCAAAGACCATGCGGTCTTCCCCAAAACTGCGCAGGGCGCCCACTTCGGCCAACTGGTCCTGACCCGATCGCAGGGCCGCCACCGGCAGGCGCTGACTGGAGCACCATAGGGGCTCGAAGCGACGGAAGAACTTATACAGATAGTTGGCCACGAAGGCGGCCAAAAAGCCCCATTTGAGGATGCTCCAGGCGGCCAGCAGAAAAGCTCGAAAAAGCTGCTGTAGAGAACGCTTCTTGAACTTTTCCGCATCCTCGGGCGGGCCTTTCTGATCGCGGGCCAGTTCGCCCAACATGCGCTGCAGATTGGGGTCGGGCTGATCCATATCGCCGCCCTCATGTTTTTCGGGGCTGATGTCCAAAATCACCCAACCGGCCCCCTGCAGGTAGACCTCGGGCCAGGCGTGGGCCTCGCCACTGCGCAGCAAGATGGCCGTTCCGTTGCCGCGATTGCGAGCATCGGTGGCATAGCCGGCGCCCACCCGGCTGGGCACTCCCAGGGAACGAAACAGGTAGACGGCGGCGTGAGCCTGATGGACGCAGTAGCCGCGCTGATCCTCAAACAGGTAGTGGGCCACCGGGTCGGGGTAGCCTTCGTGGCTGGCTCTCATGGTGTAGGTCATGGTCTGATCCATGTAAAGCTTGACGGCCACCGCCCGGGCAAAATCGGACTGTTGATACTGAGGAGGCAGTTGGGCCGCGCAGCGCTCGGCCAACTCCTTGTATTTGGGGTTGTCGGGCAGGGCTGTATAGTGCTTCCAGGTTTTCTCGTCCCAACTGGGGTCGCCCGACTTGAGGGGAAAGAGCTGGTCAAACCGGCAGCTGAGCACCAGCGACTTGCACTCGTAGGCGCGCACAAACTGGCTGGGGTTGGGGTTGTTGGCCGGTTCGGCGGTGCGCCCGTCCACCAGTGAAAAAGGTTTGGTGTGCCCCTTGATCATGGCTACTTTGGTGCCCAACTGGCGATGGTAGGGCGAGTTGAGCGGCACCGTGGATTGGATGGAGATGGGCTGGGTGGGAAAGCCCGGCAACATATCCTGATCGGTTTTTCCGGTGGTGTCGGCGACCAGTCGTTTGCCGTTGTATTGGCTGAAGGCGGTCTGGCGAAAATAGTAGTAGCCGTAGGGCGGATCGTAGTCGTCGCGCAGCAGCACCACGGCCACCGGTTCGGGCTTGGATTTGTCTTCCTGAGGCTTCTCAAGAGGCATTTCCTCGGCCTCGGATCGGCCTCCGCCTTGCTCCTCATCCTTCTTGTCGGGCTTGCCGTCCTTGGGCTTGCCCTTGCCGCCCTCCCCCTGCTTGTTCTTGCCTTTCACTCCAAAGGGGTCGTGGATGTCAAAATCCAGCAGTTTGCGGTCGGGGACCACGGCGTAAAGCAGTCCGATGATCACAAACAATAACAGCATGTCAAACCAGGAGGCGCGCCGCGTCCGTCGCCCGTTTTGCAAGATGACCAGCAGCGCGGCGGCCACCGCCCCCAGCGCAAAGAGCACGGGGATGGGGTCAAGGTTTTGCGACCAGAGCGGGTCGACCAGAAAGTAAGGACGGTTGATAAATCCCTGGCGATGGGAGGCCAGCGGGCTGGCCAACAGCAGGGTGACGGAGAGAATTTCAGCGCTGATCAAAAACGGTTGGCGGCCGCTCAAAAAGCGCAGCATGGCCGTGGCGCACAAGGCCTTGCCTCCCCAGTTAAACCACTGCGAGGCGGTGAAAGCATTGGCCGCACCTAGAGCCGAGGCGGCCGCGTAGTTGTCGCAGAAAAGGCCGGCAGCCAGGGTGGTCATCAGGTAGGCTAGCAGGCCTCCGGCCAGCGCGGCCGGCATGCGCAGCGGGGTAGCCGCCAGGGCGCAGCCCACCAGGTAGCCCACGAAACCCCCCAGGGCCGCGATCAGGGCTGCCGAGGGCAGGCTTACAAAGAAGGTGGCCACGCAGGTGGCGCAGGCCCAGACCAGGGCCGAGGCCAATTCTCTGAAGCGAACTCCCTTAACCAAGGCCCTTACCTCCCTGACTTTCATGGTAGCGCACAAAGCCGTGTTGAGCGGGATTGTACAACCAGCGATCTTTGCCTATGCCGGCCAAACGGTTTAAAACAGTTTCGGGTTCCCCGGGCCGTTCGGCCGGGGGAATGGAGATCACGTAGGGGCGAACTTTGTGCCACCAGGCCGGGCCCCGGCTCGAGAAGGTGGAGGGCACGTAGCCCGGGGCGGCCGCAAAGGTGACTTCGATGCCACGCTGGCTGGCCGCCTGACGCACTTTGTCCAGCCAGGGGCCGGGCAGGCTGGGCAGGCCCACCATGCAGCCATTGAAGCCGTCTTTGGCAGCCTGGTCCAAAAAGCTGCGCAGACCCACTTCTTCGCGACCCTGGGCCGACAGGTTGCCGGATCGGGCCAGGAAGGTCAGCGCTTCATCGGCTCTTTCGCAATATCCCTGGTTGCCATCCGCCCCAAATCGCCAGCCCGAACCCAACAGTCCGCTCTCCAAAATATTGCGCAGCAGGCCGGCGCAAAACTCGTCTTGAGGGCCGGCCACCAGGTAGGCGCAGGTGCGCGGGGTGGGGCTGATGGCTCGCTCGGGCTGGCGCACCATCAGTTTGCCGGTGCGCGCGTAGAGCTTCCAGAGCATCAGTTTGGGCGGATCTCCGGCCGAATACTGGCGCATGTCCACGCGATCGCCAATGGGCTCACCGCGCAGGTCGGAGACATCCTCGCCGCCATGAAAGCTGATCACAAAGGTGTTGCGATTGATGGGCTGAGGCTTGGGCAAGACCGCCAGTTGCAGTGACTGCTTGCGGCGCAGCTTGATGCTGGCAAAACCGAGCACATCGGCGATCTCAAATTCGCGCACCACTGACGTGATCAGGCAGCGCTGTTGAAAGGTAAACTCCTCGTAGGCCCCTTCAAAGTCTGATCCCCAGCTCACCTGCACGCGTTCCGGCTCGAGCCAGCGCCAGCTCACCTCGACCAGAGGTATCCAGGGAGGGCGTCGGGCCAGGGGCAGCCGGCCCGGCACGCCGGTCAGCAAAGGATTGAGTTCACCCGGCAGCAGTTCGACCAACGATTTCCACCAGCGGTGAGTGACGTAGGCGGCGATGCAGACCAGCAAAATGTTGAGCAAGGCCACGGCTGTCAGCACCAGCGAGGCCATCAACAGGATCAAGTCTTGCTGGATCAGGCCGAAGTAAACTAACAAAAGGCCCGCCCCGCCCAATAAGAAAAAACCGTTTAACTTAAGGGGGAAAAGTCGGCGGACCTGGCCCAGGAAAGGGAGAATTTTGCCTTTCCACAGCGAAGGTTTAGGTGAAGTGTCTGACGGCACCTTGTTCGTTTCGTGCCAACCGCGCCGGATCCCCTGCCCAGGGCAGGGTTCGCCATATAAGGTGCGAATTTTATAGAGTAGCACTGAAGGTCTGGCCTGCGTAGCCAGCCATGTAGGAGGAGAAGAACACATATGATGTGGGCCATGATGGGCGTCGGAATGCTGTTCAACGCCATTCAAGGAAACTCTCAAGCCGCGCAAATGCGCGAAATGCAAGCATCTCAGCAAGCTGAAATGCAAAAAATGACCAAGAGCATGCAACAGCAGCAGGCGGCCATGAACGAGACGCCGTTTAGTTCGATGTTGCAGATCCAGACCGGTCTGCCGGAGTATCCCGAAGAGAACTTTTCCAACCTGCAAAATATGCAGTTGGGCCACATGGATGCTCGTCAGGCGTTTACCGAGCAACTGGACAACGACCTGCAGAACGCCAAGACGGCCTTTTTTCAAGACAACCACTACGAGACCGAGCTCGGTGCCGACGGTCGTCATAAGGTGGCCCAGGGTGACGAAGGCAAGCCCAACGTGAAGCCCGGTGCCGAGGGTCAGGACCAAAAGTTAGCCCGTTTGACCTTTGAAGGGGAAAAGAAGGCCGAACTGACCGAGAAACACACCGCCCAAAAAGAGCAGTTCATCAATAAGGAACGCGAGAACTTCAAAGAGTTCCTGGCCATGAATCGGGAACGAATGGAGAATCCTTACGTTCACGGCGAGTTGCAGAAGATGGTGGTGGCCACCAAGAAAAAGTCCCTAGACCTGCAGCAAAATCACGAAGATGAGCGCTGGCGCGTGGACTTGCCCCCGGATGAGAAGATTGCCGCCAGGTTGGATTCGGGCCTCAAGCAACTGCGCGATATGGACCAAGAGCATGTGGAAGCCGAAGAAAACTCCCCCGACGCCAAAGAGTTGATGGAACACGACCAGAAGGTTGCCGCCATCCTCTATGACCACAAGAAGAATGCCCAGCAGGAGAAGTCGGACGAGAACTTCACCATGGACCCCCGCAAAATGATGGCCGCAGCTCAACAGCGCCGCGAACCCAAAGACGTGGGTCAGTCACTCCCCAGCTATCTGACCAACGCGATGTACGAACTGGGCGTCTACAGCGTCTAACCGAACCACTCGCAACGAAAAAAGGCGCGCCAGCGTCTTTTTTTTTGCCCCCACAGGGCCTGTGCTAGCATCCGCTAACACCCGTGCTAGCATCCCCGGTCCCGCGAGTCACGCCATGGGGATCCCAGGATTTTTTGGGCCTGGCTTCGGAAGATGGCCCCCACCCTCAAGGCCTTGATGTCGCCCTCGGTCACCGTAATGTCGGGCAACCCCAAGAGCGTCCTGCGCGCCTTATCGTATTCCGTCTCGTGAGTGGGGCCGTTAAACTCCAACATGGCCCACGCCCCCTTCACCCCCTTGCGCAGCCAGATCAAGCCGTCCAATCGAAAGGTGCTGCGCAGACGCAAGCTGATCTGGGGCCAGGCTACAAATAGAATCCCTTCCGTCTGGCCATACAGTCCCGCCAGTCGGCGCTCACCCAACAACCTGTCCAGCCTATCCACCACCGGATGCAGCCCAAAGCCGGCCTCGTGCGGATTGTAGATCTGGGGCCGGGCATTCAAGGCCGCCACCTGAAACCACCCGTAAGCTTCCAACGCCGACTCCGATTCCATCTTGCCCATCATCCTGCTGGGTGCGACCATCGACTCCAAGTTTGCCAATCCAATAGCCCCAGTTCCGCAGCGCCTTCTCCCACGGATCGCGATTGACCAACTTCAACGGGTAGGGCGCGGTGAGGAACCATTTACGCAGTTGCTGGCCCGAAAACATGTCCAGCGCCGAAGGAATCGGCCCAAACGCAGCCAGCTCTTCAGCCACCTCTTCCGGTGGCAACGACAAGCCCGCCTCAATCTGACTCCAGCGCTGCCGGGATATGCCGCATTTGTCGGCCATCTGTTGCTGAGTCAGACACCGCCTGACACGAATTTCTCTGAGCATCTCCATGCCCAGACCTTACTTCATCCAGTACTACCAGATTTCTACAAACACTCCGCCGAAAAAAAAAGACCCCGCGAGGGGCCTTAACAAGAGGCTCATTTGAAACTTAGGGGCTTTAGCCGCCGGCGATGACGGCGTTGCCAAAACTGAAGCCGTCGCCCGTGACCGAGCCGTCCGAGGTGAGGCGGAAGCGGAACTGGATGTCCTGGCCATCGAACTTGGAGAGGTCGACGGTCTGGGACTTCCAGTCACTGCTGCCGGTGTAGCTGGCCTGGGGGGCCCAGGTCTGGCCGTCGCTGCTGACTTCCAGAGCGACCTTGTCATACTTGTTCTCGGTGGCCCACCTGGCGTCGAAGATCAGCTTGGAGCCGCTCAGGTTGGCCAGCGAAATCGACTTGCTGGTGATGGCGCTGTTGGCATTGTTGCCGTAGTCGCCACTGGGGCTGTCGGTCCATACTTTGCCGCGACCGGCCACTCCAACCTGACCCCAGTCGGTGGTGGTGAAGTTCTCCGGGCTGCCATTGTCTTCAAAGGCCAACTGGGCGGCGGGAACGACGGCGGAGGTGGTGACCACTTCCGACGCCTGGCCCACTTTGTCGGTGGAACGCAGCGCGAAGAAGTAGGTCTTTTCCTGACCGCTCAACGGCACGTCCACCGCGTAGGACTCGGCCGAGCCGGGCTCGCCGGGGCGACCCACATTGACGACCGTGGCCTCTTCAAAGCTCACCTGACCCTGGCCAGGGGTGCCGTCCACTATCGGGCGGTCGCTGACGCGAACCTGGTAGCGAGCCGCTTTGCCGCCCTCTGCGCCGTCGTCACCCGAGGCCACCCAGCCCAAGGTGACCTTACCGGCCTTGGCTTCGCTTACCGCAAAGCTGTTGGGAGTGCCCGGCGCACCAAAGTCGGGGGCCAGCGCCTTGGCGGCGTTGAGGCGGCCACCGGTGAGCACCTTGCCATTGAAGGCGGGTACGTCGTCCACGCTGTTGAGCAGGCGGGCTTTGATCTCAGCATTGGTGATGCCTGGATACTGGGCCACAATCAGGCCGGCCACGCCAGACACGTGAGGAGTGGCCATCGAGGTGCCGTCAAGATTCTTGTATTTGTTGCCGGGTGCCGTCGAGTAGATGGCCACACCAGGGGCGGCCAAGTCTACCGTGGTGGCGCCGTAGTTGGAGAAGCTGGCCATACGCTCGTTGCGGTCGCTGGCAGCTACCGACACGATGTTGTCCAGGTCATAGGTGCAAGGATAGGTGGCCGAGGCATCGTTGTTGTTGGAGTCGTTGCCGGCGGCGATTAAGTGCAGAGCTGGCGAAGCCTCAAAGGCGTCCTTGAGGGCCTGGTTGTAGGGTCCGCCGCCCCACGAATTGGACGTAAGGCGAGCGCCGTTATCGCTGGCAAACACGATGCCTTTGATGGCGTCGGCCAGGGTACCACCGCCGCTGTTGCTGAGGAATTTAATGGGCATGATGCTGGCTTCGTGGTTCACTCCATACACGCCATCGGTGCCGTTGCCGGCGATGGTCCCGTAGCAGTGAGTGCCGTGATAGTGGTCGTCCATGGGGTCGTGGCTGTCGTTGATGGCGTTGTAGCCATGGGTTCCATCCTGAGGATTGGTCCAGGCATTGCTGGCCAAAGTCTTGTGAGTGTAGTCGCCACCCGTGTCGATCACCGCGATCACGTTGTTGCGGTTACCATGGGTGATGCTCCAGGCTTCGGGAGCGTCGATGTCGGTGTCGACCTTGCCGCCGTTCTGGCCGGTGTTGTGCAGTCCCCACAGGTTGGGGCTCAGATTGGCCGGCAGATCCTGGGGGCCCTCGTCGGGCTGATTGTCCTGTCCCGGCTGGCCGGGCTGGACCGGCTGCTCCAGGGGAACTTCGCGGGTCACGGGGATCTGAATGCGGTCATTGGTGGCCGCGTAGGCCACGCGGGAGTCTTTGTTCATGGCCACCATCGCTTCGGCCGTGGTCATTCCCTCCGGCAGCGAGACGCGCAACAGATCGCCGTTAAAGGCTGCCGACATCTGGCCGCCCATCTTGATGCGCTCTTCCACTTTGGCGCCGTAGTCACCGGCAAAATCGCCCATCCCGCGCACATCCAGGCCCGGCTTGAGCTTGACCAGCACTTCGCCTTCCACGTGGTCGGCCAATTTGGGGGCCAAAGAGCGTGCTTCGCTGGCGGTGGCCGAAAGTACGTCGGCCAGTCGGAATTCCTGAGCGGGGCGAGAGTTGTTTTCGAGACGGTCGCCCGGTTGGTCCTTGACAGCCGCGCCGCTTAACAATTTTGAACCGGGTGCGGGGGCGCCGCCCTGGAAACGAATTTCGTTGATCATTTGAGCCTCCTGAGGTGTGTGGACCCCTCCTCAGCCGGGAGCGGTTCTCCGTCCCTTACGTTACGCGGTGAGGGCAACTGCATGTGTGAGGAAAATGTGAACGTATGCATAGATCTACCCGGCAAAGGGCCTCGCCGCCAGCTTGAGGAAGGCTGAGCTCATGGCAGAACTGAAGCCCTCCAGAAGTCTGGGATTTGGCCTGGGTCTGGTCACCGGTGCCACGCTGGTGTTACAGACCGCTCTAACGCGCCTGTTTTCGGTGATCTTTCTCTACCATTTTGCACTGGTGGCCGTCTCCTCGGCCATGTTCGGAATGGCCGTGGGGGCCGTGCTGGTGCACTTGTGGCCGCGAGTTTTTCCGCAAGATCAGTCGCAACAACGAGCCGCAGACTGCGCCAGTTTCATGGGCCTGGCCACCGTGGTTGGACTGCTTGGCTGCCTCTACGTTCCCTTTGAACTTTCCACCAACGCCCTCGGCATCATGGGATTTCTGGCCTGGATGCTCTTTGTGGTCACGCCCTTTCTGTTCTCGGGACTGACCGTCTGCTTATGTCTGACTCGCTTTCCCCAGATCGTGGGAAAACTCTACGCCTTCGACCTGGCCGGGGCGGCTCTGGGCTGCCTGTTGGCGGCCGGCCTGCTCAATCACGTGGGACCTTACAACACCGTTTTGCTGGCCGCCTGGTTGGCTGCCATGGGTGGAGTGCTCATGTCCACTTCCACCGCTCGCCGGCGCCTGACTGGTGCGGTAGCCGCGCTGCTCGGCCTGGTGCTGGTGGGCAACTTCTTCACCCACACCCTCAAAATCAAATACGTGCTGGGGCGCCCTTACGCCCCCAAAGACACTCGCTATGAGCTGTGGAACGCATTTTCTTACCTGTTTGTGAGCGCACCCCGCGACAAAATGATCCTCTGGGGTCCCGGAGACCGCTTCAAGCCCAGCCTCTTTAAGCCCGAATACATGTTGCTGCTCATGGACACCCGAGCGGCCACCCGCATGATTCGCTTCGACGGCGACTACAACGCCGTCAGCTGGCTCAATTGGGACGTCATCAGCCTGGCCCACGACCTGCGTCCCACCGGACGGGTGCTGGTGATTGGCCCGGGTGGCGGCCGCGACATTCTGGCCGCCTTGATTCCCGCCAAGGGAAACCGCCTGGTTACCGGGGTCGAGATCAATCCTTTGACCCGCCACGTCGTCATGGACCTGGAGAAAGACTACAACGGCCTGAGCAAAGTCCCCGGAGTCAATTACGTCAACGATGAAGCCCGCAGTTGGCTGGCCCGCGATCCCAACCGCTATCAGGTGATCACCGTGCCCCTGGTGGACACCTGGGCCTCTACCTCAGCGGGCGCTTTTGCCCTCAGCGAAAACAGCCTCTACACCGTGGAGGCCTTTCGCCTCTACTTGCAACACCTGGAGGCGAGAGGGGTCTTGAGCGTCAGCCGCTGGTGGCATGCGGGCAGTATCGGCGAAACTCACCGATTGATGATCCTGGCAGCCGAAGCTTTACGCCAGCAAGGCATTTCTCAGCCCCGCCAACACCTTATTCTGGCCCTGGGCGCCGACGTGGTCAACCTGTTGGCCAGCCCCAGCCCCTTCACGCCAGAAGATGAGGCCAGCCTGCGCCAGGCCTGCGAACAGCGCGGCTACCAGGTGTTGCTCAGCCCATCCCATTGCGCCGATCCTCGGCTGGAGAACTTTCTGGCTCACCCCGAACAGGCCAGCGGTTGGTTTGGCGACGTGCACCTGGACCTGTCGCCCACCACCGACAACCGCCCCTATTTCTTTCACAGTTTCTCGTTGCGCAATCTGTTTACGGGCAACCTCAAAACGGCTACAGGTACCACCACATCCGAACGCGACGCCATGGTTATCCTGTCCTCGCTGGTGGTGGCTGTCACGGCCGTGGCTGTGGGCTTCTGGGTTTGGCCGGCGCGCGCCTGCACCGGGTCTCAGCGGGCCATGCTCACTTACTTCGCCTGCCTGGGCTTTGGATTCATGTATTTTGAGTCTGCCCAGTTGCAGCGTCTCAACCTGTTTTTGGGCTATCCCGTCTACTCTATCACTGTGGTGCTTTTCACCCTGTTGCTTTCTTCTTCACTGGGGTCGTGGTGGGCCGAAAAGCGCCTGCGCCTCAACCAGTTTCCCACCGTCAAGGTGGCCCTGGTGCTGATCGGCTCGCTGCTGCTGGTCAACTTCCTTACCCTGCAGGCTCTGCACAGCCTGGCCGGGGCCACCACCGCAGTCCGCATCGTGGTGGCCGGCCTGCTCATGTCCATGATGGGTCTGCCGCTGGGAACCATGTTCCCCTACGGCCTGCAACTGGCCCAAAAGGCCGAAGTCTCACTGGCCTGGTGCTGGGCCCTCAATGGGGCAGCCTCGGCGGCCGCCGCCGTCTATGCCATCGCTTTCTCGCTCAGCTACGGGATCGAATTTACTTACTGGTTGAGTGTGCTCAGCTACCTGGTGGCTTTCGCCCTGATCTGGAAGCCCGCTAGTCGAGTTTGATCGAGCGCGACGACACCTTGGGCCCCACCTCGCCCGTGCTGGCGGCCACCGCCGGAGCCGCCTCCGCATGTTGACGGGCTGCCGCTGCAGCCGCCGCGGCGGCCGCTTCGGCTTTGTTGGCCGCATCGGCGTGCTGGTGAATGATCGACAGATACACCAGTCGCACCAGGTTGACCTGTTCGTCGCTGCGCATGCGGTTGCTGAAAAACTGCTTCAAACCCGACACCGTTCCCAGCACGCGCTGCCAGCCAGATTTTGGAGCGTGCTCCTGGGGGGCTTCGGTGGCAATGCCCACCACGTTATCGCATGCCTCCAGGCATAGCCCTTCCAGGGTGCCGGCGCTGTCCAGCGTAAGTTGCGCCGCCTGCATGGCGGCCAGTTTGTCGCCTTCGGGGGTCTCCACGCCGCGCTTGGGCGTGACCTCTACCTGGTGCCCCCAATACATGTTGTTGACGCGTCGCACCATCTCGCCCGAAGCCTCGTGGCTGATACCGCCGGCCACGGCGATGTCGCGCAGAAGTCGTTCTTCTTCAAAAGCCAGTCGTCCATCGGCCAGACTGATCACGGCCGCCAGGGTCACCGCCTGTTCGGCCCGCTCGGGAGATTTGCGCAACTGCTCCAGAGCCTGCTCCACTTCCGGCTGTTTGAGGCCCTCCAATCCCCATTCGGAACATTTCTGGCGCCATTGCTCGGTGAGTTTTTGGCGCGCGGAGCGCGAAGGCACCACCAGGCTGGCGGCCTTCTCCAGCAGACGCACCTTGGGCCCGATGGCATCGGCCGGACCGGCTGCAATCAAGACGCACGACACCCACCAGATCGGCCCCAGATATTGAGCCGCGTCGTCGGCGATACGGATTCGCAGGGCGCGCTCCAACTCGTCGTTGTTGTCGTGACCGCTGCTGTCGATGCCCCAGTGCTGGGCCAGCCATTGCAAAGAGGCCCACTCGATGGCGGCCGGATCGTGGCTGGAGCAGCCCACCGTTTTGCCTGCCCACTGAATGATCTGCGCGCGCATTTGCGCTTCGTCCAAGCCATCGCGATTTTTCGCGTGGGTGAGCTTGAGCAGTTCGCCTAGCTCGGCCTGTCTCATCAGTTGCAATCCCTCTAACATAGAGCCCTCCAAAAAACGATTTTGGCAGATTCTCCGGCCCCCTACGGTTGCCTCTTCTTGCGTTGGGAAAAGAGCGCCAGGGTTTCCGGCTTATTCTGGCGACGATTGACCACCCGCGCCAGCACGAAAAGAAAGTCACTCAGACGATTCAGATAAATAATGGCCTGCCCATTCACTTCCTCTTGTTCGGCCAGGGCTACCACCGCCCGTTCGGCCCGCCGGGCTACCGTGCGGGCCAGATGCAGAGTGGCTCCGGCGCTGCCTCCGCCCGGCAAAACAAACTCCTCCAGGGGGGGGAGTTCGTCCATCAATCCCTCCATGGACCGTTCCAAGTCGTCCACGTGGGTCGAACTGACGCGCGGCCCCTGCACTTTCATGGGAGCCGCCAGATCGGCGCCAACGGTAAACAACTGATGTTGAATATTCTCCAAAATCAGGCAGATCTGGTCGTCCTCCAGCCAGCCCACGGCCAACCCCAAGCACGAGTTCAACTCGTCCACTTCTCCGTAGCTATTGACTCGCAGGGCGCTCTTGCTCACCCGGTCGCCGCCGATCAAAGCGGTTTTTCCATCATCCCCGGTGCGGGTTACCACCCGATTGATTCTCATACTGCCATCCCAACCTGAACGGATCTTTGCTGTGCATTGCTAATATTGCCCGGCAGGGTTCCCCCCAGGCATGTGCCAACTATTCCAACGTGTCGCAGTCTACCCTCTCGGCCGGCGCCGTATTTCACGAGCATTACCAAATTATCCGCGCAATTCGCAGCGGCGGTATGGGTGAAGTTTACCGCGCTATCGACAAGCGAACGGGTCTGGCCGTGGCCATCAAACGCATGCTGGTGGAGGCCTACGGAGATGGTGCCGACGAGAGCGCCCTTTACCAGGCCGCTCGCTTTGAAGAAGAGTGCAAATTGCTGCAAAATTTGCGCGTCCCCGGAGTTCCCACCTTCGTCGATTCCTTTTTAGACGGCGACCGCCGCGTCATCGTCATGGAGTTTATCGAAGGGGTCGATCTGGAAAAGCAGGTCATGGACCAGATCGGCCTGGCTGGCGCCGACCTGCCCGCCCTTCAAGCCGTGGAATATACCATTCAAGTGGCTAAGATTTTGGAGTACCTCCACGCCCACCGCCCTCGACCCATCATTCATCGCGACGTAAAACCCGCCAATATCATTGTGCGACACCAGGACAATGCCATCTACCTGGTCGACTTCGGGTTGGCCCGCGAGGTGGGCGGCAGCGCCTCCACCAAAACGGCCGTAGGCACGGTGGGTTACGCTCCCCTGGAGCAATATCGGGGCCGGCCCACCACCCGCACCGACCAGTATTCGCTGGGCGTGACCCTGCACTTTATGTTGTCCGGTCAGCAGCCATTGCCTCTCCAGATCGAGCCACTGGACAAAATCAAGAAAGACCTGCCCCACGAGTTGTGCTGGGTGGTGCGCAAAGCCACCCAGCAGGAGCAAGAAGATCGCTTTGATTCGGTCTACGATTTCCGGCGCGAACTGGAAAAACTTGTGCCAGCCCTACAGCAGCATCAAAAGAACCAGGAGTTGCAGGACCAGGCAAAAGATCGCATTAGCTTGATGGGTCCCACCGAGGAGCTGACCCAGGAGGAGCGCCCCACCCAGCGCGTCAAGATCGAAGGCATTCATAAAGAGGCCGAAGACCCCATGAAGGATTTTGGCCTCTACCATCCCCTCCAAAACACCATCTCTTTGCAGTCCGATTTCCAACGTCAGGCCATGGCGGCCGAAAATCAGCAGCGCAAAGGCTCCGTTGATCTGGACCGACACGATCCGGGAAAAACCCACAAGATGATCTTGACTGTCAGTATCATTCTGTTGGTGGCCGGAATTTGCGCCCTCTACTTCCTAAATGGCCAACAGCAGCGGCAGATCGCAACCAGCGTGGCGGGTCCCAGGTATAAGGTCGTGGAAGCCCACGGATTTTATCGCAGCAGCGGTAAAGTGGGCCTGAATCGTGAAAAAATGGGGACCTTGGAGTATCTGCTCAGTTTTCCCCATCCGGCCAACGACGGATATCTGGCCACATTGCCCAAAGCGACTCGTCGGCTAACCTTTAGCAACCTGCCCGAGAATAATCCGGTGCCCTTTTTTGTGGCCACCCTGGACGAGCATGGTATTGTGGTCACCTCTAAGTGGCTCCAGGCCGACAAAGGGGGGTGGCGCGAGGCTCCCACTGCTTACAGGAAGGTTCACGTGGATTTTAACTCGCCCCTCGCGGCTCCGCCCTTTGGTGCGCAGGTCAAGACGACAGCCGCCTTGGACTGTACTAAAGCATCCTATGCGGTCATCTTCCTGCTGCCTCAGCCTGCGCCGGAAAGCCTGATTTTCTACGAAGTTGGCTCCCTGTAATTTTGGTGGCAGGGGTCGCAGGCGTTTCGACAAATGAACCAGTCGTGGATCTAGACGCGGAAATGAAGCTTCCAGCTCTCCGGCAAACCGGAGCGCTGGCCGAGTACACCGAGTCGCCGGGCTCGGAGTTGATGGGGTTTCTGGCCTTTTTGCGCTCGGAACTGACCAAAGCCATTGAGATTTTGCGCGAAGAAACCGCAGAATTGCTGGATGACGGCGATGCTTTCGAGCGCATTCAAACCCTCAACCGGCTTCGTCAGCGCAAAAACCGATTGGAAGCCCACCTCATCAAAGAAATCCGTGAAGTTCGCGAATTGGCCCGGTCTCTTATGGGTACTTCCGACAAGGCCGTCGTAGCTACCATTAATAACGAGTGTAAGTCGGTCATCGAGTCGATCGGCGGGGGCCTGCGCGAGTTGATTCAGGAGTTCGGCGTAGACTGAAGCTGCTGGGCCTTTTGCTGGGCCTGGTTCATCAACTCCTCAGCCGCATGCAAACCCTCCAACTCCCGTTGACAGGCCCGCTGGTCCTGGTTGCCCAGGGCCTCCTTCAAAGCCAGCAGGGCCGTTTCAGTGGCGCAGGCTCCAGCCGTCATCATTTCTTTCAGTTCCTGATCTAAAGCCGCGTCTTTTTCCATCTGACGGCGGCCCTGGCTCAGTCGCTGGCGAAACTGGTCGAGCGCCGATTCGCAGCGGGACGTTTCGACTTCTCCCCGCAACCACTGTTCTAGCTGGCCTTCGACTTCGACAAAGCTTTGAAAACGCGGTTGGGCCTCCGGAGAGGGTGGGGCAGGCAGCGCGGAGACGGCGGGTAGGGGCAGGCGCGCCGAGCACGACCCGCATTGGGGACGGTCTCCGGGCTGCTGCTGCCCGCAACGGGGGCAGATCACCGGTGGGTAGAGCGATTGCATCAGGTTTTGATGGGCCACCGACATCGCTTCTACCCCTTTGAGCAGGTCTTCCAGTCGCTCCTCAATCTCCCAGCTATGTTGCATCCGCAGACTTTGCAAGGCGCGCTGCAGATTGCGACTGAAACTTGCCAACTGCACCGTGCACAGGTCCAGGGACTCGGCGACCGCGTCGTTTTCAGGTTGAACTTTGCCCAAGGCCTGCTCCAGTTGGCGGCACGCCTCCAGGCTTTTTTCCAGAACCAGCGAGGCTTTTTGATGAGAGATGGCACCGTCCAGTGTTTGGCGAAGGAGAAACTTCAGTTCGCCGGTCAGTCCCGGTCCGTAGCCCTGCTGCCACACCTCTTCCTGGGCTCGCAACTGGGCGCCCAGGGCCTGCAATTGGGTGATGGCCTGATGGACGCGCTGACAGCCCGTCTCCAGGTCTTCTTTGCGGCCTACTTCTAAAAAACTCTCCAGGCGACGGCCTCCACCACGGAATCTCTCAAACTCCTGATCAAACTGACTCTGGAGTTGGACCACCAAAGGCGTACGGGGATAGAAGCGCAAGGAGTCACGGAATTGCTTTTCCAGGGCACGCCGAAAAGACTGTAGCTCGGCTACATGACGGGAAAACTGCAGACTCTCTTTCAGGTCGGGCTGACTGATCAGGGTTTGGGCAACCCTGAGCAATGCATCCACACCCGGCGAGCCGGTAGAATCCAGATCGATCATAGTAGGGCTAACTTAGAAGCACCAGGAGTTGTAACCGCCCCCGCCCAGGCTTGAACCCAAGCCCCAGCCAATGAACGACCCGATGGCGTTGCCAATCATGGCGCCGGGCGCCGCCCCCCAGAAACCGCCCAACCCAAAACCAGCCAGGCCCCCTAGCACGGTGCCAATGCCACTGCCCACCATACTGCCGGTGTAGCCGCCCATATAAGAGCCCATCGGGTTGTAGTAGCCGTAGCCCCCACACATATTGTTCATGTAGCCCATGCCGTAGGAGGGACAACAGCTCATCATGGGGCTGTAGCCCCAACTGTTACCGATTCCCAGGCCACAACCATAACCACCTAGATACATGGAATCACTCCTTGACTCTATTACCCGTTTACTATCCCACAGCTGGAGGCGAGGGGAAAGGCCTGAATGTTTCCAGAATGTTACAGTGACGAATCCAACTCCATGATCCAACCCTCGGTAGGGTCTTTGAACCAATAGAGCATCATCTCTGGTTCTTTGATCTGATCGCTATTCAGAATCTTCAGTACGGTCTTGATCTTCACGCGACCGCGCCGGCCGCTACTGTCGATGTCGGTTTTCAGGATCTCGTAGCGCATAATGTCGAGCTGTTCTGGCTTGACGGCAAACCACTGCTGGATTTTTTTAGGAATATTGGCCTTTTTGCGGTCCTCGGTCGAGTGGTAACTGGCGGCGTGCTGAAAGTCCTTGAAGCGCAGGTCCTCCATAAACTTCAGGGATTGCTGGGACAGGTGGTTACGGTCGGCGAGCGACCCCATCCCCTGCCCTTCGCCTCCCGAGCTGCGGTCTTTCAAAACCAGTAAAGTGAATGCAAGTGCGCCCAGCAGCAGAAATACCAGCAGGATTTTTTTCATGTCAGCAACTCGCCCGCCCGGCCCGCAGCCGCAGTAGAAAGTAGCTACCGGCCAGCAAAACCAGCGACAGCAACGAAACCATACTGGCCGATTGAAGCAAGGTGATGTAGGAGTAATCCACTTTGGTTACCTCTTTGAGTGCCTGGTAGGTCCAGGAAATAAACGAGAAGTCTTCGAGCCAGAGTACCAGGTTGCTGGCATGCTCGTGGGACAGCACCATCTCGGAAAAGACCATCTGAGGGATCAGCACCAACACCACAGTGCCAACCGCCTTGTCCGAATTGGACATCAGGCACGAAATCAGCAATCCCAGACAGATGCCGCTGAGCGATGCCAGCCACAGGTAGAGAAAGTGCAGCGCCACAGGCCCGCCCAGGGGCACATAGAGATTGACCAGGTAGGCCAGGCAAAGGCATTGCACAAAGCTCAACAGTCCCAGCACCAGGCACTTGGATAGAAGATAGGGGCCTACCTGAACTCCCAGTCGGGCCTCGCGATCGAAGATCGCCTCCTCCTTCACCACCTCGCGACAGGCATTGGACGTGCCAAACCAGAGGGCTGAGAAGGCCAGCAAGTAGTAAAGAGAATTGGTGGCGGCATCCACATCGCGCCAGTTAAGCACCGCGAACAGAGCGATGGCCGGCGCCTGGATGAGCAGCAAAAAGGTGTTGCCGCGGTCAGCCAGGACGATTTCCAGGTAACGCTCACAGAGCACGTTGAGCTGTTCCCCACGGGTAGCTGCCATCAGGGTTTCATTTCGACTTTCAGGAAGCTCGGCCTGCTACATAAGCTGCGTGCAGTGGGCTGGCCGCAAATCTCTGCATGCCCTGAAGGGGATCCTGTTGGGCCAGTGACTTATAGATCTGCATCAAAGTGGGCACTCCAAAGTAGGCTGCCGCCTGACCGGGTGGACCCAGGTAGATCAGGTGACCCTTTTGCAGCACCACCACCAGGTCCAGGGACTCCACGCTTTGCATCACGTGGGTGCTCATCACCAGCGTGCGCCCTCCCTGGCACAGACCTCGACAACTCAGCATAAAACTGTCTTCCAAAGCGGGGTCGAGTCCAGCCGTAGGTTCGTCAAGAAAGAGCACGGGAGGGTCCCCCATCAATTCAACGGCGATGCTGACCCGCTTACGCTGCCCGCCAGAGAGCCGATCGGTGCGCAGCGTACGACGCTCGCCCAACTCCAGCAAACCGATCACCTGATCCACCCGATTTGTCAGTTCGGTCCCCTTCAATCCCAGCAACCGTCCCGTATAATTCAGGGCGCGTTCCACTTTCAGGCTGCCATGGACGACATCGTCTTGGGGCACAAATCCCAGGCGGCGACGTTCCTCGGTGCTGAGATCGGGAAAGGGTCTGCCGTTAAAGCTGACCTGCCCGCTCGAGGGGGCCTGCAGCCCGGCCAGGCAACGCAGCAAGGTTGACTTGCCACACCCGCTAGGTCCCAGCACCCCCACAAACTCGCCGGCCAGAAAGGACAGGTTGAGGGGTTGCAACAGGACCGTTCGGCCCACTTTGTAGCTCAAGCCTTGAGCGCTGATCGCAGCGGCCGTTCCCATAGGCCACAGTCCTTCTCTGCTGGCGGAGGGTAAGCCTCCGGGTAGAGAGAACACCCCGCCTATGAAAAAACCACTGGGCACAGCCCTTTTGTTAGCCGTGCTGGCCGGCACCGCCCAGGCAGGGGACATCACCGGCACAATCACCCTCGGTTCGGCACCCGGCGCTCGCAAGCAGGGCCAAACTCGCGCCAAGTATGATGACAAAGACCATTCTGGCGACCAGGTCCCTAACTCGGAAAGCGAAGTCGAGAATGTGGTCATCTACCTGGAAGGCAAGGGGCTAAAATGCACCCCGGTGACCAAGATGGGCTCGGGCAACACCTTTGACCAGAAAAACAAAGAGTTTCTCCCCCACGTGTTGCCCATTGCTAAGGGCTCGAAAGTATTTTTCAAAAACAAAGATCCCTTTCCCCATCACGTTTATTCCGTATCCAATCCCGGCAATTTCGAGATTATGAAGCATGGCAGCACGGTGCGCAGCCACGATTTTGACGGCAGCGGCGAGGTTGAAATCTTCTGCGGAATCCACACCAAAATGAACGCCTATCTGCTGGTGGTCGATACTGACTACTTTTGCAAACCCGGAGCCGACGGAAAGTATCGCCTGGGGGCGGTGCCTGCCGGCGACTATGCCCTGATGGTCTGGCACCCCCGGTTGCCCAAGCCGGAAAAACGTATGATTACCGTGCCGGCCTCGGGTCCCCTCAAATTGGACCTCAAACTCTAGCCCATGCGGCTGCGCACCTGGCTGCTGTTGCTCTTTGGGTCTTTGCTGGTGTGCACCGGCATCGCTCTGAGTAGCCTTGCTCAATATCAGGCTCGCGTCAATCTGCGCCTTTCGGTTCAGCAGCAACTCGAGAAGGGGGCTCGCGTCACCTACGAGCGCAACGACCTCACCACCTTGAGAGTGCTTGGCTATCGCATTACCGACAGCCCCTCCTGGCACGAATACCGGGCTGTTTTTGTGACCCTCAACGGTCCTTACCAAACATTGTTGGAAGGGTCGACCCCGGACAAATTGCTCCAGCAACTGGGCACGGCCAGCGTGGACGACGGCAAGCCCTGGACCTCGTCCGAATTCAACCCCGAAAGCAAGGGGCGCAATGCCGATTACTACGCCTGTTGGCAGGCATTGCAGGGATTGATGCGAGACACCGGTGTGACTCTGTTCGAGGAATCCGAAGGCTCGCTGCAGTTGCTGATTCTCACCGATAAGGTGGGCACGCCCTTTCTGGAGATGCACACCAGCCCGCAGGGGACAAATCCCTCCGCCGAGGACAGTTGGGCCGCTCCTCAGCTGGGCAACGACCTGCGTGACCTGCTCAAGAAGAACTCGTCAGCCGCCGAGGAGGGCTATCTGCGTCACAGCGACGGCATGGTCTATCTGGTGCGCGTTCAACCTTTTTCTTCGGGCGGCCAGTTGGTGTTAGGCAGGCGCCTCGACCAGCGCTTCGAGGAACGTCTCGAACGCCAGTCGCCGGGGGGGGAATTTCGGGTCTCCGACGCCTCCAGCGCGGCCGATTTGAAAGGCCAGCCGTTGCGCAATCCGCCCTACCTGGACCATTTCGAACCTCTACCTCAGATCGGAAAGCCGTCCCAGACCGTCTCCCATCTCTGGGAGTTTCGCTCACTCAATTCGATCGAGGCCTATCTGCGCAAGTTGACTCAAGGCATTGCCAGTTTGGGACTGGGCGCGCTGGCGGTGGGTCTGTTGGGCATCTCCCTGGCCACCCGCTCGGTCTCCACCCAGATCGGCCGCCTTTCGAGGCGAATGAATGAGGTGGGCAGCGGTACTCTGGGCGAGGATCTGCCTCCAGCCGGGCCCCTCGAGGTGCGCCAGGCCACCGAATCTTTCAATCAGATGGTGCATCAATTGCGCCAAAAAGAGATGTTGGCCAAGATGGTGCCCAAGCAGGCCCGCGAGGCCATTGAGCAGGATCAAACTCAAGGCGGCAGGGTGGTGGCGCGGCGCATTCGCACCACCATTTTATTCTCCGATATTCGCGGCTTTACCAACCTCTCCGAGCGCTTGCCTCCCACCGAGGTCATGAAGTTGCTGGACATCTATCTGTCCAAGATGACCACCATTATCGAAGACCATGGCGGGGACGTCAACGAATACATCGGCGACGCCATTCTGGCCGACTTCGAAGACAAGCCCGAGGCGCCCGGAGCCGAGCGGGCTGTGCGCGCTTGCTGGCAGATGCTGCAAGCCCTGGAAGATTTGCGCAAACAAGGGCTGCACCCCGAGCTACAAACACTGCGTCAGGGCTTGGGTTTGCACACCGGCGAACTGGTCAAAGGCGAGGTAGGCGCTGCTCATCGTTCCAAGTTCGCCCTCATCGGCGACACCGTCAATCTGGCCGCCCGCATTCAAGACCGTTCCCGCGACGGCAAGCACACGGGCATTTTGCTCAGCCAGGAATCGCGCCAGGATGTGTCGACTTTCGAGGTCGCACTGTTCGGCGATGAGTCGTTTAAGGGGAAGACGGGTCTGATCCGCGTCTGGGAAATTGTCCGCCCTTGTTGCGACGCTCCAGAAACAGGCGCACCAGGCGGCGCCGATAAGGCCCCCACTGGGCCGGGCTAAGCTGCTCTTTGCATTCGAAAATCTGGTCCACGCTCAGACTTTGGCGCTCTTTTTCTAGCTCCAAAATTTCGCCGAGCTTGCTTTTCACGGCTTCTTTCTCGGTGTTGTCCTGTTGCAGCAGTTGGGCCAACTCCACTCGGCGGGCTTCCAGCTTGATCTGAACATCTTGCACTCGCCCCTGAAAACGGCTCTGGATGGTGCGCAAAGCGCGCCTTTGTTTGGGACTCAAGTCCAGGGCCGGTTCGTCCTCGGGTTGGGCCCACAGGGGCGTCAGCCAGAAGCCCGCCAGCATCAGCCCGATCACGCCACGACGCCACATCAATCAGTGACCCTCCAGGGTTTCGTCCAGGGCCAGTTCAGAGCAGGCCAGGTAGTCATCGCTCAGATGACCCAAAGGCAACGACTCATCCAACGGCTCCTCCTGGGCCAGCGCATCGACACTGGGGATCACCTCAAAGTCGACGTCCCATTCTGGCACCGGAGCAGCCGCCACCACAGCCGGCGCGGGTGTGGTGGCTGGAGGGGTGGAAAACAGATTGACGACCAGGACCAGCCCTGCTGCCACGGCCACTCCCCCGATCCAACGCCGCCACACCGACCACAAAGTGCGCGAGGGAGCCGGCTCCAAACGAATCTTTTCCCACACTTTGGCTCGAAAGAGTGGACCGGGCTCCATCTCAGGCAGTTGCCCGAGCAGCTCCCAGCTTGCCTGCAACTCTTTCCACTCCACAGCACATCCAGCGCATTGGCCCAGATGTTCCTCCAGGCTCAGCAGGCGGGGCTCTTCGAGCACACCGTCGAGTCGCTCACTCATCCATTCTTGGGCTTGCTGACACTTCACAGGTCAACTCCTTCCGCCAACAGGGGCTCAAGCCTCTTCTTCAAGGCCAGGCGAGCCCGATGCAGTTTGGCTTTCACGGCCGACACGGTTTGGCGCGTCAGTTGGGCCAACTCGTCGTAGCCCAGGTTTTGAAATCGTTGCAAGATCAGTAGTTCTCTCTGTTCATCCGAGAGGGTCGAAATGGCCGCCTGCACCTGGGCGGCCGTTTCCTGGCTCTGCAGCATGGCCTCGGCACCAACCTCTGGATCGGGCACGTCCCATGTCGCTTCGGGATCGTTGGGTCGACTGTCCAGACTCTGGGTGCGACGTCGCTGATTCTTCTCGCGCGCGTTGCGGCACAAATTCAGGGTGATTTGGTAAAGGTAGGTGAAGAATTTGGCGCGAGGCTCATAGCGCGGGGCAGCCCGATAGACGCGCAAAAAGACTTCCTGGGCCAGATCCTCGGCATTTTCAGCATCGCCCGTAAAGCGAAAGACAAGGTTAACCACCGTTCGCTGGTACTTGTCCATCAGACGGTTGAAGGCCTCCGCGTCGCCGGCTTTCACCCGCAGCATGAGGTCAACGTCCTCGTCCACGTGAGATCCCTCCAGCCGTAAGGCGGCCGGAGCCGCATTCTGTGCCTGTTTCAACCTATGCCCGAAAGGGTGGGTAAGGACCCAATTCATAAGGCTGCCTCCAACTCTTTAGGGTTCAACCCTCAGGCCGGACCAAAGTTGCGGCTATGCCAAAGTTTTTAGTTCGTGTAGATTCCGCTCAGCGTGTCAGTGACAGTCAACCCATAGGTGAAAGCCGTAGCCTGAGACGCTTGCGAGCCACTGGGATTGGTTTCCATCGCAATGTACCTCCGTTCCCACTACTTATATGCGCGGGCTACCGAGGGGATATGAACATGATGTTGCTTAGCCGGGAAACATGATCTCGTCGACTTCTTCGTGAGGCGCCGGTACCACGTGAACGGCAAAAATGGTACCGACCTTGCGGGCCGCTTCCGCGGCCGCGTCGACGGCCGCCTGCACGGCGCCCACGTCTCCGCGCACGTGAATGGACACCAGCCCTCCATCCACCGAGGCGTACTTGACAATCTTGACGTTGGCCGTCTTGACGGCCGCATCGGCGGCTTCTACGGCTCCGATAAAGCCCATCGTTTCAATCATACCTAATGCTTGCCTGGAACCCATCGGAACCTCCTGAGACTGAATCCCTGTGCGTTCCCCTTCAGGATTCAGGTTCCTTCCCAACAGGAGCCGATCCCATGCAGCCGAGAACCCTCCGCCATGTTTACCTCGCAATCGGGTTTGGAGCTGCTCCAAGAAGCTCTACAGCATCTAGATCAGGGATTTGCCCACCTACCCGAGGCCCAGGTAGCGCTGGAGCAAGAGCGACTTCGTCCCATTTTGCTCGAGGTCGCTCAGCGCATGCGCGACAACTATCCCTACGCACACCCGCTCTACGCGGGTCAGATGCTCAAGCCGCCCCACCCCATAGCGCGCCTGGCTTACGCCCTGGCCCAGTTTGTCAATCCCAACAACCACGCCCTGGACGGCGGGCGGGCCAGTTCTGAACTGGAAAAAGAAGCGGTGGCCGAGATCGCTCAAATGTTGGGCTGGTCGACTCACCTGGGTCACCTCACCAGCGGTGGCACTTTTGCCAATCTGGAAGGTCTCTGGATTGCCGGTCGCCTTCACCCGGGGCGGCGCATTTTAGCCTCGGAACAGGCTCATTACACCCATCAGCGCATCTGCTCGGTCTTGCAGATCCCTTTTACGGCGGTGGCCAGCGACGAGCAGGCCCGCATGGATGTGGCCGCCCTGCGCCACCACCTGGAGCAAGGAGATGTGGGCACGGTGGTGGTCACCTTGGGCACTTCCTCGGTGGGGGCGGTCGACCCGCTCGAGCAGATACTGCCCCTGGCCCGGCAGCACGGCGCCCGAGTCCACGTGGATGCGGCCTATGGCGGCTATTTTCGGTTGGCCACTCAGCTCCATCCAACCGCAGCGGCGGCTTTCGCGGCCGTGCCCGGGGTCGACTCCCTGGCCATCGACCCCCACAAACACGGACTTCAGCCCTATGGGTGTGGCTGTATTCTCTTCCGTGACCCGGCCGTGGGCCACTTCTACAGGCACGATTCGCCCTACACCTATTTCAGTTCCGACCAGTTGCACCTGGGCGAAATCAGCCTGGAATGCTCGCGAGCCGGGGCCAGCGCGGTGGCTCTGTGGGCCACTCAGCGAATGATGCCCCTGGTGGTGGGCGGAGAACTGGGGAGCCGCCTCGACCTGGGCCTGGCCGCCGCTCAGGACCTCTATGCCTGGCTCCGGCAAAGGCCCCAACATTGGCAGACCCTCTACGCGCCGTCTCTGGACATCGTCGTCTGGGCACCGCAGGGAACCAGCGCCAGCCAGGTTTCAGACCACTCCCAGCAGATTTTCGAGCGGGCCGCTCAGCTCGACCTTCATCTGGCCCTCACTCAGGTCAGCGACCGCCGCGTCTGGCCCCAGCTCAACTGGGATCAGCCACGCCTCACCTGCCTGCGCAGTTGCCTGATGAAGCCCGAACACCAACAGTGGCTGCCGGAAATCTGCCGTCGCCTCGAGTCAGCCCTCTAATCAAGGGCGGGCATCTCCCCGACCACCAAACCCCCGGCCATGGCCGGCTAACCAGGAGATGTGTCCGCCTTGAGAAGCATAACTCTATCTAGGCAAGACCCACTTTGCTCAAGTGTGAGCAATATCTCGCCCACTCTCCTCAAGATCTGTCGCGTGCGTGTATCGGCGGGGGCGGCAATGGGCCAGCCCAGTGTCGGGGCTGTCGCTGTTTGAGGTGTTGCACCCAACTGCTGTTGGGAGGCCAAATTCCTACCCCCGAAAAATCCGCGAGAGAGCTACCGCAGCCGGCAGCCAGAAGGCCTGCGGCCCAACCCAAAAATTGACGTCGCCTCGTTCAGGTTCGTGTTTGACTTCAAATATTTGTCCTCGATACCCTCTGGAGCTAGTTGGGCTTGAATGTGTCGTGACATGGCCCTGGGTATTACAAAGTAGGCCTTGTTCCGGCCGGGAATGGTGGTTTCCAGGGCGCACCGGTCGGGACTGAAAAGGATAACGTCGGTTCGAATTTCGTGATGAATCAGAATGGCGTAGACGGGGCGAAACAAACTGGGGGGAAAGGTGCCTTCCCGGCAATGTTCCCAAAATGCCAGTTGCAGACTGTTGAGCAGAGGTCCCTGGTTCACCTGGGGCGCGAATACGGGCCCCATCGAGGGCCAGCCCATTCGCTGAGGACGTTCCTCGGAGCCTGGACCCTGGCCAAGAACTTCCACGCTGATGGCTTTGGGGTGTTCGAGCAGGGCTTGAGCCGCCTGGCGAGCTTTGAGGTCACCCATCGCCTGCAAGTCGAAGCGCCACAAATAGCCGGCAATGGAAGCCGCCAACATCAGGGTCAGAGCCAGAACGCATCCGCTGCGGGCCGGTCCTCGCAATCTTCCATCAGTCAGACTCATAGCGAAGTTTCCAGGTATTGAAGACCACTACCAGTCCGCCCATGAGCCCGACAAGGTAGGACGCAAGGTGAGCGAAAGCGTCAAAGAAAAAGCCGTCCCAGATTTCTGGGGGAATGCGATCGGTTTTCTGAGTCACGTGCAAAAATCCGAGGTGCGACAGAGTCATACCCAGCAAACCTGCGATGAGGGCGCAGAGGCCCACGATTTTGAGCAGTGCCCCAACCTGGGCAGTATCTGGCGGGCGGTCCGCCCGGAACGACTCCCCACTCGTGCCGCCAGCGCCAGCAGCACCCCCGAAATCAACCCCACCCACCAGTTGGCCAGCACTCCCCATATTAGAGCCATTACCACCGGTTCTTTGCTCGGGAACACCCATGGGTGGGCGACGGTAAAATATTGGACGCACATATGGGCGGTGACCAGGTCGTGGACGATTCCGTAAAAGGTGGAGCACAGTATGCACATCACTACAATACGAATGCCTTCCATCTTGGTAGGGTTCGGGCCCAGGTCCCGTCTCACCTATTGCAGGGGAAACCAGGGGACCAGGGTATCTCCACTCCCACGCAACCTACCATCACCACCAGCTTGCGGCGCCCCCAAGAAATTCCGTGTATGATCATCTGTTCCGGCACCAGTCGGCTGGTTGTCATCGGCGGGGACTCTCGGGCGAAAGCATCATTCATACCACCAACACCGCAACCGGCCAGAAAATCACCCTGTCGATCCCCGAACAGGCCGAGATGTGGAAGCACCCGTGGGGGTTCGCTTCGATCTCAATCCCCAGGTGAGCGAGCAGGTGCGCAGCTGCGCAGACGAGCATGAAATCAGCATGGACGGAAAAACCATCCGCTATCACATTGTGCCGCGCGGCAATCTCTTCGACTACTGTCAAATCGCCCCGCAGCTCATGACTCCCGAGCTGTGCGCCTGCTCATGCACGGCGCCGCTCCGGTTCCGCCCGGCCATAGCTTTATGATCGAGGTGCCCGAGGACGAGAAGAGGTGAGCGAAGGGGTCAACGTCAGCCGCAGTCAGAGCCTCGCTGATGGACCCCAGAGTCACCCTGTTCCTGGATATTTTTTGGCCGGTGCCCTCTCCTTTGGCGGCCTGGCGGCGGTTCTATCCTCGTTGCATAACAATGTCGTCAGCCACCACCATCTGACCAGCGAGCAGGTGTTTAACCGCACCTACTCTCTGGCCGTGGCTGCACCAGGACCCAACGCCATTTTCCTCAGTCTGCTGGGATATCAACTGGCCGGCCCGTGGGGGGCGCTGCTGGCTTCGGTGGCCCGGGCGATTCCCACCATTACTTTGCTCTACTTCATCGGCGCCACCGGTTCTTCGCAGGCCCCGGACTGGCTCAAGAAAACTCGCCAGGCTCTGGTGCCGGTGATCGCCGGACTGCTGGTGGCGGGCGCTCTGGCAACCTCCAAAAGCTTCCTCTGGCCCACCCGCCAGTGGGCTCTAACCCTGACCGCTCTTGCCGTGTTGCTGCTTCGTCCCAAGTGGAACCCCATCTGGACGGTGGCCGCCTGCTCTGCGGCCCTTGCCCTAACCCCCGGCCCGCTTCACTTTGATCCCCCGGCCGGCCAGCAACGCTTCGATGCGCTCGCGATGGTCGCCTTGAATTTCCAGCGTTCCGTCTTTCACGCAACCGCCCGTGCCACACAGTTGCTGCAGCTCTTTCAATAGCTCCTTTTGTTGGGCCGGCGCCATAGCCAGTTCAAAAAGCACCACGGTGGCCTTGCCCCGGCGTTTTTCCAGCCTCATTTTGACCACCTTCGGAGGGGGTCCGCTGACCTGGGACCGGGCACAGCGGCAGGGCAAATGCTTACAGCGCGAGCACCAGGCGGGGTCGGTCGAGTAGGACAGTTCCATCGTGGGTCAGTTCTAGGGCTGGCCCTGAACTACCCTCTCGCAAGCACGCAGTTCACCGCTCAACCAGCCAAAGCAGCCAATCCCCAGTTCGGGCTGCTGGGCAATCGACTTGTGAAGCACTTCCTGGCGCACGCTCAGCAAGCGCAGCGGGCCCTGACTGCTTAAATCGGAGCGTGCCGGCAGGTTACCGATCAGTTCCACTCCACCATAAAAGTGATGCAAACCCTGGCTCAGGCAGCCCTGCAATAGCACAAAGCCGCGCCGCAAAGTTTGGCCCCGGCTCCAGAGCAGGGTAGGGGAGGCAAAGCGCTCTTCCAGCAGGCTGGCCCGCAAAGGCTCCAGGCGATCCAACTCCAGGGCCGAGAAAGGGGCACAGGCGCGCAGGGCGAGTAAGTGTTCCATTTTGCGCAGGGCCACCGGGGAGGCCGACGAGTGAACCATCAGGGCGGCCCAGCGCACCCATGGGTCGGCCGAATGCAGGGCCCACTTGAGCACTTCGTCGAGGCCGGCGGGCAGGTGCAAGCTCTCCTGGAGCAGGCGTTGGCGGTCTTCGGGGGAGTTGGGCTCAAGCAAAGTCACAAATTGTTGGGCCACACTGCGGTCGCCCAGATTGGAGAGCACTTCCAGGGCGTTGGCGCTGCGGCCTCCGTGAGCGGCCACGGCCAGACGCACCGTGTCGACCAACTCTTCCCCTTCTAACCAGCGCAGGGCCACAAAAGCCAGTCGCTGGTGGCGGGTGGCTTCCTGATGCAGAGCCTCGGCCAGAAAACGTCGCGGAAGGTGGCTGTTGTCGGCGAATTTTTGAGCGGCCAACCAGGCCAGTCCAGCCCTCTTCACGCGGGCGCCAAACTCTGCTTGCAACAGCGACTTTCCCCATGGGGTGGAACTGGTTCCCAAAGCCTCCAGGGCAGCCTCTACGGTGCTGGCCTGGTCGGAATAAAGATAACCCTGAGCGGCTCTCACTCCGGCCTGGCCGGCTTTTCCCAGGCGGCGGGCCGCCCCCAGTCGCAAGGCGCGCTGGCCCGAGCCCAGCGCCTCTCCCAGGATATGCAGGGCCAGGGGATCGGGATGCTGAGCCAGTTGGTTGAGCGCCTCCAGACTGTGTTCTGGGTCATTCAAAGCGGCCTGCAACCGGCTTAAGGGCCAGCCGCTCTGCTGCGGCAGATGGGTCAGGTCTTGGGCCAGATTGTCCCGCTGCAGCCTTAGTCCCTCGCCCTGCAGTTCTCCCACCAAGGTGGCCAGATAGTTTTTCCCGGCCCACAACGCTCCGGCTACATAGATGCAGGCCAAACCCACCCCAATCGTGCAGATTCGCTCAGGCTTGAGCCAGCTTTGCAACAGCAGCAGCAAGATGGCCACACTGGCCTGAGCGCCGGCCAGGACCATACCGTCCAGAAATGCCCGCACATAGCCGCGCACCCTGACGGGTATGGCGTTGTAGAGCAGGTTGCGCACCGGCGTGGCCAGACAGTCCTGAAAAGTGCGCCGACAAACCCACAGCACTACCGCCGGCACCAGTGTGAAACGACTGGTGAGCAGCAACAACCCCCCCAACATGAGGAGGGGGTGGAGCCAGTTGGCCCGAGCCACGCCCATCACCGCCACCAGACGGGGCGTGATCAGAGTTCCTACGAAGAGCTCGGCCAGGTTGGTGGATGCCACCAGAAATCCCAAAAAGGTGGCCAGATCCTGACTGCGCGGAAAGTTGCGCGCGAACACCTGGGAGAAGAGATACTGGCTGGTTCCCTGGCACAGCACCATGCCCACCAACAGCAGGGTTAAGGCCCGGGCCATGGCGCTGCCACGGATGTAGCGCAGCACCGCTCCATTTCTTTGTTGACTTCGCCGCACCGGCCCACCTGCCGGTCGCCAACTGGCCAGCGGAGCGCGGTGCAGACGCAGCCACAGCAAAGCCAACAGGTTGGCGCCACCCCACACCAGCAGCCAGCCGCTGGGGTCGATAAAGCGCGCCCCCACAGCCACCGACAGGCCACCCAACAACTCTCCGCAAGTGGCCCCCACCGACAGCAGCGGAAAGAGTCGCTTGCTGGAATAAGTATCGATACACTCGCCGGCCAGCCCGAACACCTCCGTGCCCAGCACGCAAAAACTGGCTCCATAGAAGGCAAAAAGAGGCAGGCTCAGCCACTCGATGCCTCCCTGCAGTCCCGCGAAGGCTGCCAGCAGCGTCAGGCTGGTGGCCATCAACGTTCCGGCCAGCAGTCGGTAGTTGCAAGAAACACTCAACAAGGCCGCATAGCTCAGCGAACCCAGCAAGGTAAAAGAGGAGGTCAACAACAGGGCCAGGGGCAGGTAGCGCACTCCTAATTTGGACAACAACAAGGTTTCGGTGACGGCCAGGGCGATGGCCAGGCCCGTCCAGATCAGCACGATCTCCACCACGAAAAATCGCAATTTGGGGATTTCGTGCTTACGAACGCTGGCTAGCACAGCGCGGCCGGCAGCCAGATCTTCAAGTCAGGACCTTCCCTCTCCAGGCGGCCTTCCTCGTCCTGCAACAGTGCCGTGAGGGCTTCCGTTTCCCAGTCCGACGGGGTCAATCCGGTGGCTATCAACCAACACCCCCCACCCTCCCTGCCGGCTTGGAAGCCGGTGCAGCCCAGCAGATTGAGCATCAGCAAGCGCAAATGTCCCTGACCCAGATCCACCTTGGGCAGATCGGGGCCGATCTGGGCGGGAATCTTCAATTCGTCGAGCAGAGTCGCGAGTTCGGCCCTGAGGTCAGCCACCGCCGCGCCCTGGGGCGGGGGGTCGCCGGCCAGGCAGAGCAGGTTGCCCCGTTCCCTTTCCCAACGCAGCCAGCCCGCCTGATCTTCGGGTCGATGCTGCAGAGCTTCCCGTAAGCGCCCCAGAAAATCCTGGTGGTGCTGCGACTGCACGATTTCATGGCTGCAGTCCCTGGTCACCAGCACGCTGCCCACGTGCTTGCTGGCCACGAAAGTGCGCGTGAGTTGGAACCGTCTACCCTCTCGTTGCCATTGGCCGCGCTGCACCAGTTGGCCGCTGCTGGGCTGAACCGCAATCAGTTGGGAGAAGACGTCGGGAGGCATCAACTCCTCCAGCGAGCGCCCCGGGAGTTTTTCTACGGCCAACCCCAAACAGACAGCGGCTGCAGGATTGGCGGTCACAATGTGGCCGGCCTGGTCCAGCGCCACCAGGCCATCCAGGTCGGCCTGGAAGACCGCGTCCATCTCGGCCTGAGCCTTTTCCAGCAACACCACCGGATTGGTCATGCGCCCCAGCAAAGGCAGCGAGACCACGCAGGCCAGGGCCAACACGCCGAGACCCAAACCGGCCAACTGCCAGTTGACGTCGCTTAAGTAGCGCAGAGCTGAGTCGATATCGCGAGCCAGCACCAGTTTGCCCACCGGTTGTCCGCTAAAGTCGGCCAGCGGAGTCAACAGAGTGTGCAGGCTGGGGGTTGCCTTTTGGCCCAACCCGTCCAGAGTGGTCGACCCCTGGCCCTGATTGGGCAAGAGAGCCACCTGAGTAGCCGTGTCTCTGGACAGTTTGGAGACGAACTCCTGATCCAGGCAGATGCCCAGCAGCAGCACTCCCTCGACCACGTCGCCCCGGCGGTAAATGGGCGAAGCGGCAGCCATGTACAGGCCCGACGGGCAGGTCCAGAAAGCGGCCCCCACCTGGCCCTCCAGGGCTGCCTCCAGGAGCGGGTCGGGCCAGGGCAGAGCCTCCTGAACCCCGTCGGTGCGGGCCCGCGCTTTTCCCTGATCGTCGCAGATCAAAATGACGTCGAGGGCCGGGTTGTTCTTCTGGGCGTCCTTCAGATAGTCCAGCAGGGTGGCCGGGTCGGTGCCTCGCAAAACGCGCACAAAACCGGCTTCCCCGGCCATGCCCGTGGCCGCGGCCACCAGGCTTTGGGCCTGACTTTTGCTCAGACTCAGCCAAACATTCTCGGCAACTCGCAGCGAGCGGTCCAGATCGGTCAGAGTCTGGCTGCGCACCGCCGAATAGATCACCCAAAAATAGGCGCCCAGGGCAGCGCTCACCACCAGGGCGATCAACATAAGCAGACGAGCACGCAGTCGCACGGGGGCCTAAAGGGTCAGGTCGACGTGTACGCTGCCCTTGGCCGGCACGTCGATCACTTTGGTCACGGCCGGCAATCGGGGATGCCAGGCTTTGATCACGTGTTTGCCGGCGGGCACGTTGTCCAGCCTGAACTGATGCCCGGCATCGGGGGAGGCAAAAAAGCCACTGTCGAGCACCAATAGATAGGCGTTCATTTCGGGATGAATGGCGCAGAAAAGCTCAACGATTCCGGCCTGGGGAAAGGTGATTTCGCGCGACTCCCCCTGAGGATATTCGGGCAGATGAAAGGGCCGGCACTCCGATTGGGAGTAGACCGAGTGGAAGATGGAGTCTCCGTTGACAAATTCCACCGTCGAACCCTGGTAAATGGGCAGCACGTAAGGCGCAAACTGGCGATTTTTTTGATCCAGTCTGACCCGCGCCGGTTTGTTCTGGCCTCCCGGCGTGTCCAGCAAAAATATCACCACATTGGCATTTTCATCGATGCGGGTGGGGTTGCGACTGGGGCCCTGATAAAGGGGACCGCCCACCACTCCCGGGTGGCGCTGCAGACTTCCCTTCGGCTTGCGGCCCAGGGGCGAGCGTATCTCCACGCTGCCTTCGATCGTTCCAGCCTGGGCCGCCCACGTCAAAACACCGATCAGCACCGCCCCAAGCCAAAGAGTTTTCACCTGCGCTGCTACTACGTTGGCACGGCCTTCCCTTTGGCAAGCAGGCCAGCGGCCGGCCACCGAGAACCGTGGCGGGTGAAATTGCAAGGCGGGCTGGCAGCAATGCTGGGGGGTTGGCTGCTACTGGGGTTGGCCGTGGCCGCCCCCTTATTTCCTCCCAACGACAACGACCAGGCAGCCGCCTGGCTGCGATCGCTGGGCCTGGGCGACCCGGGACGCGCCTCCAGTCGCTGGGAAGTGGCTCTGCAATTATCGCGTGCCCAAGAGCGCCTGCAGGCCGGTCTGGCCCCGCTGCTGAGCAAAACCGAACTGGAACAGATGCAAAAATTGCTGGCCGCCTACCAACCGGAGTTGGAGCAAATGGGCGTGCGTCTGCAAACCCTGGAAGACCGGGTGGCCCAACTGGACGAAAGGGTGACCGAGCAAGGCCGCATTCGCTTTTCGGGCACCTTTCGCTCCAGTTTTGTCAGTACCGGGGTCAGCAACACAGGCAATCCGCGCGGAGGTTTTGGCCCGGGCGCCCTCAATTATGACGATCTGGCCGGCAGTATCACCGGGGCTAACCTTACACCGCTCAATCCCTTAGGGGTCGAGCCTGTGATCGATTTTGTCACCGGCCGCCCACTCTTTAACGCCAACAGCTTCACCAGCGCCCTCCTGCTCAACGTGGAGGCCGACGTCTCCGAGGACGTGCTGGCCCAGCTTCGCCTCTACGCCTACAGCTCCCAGGGGAACCCGCTGCTCGATGCCGTCTATGGTGTGCAACCGCCAACGGCGGCCAACCCTTTCGCGGCAGGCACTTCGCCCTTCACCGGCATGGGCCTGGACCAACTGGCCGTAACCCATATTCCCAGCTCGACCACCCTGACGGTGGGCAGTTTCTTGCCCCGCTACATGTCGCCCCAGGTTTTTTTGGGGGCCGTCAATCCGCGCGTGGGCGAACCGCGGGTACTGGAGAGTTACGGACTGCATCTGACCGGCGAACTGGACAACCAGCGCTGGGGCTGGGAAGTTTTTGGCACACGCCTGTATGACGGCAATCCCGGGGTCACCGCCCCCTACAAGAGCTTTGCCCTGGGTGCCGCCCTCAACTATCGCAATGCCGGCTGGTCAGCCACCCTCAGCGGCCTGCGCGCTTTTGACGACAACGCCACCGCCCCCGGTCTGACCGTGGGCCAGTATACCAACTTCAACCAGGTCGCCGGCCTGGGCACCATGAACTGGGTCAACCCGCCCGGCCATTACGTGGGTCAACAAGGCGGTCCGGGCAGTCCGCTGGTGGCCGGGGTTGGCACCACCACCGACAATCGTCCCCTGGCCGGCATCCCCAACAGCGACGGTTTTGGGCCCCGGGCCACCTTGGGTCCGCAGCAACTGACCATGGGCAGCGTTCACCTGGAGTATGCGCCCGGTGAATACACCCTGAAGGGGGATTACGGACTGTCGGACTATCGACCCAGCCGCAACTCCAGCTTCTCTACGCGAGGCGCCCTGTGGCGCCTGGGGGCGGCCACCGAACTGTTCGAGAACAGGCTCCATCTCGAACTCGACTACCGCTATACCGATGCCCGTTACGACCCCATGCTGCTGCAATTTGCCTCGCCCATCGCCGGACTGTCGCCGTTGCGGGTCTACCACCGCTTTCCCGATCGGGACCAGTTTTGGCAGTTCTGGTCGCTCCACAACACCAACGAATTTCCCCACAACCGTCAGGGTTTCTGGTTCAATACCCGCTACCAATACGACCCCGATGGTGCGGTCAGCTTCTCGTATCGCAACCTGACCCAGGTGAGCACCTCGCTGCAGGACGTTCGTTTCTTGCCTGGCGCGCTGGGCCCCACCACCCCCAACACGCTGGTGCTGGGATTTTCTCCGGGTTTCATCGACACCGTTTTTCGCGAGTTTTCTCCGCTCTCGTTTGACGCCAATCTGCAGCCGCTCGAGAATCCACGAGGCTACGTCTCCAGCTATGCGGCCAAGGTGGGCCACGTCTTTACGGGCACCCCCTGGAAGTTGGATGCAGCCTACGACAGCTGGACCTTCCGTCGCTCCACCTCTCTGCCGGCGGCTTTGGGGGGATCGCAAAATCTGGTCGATCTCACCTATGCGGTGGGCGACCTGGCGGTGGGCTACCGCGTCGACGAAAATCTTATGCTGACACTGGGTTGCGAGCGCTCTACCATTCACGGACACTACGATCCGGGCGGGATTTACAACCCCCTGGCCATCGCCACCAACCGGAATGATTTCCTCACCCGCGACCTGGTTCAGACCAACCCCTACTTCAAACTGGACTGGAACGTGTCGGACGGAGTCCGTTTCGGCACCGAGTTGATGCTCTACCATACGGTCGACCGCGTTCCCACTTCGGTCACTCCCGGGCCCCTGAACGGAATCGGTTCCACCGCCCACCCCTTCAGTTGGGATGGACACCGATTCGGAACCACCCTGGAGGTGGATTTCTAGAGGGCTAGAACGCCCCGCCCGTGCGCAAAATTGCCCTCAGGCTTGGACTTCTATGCTGCGGATTGGTGGTAGGACTGGTTCTGGCCGAATTGGGCCTGCGCCTGGTCTTTCCCACCGACCTGACCAGTGGTGGCTTTCAGATGAATTTTGCGGCCGGCACCTTGAACAGTTTCGTGGCCGACGACGAATGCGGGTATTTGCCCAAGACCAACTCGGACGAATATAGCGAATTTGGCTGTCTGCACAACCCATACAAACGGGAGAAATCTCCCGGCAAGAAGCGCGTCCTCTTCCTGGGCGACTCGGTTACCCATCGGGGTCGCCTGGTCCGGGCCTTGCAGTGTTGTTACGGGGACGAGCGCTACGAGTATTGGAATGCCGGTGTAGAAAGTTTTAATACTGCTCAGGAATTGGTGCTGTATCGTCGATTCAACGCCAAGATCAAGCCCGACCAGGTGATCCTGTCTTTCCATAACAACGATTTTATGCAAACTCCGCTGGTCTTTCATAAAGACGGCCGTCTGCAGATGCTCACCCCTCAGCGTGACCGCAAGCGCATCAACATGTGGTGGTTCGCCAATAGCTATTTTTATCGCTTTCTGATCGGCCTCTCCTGGCGGGGCGATAGCGAGCAAAAGGCCGTGGAGGTTCGCCAGACTCTGGCCGACATGCAGGCCCTGATGGCCGAGCAAGAGGTCGATTTTCGAGTCATTCTGCTGCCGCTCATGAAGCCCCTCAAAGACTGGGACGATGGCGAAAACTGGTCGCGCAAACAGAGCACCGCGATGTTCGAATCCCTCAAGATCCGCAGCTACGATCTGCTCCCGAGCCTGGAAGGCATGCTGGCCAAAGGCACCGCTGTCGAGGAAGAGGCGGGCGATGCCTGGCATCCCAACGATACGGCCGCGGCGGTCTTCGCTGCCGATCTGCAAAAACAGGGCCTACTTATTCTTGGTGACGAGAAACTTATCCAAAATCAGTAGGTCCAGGTCGCTGACGCCAAAGGTGTAAAAGGCGTTTTCGGGACTGGTCACCAGCGGTTCACCGCGCAAGTTGAGGCTGGTATTCATCAACACGGGCGTGCCGGTGGCCTGGCCAAACTGATGGACGATTTCGTAGTAGAGGGGATTGGATTCGCGATCCACCGTCTGCAGGCGACCGGTGCCGTTGTGACATACGGCCGGAATTTCGGCGTGGCGCTCTTCGGGGATGGGACTGACCATCAGCATGAAACGCTGTGGGTATTGATTGGCGGCTTTGTCCAGGGTGAAATAGTCCTGCGCCCGCTCCTCGGTGACTACGGGAGCGAAAGGACGGAAAGCCTCGCGGAATTTGATCTTGGTGTTGACCACTTCTTGCATCTCAGCCTTACGTGGATCAGCCATGATGGAACGATTGCCCAGGGCTCGCGGCCCCCACTCAAAACGACCCTGGAACAGGGCGATCACCTGGCCCTTGAGCATGGCCGAAACGGCCCGCTCGGCGATTTTTTCCACTTCATCGACCTGCTCGTGGGGCAGTCCGGCCTTCTCGATGGCCGCCCTCTCTTCGGCCAGGCTGAACGACTGGCCGTAGTAAGCGTGCTTCATAATGAGCTTGCGCGGCTTCTTGAGCAGCACGTGATACACGTAGAGGGCTGCCCCCAGCGCTCCGCCCGCATCGCCGGCGTTGGGCTGAATGTAGACTTCGTCAAAGAGCGACTGGCGCATGACGCGACCGTTGGCCACGCTGTTGAGCGCGACACCGCCGGCCATGACCAACTTCTTGAGGCCCGTCTTGACCTGCAGAGTATTGGCCATCTTCAAAATCGCTTCTTCGGTGAGCAACTGTAGAGAA
Source organism: bacterium (assembly GCA_018780265.1). Classification (GTDB taxonomy): domain Bacteria; phylum Vulcanimicrobiota; class Xenobia; order Xenobiales; family JADMJV01; genus JADMJV01. Next base: position 69,684 of record JADMJV010000021.1, read on the forward strand.
GCGGCGACATCTGCGTAATACTGGTTGCGACCGGCTGCCTCTTCACGACCCCGGATATCGTCGCCCGTCGACTCGGTGAAGAAGGGGCTTTCCGGCTCACGCGGAGGGCCGAAGAGGGCCACGAACTTGGAGTTGAAAGCGTCGGTCAGGCTCTCGTGAAAACTGAAGTAATCCATGTTGAGCGAGAAGCTGCCGTCTTCGTGAAGGCGGAAGATGCGCTCCAACTTCTCCATGTAACGCGGCTTACCGTAAGGCGCCATGCCCATGACTTTATACTCGCCGCTGTTGACCTTAAAGCCCAACCAGGCGGTGAAAACCGAGTAGAGCAAACCCAAGGAGTGGGGAAAGCGAATTTCTTCGGTCAGTTCCAACTCGTTGCCGGCACCGGTCGTCCAGTCGCCCTTGGCGGTGCCCATGGCGGTGGTGGTCCATTCGCCCACGCCATCCAGGGTGAGTACAGCCATCTCCTCAAAGGGAGAGCAGAAGGCGGCACTGGCGGCATGACTGATGTGGTGGTCCACAAAAAGCAGCTTGTCGTGGGGAAAGTCAGGAAACTGCTTGAGGATATCGCCCTTGACCCAAAGCTTATTGCCAAACCAGGCCAGCATGGCTTCGCGAAAGTGGCGCCACGACCGGGGGAAGGTGTGCAGATGAGTGAGCAAAATGCGCTGAAATTTGGGCAGGGGCTTTTCGTAGAAGACGATGTAGTCCAGATCTTTTTGTTGAATGCCGCCTTCTTTCAGGCAATACTCCACCGAGGCGGTGGGGAAGCGATGATCGAATTTAATGCGTGAAAAGCGCTCCTCCTGGGCGGCTGCAACCAGTTCGCCGTCCATGAGCAGGGCGGCCGCCGAATCGTGATAATAAGCGGAAATTCCCAGGATATTCATCAGCCTTGCCTTTGCGCTTCCGCCAGCGTGTGTTCGGCCTTGGGACGATGAATCCACGAAGAGACCTGTTTGTAGCCGTTCAGCCCCAGGGCATCGCCTTGCAAGCGGGCCAGCAGTGCAAAGATGGGCACCACAAACACGTAAAAGGCGGTGAGAATAAGCCGGGACTGAAATTCACCCACGGCCTGAAAAGATTCCTTGACGTAGCTCAACATAGGGGTCCTTCGTGGTTAAAAGAGAGTGTAGAGGAACGGGCCCAGACCCGTAGAGTTGCCGAAGACGATAATGCCGACAAAGACCAGCATAATGCAGAGCATGGGGATCAGCCACCACATCTTCTCTTTCCAAAGAAAACCCATCAATTCGCGGAGGGTAAGCATTGCCGACTTCATTGGTCTTTCAGTCCTTCGGTAAAATTGCGTCGCTGGCGTCGCTCTGCATGCTGCCGAGCAGGATAGCCGCAATGGCCAGAATCTCGCCAAATAGAACACAGTGCTTCAAACTGGTGGTGCTCCCGGGCGTCAATGGCCAGGCCAGGTTGTGATTGAAGATCATCACGACTTTGGTCAAAATCCAGCAATTGAAACCAAAAAAGAAGCCCACCATCAAATAGCCGAGCAAAGTGGTGCGATGCTGGCACAGGGCGAAGAAAATACCCAGTACTGCGCAGGCCACCAGGCCCGGTACGGCGCTTGCTAACGGCACCTTGGCTGCCAAAGTAAAGGCTGCGCCCGCCAGTGCGCCAATTAACGCGCCGGCCCAGGCTGGAATGACCAGTTGGCCTATAGATGAATGAGTATCTGCTACCACAGGCGGCCCGTTCGCTAGTCAATCCGAGCGTTCCTGTGTATACTGCGATCATGAGATTGAATTGTCTTCTTTCCTTGCTGCTATTGACTTCGACCGGTTGGGCTCACCCTCTGGCCGACCAGGCCAAGGCCATCGAAGAGCAATCGCTGGTATTGAGACAACGCATGGGTCCCGACAATCCCAACCTGACCTGGGGTCAAAAGATGGCTCTGGACGACATTACCCGGTTGGCCAGTGCCGCTTCGGCAGCCCGCCAGGCCCTCACTCCCGAGGACGTGGATTGGGATTCATGCCGGGCCACCTTGGTTGAGATGCAGGTGGCCGGAAATCGCGTCCGCATGAGTTTGCCGGTTTCGGTGCTCGACAGCGAAGGCCAGACCCTGGGACAGCAAATGGTGCTGCAAGTTCAGGAGATTGACAAAGAGGCGCGTGCTGAGAGAGACCAACACTTTGACCGCCAGGTCGCATCCGCACGGCCCAGCATCTCTTTTGGCCTGGGCTTTGGCAACTACTGGGGCTCGCCGTGGCGTAGTTACGGCTACGGCTTTGGGGGGGGATGTTACCCCGGCTACTTTGGCGGTTACCGAGGCGGCTACGGCCGCCCCTGCCGCTAATTCTGCTCGACCAGGATGTCCAAAACCAACTCGCCCAATCTGGCGATTTGGCCGGCCTCGACTTCCAGGTGATCAGACCAGATCTCTTTGTCCCCGATACCGGCTACCCGCACCAGGTAGGTACGGTCGGACCCCGGCAGGCGCAGTTCAAAGGAGCCGTCTTCGCGGGTAAAAGTCCAGTAACGCTCTTTCTCAAATCGAGCTTCGACAGCCAGACCCGGGGCGGGACTTGAGCCGCTGGCGGTGGCAATACTGCCTTTGAAACCGGTATCGGAGTCAAGAGGCTGCTCCCAGCCAAACTCAAGGTCGGCGTGGTCGCCCAGGGCCTTGGTCAACATCAAGTGTCCGTCAGGCGACAACCCGGCCTGCGAAAGCAACTCCAGCGCCGTTTCCTGAATGTAATAGTCAACGTCGCTCTCGGTCTCTTCTTCAAGAATCTCTTGGATGACCGTAAAGTCTGCGCGACTGATTTCACCCAGAACAGTACCGGTCGTTCGATCGGAAAGTATCAGCATTGGGCTATCTTATCCTCCGAAACGTCAATTCAAACCGAAACCGGCTCGACCTCTACATCTACGTTCAAATCGTCACCCACTTGCTGGAGACGGCGACGCAAGGCAGAAAGCGACAGCGAGGCAGGAGCGCTGATGCGCATTTGCATTTCAAAAAGCGGCACACCGCTGTAGGGGGCATTGACCAGCTGGGACTCCAGGTTGTCCACCGATACGCCCTGCTCCACCAGATGATGAACCAGGTCGTGGACGATCCCTTCGTGATCGGCCCCACGCACGGCCACTTGCAGAGGCAGCATGCCGGCGTGACTGCGCCTCAGAGAGGTGGACTTGTGGGTCATAAGCAGATCTAATTGGCTGGCCACGCTCTCTATTTCTCCCGTCAATCCCGGCACCTGAGCCTCATCCACCGAACACAGGAACATCATGGCGAACTCGCCGCCAAGCACGGCCATCCTCGAATCTTCCAGGTTGGCCTGGAATTTGGCGAGTGATTCGGTCACCCGGTCGACCAGACCGGTGCGGTCGGGACCCAAAAGAGAAAATACCAGATACTGCTTCATGCCTGGCGCTTCTCTGTCGACCCTCGTGTTCCTACGCAATCTTTATGTGTGACTGAGACCCGACTCCAGGGTGCGAAAGTATTCCACCGTCGCCAGTTCGCGCAAGCAATAGGCCTGGTGCGAGGTCAGCGCAACCTCCGGGTTGGCGTCGGCGGGCAGTTGACTGCGCAGATAGCGCTCCCAGAAGCCGCCCAGATTGCACATTCGGGCTACCGCCAGGCGCGGGGGATGCAGTCCGGTCGAAAATCGCGAGCGCAGGCGAGAGTGCTTTTCCACATAGATTCTGGCCGAGCGGGCCTTGGCCCGGGCCTGAGCTAAAGCTCCGGTAATATTGGCCCGAGTAGGCGGCCTTTTGATGTGAAAGCCGATGGCCTTATAGTTGTTGTGCTTTTTAAGTCCAATGGCCATCAAGCGCAGGCCTAGCTCCTGATCCTCCCAGCCATACTCTTTAAAGTCCTCATCAAACAGGCCGGCTTCCTTGAGGTGCTGCAACTTGACCGAGACGTTGCTGGTCCAGAAGAAGGACGTAGAGATGTCAGCTGCGGTAAATTTCGGCGCCACCGGTCGCACAGGTTCGGAGATGTGATTGACCCAGCCGTTGCATACGCAGCGGTCAAACTGGTCGTGAATGACCAGGTGCTCCTCAAGCAGACGAGGGTCGGCCAGCACGTCATCGTCGATATACAGCATCACCCGCCCACGAGCGGCACGAATCCCCGTATTGCGGGCGGCCGCCAGGGCCGAGTGGGGCTGCCACAAGTAAGTCAGGGGGTAGGGCAGCTCAGACCGAACCTCGCGCACCATATCGGCGGTGCCATCCTCGGAGCCATCGTCCACCAGCACCACTTCAAAACGCTCGTGGCCAATCGTCTGGTCACACAGCGACAGCAGCACCGTTTTCAGAGTGGCCTGTCGGTTGCGGCTGCAAAGGCCCACCGTGATGTCGATCATGAGGAGAGTTCCTTCCAGCCCGCCTGCAGATAGGCCCGCTCCACTTCCAGCCAGCGGCGCACCAGGGCCGGCGCGGGCAGGCGAGAAAGGAGCGAATTCTTCCAGCGATTGGCAAAATGCAGGCCCGATCGCAACCACATGCGCAACGAAGGATAGCGGCGATATAGTTGGGCCGCGGCCTGCCCGTCCAGGGCGGCTACCCGCAGACGCTGCTGGTGATCGAGAGGCGGCTTCCAGTGATAGACATAAGTGTGCACGTCAAAAACTCGGGCTACTTTGAGCCGTTTCAGTCGAACGCCCAGTTCGGCGTCTTCCCAGCGGGCAAAGGATGGGTCGAAGAGACCGGATGTCATCAACAGCCGGCGTTCCAGGGAAGCATTGCTGGTACACAGGTAGTTTTTGGAGAAATGCTTCCAGGGTTGACCCAGCGGCGGTAGGGGAGGGTAGAGCGGCTTGGGCACATTGACCACCGGGCCGCGCACCAGGCAGCCGGGATTGGCCGCCAAAAGGTGAGCGTGGCGCTGCAAAAAATCGGGCGGGATCAAGACGTCGTCGTCCATAAACAGAATGTGCCGACCCCGGGCGGCTTCGATAGCCCGGTTACGAGCTCGACTGGTGCCTCCGTGGTCTTGTTGCAGGGCTCGTAGCGGCAACTGACTCTCAAATTCCCGCAAGACTTCGGCGGTGTTGTCCTGGCTGCCATCGTCGACCACCAGGATTTCAAAATCGTCGAAGGGGTAATTTTGCAAAGTCAGATGCTGCAGCGTGAGACGCAAGGCCTGACTGCGATTGCGCGTGGGGATAACGAGGCTCAGGTTCACGGGCGCCATTTACGGACAGGCACGCCAGTGTCCTTCCGGTCCAAACAAATAGGCCCGAACCGGCTTCTGGGTAGGGCACACCAGGGCCACACTTACCTCGGGGAAGGGACAGTGGGGACGCGACAGATGCCAGGGTAGTGGCCTGCCTTGCAGGTCAAACAGTCCCCACCGATCGTCAAAATAGGTGAGGAACTGGTCCAGTGGATGGGTCAGGCCGTCACCCAGGGCTTTGATGTGGGCCTCCTTGGCTGTCCACACCTCGAAAAAGAAATGACGAGGGTTTTCGGACTTCTCTAACTGGAGGGCCTCCGCCGAGGCGAAAAACCTCTGTCCCAGCTTGAGAAACTCGACGCGCCGTCGCCGGTCTTCCAGGTCCAGTCCCAACTCGCCGTGGGCCGCAATGACCACCCCTGCATAGCCTTCAGAATGGCTTAAATTAAAGGTGCAACTGCCGTCTCCCAGATAGGGTTTTCCATGAGCAGCCTTGTCCCAGTGAAGATCCTCAGGAGGTCGATCCAGCCACTGGCTGACCAGACGCCGTAACAGGGCGCAGGCCACCTGTTGACGGCGTCGGTGGTGGGGAAAAACCAGGCGCGCACAACGCTGCCGGTCGCTGTCGCTGAGCCAGGGGTCCAACTCGTCCTCGGTCCAGCCCGGATCGTCCAGTTCAAACCAGACCAGGCTGGTCTGCGAGTCAGCCTTCAACAACCAGTTGCAACGCCGTCTTGCCTACGTAGAGCAGGTCGAATGGACGGATCTTAACCACCGAGGTGAGGGGCATTTCGGCGATCCACTCGGTGCCGTCGGTGCGCCTTTCCAGGGTGATGGCGGCGGCCACCGGGCGGGTGAACATGACCTCGAAGGCTTTCTCCAGTTCACGCCATTTCCAGGCCATGCAGCGGTAGGGCAGAGCGTCCTCTTCGATCGTCAGGTCCTGATCCCACCAACTGGGGGTATCGGGAAGAGGCTCGACACGGGTGCCGCCCAACTGAATCTGGAAACCTGTCATGGGCAGCCGCAGCCCCTGTTGGGCACCACCGAGTATCTCTATAAACATGCTGGGCCGCGTCGACAGGGCAATTTTCCGTGAGGCCGACTTGGTATCGCCGCGAGACTCTCCCTCGCGTATGGGATTCCGATAGGCCAGGTCGTGGTTTACAACCGTGGTGCCGGTTCGGCGCGCTTCGTGAATCTGGCCGATGCGTTCGGGCGCCACACCCCCAAAGCGGAAATCAGCCTGCTGAATATCCAGCAGGCTGCTGCCTACCTTCACATGGTCTCCTATTTTCAACAGGGCTTCTTTGATGGGGAGACCGTTCACCTCGGTAGGATTGGTGTCTGATCGATGGGCCAGGCGATAGGCTTTGAGTTCGTCGTCCCAGGTCATGTCGGCGTGAATTCGGGAGATTTGGGGGTCGTTGAGGAGCACCCAGCCCGGCGCCCGATCTCCAGGGGTGCGGGCCCGCCCAATGGTCACTTCGGCGCTGTCCAGGGGGAACGTTCGACCCTTGTCGGGGCCTTGAGAAACCCGAACCTGCAGACCACAACTGAACATTAAAGCCAAAACAATCCTCCCTACGACGAACTCCCCGAAGGTTGGGGATTAGCCAAGGTTTTTGCCGAGACCTGCCGTCCCGGCCCAACCTTTTTGGGGAGTTTCTTTTCGTGGCCGCCAGTCGGGTGGATTCAAGGAAATGGCGGGCCTGTCTAAGAACATTTGCGGCCATGAGTGATGGGACCCGGGAATACAACTATCAAGATGTGGCCGACCGGTCCGCGCGCTATCCGGTGGTGGGAGCCCTCAATTTGCTGCTGGGCGAGAAGCCTGGCCGGCTGGTTCTGCTCGATGCGCAAAATATCAAGATCGGTCGCGATGAAAGCTGCGACCTTCGCTTTGAAATCGATGGATTGAGTCGCAGCCACGCCTTGATCGAACGTCAGGCAGGGGGCGAGTATGTGATTACCGACCTGCATTCCACCAACGGACTCTTCGTCAATGGCTACCAGGCCCATCAGCAGGCGTTGCACGACGGTGACCGCATCGCGCTGGGGCCCAACCTGGTTTTCTGTTTCCGCGTTTTCCAGTTGGACGAAGCCATGGCCCTGGAAGGTCTGAGCGCAAGTAGTTCGCGTGACGTTGCCACCGGAGCCATCACGGCCCCTTTCTTTGAGGAGATGTTGCAGTTCGAATTGGAGTTGGGTCAACGCCGCAATTTCGACGTGGCCCTCATCCATGTGCAGTGGGGCGCCTTTCAACAGGGGCATGAAGAACGCCGGGTCCTGGATCTGTACGGCTATCTCGAATCGGTGAAGAAGCCCGGCTCCCTAACCGCACGACTGGGGGCACGCACCTTTGCCCAATCCATGAGCTACCTCTCCCGCTCTGAGGTAGACCGCCATACCGAGCAACTCTCCCGCCATCTGACCGAAAAGTTCAAGGACGCAACTTTTTTTGTGGGCTCTGCCTGCAGCCGCGAACTGGCCACTCCTAGCGCCACTAAACTGATTCAAAAAGCGTCTCAGCGCTGAGATGTGGCCCTTTGCCGAGCTCAAGGCGCTGGCCGGACAGGCCGGCAAGGTCGAGTTTCAGGCCGGAGAGATGCTTTTTCGTCAAGGCGATGCCGGCGACAAAGTCTTTCTTATCCGCCGCGGATTGGTAGAGATTTTTGCCGAAAATTCGGGCCGTCGCCGTCGCCTCAATTTGCGCGGCCGAGGCGAAGTTATCGGTGAGATGGCCCTGCTCGACGGCTTGGGACGCTCGGCCAGCGCCGTTGCTCGAACTCAATTACAGGCCCGAACCCTGAGTCGTGACGTTTTTGAGCAACTTCTAACTCACAGACCTGCCCTGGTGCGCAGCCTGACCAGCCACCTCAGTCACCGCATGCGCGAATTGCAGGGCACTCTGAGCAGCGAACTGGACAAACGCGATCAGGAAGGCAAAGCCACCGGATTGTTCTCGATCGGTCCCTTTCTACTGGCCGAAAAATTGGGGGAGGGGGGGATGGGGGTGATTTACAGCGCCAGTCATCAGCGCACCGGGCACCCCTACGCCGTCAAAGTGCTGTCTGTCTCCAGCGAAGAGCAGAGAGCCCGATTTACTCGCGAGTGTGAATTTATGGCCCGCATGGTTCACCCCAACATCGTGCGCATCGATTCGGCCGGGACCGAAGGCTACTACGGTTACATGGCCATGGAGTTGCTGCGCGGTGAAACCTTGGAGCAGCGGCTCAAGCGTGGGCCCTTGAGCGAAGTCGAGGTGAGTCGCTGGTTTGTACCGGCCATGGAGGCTTTGGGCTACGCCCACGATATGGGGGTCATGCACCGCGACGTCAAGCCGGCCAATCTCTTTCTGACCCTGGATGGCACGCTCAAAATGCTCGATTTTGGGATCGCACGCCGCATCAACGGTCCCGAACTCACGGTGGCCGGCCGTTTTTTTGGCACCCCTCAATACCTTGCCCCGGAGCGCATCGGTGGTCAATCCAAAGCTCAAGAACGACAGTCTGACCAGTATTCCCTGGGCATTTCCATGTATGAGGCAGCGACCGGTCGCTGCCCCTTTGATTTCGACGATGTGGCCGAAGTGCTGGCCGCCCACCTGCATCGCTGTCCCACCCTGCCCAGTACTATCGCGGCCGTAGACCATGAGGTGGAGTTGGTCATCATGCGCCTGCTGGCCAAAGAGCCGTCCCGCCGCTATCCCAGCTTTGCAGCCGCCGCCCAGGCCCTGGCAGCGGCCACTTCGGGCAGCGTAAAATCTATGACCACCGACTTTGGCACTCGCCGGGACTGACTTTACTTGCGGTGGTCCTTGAGAAATTGGCGCCAGCCCTCGGGTAGATGAGTGGCCGGTCGCCGATCAAAGGAGAGGGTGCCGTGGCCCATCATGGCCAGCACCGTTTGATTAAAAGCCTCGCCGGTGCGCTTGAGCTCGGGACAGGAGGCCGCCAGGCGCGGCTCACGCTGGAGTTGAGCCAGGAAGCTCCCCAGATCCACTACCGACTGAAAGTCATCAGCATCGGTCGTTTCGCTCTGATCCAGGCAGCGGCGCAGGGTTTCCTGGTGTCCCCCCTGGCTGAGACGGGTGAGACTGCGCCCCAGTCGGTCCAGGCTGGGCAACAACTGCTTTTGCAGCGCCTGCAGATCGACAGCCACCAGCGATTTGGCGGGCCGGCCCCGGGCGGCCGAACGCACCAGAGAGGTGCCAAATTCACGCGGGTTGGCAGGGAAGGAACTCTGACCAAACATCGACTCCAGGGGAAAACCAAAGCCTCGCACGGTGTGCTCGGAAACCACCGCCACCCGAGCCGATCCGGTCAACTTGCTGAGCGACTCCAGTTGCCCGCCGTTGCAAACGTCGAGCACAATAGCCTCGGCCCCTTGCACGGTGCGGGCCAGGGCGTCAAAGGACAACCCGGCAGCACTTTGCTGCAGCCCGTGACCGGAGACGTAAACCACATGGCGAGAGTTGGGCCATTGGCCGAGGTTTTTTTGCCACAGTTGCTCAAATTGAGACGCTCGGGGGCCATTTCCTACCACTTGATGGGACACATGCTTCCAGGTCGGGGCCACTTCGTCGTGCTGAGCCACCTTTTGTTTCAGCGCTTGCAGATGTTGGCCGGCGCTCTCGGCGCCGACCTTGGCCCCCAAGCCCCCTGCCAGCGTGAGCAGACCGCCCAAAACCAGGAGGGGTACGCTCAGAGGGCCTCCCTGCAAGGCCTGCACACAGGCGGTGCCGGCCACCACCAGGCCGGCTGCCCCCATCGCCCCCATGACCACTGGCAAAGCCGTATGCACGGCATCGCTGGCCACTCCTCCCGCCGCCGACAATCCGCTGACCTCAACCGGTGCCTGCGTCTTCTCGAGCATCTTTTCAAAGCGAGCGGGTTGGCCCTTGACGTGGCGAGCGATGTCGGGCACCGAGGCATCCCCGAAATAGGTGACCAACAGCGGTTGATCGGAAGTCTGGAAAGTGTCCGAAGCGGCACTCCCCATGACCCCAAGCGACAGGGCAGGGTCGTTGATGGTGCCAAACTGCAGGCTCCCGCCGTCGCGCAGCGGCGTCCACTCATCGCTGGACGCTTTACGACCGTCGATCAGCGTGGTGCCGGTATGCAGGTCGCGCACCCAGAGCTGCCCCTCTTTCCACTGCCCCTCCGCCTGTTTGGGCTGCCCGGCCCAGCGCACCTGGCAATCAGGGTCCTGTCCAATGGTAAAGACCGAACCATCGGTAGGAAAACGCAGCGAGCCGCCATCTGGCGTCAGCAGACGCTGCCGCTCAGGCTGCAGGCTCAGCGAATGTCCGATGGACCTGGGCTGATTCCCCGGATTGGATTGCACACGCATAGACTCAGAGAATATCACGCCAGGCCCCGCCTTGCCAAATCACGACGCAGTAGGAGTGCCCAGAGGCGCGAACAGGTCCTTTAGATCCAGGGTAAAGCCCCCATAACTCCAGCGATCCTCCTCGGCCAGGGCTGCTTCAAGCCGATAAGCCCCCCGGTCCAAGCGCAGATGCTCCAGCGTGCGCTCCTCGGGATCGACCAGCACATACTCCGCTACCCCACTCGCGGCATAGCGATTGAGCTTGCGAACCCGGTCGTGGGAGGCATTCGAGGGCGAGAGAACCTCTACCAACATCTGCGGGATGCCTTCAATAAAGTTAGTCTTCACCATGCCAAACTGTTCCGGCAGCAGAAAGATTAAATCGGGCTGCACCGGGCTACAGCCGGGCATCAACAGGTCCATCGGGGCATCGAAGACGGCCCCCAGGCCTCTCTGCTCCAGTTGATAAAGAAAAAATTGCAGTCGTCGTGACACAATCTGATGAACGGTTCGGGGACTGGGAGACATGAAGAGTTCTCCGTCGATAACTTCGTAGCGCCTGCCATCCTCGGGCAGGCCTAGATAATCCTCATAGGTCCAACGTCGGGGCTGAGAGAGGGTCATAGACCTCCATTTCACCACGCCTGTGCCATAGCCTGCTCGACTGGCATTGCAATCTGCCGCCAGGTAGGAATGCAGCTGGACTTGAGGTATCTTCAAATATGAGCATAACAACGGTCCTCGAGGAACTGCTGGCGATCGAAGGCAGACGCGACACGCTGACGCGCATTGAGAGATTTCCAGCCAGACCCGCCCGGTGGGGGCCGTGGCCCGGCGTGATCCGGGACGAACTCAAGCAAGCCCTGCGGGCCAAGGGGATCGAGCGTCTTTATTCGCACCAGAGCCAGGCCGTCGAAGCGGGCGTGGCCGGCCGCGATCTGGTGATTGTCACTCCCACGGCTTCGGGCAAGACCCTATGTTACAACCTGCCCGTGGTCCAGTCGGTGCTGCAAGAGGCCAGCAGCCGCGCCCTGTACCTTTTCCCCACCAAGGCTCTGGCTCAGGATCAGATGGCCGAATTGCACGACCTGTGCAAGCGGCTGGAAACGTCTGTACAACTCAATCTGGGGGCCTTCACCTACGACGGCGATACCCCCGCCGACGCGCGCAGGGCCGTACGTTCCAAAGCCCACGTGGTGATCACCAATCCGGACATGCTACACACCGGTGTACTGCCCCATCACACCAAGTGGAGCCGCTTTTTTGGCAATCTGCGCTACGTGGTGGTGGACGAACTGCACACCTATCGGGGCGTTTTTGGCAGCCACCTGGCCAATGTCTTTCGCCGCCTCCAACGGATCTGTCAGTTTCATGGATCCAATCCCACCTTTATCTGCTGCAGCGCCACCATTGCCAATCCCAAGCAGTTGGCCGAGAGCCTGTTGGAGCGTGAGGTTGAGTTGGTAGGGGAGAGCGGCGCCCCTCAGGGCGAGAAGACCTTTCTCTTCTACAATCCCCCCATGCTGAACAAAGAACTGGGAATTCGCCGTTCTTACGTCAGTTCGGCCCGACGTCTGGCCGGAAAATTCATCGAGAAAGGGCACAAAACCATTCTTTTCACCGGTTCCCGCCTCAACGTGGAGGTGCTGACCCGGTATCTCAAAGACAAGTTTGAGCGTACTGAGGCCGAAGAGGGTCGCATTCGCGGCTATCGCGGCGGCTATCTGCCCGGCCTGCGTCGCGAGATCGAAAGCGGCCTGCGCCAGGGCACAGTGCTGGCCGTGGTCAGCACCAGCGCTCTCGAGCTGGGCATCGACGTGGGCAGCCTGGATGTGGCCATCCTGGCCGGCTACCCGGGATCGGTGGCCAGCACCTGGCAGCAGGCCGGTCGGGCCGGTCGGCGTCAATCGGCCTCGGTGGTGGTCATGGTGGCCCGTAGCGATCCGTTGGACCAGTTTTTGATGCAGCATCCCGAGTATTTCTTTGAGAGCAGCCCCGAACACGCTCGCATCAATCCCGATAATCCGGCGATTTTGTTGAGCCACGTGAAGTGCGCCGCTTTCGAACTGCCCCTGGAGAAAGGCGAAAAACTGGGCCGGGCCACCATCGACGAAATCGTGGCTTATCTGGTGGAGAAACAGGTGCTCCACGAATCGGGCGACCAGGTTCACTGGGCTCAGGAAGTCTATCCCGCCGACAACATTAGCCTGCGCAGCAGCGGTCCCGAGAACTTCGTGATTATGGACATGGACCAGAACAACCGCGTCATCGCCGAGGTGGACTGGAATTCGGCCCGCTCCACGGTATATGAAGATGCCATCTATATGTGCGAGGCCAGAACTTACAACGTCAAACGCCTGGACTACGCCCAGCGACGCGCCTACGTGCGCGCCGTCGAGGTGGACTATTACACCGACGCCATCACCTCCACGGCCGTCAAAGTGCTGGACAGTTTTCAACGCCAGTCGGTGCCGGCCGAAGAGCGGGTGGTCTACGAGCACGGCGAGGTGCACGTCAGTTGGCGCGTTTCGGGCTTTAAGAAGATCAAGTTCTACAGCCGCGAGAACGTAGGATTCGGCCAGGTCCACCTGCCCGATCACGAGATGCACACCACCTCGTTCTGGCTCACCTTGCGCGAAGAGTTTTTTAAGGACCTGCAACTCAATCGGGCCGACAGCCTGGAGGGAGTGTTGGGCCTGGCCCACTGTCTCCATCATCTGGCTCCCCTCTACCTGATGTGCGACGCCAAAGATCTGGACCATTGCGTGGGCGAGCGTTCCGGGCGCTGGTTTGTGCGTCCCGAGGCATCCACTCAGGGGCGTTATGAGTTTGCCCTGGCTGCCGGCGATGACTCCGATAGCCAGGGTGAAAACTGGCTGCGCATCGGGGCCAACGAACCTGAGAAGCTGGAAGACTTGCCCACCGAGGTGTTGGGCCGCTTTGATCCCACCCTCTACCTTTATGACAATATCCCCGGCGGCATGGGACTGGCCTCTCAGCTTTTCGATCTCTTTCCCACATTGCTGGCCCAAACGTGTCAAATGCTGGAAACTTGCCCCTGCGATGAGGGCTGTCCCAGTTGCGTGGGCCCCCCGCACGAAGTAGGCGGACGGGCCCGAGCGGTGGCCCTTCAGATCGCCCGTGCCCTTCAAGAATTTGAAGCCGTGTCAGCCAGGCCTTCTTGAAAGCCATAGGTGCGATGCCCGCATAGTTCGTATCCATTGCGCCAGCGTAAATAGCCGCCATCACTCCCACAGTCTGAATCGAAATCACCAGCACATTGCCCACCACCCAAGCAGAGCTCCCAGGGCCGCACCCGCCAAGATTTGGCGGAACCAATGCTCCAGTTGGGGGAGGCCCTGGTCACCAATTTTTCCGGAGGAAACGGCATCTTTGATGGGACCGATTACGGGAGCGTAAATCTGCTGAGCCAATCGCGTCACAAGAAAAACGAAATTATAGATTGACAGCGCCGTCGCCACCCTCCCGGTCAACACTGCGGATACTCGGCTCGAAATGGCACTGGAAGCCAACAGTGATACAACAGCATTGAGCGCCACTACCGCCCAAAGAGCTTGCACAAGAGAGTGTCCGTGTTGAGCCAGTGACTGGGTGGCACTGCGAATGATCCGCCAGTGCGCACAATCCCCCAACCGTCCAAATGGCGGTGGCGGCGACATTGGTCAGCAGGAAGGCCGCTGGCACGCCTTCCAGGCAAAACAATTTGATACCCAGACTCCCCGGTGGTCTCAGCGAGCGCAGCAAAGTGCGCCACCCTTGCGGAGTCAACAGGCGGAGCAAAACTCTGAGCATCGATTGGCGGTGAGTATCTCCTTGGATATCCATCGACGTCGCCCTTTTTCCCCGTCCAGATGGTCCCCTGGTTCGGTCTCAGCAGGGGCCGCTGCGAGTGGCGCGAAAGCGGATCAGGTGTTACGTCACCTTCCAATGCTCCTGAGAGTTTATCAATCCGTCAAAATACGCCACTTGCGTTGGGCTGCCGGGCTATTGGTGCTGTCTGTCTGCGGCTGCGGCGCTGGCATAGGAGCCATGACCTATGGCTGGCACGGCGCGCTGCTAGCCCCCTTGGGCCTGCTGGTCACGATGGCCCTGGCTTTACACCTCTTCATTGTCATCTCACTGGCCCTGGGAATGCGAAGCTATCGTAACAAGCAGCCCCGAGCCGCCCTCTTGTTCTTGTGGGTTGCGGCTGTTTTTCGCAGCTACGACCGGAGTGGCAAGGCCAACTCGGCCCTGGTGGAGTCACGCAACCTGGTGACTGCGCAAATGATGCAGAAGATGGCTATGAGCTTCCTGTCCCAGCCTCGCTAGAACCCATCCATTCGCGGTGTAACTCCGTCCTCAAGGCGAAGTCTGGGTCCGGCGGGAGGATCGCCTACTGATTGGTCGGCCAGCAGGCCCTTGCCCAAAATGCCCTGCAAACCGCATTCAGTAGCATTGAGTTGGAGAATGTTGAGCTGCTGTTGGAATGTAGCTCTTTGTTGACCCCGGTGGAGTGGCAATCTGCGCACCGACAGGGGCGATGGCGGTGCAACCTGTCAGGAGTCCGGCCCAAGTCAAGACAACCTCTTTGACCGATGGCAAAGGAAGCCTGTGCCACTGGGGGAATGACGTCGCGTGCAGGGCCATTATGACAGCAGCGGCCGGATCAGCCTGGATCTCGAATCGGCCGCGCGACGTATCGCCGGCAACCAGACGGTCAATCCCAGCGAGGCAGTGGCCAGTCTATTGGCCGGCCTGCTGGCATGGAACCCCACCAGCCTGCACCTCAACACTTGGGATGGCCTGGCTGTGGGAGCCACAGGGCTGCACCGTCGTCCTGATATGCTGGAGTTGATCAGCGCTCGATTCTTGTCTAACACCGTCGATTGGGTCGCCGATCACCTCTGTCTCGGTCTCCACTCCTTGCTCCAAGGGGTCCGGTCAGCCGCCTTTCACTGCACAAACCCGGCTCACTCTCTGGGCCTTCGCCACCCCATAGAGGCCCAATGGCCCATGGCTCCACGCTGGCCTCGACATCTGCCCCCGGCCCCAAATCTAGACGCCCACTGGAGGCTGTTCCCGGCTCCCCCCCTCGACCTTGCTTGCCTGCGACGCCGCTTTCTTAAATGTCACGTACCGCTGTTCATCAACGGTCAGCCCCTGCTCCAACACGCCCTGCAACCATCCACCCTGGAATACCTGTGGGAAAGTCACGATCTTCACCTACCCTCTCCCGACCAGGGGTTTGCGGCCGCCTCCCTTGGCTATGCGGGCGTGGAACTGGGTCAGGATCTGGGCCAGCCATTGCTCCTGAAAAAGAAGCACACCCTGATATTGGGACGCGACTTCGACGGCCCGGCGTGCAAAACTCCGCCCCTCTACCAACTCGAAAGACCCGAATCGATTTCCCTGTTTCGCTCAGGAACCGGTCACTGGGCATCCGTTCCTCGGTGCAGCTCGTGCGCCGCCCTGCAACTGAGAACCCGGCATGCCACACGGGTATTCGCCGTCGTCCATGGATTCACACTCGACCCCCTGGAGCTACCCGACTGGGAGCCTGGTTGGCGCGTCTGGGTGCCGTCCCCCGCCCACTACCTCTCGCCCGACCTACGATCCCTGATCCAGCCCAAAATCATTATGAAAAGAGCGGCGGAATCGCTGTCTCGTGCAAAAAAGCGCCTCCAGCCCCACCAGGCCAACCTGCTCAACTCTCTGCCGCGCTAGGACCGCGGCTCGAAGACTAATCGAGAAACCAGGAGGGAATCACATTCTTCTGGCCCGGGTACTCAAAGGCCTGATTGGGAAAAGCATCATCGCAGTATCCAAAATGAAAGACCGCCGGCGAGGACTTTCCCCGGTGAAACCGATAGGCTTCCTGAGCCACCCCCATCTCATAGGCTGTGACGCGCTCATGCTGGCGCAGATGAGCCCCCCAGCTCTCCTCCAGGTACACCTCGCGATAGACAGTGGGGTCGGCCAGGTCGACAAACAGACCCCAGCGAAGCACCCCGTTGCGGTAGCGAATCCGTCGCAATTTCATAATCGCCGCTCGAAAAAACGGCGTATCTTCCAGGGCCACCTGATATTCCACTGTCACCAGCACTGGCCCATGTCGCACCGGCACATCGCCAGCGGTCTCCGGGTCGGGCCAAAAGTGGGTCGACTCCAGACTAAATTTTTCACCTGTCTGGACCGGCGCCAGCCAGGTGGTGCAACTGCTGATCAGCAGCAGGCCGGCACTAAACAAAAGGCTGGGACGCAGACCCAGATGAGTGGCCAGATAGCCCCAAATCAAGCTGCCAAAACTGGCCGCCCCAAAAAACGCCAACAGATACACCGACATCGCCCGGGCTCGAACCCAGGCCGGAGCGATCGACTGGGCCGCCAGATGAAAGCTGGCCAGGATGCAAATCCAGGCCGCGCCTCCCGAGAACATGGCCAGACTGGCAATCCACTTGGCCCTGGCCACAGCCAGCAACAGGAGCACCGGCACCATGGCCAGCCAGGCCC
>JADMJV010000021.1:86692-111003 GCA_018780265.1 bacterium
ACCGGCCCCCAGCTGCAGGTGCAGGCCATCCAGGAGGCGATGGCGGCCGCTGGCGCCGGGAGCGTGTCGGCCGAAGCGGCCCGGGACAGCGCGAAGCTGCTCGAGTTGGCCAGCCAGGCGCCGGTCACGATGGTGTTGGTAGAATACTTTGGGCGCAAACGAGGCAAAATTTGGGTCGCTCCAAAGACGGCCCCCACGCCAAAAAGTGTCATCATCAGTCCGTAGCCTCGGGGCCCACAGCCGTACTCGCGCTGACACAGCAAAGGAAACAGTGCCCACAATGAATTGGTGATGGCCACAAAGACACCCGCCCGCAGCAACACCGAGGCCATACAAGGGGAATGACGCACGTGTTGCAGACCCACCCTCATGGCCGAGAGAAAGCGCTCTGTCGGCACATTTTCCTTGCGCTTTCTCCGTTTCCAACGGGCCAGCACGCCGATCACCGCCAGAAACGAGATTGCATTCAGCGCAAAGGCGGCCGCAGGCCCCAGGCACACCACCACCAGACCCCCCAGGCCCGGCCCCAGCGCCCGAGCCCCATTGATGGCCAGACCGTTGTAAGCCACGGCTGCGGGCAGGCTGGGAGCGTCCACCACTTCCGGAGTAACCGCGTGCCAGGCCGGAGAATTGAGAGCCGATCCCAAGGCCAGCAAGTACGTGCAGCCAAGCAGCCCCCAAGGGGACATCTGATCGGTCAAGGTCAACACCGCCCCTCCCAGGGCGGCCAGCATCATCCAGGTCTGGGTGGCGATCAAATAGCGCCGACGATCGAGCACGTCGGCCAGAGCTCCGGCCGGGAGGGCCAGAAAAAAGATGGGCAGAGTGTTGGCCGTCTGGACCAGGGAAACCATCATCGGGTCAGGAGCGAGCGTGGTCATCAACCAGCCGCTGGCCACCTCCTGCATCCAGGTGCCAATGTTTGACACCAGAGTGGCCACCCAGAGCATCTTGAAAATCGGATTGGCAAACGGATTCGAAGCCTTACCCGAAGCCGGGCTCGCAGCCCCTGATCCGGGAATCTCCGTTTTTTCCCTCTCCAGCTCAACCGTTACTGGCATACTGTGGTCGCTCCCTGCGTGGGCCAGGTCAGGTACGCTCCCGGCCCATCGTATATACCATCACATACCTCCTGGCCCTGAAAGAAAGTTGAACCGAAGCCCCCCGATATGACCAAGCCTTCGAAGCCTGCCGAACTGGAAAAACAGGTACGCCACTTGCTCGAATTGTCCGGTCCCGCTGGTCGGGAAGGTTGGCAGCAGGTAGCTCAACACTTTGGCTTTCCCGGTCTCACCTGGCTCTGGGGTCCCCCTCTCTATCGCCTGGATCCCATCGGCTTCCGCCCCCTCCTGCTCGCGCGATTCTCCTGGCAAACCTGGGCCGGAGGGTGGCGCTGGCAACCCACCCCCTGGAGCCCTCGCCTGGAAGAGTGGCTAACCGCAGTGGAAGCGGCCGAAGACGTAGAACTCAGCCAACGTCTGCTGAGCTGGAAACTGCTGGCCCAGGTGAGTTTTTCGTTCTCCAAGCTGCCCCCTAAATTCAACCAGGAACTGCTGCGCCGCTGGCAGGCGATCGCCAGCCCCGCCCAAAGGCGACTGGAACTGCGCAAACTCGACCTGTGGTGCCCCTTGACCGAGGACACAGCCCTGGTTCTCTTTCAAGCCGACCCGGAGGCGGCCGCACCCTACATTTTGCGTCATCTTCCCCGCGTCTCCAAGGCTTTTTGGACCCGCCTCTACCAGGCCGCACTCGCCCAACAAGAGGACTTTGCCTGGAAGCTCTACCGGGCCCTGGTCCCGGCCTCCCAATGGGAGGCCGACATTCTCAAAGCCTGCAGCCCTCTCACTGCGACCTCCTCTCTGCATAAAGAACTCCAGAAGCGAACCCCCGAGCACGTCTATGGCAATGCCCTGGCGGGGGGACTCCTCAAAATCCTCGAGGCCCGCGGCGAAGAGGCCTTTAGCTATGTCATTCCTCAACTCAAACGCATCTGGAAACCCCTCTTCGGGCGTGGCAACTATGGAAAAATCATGGCCCTGGCCGAGCAGCGTGGCTGGACCGAGTTGTGGGCGGCGGTGGTTCGGATTTGCGCCCCCCTCAAGGAATACAATCAAATTTTGCGAGCCGTGCTGCAAAGCCCTGCGCAGCGCCAGGAAAAACTGCTGGGCCTGAGTGGGGTTTCCAAACAGTGGGACTTTTCCGGCTTGGGCCTGGCTCAAGTTCAAACCCTGGAGGCGGCCAGCGTGCTGGCCCTCTATCAGTTCGACCCGGCCTGGTTGCGGGGGCCTTTCAAACTGCATTTGCAGATCCACCCCAGCACCCCGGGGTATCTGGCCGTTCTCGAGAAACTGATTGAGGCAGGGGAAGACGAACTGGTCGACCTGCTGGCCAGCCGCTTTTTGACGTTCCACAAGGCCGGGCCCGAGGTGGAGAGACTGTTTGCCTACTACAGCCAGTTGCAGGAAGGCGGGCGTTTTGCCCGTCGGGCCGCCAACGCCCTGGGCAAATTGCCCAGTTTTGCCCTATGGAACTACAACCAGCTGATGCGCAGCAATCGCCTGGCCCGTCTCTTTTTCGAGCGCTCTGCCCAGGACTACGCTCAGGACCCCCAGGCCCTGGCCGACCTGGTCGAGGCCAGCGAAATTCACGCCATGGCCCTGGGTTACCGTTGCCTCAGTCTGGCCTCTCCGCAACAGGCCCTCCAGCATTTGACCCTGCTCAAAGGCTGCCTCTTTCGCCCCCTGCAGCGCGACACCAGGCAATGGGCTCTGCGGGCTCTGGCCCGGGCCAGTCAGGCCGGCCTGGAGGAGGCCCGATCCATTCTCGGCAGTGCTCGTGAAGCCCAACGCATGCCCGATCTGCGCTACCCCAAAGAGGCCCTGCTGGCCCTGATCGCAGACATTCTCGACCGCTGGCCGGCCCTGCGCGGTCCCCGCGAGCAACCCCGGATCTATCGGCGTGAGGTGAGCCGTGTTTAGCTACGCCACCCCCAGCGTTTTCCGCAGCGACCTCCAACAGGCCAGTCTGGGACTGAGTTGTGACCAGCACCGGCCGGTTGCACTGCAGGCCCGAGTGAAGTCGAACATCCCCCTGTTGCGCTTCGCTTTGCGTTGCCTGGGCCAGCTGATCGGGTCCAGCGACGACGACAGCCTGCGCGTTCTCGACCCGATCATCACGGCCCATCCCGACCGACTCATCCTGGAGGCCTTTTCCTCCGACCTGGCCGCCTACGGTCGCCTGTCCCTGCCCACGGACACTCTGGACATCCAGGGAACACCTCAGTGGGGAACGAGCAACATCGACTTTACCAGTTGGCTGTGGGGGGCCGTGGGCGAAATGCGCAGCAGCCGAGAAACCTGGCTTCGTCTGGGCAGTGCCGGCTTCGAGATTGAGACCCTGGGGGCGGGTGGACGCTTTGAGCCCAAGGTGGACCCGCCGATCTCCTGGTATCGGGCGTTCCTGGAACTACAAGGGGCCATGATGCGCCCCTGCACCCGCCTTCAGGTGGCCGCCGTTGACCTGCTGGCCCCGGTGCGTTACCTGCGCTACAGCAAAGCTCGCATGAGTCCGCGCGCGCTGCGCTACGAGGCAGCCGAGGGGGGCTGGAAAATCGTGCTGGAGCCCTGGGAAGAGGCCTTCGATCTGCGCTTGCCTACCCCCGAAACCCGCTCCCTTCGCACCTGGGGCCGGCAGCGTCTGCGCCTGATCGAGCCGCTCCTGCCCTTTGCCGTGGGAGTGGAAATCCGCCTGCTGGGGCGGGCTATGCCCCATTTTTATGAGCTTCAACTCCCTGGCATGACTTTTTTGCTGGGGCTGACCGGTTGGGGGCGACAGAGCTTTGCAGCCGAGGCGGGATACTCCCTCTGGCGAGGCCTGTCCCAACCGGTGGACGAAGATTTACTGGAAACCCGTCACCAGGAGCTGAGTCACCTTTGGACGGCCCCTCGCCAACCCCTGGATGAAGAATTGGTGCGACGGGGTCTGGCCCTGTGGGACCCGGAGTGCCGTGTCATCCGCTACCGACCCCTCACCCAGAAGCCACTGGACCTGGCTAAAGTCTATCCACCCGATACGCGCCTGGAGCGTGCCCTGCAATTGCAGGCGCAGGTGGATCATTGCCAGTTGCAGGAAATGCGCAAAGTCAAGCGCCTGCCCACCCCGCAAGGCCCCGTCCAGAGAGAGCTGATTTTTCGCGATTGGAAGATCGCCGGAACGTGCCAGGATCTGGCCCTGGAGATGGTGGTCAGCGAGCGCGAGCAAATCCTCTTTGGACGCTGCCCCTGTGCCTTTTTTCAAGCCCATCTGCTGCAGCGCGGGCCCTGTGAGCATTTGCTGGCCCTCTTTGAAGCCAGCCGGGAGCTGCGCCTGCCCCTGCCCACATCCCAGCCCGTGGTGGGAAGAGAGGAGCTGCCCGCCGATGAAGAATAGGTGGAGTGCCTCAGAGTGGAATCGGAAAATAGTTAGCCATCTATGCTGCGGTGTTTCGCCGCAGCGGCACATTGCTGCCATAACACCGCCAAGGTCCCCATCGTACGCAACGGCGGGGAGCCCTGAGTCCTGGGCCTCGTTAGTAACTTGCCCATTCCACCCTGAGGCTTTTCTATGAGCTGGCTGGATTGGCTCAAACAAAAATTATTGGGAATCCCTCCCCAACGCGACATCTCCCGTCTCGAAGGATCTTCTGAGGAGGTCCGCGAGCAGGTGGATGTGAGCGGGGGTCCGCTCAAACCAAAGCACCGGCGCCGGGCCTTGCGCGACCGTCGCCTGTTGCCCAAAGCCCGAGCCCCCTTGGGCAAGCGTCCCAAGCAGATGTCCCACAGCCAGGCCCAGCGTCTGTTTAGCGCCAGTCAACGCACCCGCAATCGCCAGCAACGGGATCTCCTGTGCGACCCGGAGCAACTGCAGCGCCTTGGTTTACCGGGTTGGCGCAACGAAGACGATCTGGCCCACTCGCTGGGATTAACCCTCCGTCAGTTGTGGTCGTACTCCTATTACTGTCAGGCCGAGAACGCGCCACACTATGTCGCCTTTGCGGTGGCCAAGCGAAGTGGTGGGGAGCGTATCATTCTGGCCCCCAAGCGACGGCTCAAAGCCCTGCAGCGCAAGTTGCTGGACCTGCTGGCCCAACATCTGCCAGTCAGCCCGGCCGCCCACGGCTTTCGCAAAGGCCGCAACACCCTCAGCAACGCCCGCGAGCATGTGGGCCAGAAGGTGGTGGTTCGTTTTGATCTTCAGGACTTTTTTCCCCATTGCAGCTGGCAAAGAGTGCGGGGGCTGCTGGTGGCCTATGGCTACAGTTTTCCGGTGGCTACATGTTTAGCTCTGCTGATGACAGAATCTGAGCGGCAACCCGTGGAGACCCCCGCCGGCCTGGTCTACGTACCGGTAAGGCAACGCTACTGCGTGCAGGGCGCACCCACCAGTCCCGCTCTGGCCAATGCCCTCACGCTCAAGCTCGACCGCCGGCTGAGCGGCCTGGCCCGCAAGCTGGGCTTCCGCTACACCCGCTATGCCGACGACCTCACCTTTTCCAGCTCCGGACTGGCCCGACTGGGAGTCCTCAAGCGGGCCGTGACCGCGATTGTGGAGGCCGAGGGATTTCGCCTCAACGACTCCAAAACCCGGGTCATGCGACAGGGCCGCCGCCAGACCGTGACCGGAGTGGTGGTCAATCAGGTGGCCGGCTTATCCCGCCAACAGAGGCGACAACTGCGAGCGGCCCTGCACCAGGCGGCTGGCCAGCCCGATGCCCATCTGCGCGGGATGCTGGCCTATCTCCACGGGCTCAATTCCGAGCAGGCCCGCCGCTTGCAGCCGCCCTGAGCCCGGCTAAAACGCAAGTTCCATCAGGTTTCGAGCTCTGGTTACACCTGCGTCGGTCGAGTTGCTAGGGGGGGTAGGAGGGCGGATTCTTTTTTGTTGGGGCTTGCGGGAGGCCCCGCCAAGGCCAAGGTGTTTAAGCCAGCGCCTGAACCACCTGGTGCCCGGCGCGGACCTGGCACTTCTGGTCTTGGCCGGTCGCCTGGTCAACGCAACGCGAGAAGGCGGGACTCATCTCCATTGCGCCTGGTTCCGAGCCCGTCTATCGATTCCGCATCGATGGCGCAAAAAGCCAGACTTGACCAACATTCCAAGAGTCCAGATGAATGGTCGTCAAAAGCCTCGGGATGCCCAACGACTTGTTGCTCAGCGGCCTGCGCGAGCACGGAAATACGACCAGCGCATCTCATCCCAATCATGTTGGCCGAAAATGAGCGGCTCCGCTCGGGGAGACGGGTTCTGATGGTAGGTTTTGGCACGGGCTATTCGGTTGGTGTCGCGGAGGTGCATTGGATGGATCGCCAAATCCTTCGTGGACTGGCTGCTCGACCGGGGGCATCCCGCCGAGCTGCGGGCTTATCTGTACGGTGCCGTGCGGGATAGCCACTCGGCAAAACCAATCGCGAGAAACCCTTACTGGCGAAGTGCAAAAGGCCCGTCAGCGGGTGATTGAGCAGGCCCGCACGGACGCCCTCAATGAGCAAGAGCCGCTGCCAGTTGCGCCTCAATCTGCGGGGACTGCGCCTGCGTCCCTTGCCCCCCGTAGGGGATTGGGTGGTGCAAGTCGGTAAGTGCAGGTAGCCCAAAAGGGCAACCTGAACAGAATCGAATGGGATACCAATCGCACGGAGCGATTTTCCGAAGGAGGCCGCCACACACTATCCGCCGAGGTGACGTTTTCAAGCGGACATGTAGTATTGACCAAGCCGGTCAACTTTACTTTGCAGGATTAGTAGTGTCGAGCCACGGCCTGAACTTACTTGCGCGGCCACTACTAACGCGGCCTCCAGCAGCGGCACTCCGTTCGGGTCCTGGAATGTTGGCCGGCACCGCCGACGCATCCATCAACTAAGATGAGGATCAGGCGACCTGGCAATGGGTCCTCGCGCCAGCTCACTCTGCTTTGGGCAAGTCTCGAGCAGCCCTCATGAGCCTGGCGTTGGGGGTGGCTGGATTTTCCAGCGCCTCGAGTACACGCAGGCTGTCCCGCTCCGACAAGGTCAAGTGTTCCGCCTTCTCAATCACCGATTTAGCTGCCCGCAAAGCACTCTTCACCACAAACGCCGTCAGGTCGGTATGCTCCACCGGGCGGTCTTTCCAGCGGCCGACCATATCCACGCCTTCGTGGTAAGGCCCCGATGAAAGCCAGTCTGCCACCGTCGTACGATGCGAATCACAATGCTCGCCGGAAATGCACGGCGCCCCTGAAGCTGGACACATCCACCCATTGACCGACCCCCCCCTCGCGTCTGCGTAAATGTCCACAAAGCCGCCCGCGCCTACCTGAAGCCAGCGGCAGGTGCTTTACAAAAAATCGCGATCACGAAAGTAATACTCGGACAATCAAAATAAACATGAAATTAATGAAGCAGAAAGCCGGTCAACATTAAACTAATTGCAAAAAAGACAGTGCAGTTCAGTGTAAAGCCATTGGGAAAACCGCCGGCTGAGTCCGTTTTGCTCCGGAGTTGCTGCCCCACTCCCCAATTGGTTCGCGGGTCAGCCGCGCTGTCCTCAAAAGGCAGCAGCCTTAATTGAAAATAATTCGCAACCGGCGCACTACCCAATTTGTGAGGGCACCCGGAATGACCCCAAGGAAGAGACTAAAGCCTGAGTCCCACCGGCAAAGCCTCGCCCAGCAGCGCAGCCGCCTCTTGTTGCGCTTCGCCGTGGCCTTCCAGCCGATCGGCCGCAGTCTGCAGATTCTCGCGCAACAGTCGATTGCGCACCCGCTCGATCTGCTCTTCGGAAAAATCCCGCTTCAAATCGTCGGTCTTGCGCGCCATGGTGGCCAGCGCCCAGCCCACGGTCTCTTTCTCGACCCACTTACTCGAGAGAATTTTCTCAATCCAGGGCCACACCTGGTCGGGAGGCACCACCCACTGAGGGCCCGCCCCCAGCAGTTGGCGGCTGCCGATACGGGCAATGCGCCACAAATCATCGCGGGTGCCCTGAAACTTACGCATCACAAACTCACCCAGCAGCACCTTGTCGCCCACCGGAATCTGCGACAGGCTCACGGCCAGACGCAACAACTCGTTGTCTTCGGCGATGCTGCGCTCGTGCGGCACGCGAGTCTTCCAGTGCTTGCGCCCGGGGATCATCACCGCCGCCAACTGGGTCCAAAGCTGCTCCTGGCGAGCATGACTCAAACCGGCCGCCAGACGGCGCAACACCACCCACAACTCCATACGCACCGGCTCCAGCTTGGGAAACTGCAACCACGAGTCCAGCAGAGCGGCCGTCTTTTCTACCCGCCAGGCATCCAGCTTGGAACCGGTCCCGGGGCGCAGACAGTAGCCCACGCCGTTCAGCCAACTTTGCTCGTACTCCGGCTCCACCCGCCGACGCTGATGCACGTCCACAAAGCCTTCCCACACCGAGCGCAACAGAGCCACCGACCAGAGCTGCCGACCCAGTCCAAAGTGCTGTTCAAGGTAAGCCAGCAAGCTGCGAGGACGCAGCCCGCTGCCCAGCGCTTTGGGCTTGCGAAAGAACGCTTCGGCCACGGCATCGCGGGCCTGCTTGACCACTTCCGGCGGAAACTCTGGGCCGCCCTCCAGCACTACATCGCCACGCAGGGGAAATTCCAATTGAAAACGGCGCTTACCCTCCAGCATCCGACAGGCGATCGAGAGAGTTCCAATCTCGGTGACCTCACCGCTGATCAGCACCGGCACTTCGGTCACCTTCAAGTCGGGGGCGCGACCACCGTTTCCATGGCTGGCAAAATCTGAAACTCGGATTCCTCACTGCCACCCGCCTTGGCGATGTCCACCACCGCGCCGGGCTGATCCTCAGGCCGATTGGAACTGCTAAAAATGGGAAAGCGGACGGGACGCTCCAGGGTCAATCGCAAAACCGGCTCTGGCAACTCCACGCGGGTGCCCGCCTCCAGATTGCGCGGCACCACACAGAGCGCCTGGGTAGAGGTGCCGTCGCTGCTCAACTGCAAATAGTAGCTGCGGGCGATACCGCCCCCGATACGCTTGCCTCCGCTGCGTTTCAAAAATCCGTAATAGGCAGCCCCGCGCGCCACCGACAGATCTGACTCAGGATTGTGCAACTCCTCGACCGGGGCCCCACGCCAGCTTTCCAAAATGGCCAGCATGCGCTGGCGGATAGCCGCGGCCCGGCAGGCGCCACCGTTAAAAAGGATCTTGTTGGGAATATTGTCCTTGCGCCCGTGTCGGCGCAAAAAGCTGGAAAGATGGCGCGGCACAGCCGGATCGCTGGCGTAGGGCAGGCCCCACTCTTTCAGACCCAAACGGCGCTCGGCCTGCAGGGGCTCGTCGATTCCCACCACCGGGAAAAAGCCGTCCAGCACCAGCTTTTCCACTTCCTCGCGGTTCAGATCGGCCTGCAAGGTGCCGGCCAACAACTTGCTCCCCGAACCGGGCACGGTCACCGTCACCTTGTCAGGAGGGTCCTCGCCCAAAAGCAGCTCTTTGGCGCGGCGGCACTCGTTGCGCAGCACGCCCCACTGCAAAATGTCCAACTTCGAGCCCAGCCGAGGCTCCACCAGGTAGGCCAGCGAGATGTCCAGGTTGTCGCCACCCAACATCAGGTGCTCGCCTACGGCCACGCGTCGCAAACCGCTCTCGGCATATTCGATGAGGGTAAAATCACTGGTACCACCGCCAATGTCACAGACCAGAATCTGGTCCCCGGGCGACAGCCCCTCCGGCTTGTCCACGCTCAGGCCGTTGGCGTAAAGCCAGTGATAAAATGCCGCCTGAGGCTCCTCCAGCAGGGTGATCTTGTCCAGACCCGCCTGACGAGCAGCTGACACGGTCAACTCGCGGGCCAATTCGTCAAAAGAGGCGGGCACCGTCAAAACGATCTCGCATCCGTCCAGAGGATGGTCGGGATACTGATGCAAAAAGGCTTCGCGCAGATGCTCCAGATAGCGGCGCGAGGCCTCTACCGGCGACACGCGGGGGGCATCCGGGGCGCCATCCCAGGGCAACAGCGGCTGACTGGGGTCGGCCTGGCGATGGGCCAACCACGATTTGGCCGAAACCACCACACGTCCCGGCACGCGCGAGCCCTGCACACGGGCAAACTCGCCCACCAAAAAGTCACGTTTGGCGTCCCAGGGCAGGCCCAGACTGCCCTCAGGCAGCTCGTGGGCCCCCGGCAGATACAAAAACGAAGGCAACAAAGCCTGATCGCGCACGTCCGTTTCGGAGGTTCTTTGGGTCAGACGCAGCGTCTCTACCTTGCCGTCCGTCCCGGCGATGCGCGCCAGGGCGGTATTGGACGTTCCCAGGTCGATACCGACCAGCCAGTTGTTCATTTTTTGTCTCGCACTTCAAATTCTAATTTCCAGCGCGCCTCCGCGCCCTTCTGCTGGCACCACAGCTCCAGCGTGCCGATCTCGGTCACCACCGTTTGCAGTTGCACCGGCACCACCGGCTGCTCATTCTCCGAGCTGCGTAAAACACTGGTAACGGTAGCGATCTGCTCGATCTCCTCGCCGTCCTCCCAATCCTCAATCACCTGACCGGGCACATCTTCGGGGCGCTGATTGCTGGTCAGAAAAGGGAACTCCACCAACTCACCCAGCACCAGGCCCAGCTCAAGGCCAGGAAGGTCGCGCGATTCCCCCTCTTCCATGCCCTGCGGGGCCACGCAGATGGCCTTGGTGGGCGGGGCAAAGCCCGGCACTGCCGGCCTGGCCACCTCGACCCCAATATAGTAAGAGCGGGGCAAACCTCCGCGAATGCGCACTCCCCCGTGCAGGCGGGCCCTACCATAGGCGGCCGCTCCGCGGGCCACGGCCAGCTCGCAACTCTGATTGGGCAGCACCTGCACCAGGTGGTCCAGCCACCCGTTGAGGATCTCCAACACGCGCTTCTGAATGCCGGGAGACTTGCACACCCCGCCGTTGAAGAGCACGGCCGTGGGTCGAATAAATTCGCCGTCCTGGCCGTGCTGACCCAAAAATCGGGCCAGATGACGCGAAATGGCCGGCTCAGATTCGTAGGCCAGACCGATTTCGGTGAGACCAAATCGACGCTGGCGCTGAGCCCAATCGGTCACAGCCACCTGGGGGAAAAACCCGTCCAGAATGACCTTCTCCACTTCGGCCCGGGTGATCTCGGTGCTGGCCGCCCCGCCCATCATCTTGGAGCCGCGTCCGGGAATGGTCAGCGGGCAGAGCTCCAAGGGGTCTTGGGCCAGCATCTTCTCCTTGGCGCCCCGGCACAGATGAGTCAACACCTGAAACTGCCACGAGTCGATCTTCTGCCCCTCTGCCTTCAGGCGGGCCTGAACCGTGGCCGCCAGGGCCAGATCCATATTGTCGCCGCCCAGCAACAGGTGGTCGCCCACGGCCACTCGGGTCAAGATCAGCTGGCCGTCTTCCTGGTCCACCCGAATCAGCGTAAAGTCCGACGTGCCACCGCCCAGGTCGCAGACCAGGATGTGGTCGCCCAGCTTGACCGCTTCCCGCCACCGATCGCCCATCTGCTCCAGCCAGGCGTAAAAGGCCGCCTGGGGCTCTTCCAGCAAAGTCAGGTTTTCCAGCCCGGCTCTTTGAGCCGCTTCCACCGTAAGTTCGCGGGCGACCGCATCAAAACTGGCCGGAACCGTCAAATAGACCGAATGCTCGCCCAGCGAGCCGCCTACTCGCGAAAACCTCCACGACTCCGCCAGATGGCGCAGGTAGCGGGTGGACACCTCCACCGGGGAGAGCTTGGGCACTTCCTCCGGGCTCTTCCAGGGCAGCAACGGCTGTTGACGATCCACATGGGAGTTGCACAGCCAGCTCTTGGCCGAGGAGATCAGCCGGTCGGGCACCTTCGAACCCTCATCGCGAGCCATGGTGCCCACGGCGTGGTCGGCCACCTCGTCCCAGGGCAACGACAGACTGCCCATGGCAAACTCGTGATGCGACGGCAAGTAAAGATAGGAAGGCAGGGTGGGGCGGGCCTCCACCTCACCGGCCTGGACCAACTGAGGCACCAGGTAGTCCTCTACCTGGGCCTGTTCGCCCTCGCTGAGTGCGTAAGCCAAAGAGCAGTTGGTCGTGCCCAGATCGATACCTACTACAAATTCACTCATAACTCTACCTCCGCCGGGACCAATATCTCGGCCACTTTTAAGTCGGGCAGTTTGGCCGAGGCCAGCCTCCAGCCATGGTGACGCAGCGTGCCCTGAAACGGAGGGTCACCCTGCACCTTGCCAATCAATCGAATTTCATTGGGACTGAAGCCCACCTCCACATCCACCTTCTCGCCGTCGGCCTGGGGCAGTACCGGCTCCAAAACCAGGTACTGCTGCAACACCTTGGCGCACCCGGCGTGGACCGCGCGGGCCACCCCGCCCACCTGCGCGTCAGCAAACCCTTCCAAACTTTCGCTCAAGAAGTCGAGCAGGCGCCCTTCCTTTTGCATGGCCGAGAGTAGTTGCGCTGCCGTGGCCGGAGGGGGTCCGGGCGGAAGGGCCTTCATCTCCTGGAGCAGTTCGTCGACTTTGCCAGAGAACTTACGGTTAAACAGGGCTTTAAAAAAAGCTCGAAATGCGGTCGTTATTCCCATCGCTGGCGGCTTACGACAAGCCTGAGGAACCTCCTGGGCAGGGCCGCTGCAGGACCCCTCGCCAGGGTTGGCCAACCCCGGCCCCTATGCTAGTGTGGCGCCGACGGATACTCAAGATCGCACTGGCTACACTGTTTTTCGCGGCTATGCTGGAAGCATTGCTGCGCCTGCTGGCCGCCCGCCTCCCCCCCAACATAGGCAACGAAGTGGTTCGTTCCTACTCGTGTGAGCGCGGCGGAATCTACTTTCGCGACGCCCCCACCGGGCTCAACTTCTGCTACCCCAACGACTCGCGCCAGGTTATTTTCAACGGCCACAGCTGGCTCCATCAAACCGACAGCCGTGGCTTTCGCAACCCACCCGACACCCCGGCCGACATTCTCTTGCTGGGCGACTCCTTTGTCTATGGGCATGGCGTGCAAGAGTCCGACACAGCGGCCGCCGTCTTACGCCGCGACTATCACTGGAAAGTCTACAACCTGGCCCGCCAGGGCGACTCGCTCAGCCAGGAGTATCTGCTCTTTCGCATGCAGTTGGCCGCCCACAAGCCCAGGCGAGTCATCCTGTGCGCCTTTGGCAACGATTTTTGGGACCTGAAGGCCCTGCACACGGCCGAGCAGTTGAAAAATCCTTCCGAACTGGCCCCAGGATACGTGGAAGAGTTGGCCCGGCGGCTGACCCAGCCCTGGCAACGCTCCCAGGATGGCAACTGGCTCTCTTCTCTCTACTCTGTGCGCCTTTTCCACGTGCTCTGGAGAATTTGGACCACTCCCCCGCGCCCTCCGCTACCGGTAAAGCAGGAACAGGAAGACTTCAGCCTGGCCTCTGGCTACTACCAACAGGTCTTTCAAGACATGGCCAGGCGCTGCCGGGCTGAGGGGATCGACCTGCAGGTGGTCTACGTGGAGATCTTTACCGACAACCCTCACTGGCTCAAAACTCAACAAGAACTTGGCGCCTTCCTCAACAAACTGTGCGCCCAACAGGGCGTACCCTTTGTGACCACTCGCTCCCTTCTAGAAGGCCATCCTGAGTTGACCTTACCTGGCGACGGTCACCTCAACCCGGCCGGCCATAAGACTCTGGCCCAGTTTCTGGCGCGCACTTTGCCCCCCCTACCCTGAGCAGAAGGTCTCCTTCGGAGTGCCCACGAACGGCCGCGCAGACTCCTTAAAGGATAAAGAAGGACTACGCTATGGCCTACGTTTCGTGCAACGATCTATCCACCGGTATCACGGTGGAAATTGATGGGGACCTGCTCCAGGTGGTGGAGTTTCAACACGTCAAACCGGGGAAAGGCTCCCCCTTCGTGCGGGCCAAGCTGAAAAACATCAAGACCGGTTACTCCAAAGAGCTGACCTTTCGCGGTGGCGAAAAGATGATTCGCGCCCACATCGAGCGCCGACCCGCTTCCTTTCTGTATAGCAGCGAAGAAGACTTCACCTTTATGGACTCGGAAAGCTATGACCAGCATACCATTTCCGGGAAAATCGTCGAAGACACTCGCAAATGGCTGAAAGATGGCACCGAAGTGATGCTGGTGCTCTACAACGACGAAATCATCGGCATCGAGCTGCCCAACTTTGTCGAGCTTGTGGTCACCGACACCGAGCCCGGCTTCAAGGGTGATACCGCTACCGGTGCCACCAAAGCTGCCACGGTGGAAACCGGAGCCACCGTGATGGTGCCGCTCTTCATTGAAATCGGCACCAAGCTCATGATCGACACACGCACCGGGGAATACATGAAGCGAGTCTAAATGAGCGTTCTTGTAGTCGGAGCAGGGGCCATCGGCCAATGGCTGGGGGCCCTTTTGTTTGAGAAGGCCGGAGAGTCCGTCACCCTGCTGGCTCGGCCCCGCCAGCTAGAATCGCTGGCCCGCTTGCCCATGACTTCGCTCTCGGAGCTTCCACCAGGGGCTCAGTTTGACGATATCCTGGTGACCGTCAAGGCCTTCCAGGTAGAAGAAGCCGCCCGCCAACTGGTGGAGTCGGGTGTCAAAACGCGCCGACTCTGGGGCTTTCAAAACGGCTACGGCAGCGATGAAATCCTGGCCAGCCACTTTCCGGGAGTGTGGTTTGGGGCCATGACCACCACTATCCCCGTCTACATCGAAGACGGCAAACCCATGCCCGGACCCAAAGGCGGCCTGGCCTGGGCCACCAAGCACGAAAAATTCCTGGCCCCGGCCTGGCTTAACTTGTTAGGCCTGCCTTGCTTCGCCGTGGCTCGCGTCGATTCGCTCAAGTGCTCCAAGCTGCTCCTCAACATCACCTGCAATGCCAGTTGCGCTCTGCTCGACATGGTTCCGGCCCAGGTGGTGGCCCACGGACCCATGTTCGACTTTGAACTGGCCTGTCTGCGCGAGTTCCTGGCCGTGGTCAAGGCCAATCGGATCCCCCTGGTGGACCTGCCCAACTACTCGGTGACTCAGATGGCAGTTTTGCAGAGACTGCCCAATCTATTGATCCGAGGCCTCCTGGGCGCAAAGATCACCGACGCGCGGGGCCAAAAACCGCCCTCCTTGCTGGTCGACATGCGGGCCCATCGGCCCCACAGCGAAGTGGACGTGCTCAACGGGGCGGTGGTGGCCCTGGGTCACCGCTGCGGCGTCCCCACACCCGGCAACACCTGGCTACATCATCACCTCAAAGCCGTGGTCAAAGATCCGCTGCAATGGGAACGCTACCGCGGCCAAATTGACAGCGTCGCCAGGCAGGCCCTGCAGGCCTTGAAGACAAAATGACAGCCTGTGAGCAGCGAGCCTGAACAAGCCCCCTTAACCCAAAAAATCGAGCCTCAGGAGTTCTCCTCCTTCGAGGATAGCGACGGTCCGGACGCCCCGGTTCGCCGGCCCCGACCCGAGGACGACATCGTACCCGGCAAAGGCCGCCGGTTGAGACCAGAAGATGACAACGCTGGACCCAAAAAGGTCTACGAGTCAAAAACCCTGGTTCTCGATGTGGCCGACAAGCCGCCCTGCTGGGATGGGCAGATTCTCGATGTGCGCAACCTGACCAAAGCCTACAACAAGCAGTTGGCCGTCAACGAGATGACCTTTCAGCTCTACCCCGGCGACATCCTCGGATTTCTGGGTCCCAACGGTGCCGGCAAAACCACCACCATTCGCATGCTGGCCACCGTGCTCGCCCCCGACGGCGGCAGCGCCTACGTAGGCGGCCACTCCCTGAAAGCGGTCGAAGAAATTCGCGCCCGAGTGGGCTACATGCCCGACTTTCTCGGTGTTTACGACGATCTGCTGGTACGCGAATACCTGGAATTCTTCGCGCGCGCTTATAAGATCAGCCCCACTCACCGCGACTTCGTCATCAAGGAGGCCCTCGAAATCACCCGCCTCACCAGCCTGGCCGACAACCCGGTCGACGGCCTCTCCCGCGGTCAAAAGCAGCGACTGGGCCTGGCCCGCCTGCTCATGCACGACCCCGTGCTGCTGCTCCTCGACGAGCCGGCCGCCGGTCTCGACCCCCGCGCCCGTGTCGACCTGCGCGACATTCTGCGCAGTTTGCAGCAGCGTGGCAAAGCCATGATCGTATCCAGCCACATCCTCTCTGACCTGGCCGACTTCTGCAACAAAGTGGGCATCGTGGTCAACGGCAAACTCATCCTGTTCGACGAAACCAAGCGCCTGATCGACCGCATGCGCGACCGACGCCGCCTGCGCATGCGCCTGCTCCACGGAGGCGAAGATGCCATGGCTTTCCTCAACGCCCGACCCGAAGTGCACAACGTTCAGTTCCAGGGCGAAGACATTCTTTACGAGGTGGTGGGCTTTGACCAGGAAGTGGCCGATCTCCACCGAGCCATCTTCGAGGCCCATTTTTCCGTCATCACCCTCTCCGAAGAGCCGTGGGACCTGCAAGACATCTATCTGCAGGCCACCGAAGGGATCGTGACCCGTGACTGAATTGGCCGAACTGCTCGAAGTCTACCGTCACCTCTGGGTGCGACCCGACTCGCCGTGGACTCAGCACGAAGCCGACAACCTGCAACGCATGCTGGACTTTTTGGCCAGCTCTCCCCAAGCCTTTCAGCGCTCCCACCCGCCCGGCCACTTCACCGGATCGGCCCTGGTGTGCGACGCCCACATGCAAAAAGTTGCCCTGACTCACCATCGCAAACTGGACAAATGGCTGCAGTTTGGGGGCCACGCCGATGGAGACACCAATCTGGCGCGTGTGGCCCTGCGCGAAGCCGAGGAAGAGAGCGGGCTGAACCGACTCACCTACCTCGACTACGAAGACAACCTCCATTGCCCGCATCATCCGGTGCCCTTCGACCTGGACATCCATGAAATCCCCGCCCGCGGCCCCGACCCGGCCCATCTACATTACGACGTGCGCTTCCTGCTCTGGAGCGACGATCAGGCCCTGCAGGTCAACCACGAATCGCACCAACTGGCCTGGTTCAGCCTCGACGAAGCGCGCCAGCAAACCCAGGAAGAGTCCATGTTGCGCCAGTTCTCCAAGCTCGAATTGCTGCGCCGCACCGTCACCGTCAGCGCTAGCAACTGATCGAGCGTGGAATTTCCCTGGTTTCAAGGGGAGCCGGTCTGGGAGTTAGCCCGGGTTCAACCCCAGCTCCATGCAGCCATCCGCGACCAGGTTCCCCAATTGGCCGGCCTGCTGACCGATCTCAGCAGCCACTTTCCCGCCCAGACTCAGCCCGTGCCCGGCCAATGGGGCGCCTACCAGCGTCCACGCAGTCATTGGCGCGCTTTCTACTACTCCATCGGTCCTCACAGCGTGCTCGCCGTCAAAGGCAGCGAAGCCCATTCCCAGGATTTTTCGGCCATGCTCGATGTCATGGCCAGACAAAGCGCCTCCCTCAGCTACTCCATCGCCCGCCCGGGCGCCCCTCACCGCCACAGCCAGGCCGTTATGTCGGTATTGGAACGCTTCCTCTTCATAGAGAACAAACTGCCCGGAGTGGTCACCCTGGGCGAGGCGCTCTCGCAAGCCCAACGCTCCTGCCAATTTCAAGCAGCCCACCTGCGCCAGCACGGCCAACTGGCCCGAGTTCCCCTGCCCTTGCTGGTCCACCGCATTCACCCCGGCCAGACCGGCCAGATTGTCAGCCAGATCTGCTCTCGAGTCGAGGCCGACCATCACCCGCGAGTCCAGGCCCTGGCAACAGACGGCCTGGGAGTGCTCATCTATTGGTACCCCGCTCTCCCCTTACGGGTTGCCCACCTTGAAATCCCCCCCCTGAGCGCCCAGGTCAGTCTTCAGCAGAGACTGTCGGCCCTGGGCCACGGCGACCTCCCCGGCCTGATCGTCGACCGCTGGACGCAACTGCTGGCGCGCATGCTGTGCCTGGGCTATGTGCCCGCCGACCCCCTCTCCTCCTTGCAAGGCCTTTGCCTGGAAGCTCACAACCTGACCCTGGATGGAGGCATGGTCGATCTCGACAGCCTGCGCCCCATGGCGTCATTTCCCAACCAGGCTCACGTTCAGTTGGCCCTGGAGCGCAGCCTGGAAGTGTTAACTCAATCGTTGATCCAATTTTTGTCAGGCGATCCCGCCCATTTGACGGCCGCCAGCGGCGCCGTGCGCGAGCAAGTGGCGAGGTTGTGTCGTGAAGCGGGCGACCGGGGGCACCTCATGCCCGAGCCTCTGGCGCGATTCTTGAACGCCCAATCAGCCTTTGATTCTCTGGTATTGAGCCTGCAGTCCAGTCTTGACCTGGAGTAGTTCGTGGCCATTCCGTGCAGCGCGGGCGGGGTTGACAATTGCAGGAGAATCTGTCCATGGTTGTCGCCGTCGTAGGCTCATGCTTTGCTGATTATGGCCAGCTGAAGTGAGTCTGGGGCGACGGCTTAACAGCCACCGACCCATCAGGGGTCCAATCGCGTGTCGCTCCAGATGGCCATTTGAACTACGGGGAGGGTTCTGATGGCTCTAGAGAAGCTATGTTGAACAGCCTGCGAGTGCGTGGATCGATGGAATCTGAACGCGACATCCCGAATAACCAATGCGGTGGCCAGGTCGTGGGACTCCTATTTAACCGAGGCGCCATGGTGCGGCGCGCCAAATTATTTGAGAGTCGGCTGATTCCCTGGTATACCCCTATCGTTTAGTGTCTCTGCAAAGACGAGAAGAGAAGGGGGTTTGCCGGCGCAGGTCGCTGCACCTTGGTGGTGGGCGCATAGTTGATGACAAGATTCAGCACTCGCGGCGCTTGAGTCTCGGAGCCGACCCTGTGGCGGTGGCTCCAGATTTACCGCATTTCCGGCCCCCAGGGGCTATCGCAGGCCGCGCCAGGATGCCGGACGAGCCCGCGTCATGCCGCCCCACATGTTGAACCGGGCGCCGGCCATTCGCCAGGACTGCGGAGCCGCTCGGTGCAGAGGATTCTTAAGACTCTTAAGGGGGAATTTCCGCTTTGACTCAGCCGGGCAAAGTTTCAACACTGCCTCGAGCGCATGACTCATGCAGGTCTTGCTCGGGTTTGCCAGCACCGCCGGCCACCCAAAGGCCCCGAAAAGGAACCCTGAACAACCAGCCCCCACCAATTTTGGGCACATGGGGAAGTTCACCTGGAACAAATCAAGGGTGGCCGGCGCCTCAAAGCGCCTCTTTGGCTTCGCCACCGTGGACCGCTCCACAAGGCCCCTCCTTGAGGTGGAGGAAGCGGTCCTCCTGGAAAGCTTGCAGCGGCACCCGCTCAATCGCCTCGACGAAGATCCGACGCAAGTCAGGTCGAGAGGTCCCACCTCGGCGTGAATCCACCGCTAGCAGGGTGTTGAAAGTAAGATGTCAGACGCCCGTCCCGAGTTTTTTGCAGAACAATGCCTTCAGTTCGTCAGGAAGGTGGGAGATTGTGGGGAATTTCAGCCCCTCAGAGTGGAT
Source organism: bacterium (assembly GCA_018780265.1). Lineage (GTDB taxonomy): Bacteria > Vulcanimicrobiota > Xenobia > Xenobiales > JADMJV01 > JADMJV01. Next base: position 106,146 of record JADMJV010000021.1, read on the forward strand.
CAGTATTCGCAGGACGGAGCCTGGACAAAAAATGGTTCTAATTACCCGTGCCAAGGGGCCAATCTTTGGATATTCTTACAGCACGGGTGGTAAGGGTCATCCCAGCACCTGTTCTGCAAAGATCACGGTGCTTTTTACTTTTATTGGTAAGTAGTCTGCAGCCGTTCGGGCAGCGCCCGCCAGCGGCGGAATCCAACCAAATACCGGTTCCACCTCACGGCATATCTTTTGGCAGGGGCGTCCAGTTGGTCCAACCAGCGTCGCATGCGCTCTGGGCACCTGGCTCACATGGTGGACTCGATCCGTCATGCTGACGGCTTGCTTTGGGGCAACACGGTAGCGCCGCACCGGGCGATCATAGCCAGGCCTTACGACTTCTTGTGAAGGCAGGCCTGCCACCGAGGTGGAAGCACCCGGCCAGTCCACCTGAAAGGTCTTGAAAATCATGCCGCAACCGCCTTCCACCCTGGAGGGAGCCTATCTGCTCCACCAACTTTACCGAGTCGACTGGACCCTCTGGCACTCTCTCAAAGAGAAAAAGCGCAAGCGTATCCAGAAGGCCAGCGCTGCCCAACTGCAGGCGCTGATCGGTGAAGGCGAAGATTCTGGGGCTTACTACCACGTGCTGGGCCACAAAGGCGACCTGATGTTTCTCTTCTCGCGGGCTTCCGGTGAGAAACTGGCCGAGGTCGAGCGCGAGCTGACCACACTGCCCATCTGGCCCTTCTTAGAGCCCACCTGGTCCTATTTTTCCGTGGTCGAACTGTCGCTCCACGGAGCCCACGAACGCTATCGTAACCTGCTTATCCAACAAGGCTTGCAAGAAAATACCCCCGAGTGGGACCAGGCCCTCGAAACCATGCTCGAAGAGGACCGACAGGTGCAGAGAGCTCGCCTCTATCCGCAAATTCCCGAACAGGACTACATCTGCTTTTACCCCATGGACAAGCGCCGGGGAGAAGTGCACAATTGGTTTACCCTGGAAGCCCCGGACCGGGGCAAGTTGATGTCCGCCCACGGCAAAACCGGACGCAAGTATACCGGCAAAGTCACCCAATTGATCAGTTCCTCCATGGGGTTGGACGATTACGACTGGGGCGTAGACCTCTTTTCGCAGGACACTCTCAACTTCAAGAAGCTGCTTTACGAAATGCGTTTTGATGCGGTCAGCGCTCTCTACGCAGACTTCGGCACCTTTGTCATCGGGCGCCGACTTGATCCCAAGAGATTGCTGGACCTGCGTCCCTGGCCTAGCGCTGAGCCCACTCCAGAAGCCGATCCAGCTGAGGCATAAAAAGTCCGTCCAGCACCGCTTCCAGGCTGGCCGGCTGGCCCGTCAAGGCGCACAACAGTCGCCGCTGGGAGCGGCCCAGACAGCCGTGATTCCATAGAGCCTGGGAGCCGATGTGGGGCCATAGCAGCTGGGCCGCCAGCGGTTGCCAGGCGGGCAGGTGTTGCTGCAGGCTGCTTTCCACCAGGCTGACCAGCTGCTCGTTGTACATTCCTGGCAGGTCGGCCACCACCATCACGCCTTCAAAGCGTGGATCGGTCAGAGCCGCCAGCAGTAGCCCCTTCAGTCGGGCCAGGTCGGGGCGCAGCACCTCGCGCACCAGCTGGACTTCGCTGTGGGCCTGAAAGCGTTGGGCCACCAGGTCGCCTAGCGGATCGGTGGGGGGGTCGGGGACAAAAGACAAAAGAGCGATTTTCATGGGCGGGGGGCTTTGCTGCCCGGCCCCCGAATCCCGCCGCTGCATGTTGTTAGGACCCTGTAAAACCTTCCGTGACCCCGTGCACGGCGATATCCAACTTCCACTGGGGGTGATCTGCGAACTGATCGACCACCCCGATTTTCAGCGCCTGCGACGCATTCGCCAGCTGGGCGTGTGCTACTACACCTTTCACGGGGCCGAGCACTCGCGCTTCCAGCACACTCTGGGCGCCTGCTGGCTGACCTTTCAGGTGCTGCGCAACTGGACCTGGCAGCAACAGGTCGAACTGTCTCGCCAGGAACTGCTGGCCACCCTGTGCGCCACCCTGCTCCACGACGTAGGCCACGGACCTTTTTCCCACGCCCTCGAGCATGTCTTTACCGGGGTTGACCACGAGTCCATCGGCTGGGAACTGATCCGCACCCGCTTTCGCTCGGTGCTCCAGCGCCACGGCGTGGAGCCGGACGTGGTGGTGGCCATCCTGAACGGCGACTACCCCCGCGCCGTTTTGCATGAGCTGATCTCGGGCCAACTCGATGTCGATCGCATGGACTACCTGCAGCGAGACTCCCTCTACACCGGCACTCGCTACGGGCTATTCGACGTACAGCGAATTCTCTCCAGCATGGTGCCCGTCTACGACCTGGAGCGCGGCTCGGAAGTGCTGGCCGTGGACGCCAAAGCCATCGAAGCCGTGGAGGCCTTTCTTTTCAGTCGCTACTTTATGCACTGGCAGGTCTATTTTCATCGGGCCGTGCGCTCCAGCGAATTTCTGCTGCGGGCCATCCTGTCGCGGGCCCGGGCCCTTCACCTCGAGCGCCCGCGCCGCCTGGAGGTGCCCCCCGGCCTGCGCTTCTTGTTTGAAGACGCCACCCACGGGCTCTCGCCCTCATTTTTGAACGGCTTTGTGGCCAGCGACGACACCGACGTGGTGCAGGCCATCAAGTCCTGGCAGCACGGCAGCGACCCCGTGCTGACCGACCTCTGTCAACGCTTCCTGGGCCGGCGCCTGCCCAAAGTCATCGAAAGTGGCGCCCCCGGCTTGGCCGAAGCCGTGCGCGAGGTGGTGGCCAAAAAATACCCCGAGGTCGATCTCTATTTTGGCATCGACCGCCCCAGCGACCTGGCACTGGAAGATCACAAAACCCCCATCCGGGTGCTCACCGGCCGCGGCCGACACTGGGCCAACCTGGCCGAAGTCACCCGCACCGGCGCTCTCCGCTCGCTGAGCGAACGCGTCAGCCAGGACCTCATCCTCTACCCCCCCGAGTGCCGCGACCAGGTGGAAAGGCTCCTCTAAAGGCTAGGGGAGGGGAGGCCCACCGGGTGGTGGCCTGGGGGACCCGGCCGTCGTAGAGGTCTTTGGAGTAGACCTGAGGGGACGCGCGGCAAGTCCCCGTGCGGCTGCGTGGGGGCGGCCAGGGCAGCCAGAAACTCGTCGCGAGCGGCCGTGTTAAAGCTCTCCTCGGGACCCAGCATCAGCACCACCACGGGCTTCTTGTCGGCCAACACAATGGTCATATTTTCGCGCAGCTTGCGCCCATCGCTCTTCAGGGCCAGCTGACTTTCCAGACCGGGATAGGGCTTACCGCCCACCTTGAGCATCAGCGGACCTTTGCGCAGCGCGTCCATCTGTTCGGCCTTGCGCTTTTGGGCAGCGTCGATCTTGGCCCCGATCTCTTGCGGGGTGGGAGCCTTTTCGGCAGTGGGTTTGGCCACAATAATGCGCAGGTCGGATCCGGTCAGGTTAGAGGGCTCGGCCTTGGGCAGGGAGGGGGCGAAGATGACCACTTCCAGGCCCTCAAGATGCAGCCCCAACACCCCCTTCAGGCCGGTTGGGGGTTTGGCGCCTGCAAGCATGTCGGAGGCCATCTTCTCGATCTCGGCCGAGCTCAGGGCCACCTGATTCTTCTTCAGAAAGATCAGCAGCCCCACGGCCACCAACACCACCAATAGCCCCAAAACGATCAAGATCTTGCGCATCTGCCCTGGTTCTGGAAGGGGTGGCCTGCCGCCTGCCCGGGCAGGTCTGAGGGGGTGGTGTCAGAACGAGGCCCCCATGCACCCCTTTGAAGTAGAAATTGACCAACTCAAACTGCGCGGCTGGCGGCGACCCGGCTCAGGGCCCCGCTGCCTGGCCATTCACGGCTGGCTGGACAACGCCGGAACCTTCTCTCGACTGGTGGAACACCTGCCCGATTGGGACTTTCTGGCGCTGGACCTGCCCGGCCACGGCCGCTCCCAATCCCTGCCCACCCCCGGCTTTTATCACTTTATCGACGGCGTCCACTGGGTCAGCCAGTTGCTGCTGCATTGGGGCGCCGACCGCCCCTTGGTGTTGCTGGGTCACTCGCTGGGCGGAGGTCTGGCCTCCATGGCGGCTGCGGTCTGCCCCGCCCAGGTAGCCTGCCTGGTGGTGCTGGACGCCCTGGGGCCTTTGACCTCGCCGGTGGACGCGGCCCATTCCCTGTTTTTACGCTCTCAGGCCAGCCAGGCCAAACCCTTTCATCGGCGCTATTACGACAGCTACGACAAGGCACTAGAGCGCCTGATCCAGGAGGGTCGCTCCCCCTTGGCCGCTCAGGCCCTGGCCGAACGCAGCCTGCAGTGCGACTCCAACGGCTACTACTTTGGCTACGACCCTCGCCTCAAGAACGTCTCGCGGGCCCGACTTACCGAGGAGCAGGTGCAGGTGTTTTTGCGCCAGATCGCCTGCCCCACCCAGGTCTACAGCTTTTCGGGGGGCCTCATGCCCACCTTCGCGCCCCTGGCCGCCCGCCTGGACTGTCTGCGCCAGGGTGAACTGGTCGAGATCGAAGGCGGCCCCCATCACCATCTGGAACATCCCGAGGCTGTGGCCGCTCGCATGCGGCCCTTTGGGGAGGCACACTATGGATAATGATGTCAGCGCGATCCAGGGTTGGAGACCCCCAGGAGACCACGGAATCGACCGGGGCTACAGGAAGGGTGGAGCATGGAGTTCATCCTCGAGCCAATCATTGTGACAGGATATCACGGAACGACTTGGGCTTTGGCTGAGCAGATCATGGCTAACGACTTTGTTCCGAGCGTGAATGACTGGGACTGGTTGGGCCACGGAATCTACTTTTGGCAGGACGCGCCGGTGCGCGCTTACCGCTGGGCCGAGG
>JADMJV010000156.1 GCA_018780265.1 bacterium
GCTTAAACACCTGTCCTATGTGGAGACCACCGGCCAGGTACGGTTCTCACCTCCCAGGGCCGCTGCTAAAATATGGGATCATGCTTTTGATTTTCTGGCTTGGGTTCAGCACATCCCCAGAGCGCGCCAGCATCAGGTCACCTACGCAGGTTATGTCGCCAATGCATTGGGCAAGCTGAATCCCAAGGAGGCCAAGAACGACAAGCCCTCCGACCAACCCGAAGCCGACAATCCTGAGAAAACAAAGAGCAAATGGGTCAAATGGCGGACCCTTATTCTACGTTGTTGGGCCGTGGACCCCGAACTGTGCCCGAAGTGCAGCAAGGAGATGAAGCGCTCTAAAACCCTGATGGATCAACACGAGCTGCAGCGTCTCCTGAAAAACCTGGACATTGGACTCTACCCGGTCCGACCACATTCGCCTCCACCGCCTTCCTCCCAGCTGGACCCGGCCGAAGACGCCCACTTCTCTGCGTGCGACAGCCAGATTCCAGAACACTGGGACCAATGGGACGCCGCCTGAACTCTGAGCAGGGCACACGGCGAGCTTTGCTTTTGGACTACCACGGAGAAACGCCAACCATTCGCGGCATCGGCTCGGAATGACGAGCAAAAACCAATGCCAACCCACTTCTGGCGGCAGGTTCAGAAGCAAATTCGGCCAATACCCTCAAATCAGACGGGGGGCTACGATTTCCTACCACCTAACTGCTCAGGCATCCCCGAGAAAAGGTCGGATGCGCTCGGCGCTCAGGCCGATGGCGGTCAGAATGCGGTATGCATTGCCTTCTCCGATAGCCGTCAGGGCCCAGAGCAGATGGCTCGTGCCGGCTAGGCCGACAGCCTCGCCCAGGGCCAATTTCAGAATTCGGTCGGCCTGATCCGATAGTCTCATTTCAAGCGGTTCCGAAGGGTCAATGGAGCCCATGCACGACATGCGAGGCTGAAAGGTGGAAGCCAGATTCAAGTCGTGATCGGCCTCAAGCTTCTTGAGAATTCTCAGGGCCCCGCTGTCGGGCTCGATAGATACCCCCACGTGGACGAGTGCGCGCAGCAGATCATCCGTCTGAATGTAGCGGCGACCGCAAAGGTCCCAGGCCACGAGCAAAACTTCAACGGCTTCCTCGGTCCACCCGGTGGGGATTGGCGTGGCCGGAAGATGTGCACGCATTTCTCGCAGTACATCCAGGGGCGAGGGAGAGCCCGGTGGAGCAGCAGGCGCCGGCTCGCCGGGAATTCCTCGCAATACTTGGGAGAGTAGCGATTCTGTCACTCCGGCCGCAGCCAGCAGTCGGGCCGGCTCTGCCTCGCTGTGGAGAGTTAGCCACCACCCCAAAAGCAGACCGCGCAGCGGAGGTAGCGTACCCTCGCGGGCGGCTTCCTTCCATCTTCCCCCTGCGGGGGTGGTCAGGAATTCAATGGCCGGTGGGGTCGTCTCAAGTCCGGCCAGCAGCTCGGTGTTGACACCGTGTTGATGGAGAAGGCTGAGCAGTTCCTTATGCAGTTCTTGAAAACTCATATTTGCCACTTCGCCCCACGTTGGGGAGTACTTGCGGAAAATTGGGGTGGTGGCCTTCGAGGTTACACCAGATCTGGTCACCCTGGTCATTTGATGGTCAGATTCAATAGTCCAGTAGCATCGGCAACCGGTGTTCAATGGACTTCTGGGCCAGATTGTGGAAGACCGAAAGAGCAAACCTTGCTCCTAGTTCCATGGGTGCTTGATACTCTACCCCCTCGGCCACCCATTCCTGCAATTGCTTTTTGTCCGCCTGCCAGGTGCGCGCATTGAGGTCATCGAGTTGCTTCAAAAGATCAATACTCGACCCCACCTGCTTCTCGTTTCCCCCGATGTCGTCTAAACAGAGAACTCCAGGAAGCTGGCAAGGGAGCCACCATTCGCAACCGAGCACCATTTGCCCAAATGCCGCCTGGGGATTCTTGGGGCCAAACCAACCTTTGCGTGCGCAGGCGCGAAAAGCGGGGTCACTGCTCCAGTCATCCACATAGCCTTGCGGGCGCTTCATTTTTGGCTGGGCCGCGTAAGCAAACCAGAGCATAAGGCTACCGTGCGCGTCCCAGGCTGGCTTGTCCGTAAAATACGGGCCGGTTGGGTCCTCTTCCCAGTCTAACTGGTAGTCTTTGCCGCGGTTCAGGGCCTCGCGCCAAGACCTCGCCGCGCATAGGGCTTCATCACGATCCGGGGGATCGTCATCTTGATCCCCGAGCCGAACGACCCTTACATTTTCTCCGAGGGTCTGTTGGGTAATGAGCTGCCAATCGCGGCAGTAGTAGCGCGTAAACGAGCCCACATATACGTCCAGCCCCATCGCAACCCATTCCCCGAAGGTTCGCCCCCGCCTGCTGAATTTCTTAACTCTGGTGTCCAGCCCGCACTTGAGAATCCAACCGAAAACCCCTCGGCGGAGACAGTTCTAACCCGGTCCCGCCTGCCGGGCCTATAGCCATTGAAGCAACCACTTCAGCAAGGGTCCCACCTCTCTGCTTGCGCTACCTCAAGAATGGGGCTCATTTCCATCGCTTCGAGTATGCCTACGATGAGAGCGGAAATCGAATCTCGTTGATCGACACCCCGGAAAACATCGCCCAGCAGGTGACCTGGGCCTACGGATATGACTGGCTGAATCGCCTCAGTTCCGTCTCCAGGAATGGTGTGCCAACAGCGGTTTATGCTTACGATGAATCGGACAACCGGACCAGTCTCAGCTTGCCCGTGAGCAGCGAAGTCTGGACTTACGGCTACGACCTGGCCGACCAGATTCTCAGCCGCTCCAAAAGCACCGGCGGTGGGCCAGTGACTTTGGTTGAATCCTACGGTCACGACGCCGACGGCAACATGACCGCTCGCACCAAGGCGGGCATTACTACCAACTACGACTGGAATACTCTCAACAAGCTGCGCCAGGTTAAAGTGGGCGGTGTCGTTGTGGAGTCCACCTCCTACGACCACGGCGGCATCCGTCGCCTCAAGAAAGACAGCAGCGGTCCCAGCAAATCCTACTCCAGTGGTGCAATGTCTCTCTGCGACACCCGCCCCACAGGGCCCGCTTCCTTCATCCAGGGGCACCAACTCCTGGGCCTGGAGGAGAGCGGCAACTGTTACTTCTTCATCACCGACGGCCTCTCGTCGGTGCGTGTGGTGGTGGACGCCGCCGGCAACGCCGTGGGCGAGTTCCAACACGATGCCTGGGGCGTCCCCGACCCGGGACCCACGCCTCCCGGCAGCGAGCTACGCGCCCACACCTTCCAGGGCTCCCTGGGCATGCGCAATGAAACCAACGGTATCTACTACGCGCGCCAACGCTGGTATGACCTGTTCATATCGGGCGCTGGCTATCCGCCGACCCAATTGGCTTCAGTGGCGGACTGAACCTCTAAACCGGGATGGGCAACAATCCCACGAACTGGGTTGACCCTTCGGGCCTAGATGGCGGTATCATATGGCTTGCATGCAATTCGAAGCCGTGGGTTTTTCATAGTTTGCAAGCGTTTACCAAGAAGTTGAGCAGTCTCCCAGCAGGCGCAGCCAATGATGGCTCAGGTCAATACCGATGGAACGGGGGTTCCCGTCCTTTGTCTACCTCACAGGCATTGGGGCCTAAGCCCGGTAAATTGCCTCGTAGCGGTAACTCAATGCGAATTGTGACAGCATAGAATACTCCTGTTGGGAAACGCCCCACTCCAGGTTACCAGATGGGAGCAGAACGGTCTAGACTTAGCGCTCCAGCAGGACTCGGTCACCTCCCCAGGGCAGTCGTGCCGAAAATCGAAGGGCAGGCTTATGCTGGTCGAGGACATCCAACTGCAGGTTGCCGCCTTAGGAGCAGAGATTCTGACGCTTCATCCGCACCTACGCCTTGAACGCTGGTCTCACTCGCTAGGAGAGACCAGCGAACTAGATGGCTGGACGGTGGGATTCGTCCTCCATGGTCTGGAGTTTCCCTTGGAACTGGCGGTGGATCTTTTCCACATACACCGGCAACCGCGCGTGGCCCGAAGCCTCGCCGAGTGGCTGGTTCCACTCGGGAGAATGGGTGTCGTTTGGGTCGACTTCCAGGGCAATAAGCCGTTTGAGGATTGTCGCGTGGCGGTGCTTCGGGCGGTGGAGCGGGGCTCCCCGCAAGGGCAAAGTTTTGGTGCAACGCTTTTGGAGGTGAACAGGCACTTTCCCGAACCGCACGTCAAGACCAGCCTGACGACCGAGGAGCGAGCAGTCTATGACTGTTGGTTGGAACACCACCGTGGAAGCACTCCGGTTCCTCCACATATCGTGCGGCAAACGGAGAGTTTCGGCCTTTTTCCTAAGACCGACGAAGCCCGGGACCGGCTGGCCCTTCTGCTGGCAACCCGTCCCGAGGTGGTCAACGCACTGTTTCCCAAAGAAATCGTCCCCCCGGAACTACTCGGACCCTCCGTGGTTATTGTCGACCTTCAGGGAAATGTCGAAGACTTCCGTCTTTGGCGCCAGCTTTACCGTGACAAGCCTTTGTGCAGCGGTCTGATGTATTTAACTCCCATCGGTTTCGCTGAAGATCGGGCGGCCCTGTTGATTTTAAAACATGTCGAGGCCAACATGCACAACATGATCCGTGACGACGCCATCGATACCGGCATTTCTGCAATCACTTTCAAGAAAGTCGGCGGCGTCTGGAAGTTGGTGGAACGCCAGTCCATTCCCTGGAAGAGAGTTGCACGGACCCTGTATGCTGGGCCCCTTTATCTGGCCACCTCGGCTTGGGCTGAGCTCATTGGAATTAAGCTGTCCGGTGAGCTTCTGCAGCCGACTCTGGATCTCACCTGGAAGCTCCCGAACGGCAGTCACCAGCACCTGAAGGTGGCTCCCGGCAGCGATGTATCAGACGCTAACACGCTATACATTGGTATCGTTTCTCCGCGCACCGTTATAGATGCCGTGAACGAGCGCTTCCAGAACTGTGGATGAATGACCAAGCCGCCACTGTGTGCCCACGACGGCAACAATTTGTTCGATTGGTTCGTGAGCAAAGTAATGGCCTGGAAAACAGAAGAACTCCATTAAAATGGTAGTTCAAGCGATGTCTGCAGCGGCAATGCGGCATAAAAACTGGGCCAAAAGCTCATTCTTTCGTCCCGTGATCGGGCGAAGTTGGGTGCAGCAGCATCGACTCCACCAGCGGCAAGCCCTAAACGGAAGGCGAAGGTACTCTCGAGACCAGCGAGGCTGGCTGCCGTGGAAAGTGAACTTCAAACCCTGGCCGATGAATTACAGGCCTGGAGAGACAACTTACCCGATTCGCTTCAAGAGGGCAGCCTGGCGAGTAAGCTTGACGAAGCAATCGGGGGGCTCACCGATCTCGCCTCCGCGGCAGCGGAGATCGATCTGCTGCCTCGCGAGCCCATTGGCACCTCCGAATTGATCAGGCAGACTTTACTGCTTCTCGCGCCCGTTCCTGTTAAACTCCGCCAGGACGGGGATTGGTCGCCGCCTTCCAGGGATGGCTCCAATTGGCGGAAAAAGGCGGCCTCGCGAGTCAGATGAACATCGGGGAGTTTACGCTTGGATTATCTCGTTCCTGGACTGAGGCCCGGACCTGGCTCAGGATTAGGGGTGGGGTTGGCAACTGCTCGGTAGAGACCGACCATGCCGCCCAGGATTGCTCCCAAGAAACCAAAGACCAGGCCCCCAAGGGTGTCGCCTGGATTGGGGTCTGGGGGAGTCAAGGTAGAGCCGTAGATGACGCCGACAATGCACCATGCCGAGGAATAGAGGAAGAAACAGGCCACTCGTTCGACAATCGTCCGCTCTCGTGGATTTTCAGGTCTGGTTGCGAAGTATCCCCAAAGCGGACCTAACGATAGCCCAAGGAGTACGCATACCTCGGCGACAAAGACCGAGTTTGGATTGCCGGAGATGCGCCCGGAGAACAGCGAATAGTAGGCCAGGCCGCAGCCCAGCAAGGCGCTGGCCAGCACTCGGCTCAGAAAAATTGCCGGCAATGTTAACCTCATCCCATTTGGATTTCGCTCGGGGCTTCAGGCCTCCCGCAAGCTCCGCCGCCGAACAGGCGGCCCCGATAGCGATTGAGGTCCGCGAAAGCAGGCACACTCGTCCAGGCTGGCCAATGAGTTGCAGTGGCAAATGAACCTACGGCCATTGAACTTCTAGAGATTTTCGTGAGAACCCCACACCAGCGATTCGTTTGTTCCCTTGCGGGCGCGTACGAGACAGATCGGCGCCAAACTTTCTCGGTGGAGCATCGTTTGCGTGAGCCCGCTTCAGCCGGCTCGTTGCAGGAATTCGACGGCTGCCCGGCAGCCACCCAAGTCGTCGAGTTTTACAATCGGTATGACGGAGGGGTTCTATTCCAAGATCCAGATTCAGACGCCGCTGGCCTGGAACTACTGAGATCCTCATCCTGGCCCTTGTTGAGGGCCGCCATTCGTGAGACCTACAACCATTACCCGGCGGACGGGTAGTGCCAAACTCCTTGGCCGCCTTGGTTACGCCGTGCGCCGCAGCATACTCGAGGGCCTTCGCCCTCAGTGATGGAGAGTATGTCTTAGCAACCGACTTCCCAGACTTCGCGACGACCGGCTCTGCGGCCGATTCCTGGACCCCTTTAGCGGGAGTCACCGGGGCCGCAGACTGCGATTCGCTCTGATACGACCAGCCTGCAATCGTCGATTTTGGGTAGCCTAGTTGGTTGGTGGCCTCTGCCAAGCCCAGCTTGGTCACCAGTTGCACCGCGTGCTCGCGTTCCTGGGCGCTATATCTACGTGAATTTCTAGCCATTGAACTATCCTCCAGTTGTGGCCCGCGCTGACCGTCCGGTGATTGCGGGGCGATTTCGGATGTTCAATGTAAGATAATTGCAGCTAGGTCCTTCACTTCACTCATAGGGCGTCACCGTAACTTTCATAGCTTGATACATGTGGTAAGCGCAAAACGCCAAGACAATCGATGCCGATATGTACGAGAAGCAGTCCTTGATCTGTGCTGGAAACGCCGCGCCGAAAAGCTTGTGAACCAACGTTTCACTGAGCCACAAGCACACTAAAGTCAAGCATAGAACGCAGGTCGAACATACGATCTTCAGCTTCTGCTGGGCAGTGAAAGTCCGCCGTGTAAGCTTGGGCTTGACCTCTGAATCTGGCGGAACCGGGTCGGGAGCCAAAGCACCATTTCGGCTGGGCTTCTTCTGTTCGGGTGTAACGTCCATGGAGAATATATTTCCCCACCATCTTGAATTTCACTCAGGCTTCCTCCAAAATTAGGTTGCCATGTTGTGTGGTGCGCGAAGCGCGCCGTTTTATGGGAATTCCTTCCACTCCCATAAAACAGGCGGGGTGAGGGATTGGTCCGAGGGAGCGACTCTAATTTCGGGAGGGGATCTGTCTCACCCCATCTAGACACAGAGGGTCATGGCTGATGCCGATGGTCCGAATTGGAAAGATCGTCAAATCGCTGAAGCCTATGGCTTATGGCCTATGGTTGTGGTCCCCAAGCGGTGGAAAATGTTCGCAGGCGGTGCGTCATGAGTGGCTTTGAGGAGACACTCAACGGGGTGGTCCGGGAAAACCCGCCCACACCCAAAAACTTGACGGACGCCAGGAGGCCGAGATTGTAGCGCTTACGCAGGGTGGTTCAGCCAATGCACTCGGCCGACAATTCCCAGTCTTCCAAGCCTTCCAGGTGGGTAAAATGGCGCACCCTCATCCTGCTGCGCTGCTGGGCCGTCGACCCCGAGCTATGCCCCCAGGGCGGCAAAGAGATGAGGCGCTCCAAAGCCCTCAACGAGCAGCACGAACTGCAGCGGCTCCTGAAGAACCTCGGCATCGGCCTCTACCCGGTGAGGCCGCGCTCCCCGCCACCCCCCTCATCCCATCTGGATTCTGCCGACGACAGCCAATTTTCCGACTGTGACAGTCAGATTCCCGAAGGATGGGACCAATGGGACGCCGCCTGAAGCCCCGCGGCCAGCTTCGCTCTTACCCGCCCGATGGAAATCCGGGAAAAATCGGAACTTGCGCTGCTCTAAGCCCGCCGACCGCCCCTCCAAACGCCCAGTTTCCCCGGACTTCACTCAAATTCAGCCAAGCTCTGCCCACCGGGAAGGGGGGCAACGATTTCCTACCGCTTTGACCCAGAGCCCCGGGGAGATCGAGTTCACCCACGCTGGCAAAGCCTACTCCGTCCAGATCGGCGCCGAGGGCCGCGGCTACTCCTTGATGTTCGGGGATCGCAGCAACGGGCACGGCAGCTACGGCGGTCGCTTTCTGGAGATCTAGCCGGCCGACGCCGAGGGGCACGTGGTGCTGGACTTCAACAAGGCCTCCAACCCCCGTGTTGCTGGACGCCGTAGGCCACCTGCCCCCTACCCACGCGTCAGAATCGCCTGGATTTTGCTATCCCGGCCGGCGAGAAGTTCAGCGGCCACTCTTGAGCAGAAGATAGCCTCCTGTCGGCCTGGGCTATCGACGCCTGGCCCGGCACGATGTCATTTGACACTTGCGGACAAAGCTCTCCGCGGGATAGCCTCGTCTCATGAGACATGCGCGTCCCTTCCTCTGGGCTTTCCGACTGGCTCTGCCCCTTTGGGCCAGCTCGATGTTGGTCTGGAATACCCCCCTGTTCTACCTTTCGCAAGCCTTGCTTCTGGCCGGGCTATGGATGGCCGTCGCCTCACCCATTGGGGTTGCGGGGCGCCTGGCCGTAACCGTTGGAATGGGGGCCCTCTGTGCCCGACACTTTCTGTTACTACCGCCAACCTCCCCCGCCCTGACGCAGGGCTCGAGCTTCATGCTGGCCAACTTGCATTCCAATCAAGATATCCTGGTTAAGCTGTTGCTGGATGCCGCCCGTTGGTTTGTCTCCTGGAAGCAGTGGGTGCCGATGACTCTGCCGGTGCTGGCCCTGGTCTACGCAGCCTCCAGACTGGCGCGGCAACTAGACGATCGAAGTTTGTCCAGGTCACTGTTACTGTTGACGCTGTTTCCTGGCTGCATCTACCTGGGGGCTATGTTGGGGATGGCCCTGGCCCTGGTCGCAGGGTTGGTCATGCGTGTGGGAGGGATTGCTCTGATCGGACCCCTGGTGGCACTGGCCTGGATCCACTGGCTTCTGAAACTCAGCCTGGAATTGCACCAGTTAACCCGAAAAGTGCCAGCCGGAGCCTCCTGGCTTTTGCCCTTGCTGAGTCTTCCTGTGATGATGCTAGTCCTCTTCGCCCCCAGGTGGCTGCCGAGCCAGGCCCGGCCTTCAACGCGTGCCAGGGGCGACCACATGAGCACTGAGGAGTTGCAGCGGAAGTTCCGCTGCAAGGTGACCCGGGTGGAGTGGCTGCGTGTGGATGGACGGGCAGCTGTGGAACTGGGCCACATGGAGTTCAGCTCCGACTCAGGCTCCTACGGGATCCAACAGGCCGTCCGGGATGAGCTGAAGCGACATGCTGGGAAGGTCCGGGCCGGACAGGTCTGGGTGTTTTACTCCGCGGAGGGGAAATCGCTGGCCGATGGAGTTCTAACCGCCCGAGATCCTTTTCAGTGCTACAATGACACTGTCCTGAGCGGCGGACGCCTGAATACCCAGGACTTCCGCAACGGCCTCAGGCCCAACTCCCTTGCGGCCGCGGTGGGACAGCAGTTGGTGGACCGACTGGAGACGGGTCGCTGCCTGGCATGGGAGCGCACGGTGGAGCCCCCCGTGAGCATCTCTCTGTGGGTTCAATGGCGAGAGAAGCCGAACCCGCGGCAGTTGTTGCGTCGCTGCCAACTGGAAGCCTTCAAATACGCCTCCAGCCAGTTGCATTCGGTCCGCCTGCATGCCGGGACTGGCTCCTCCGCCAAGGATTGGCTCCCTGATCGGAGCGTGACTTACACCTGGGACAATCGCGTGGGTCAACCCAGATATGCCGACCCGCAGGACTGCGCCCGTTGGAGCCTGGCAAACTGCCCCTCGGCTGCACTCACTTCTCAGTTGTTGCTCAAACATGACTTTTACGCCCGCCGCCCCCCTCCTCGAAAGAGTATTTCCAAAGATTCGGTGGCGCTATGCCAGGCTCGCCAAGCTCTCCTGATGCAGGCTCTCAAACAGTACCATCGTGATCATCAAGGGCGCTGGCCCTCCTCGATTTGGGGCGTGGTCCCGGCCTATCTCAATTTACTTCCTGCCTGTCCTCAAAATGAGAGTTGCGACTATGACTACACCGTCGAGGAAGAGAGGGACTCATGCCGCTTGAATTGCTTCAATTCTCATCTGATGCTGACAGAGCACCAAGGAGCGTACACGGAAAGTCTGCAGTTTACCGGCTCCACGTCGGAGTCGGCTCCCGAACTGGAGGAGTGTCTCAAACATCCAATTGGCTGGTTGAAACAGTTTGAGACGAATACAGGGATGGTTCCGTGAAAATGGGCTGGAGTGGCAGGGGTAGAGCGCCCCGCGACGGGAAGGGCGGGGGATGAGGGCCTCAATTCTGACTCGCTGGGCGCGCCGGCTACAACACCCCTATCCCGCCTGGGTTGTCATCCGTGTTCCGATGTTGCTGCTGGGATGTCTCAAGCTGGCGGTGTGGGGCGAATGGCACCTGGCCTCGGTTCTTTGGTGCGCTCTGGGTGTCCTGTGGGTGGTTTGGTTGGCGCTCTATCCGCTCTACCGGGCCCGGGGCCGTGACAGCTTGCCGGACGATGCGCTCGACCCCTACTGGTGCAGGCCCGCGCGACCCAGTCTGTGGCAGCGGCGCTGGCTCTGGATGGAGAGGCGAAAGCTACTGCCCGTGCTGGAGGTCGGTGCCTCCTCGCTGATGTTGCTGGCGACCGGGGGTATCGCCAGCCCTTTTCAGGAGTTCTGCCAGAGTTCGCTGGTGGCGCCCCATGCTGCTGCAACCCATGCGACCTCTCCAGGCGATCCACTGGCACCTGCTTTTCAGTCCGGCCCAGACGGCCTTTGTGGCGGCCTTGCTGGGCCTGATGCTGGCCCAGTTGCGTCAGCACAATCTGATGGCTGCGGAAGTGAGCCGCAATCAGGAGCGCCATCGCCTGATCCAGGAGTTGCACGACGGCTCGGCCCAACAGTTGCCATAAATGGGGTTCGGACCGGCATGAAAGCGGACAGGGTCAAATCCCTCGGATTTCGGCGTGGATCGAAGTATTGCGAATGCTCAGTCATTATAATGGGCTTCACCCCTTCGCAGTCGGCCGCGAGCGGCCGCCTCCACCGGACCAGGCCGGGGGTCACCTCAGTTTTCTCCTCCACACCGTTACCGGGCTTCAATGGCCGAGGTTTAATCACTACTATGGGCTCATCTGCAGCCTCGCACCCATCGCTTGCTCTTGAGTTTCCTCTTGGTTGGGCTTACTCCCGAAGGAGAGGTGTCAGGCTTTTCCCCAGATATTGTGCTGGGTTCCTGTGAGCAGCCCCATCCTCAATCACGGGCCAGGATTGACCACAAATTGGGCGTCGCGCCATTTTGCACGCTGACCCTCCTGGACCGCCGAATCAGGTTCGCTTACGCTATGTGCCGCTCACTTTCTATCGCTTCCTCCGGTCGATTCCGTTAGCCGGAACCGCCCTTGCGATTCGAATTCCCTTCCCTGTGGTCAGGGCGGGGTTCGCTTCTTGCCCGAAGGCTCAGCGAACTGGATGGTCCAGCTTTGCTGGGCGTACGAAAAAGCAACCCTGATCGGTTGCCTTTCTTTCAAGCCTACCTAGATTACTTATCGAGCGAGCGATGCCACTTATGATTTCCAAATGCGAAGGTAACTCCGCTGGGGTCAATATTAGCGATGTGATAATCGCCTAACCGGTCCCCCTTTTTGACAATAATGGTCCGTTCGGGATCGGCCAGTATGGCTCGAGCGCCATAGGGAGAAATGACGATCCCTTTGACATTAATTTTAGGAGCAATTTCGGATCTCGTAATTCTTACATTTTTCGTGCTGGAACCGCTCCGCGTCAGCTCGACAGGGAGGTCGGAGTTGGCTTGATTGGAGGTGGAAGAGGCCACCGGCGGAGCTTTATAGCTCAGGTCCACAAAAGGGTCACGCGCCTTGTCGGGATTCGCCTGTGCCCAACCGACAAGGGTGGTGGCCAGGGCGGCCATAGAAATAGCGATGCTCTTATTCACAGAATTTGCTCTCCACTGCTCTTAAATTCCGGTCTTTACGATTGCCGGATGGGAGAAAAGTCGTGACCATCTAGAGAAGACTGGTGCTACAGGCTGCTTCCCAATGAGCGTGGGGCAGAGTTTTCACTTTACCGTGGCCTTCGATAATTTTATGGGACTCGACGAGATGACGCACTTCGAACTGAGCCAGAAGAAGAAGCGGGTTCTCGATAGGGCCTGCTACTGGCCGTAGTTACGGGAACGCGATGCCGAGGCTTGACGTGGCAGCGAACAATTTGGGCAATGGAGCACCCAATTGGAGCTATCGACGAAGCCCCCCGTAGGTCGGGAGATGAAGCGATAGCGTCGCTGGTATCGGAAGTTTGAGCGGCCAAAAGCGGCCGTCGGAAGACAAGCCGGGATGGAATAAACCCAAAACGCTGGCGACGGCCCTGGATCGTGTTCCTCCTGGTCCTACTCTTGCTGTGGCCATGGTTGGCGGCGTGTGCCGAGCCGGCCTATGAGTTTCGTCTGTCGACGGTGGCTTCGCCTGTGCAGCGGGACGGGCCCGTTGTGCGGCTTTCTGCGGCTCAACAGAAGAAGCTGTGGGGGAAGATGGCGCCGCCGGCCGTGCAGGCGCAGGACCGGCAGGCGCGGGCGGTGGCGCCGGCCGATCAGTTGCCGAAGGCGGCGGCCACGACGCTACCCGGCTTCCCATCGCTGGCCGGCCCTCCCCCACCCCGGCCAGAGCGGCTGCCGGAACCTCTGAAGGTATTGCGTTATTCGCCGCAGTCCAGTGGCAACAATAGTGGGGCGCTGCAGATCACGTTTTCGCAGCCGATGGTGGAGCTGGGTAAGGCGGTGGTGAAGCCACCGGTGGAGCTGGTCCCTACGCCGCCGGGACAATGGCGTTGGTTGGACGCTCGGACTCTGTCGTTTGAACCCAAGGGGCGCTGGCCTCGGTCCACGGACTACCAGGTCACGATTCAGGCCGGTCTGCGCAGCGCCAGGGGGAGCGAGCTGGGCCAGTCGACGCAGTGGCACTTCACTACTTCGCCAGTGCGCGCTTATTTCCAGGTCGAAAGCGAATCGTGGCAGCCGCGCATCAGCGTCACTTTCGACCAGCGCTTCGATCCGGTGGCGATGCTGAAACACCTGACTCTGGAAGGCCCGGATGGCGCGGTGGGTCTGCGGCCGGCGCCCCACGAAAAGGGCGACGACCCCGAACGAGGGCTGTATCTCGTGCCTGCGAGCAAACTGTTGAAAGGCAGCAATTACCGGCTAACTCTGGCCGCCGGCGCACCTTCGCTGGAGGGGCCATTGAGCACCAGCGAAGCTCAATGTAAGGAATTCACAACCCCTTCCCCTTTGGAATTTGTGAAGTTGACCGAGGAGTTCAGTCCATAGATCCACTTCAACAACGTTCTGGACGACAAGCTTTTCCAGTCCAAAATGGTGCGCGTTGAACCCGCCGTGAT
>JADMJV010000036.1:0-95166 GCA_018780265.1 bacterium
CGAAGGTGCGCCGCCGCCCGAAGGTGCGCCGCCGCCCGAAGGTGCGCCGCCGCCCGAAGGTGCGCCGCCGCCCACCTGGGGAGTCCCGGGGGTCTCACCGGCAGGATTCTCGCCGCCCTTTTGCTGCTCTTGGAGTTGCTGCAATTCTTTGGTGATGCGAGCGATGGCTTCTTTGTCGCCGCGAGCCTGAGCCTGCTTCAATTCCTCTTTCAGTTTATCAATCTGCTGCTTGATCTTTTTTGGGTCCGCTTTCATTTTCTCGGTAGCCTGGGCATCGTCGGGCTTCTTCGGGTCTTTGGTATTGGCGTCTTTTCCCTTGTCCGGGCCAAAATTGTCCATGATGGCACCCAGCGGGCCCGCATTGCTGGTCTCTTTGGTGCGCGCTTCTTTCGATATCCCCACGCCGTCGCCGGCTGCCTTGGCGGGTTTGCTCTCGGCCGCTGGTGCCTTAATCTCGGCCGCCTTGGTTTTGTCGGCGGCCGGCTTGCTTACAGAGTGATTGGCTTTGCCAGTGTTCAGGCGTGGAATAGACATGTGCACTCCTAAGATAGGTTTTGATGATTATGGCATAGTTCGGCCGGGACATGTCCGGGGATTTGTTGCCAAGGTGTTGCCAGTGTTAACTTTGGCTACGCTGGAGCGCCGTATATCCGATTCTATTTTAGAATCGCTTGAGTCTGCTGAATCTTTTGCTGTTCGTCGGGCTTTCCTTGATTGGCCCCAGCGGCTTCCAACAGGTCTGGCGAGATTCCATCCAATCTTTCGCCGGCCGGACGCGCCTCAGCCGTTTGGTTCGAGTTGTCGGCCTTGGTTTTGATCTCTGCGGTTCCCAGGTCGCCGTCCTGCTGGCCACCTTGCTGAGCCTTTTGCCTTAGTTCTTTGGCCGGGTGGGAGTCGCCCACTTGCTGCTGCAGTTGTTTGCGGCCTTCGGCCGACAATTCCACCCTGTCATGAGGGGGAGTGTTGCGGGGAAAGAGGCGGTTGCCTACTTTCGTGTCTGGCTTGGGCACTTTGCTGTTCTCCACCTGACCCACCGGGCGAGGTGCGTCGGTCTTGGGGGCTCCCTTGGTGCCGGGGCGAGTGTGTCCGGCCTGGGCCACGGTCGTGGCCGACTGCGGCTGTTCTTTGCTGTCGGGCGACTTTTTCTTGGCCGTCAGGCTCACATCGCCAATCTTGTCATGGCCTTTGTGAATATTGCCCTTTTCCGTATCGAGCTTCCACTCGGCTTTCACTTCCTGTGGCTTGGGCTTATCGGGCTTGTTGCCGATTTCGGCCGCACCGCCCACCTCTTTGACCTTTTCATCGATCTTCTGATCCACTTTGGGCTGGTTTCCAAAGCTGCCGAAGTTGGCCAATAAGGCCTCCAGGCCCTGGTGGTCGCCCCGGCTTTCCAGGTCGTCGGTCAGCTCTTTAGAAAGGGCGACCTGCTCACTCTGGGGGAGACTCTGGTTCTCCTGCCCGTGCTCTTCCAGTTTGCTCTTGGCAACTTCCTGAAGAGCGTGTTGAGTTTTAGGCTGAACCGACGCGTCCGACTGCTTGGCCGGCATCCTCTTCTGATCGATTGCGTTCAGCATGCGACAAGTATGCGGTAAGCTGATTGCCACAAAGTTAGCAGACTTCGTGGATTTGTTTACAAATGAGCTACCTTGTTCAAGTATTCTGTCAGCGGTTGTTCGTAACCCGGCCGGCGAATGGGTTCGACGCGCTCGAGAACCTGCCCGGGTGGGCACCATTCCCAGCGACTAAATTCCTGGGGTCGATGGCGGGTCACGTCGATGTGATGGTCCTGGCCCACAAATTGCACCGCCCAAAAAGTTTGTTCTTGGCCCGCCCAGCGTCCTTGCCAGCGCGGCGGAGTGCGCACAAAGTCATAGCGGTGGGTGGCTTCCAATTGCTCAATTTTGCCCAGGTGCTCACTGCGCACGCCCAGTTCCTCGCGCAATTCCCGGACCACGCTATCGACCAGAGTCTTCTTCTTGCTGACGCCCCCCTGGGGAAACTGCCAGGTGGTCGACCCGTACCGTTCGCCGATCCAGAGTTCGAAGGCAGGATTGTAGACCAGCATGCAAACGTTGGGACGGTAGGGGAGCGACATCAGTCGGCCGCCCGATAGACGCCCAGCAGTCGATAAAAAGGACAGAACTCTTCCAGGGCAGCCAGCGCCTGAAGCAGCCGATCTGCCTCTTCGGGGACCTGTAAATCGGCGAAAAATCGGTATTCCCAGGGCTTGCCGGCGATCGGACGCGACTCCAGGCGATGCAAATTAATATTGTGCTCGGTTAATTTGCCCAGGGCCTGATGGAGGGCGCCGGGATGGTCGGGGGTATCAAACACTACGCTGGCCTTGTCGGCACCGATCACAGGCATCCCCCCCCGTTCCAATATCCAAAAGCGGGTAAAATTTCGGGGGTGACTTTCGATGCCCTCCTGGAGCACTTCCAACTGCAACTGCTCGGCGACTTGGCGGGCGGCGATGGCAGCGGCGTCTCGCAGTTGATGTTTCTTTATATAGTGAACGCTGCCGGCGGTGTCGTAGACTTGAAAGATCTCCCAGTCCGGATGGGTGCGCAGGAAATCCTCGCACTGAGCGGCCGCCTGGGGATGCGCGTAGATACGCCTGACCTGCTCTATGCGGGTGCCTGGATGAACAATCAGGCTATGGCAGATGCGCAGCGTGATTTCTCCCACCACGCTCAAATCGGGGTATTCCAGCACCAGGTCATAGTTAGGCTGAACGCTGCCGGCCAGGGAGTTCTCCATGGGCAGTACCGCAAATTGGGTGTCCCCGCTAGCTACTTTGGCAAAGGTTTCGGCAAAACTGTGGCAAGGTACCGCCTCTACATTGGCTCCCAAAAATTGGCGCAGAGCTCGTTCGCTGTAGGCTCCGGGTTCACCCTGGTAGGCGGCTTTAGCCTCACCCTGGCGGGTGAGGGTGATGGGGGAGGGAGGGCGGCGAAATTCTACCCCCACATGGCGCCCAACCACCGGGGCCACCGCGGCCACGTCGCGCATCAACTTTTCAAACTGATGAGGGTAAAGGCTCTGGGCGCCATCCGAGAGGGCTTCGGGCGGATTGGGGTGGACCTCGATCATCAAGCCGTCGGCCCCGGCAGCCACGGCGGCCAGGGCCATGGATGCTACGTAGCCGCGGTGGCCGGTTCCGTGGCTGGGATCCGCGATAATGGGCAGATGACTGAGCGAGCGAATAACCGGGATGGCACTGAGGTCCAGCGTGTTGCGGGTACTGGGCTCAAAAGTGCGGATGCCGCGCTCGCACAGAATGACGCGCACCCCGTTGCCGCCGGCCAGCACGTACTCGGCTGACATTAAGAATTCCTCAATGGTGGCCGACAGTCCCCGTTTGAGCAAAACGGGTTTGTCGGTGGCCGCCACGGCTTTAAGCAACTCGTAGTTTTGCATGTTGCGCGCCCCGATCTGGAAGAGGTCGGTGTAGGCGGCCACCTGGTCCACGTGGGCCGGCGAAACCACTTCGGTTACAATGGGCAGACCGTAGAGTTGGCGGGCTTCGGCCAAGATCTCCAGGCCCTCCAGTCCCATTCCCTGGAAGGCATAGGGGGAACTGCGCGGCTTGTAGGCCCCGCCGCGCAAAATGTGAGCTCCGGCCGCCTTGACCTTGGCGGCGATATCGAGCAAGCCCTGGCGCGATTCCACCGAGCAAGGTCCGGCCATGACCACAAGCTGGGGGCCGCCGATTTGCCAGGGTCCCACCGTAACCGGGCTGGTCTTTTGCGAATTTGCCTCGCGGGCGGCCAGTTTGTACGGTCGCCCCACCTTGATGACCTGGCTGACTCCCGGCAACAGTTCCAGTTCGCGGGTGTCGGCCGGGGTCTGGCCGATGACGGCCAGCACCTGGCGTTCGGCACCTTGAATCAGTCGGGTTTCCAACCCTTTGCGGGCCAGCAGCGACTGGAGCGCCTCCAGTTGGGCGGGTTGCAGGTCGGGGCGCAAGACGACAATCATGGGCAAAGCTTCCTTAAGGTGGGGGCGCAAATCCTGGGGGAAACGGGGAATTTCTTGAGCCGTCGAATGGGCTGCCCGGTGAATGGCCCCAAAATATTGTGGCGCGATCAGGATCTGATCGCCGTTGAGAAACCGGCCGGCTTGCTCAGTCATCCCAGTGCCGATCCGCGCCGTGCCGATCTGGTTAGCTGGCTGCGGGCTCAGGTGGAGGCGGAGCAGTTGGTGATGCATCACCGACTTGACCTGGAAACCTCGGGTTTGTTGGTTTTGACCTTGTCAAAGCGGGCCTGCGCTCCGCTGGCTCAGGCTTTTGCCGAACGTCGTGTGGCCAAGACCTACCTGGCCTGGGTCAGCGGCAGTCCTCCCCGACAGGGAAGGGTGGACCTGGCTTTGGGGGAGGTGAAGGGGCGAGTCAAAGCGGACCGAGCCGGCAAAGTCGCCGTTACCGACTTTGTGTGCCAACGTCAGGCGGGGCTCTATGCTTTATTGCAACTCAAGCCGTTGCATGGGCGTAAACATCAACTGAGGGTTCATTGCAAAGAACAGGGCTGGCCCATCGTGGGCGATGTATTGTATGGGGGCCAGGCCAGCGGCAGGTTGTGGCTGCACGCCTGGAAACTTGGGCTGGCCCATCCCGTTACGGGAGAGCAGCTCTGTTTGGAATGCCCTGTACCAGAGGATTGGAGACTACTCGGCGGAGTTCTGGCCGACAAATAACCGCTGGTAGGCTTCCATGGCGCGCTCAATGGCCTGCATCATAGCAGCATCTTCTTCGGGTGCTGTCGGGAGGGTCGCTTCGATTCTCTGACTCTGACATAGTGCTTCGTATAGATTGTGGCTGAACATTGTCATCTGGCCCCATCTTCGTTGCTGTGTTTAGGATATGCTTTGGCGCTGAAATCTTCATGAAAGCCGGCCGTTAAACCGCCTCCGGTTCGTGGTAGCGAACATAGCCCAAAAGTTCTTGAGCCATTTCGTCTTCTACTTTCATCTGTGTGTAATCCACCGTGACTCCGTACAGGTCTTGCAGAAGCAGGCAGGGGCCGATGGGTCGAAATTGCAGGCCGGAGAAGAAAAATCCCATCTTTTCCAGCGGCTTCAGGATATGCACCGTGGTGGGGTCGTAGAGCGGCAGCGTGAGTTGAAAACAACGGTAGTCCTGCAGTCTCAGATAGCGAGCGTGGGAGCGGATGCGATCAAGAATGTGCGAGCCGTACTTTTCCACATGGATTTTGGCCGTCTTGCGCGGCGGACTCTCCTGCAGCACCAGAACCGATTCATTGGGCGCCAACTCGACTTGGGGGGGCTTTTCGAAATGGACATCCAGTCCCAGGTGGGTGCACACCGTCTCCAGCATGGCTCGGTGTCGGTTGGGGGCGTAGAGGGGTTGTTTTAGGTGTAGCGAGTCCGGGTGAAGGGCCTGGTAGTAACCCACCAGGCTCTCTCGCTGGTTATGGTTGGGACTGGACATCCCCTCAAAGCAAAAAAGACTGGCCCCCAGCACCAGGGAGCAACTTTTGAAGCCCAGGCTGAGGGCCAGCTTTTGTGAGTAAGGGTGGGTTGTGACCGCATAACACTGGACCTCGCGCACTCCATCGTCGATGGCCTGTTGGTGCAGTTGACGGGCCATGGCTGCGGCTACCCCTTGAGAGCGATAGGCTGGCTCGACCGCGGCTACTCCGGCCGTGACCGATAGCGCCAAAGGACTGGTGCGTTCGTAGGCCATATGGCCGATCACTTCCTGGTCGTGGTTGATGGCCACCAACGAGCGCATCAGCCCCTGCTGGTTGAGGGCGGTGAGACGCTCGGGAATATAGACGGCGTCGAGTACGGAGTAGCTGTAGCCGTAGGTGCGCCAGATGCAGCGGGCCACCGCCTGGGCGTCGTGGGCTTGAAATCGCCGAATTTCTCGCAGGGGTGCGCGCTCCCGCGAGTTTTCCGGCCGGGGGTCGTCGGTTGGCGGAGCGAGCGCAAAATATTTGCGCAGGCGAGTCTCCTTGCCATGCAGGCCCAGATTGGCAAACTCCAGCTTGTCCACTTGGGTCTGGATTTGTTGAAGATGACCGGCCACTTCAAGGCGAGTCCACATTTGAGGGTCAAAAGGCAGACCCTGGTCGGCCACCACCATTTCCAGGCCCCCCGGTAAGACCCGGCAGGATAGCTGCAGACTGGGATGCTCGCCTTGAAATTCTTGAGCCAGCAGAATTTCAAAGAGATGGGCGGAGGCGCCGGCCAACTGGCTGGCCTGGGAAGGGTGCATGCCATAGCGCAAAGAGGCTTGTTCTACGAAGGCTTGGGCGGTTGAGCTCCAGGACGGGTCGATAGGGATTTCGAGACGGGCCCCATTCACGGTTGCGGAGATTGTGCCTGTTTCAAGCAGCTGGTCACCAGTTCCCAGTCGCCTTTTCGTTTCTCTTGGGCCAACTGAAGCGGGGTTTTTCCCTTGAGGTCGACCTGATTGGGGTCGCAGCCTGCTTCCAGTAGCCGTTCCACAATTTTGATATAGCCCTGGCCCGCCGCCCGATGCAGAGCGGTTCCACCGTCCTGGGCCTTGAGCTTGATGTCGCAGCCGGCCGCCAACAAGCTTTCCAATACTTCGAGGTGGCCTGCGCCGGCGGCCAGCATGAGCGGGGTCACTCCCCGTTTGTCGATGGGGTCTTTGAGTAGACCCGGCCGGCTGAGCAGATAGTCGACTACGTCTTTCTGGCCGCGATAGGCTGCCAGATGCAGGGGGGCGTTCTGGTCGGCGTCCGGGGCGGTCATCGAGAAGCCTTTGCTTTCGAGCAGTTGCAGTTCGTTGAGTTGACCTGTGCCAGCGGCCTTATGGACCTCGCTAGCAATGGGCTTGCCGGTCGAGGTGGTTTTGCTTTTGGCCTTGGGCTCGGGGGCTGTAAAGTCGGGGATTTCCTGGGGGTTACTGCGCGATTTTTCTTGCATGTCGCGGGCCTGGGCCTGAATGGCCTTGGCCTTAGGCATGTAGGCGGGGGGTTGGGCCTGAGCCAAGAGGAGCAGACTGGCTGCCACGAGAGTTCCAGCGATCATTCTCATACGTCGGTTTTTCTCGACTCTTGCGTCGAAGCCTCTCGCCATGCACAATGGGGCGATGATTCGAGGATACTGGCCTGAGTTTTTGGTGGCGGTGGTGATGTCGATATTGCTGCTGGCGTCCTACTTCCTAAGAGGCAACCCGGCGGTAGCGGTGCGTGCCCCCCAGGCCACCCGCCTGTCGGAGCCGCGCTTTTTGCTGGAACTGGAATATCCGCAGGGCAAGTTGCGCGTGGATGTGCAAGGTCAGGTGAGCGGGCTGTCCCAGGGGCGCCTGACCGTCACCGAGTTGAATGACCTGCGTTTGGCCGTGGGCCGACTTCTTCCGGCAACCTCGCAGGGCGGGTGGAAAGTCCGCTTTTATGACGCTACGGGCGCTCACGAGGTAGCCTTCGATCCGGCCAGGAGTACTCCGGAAATTGACCATGTGGTCCAGAATTTGCGAATTTTGGGCTACTTGAAGGGCTGAGGGCCTAGGCCAGGTGCAGGGCCACTACCGTGAGGCCGGCCAGGGCGCCGCCCAGCAAGGGGCCGACCACGGGGATGGCCGCGTAGCCCCAATCCGAACTGCCTTTACCAGCGATGGGCAGAAGCGCGTGAGCCAGGCGGGGACCCAGGTCGCGGGCCGGGTTGATGGCATAGCCCGTAGGTCCGCCTAAAGACAGTCCGATGCCCCACACCAGACTGGCCACCAGATAGGGTCCCAGTGCGGGCGAGGGACCGGTGGCGCTGACCGCCTTAGAAAAGATGCTAAAGGCCACAAAGACCAGTACCCAGGTGCCGATGATTTCGCTGACCAGATTCCAGAAAGGGCTGCGAATGGCCGGACCGGTGGAAAAGCAGGCCAGCTTCAGATCGGTCTCCTCGGTTTGGGCCCAGTGAGGAAAGTAGTGCAGCCAGACCAGCGTTGCGCCCACAAATGCGCCGAAAAACTGGGCTGGTATGTGAGTGGCTAACTTTTCGTAGCTGCCCGAAATCATCGCAAAGCCCACCGTGCAGGCTGGATTGAGATGGGCGTCGGGGCTGCCGCAGGCGATCGAAGTGAAGACCCCGGCCATGACCGCAAAGGCCCACCCGGCCGTGATTACGATCCAGCCAGCGCTGTTGGCCTTGGAGCGGTTGAGCAGGACTCCGGCCACCACCCCGTTGCCCAATAAAATCAGCACCATCGTGCCCAGAAATTCGCCCAGAAACGGGGATGCCATAGCCAGCCACCTCCAACTTTTGGGCCTCTATTTATGAGCCTGGTCAGATTTCCTGGAAGCTCTGGCAGGCCTGGTCCGGGCGGTTCCCTCCATATCGCGCAGACGCAGTTGACCGCAAGCAGCGTCAATGTCAGCGCCTTTTTCCTGGCGGACGGTGCATTTGGGTCCAAAGGCCTCGACCCGCTCCTGGAAGGCGCGAATTCGGCCCGGTCGGCTTCTTTGGTAGGAAGCGCCCTCGACGGGGTTCCAGGGGATCAGGTTGACCAGCACGTGCAGGCCCCGCAGCATTTTGCCCAGAGCTTCGGCCTCGGCCAGAGAGTCGTTGACCCCTTCCAGAAGCACGTATTCAAAGGTGATCCGCCGTTCGGTGGCCTGCTGATACTCGCGACAGGCGGCCAGCAGTTCGGAGATGGGCCATTTGCGGTTGACCGGCATCATTTCGTCGCGCAGGGCGTCGTTGGTGGCATGCAGGGATATGGCCAGCCGGATGGGCAGACGTTCGGCGGCCAGCTGACGAATTTGGGGAACCAGTCCGGAGGTGGAGATGGTCAGGTGGCGCATGCCGATGCCCAGCCCCTCCCCGCAGTTGATCATGCGCACCGAGCGCATGACATTGTCGTAGTTGTGAAAAGGTTCGCCGATGCCCATATAGACAACATTGGCTACGCGCTGACCCAGGGGCTGAACGGCTTTCTGGATCTGGGTGACCTGGTCGGCGATTTCCCAGGCCGCCAAATTGCGCTGCAATCCGGCCAGGCCCGAGGCACAGAAACTGCAGGCCATGGCGCAGCCCACCTGGCTGCTGATGCAGATGGCGATGCGGCCGTGACCCACGGATTCGAGGTAGCGCATTTTGACGCTCTCCACCAGCGAGCCGTCCCGCATCTTAAAGAGAAACTTGTCGGTGTCCTGGGCGCTGGATTGCTGGTGCAGGTGAAGGGCCATGCTGGGGACACAGGTCAACTCGCTGAGGCGACGTCGGAAATCTTTGGAGAGGTCGGTCATCTCTTCGAAGTCGTCGACCAGGCGTACGTAGATCCAGCGCCACACCTGTTGCCATTTGTAACGGGGCTGGCCCAAATCCAACATCAACTGCTCCATCTCTTGGGGCAGCAGACTTTTTAGATTGATTTTGCCGTCCAGCAAGTGGGACGCGTAGCTTTGTAATGGGTCGACCATGGGGCTCCTGACGAGGTGTTAACAATTTGTTTACATCTTAAAGGCGCGCAACAATTTGGAGTTGGGCCTGATGTTACAAGGATCTGAACAAGATATTTCCGTTTTTGTTCGCGCTTGTCGCCCTGGGCCCTTGCGCATATAATGGCCAGGCTCGCAAAGGGTGGCGAGGGCCTGCAAAGGTGGCGATCTCGGGGGGAACTTCCGCTTGGATCCCTAACTAGTGTACGGGCTTTTCAGATTTCTTTGATGTTGCGGATGTATAAACATCACACAAGGAGAGTGCTAATGTCAGGAACGAGTTCCATTCACAATAACCTTCCGGTGGTGGCCGCACAAAGTAGAGGAGCCGCTAGGGGCCCCAACCCTGAGCCCCAGGAAGCAACACCTCAAGATTCCGTGCAGGTGAATCAGGCGCCAGTCCAGACACCGGCGGCCGATGACAGCACCGTCATCACAATGCGCGTCAAGGTGAAGAACACGCTGTTGCAGCCTGACGAGACTGGCAAGTCCAAATTGGACGAGTTGGAACCGGATTTTGTTCCTAAAGGCACCAAGAGCGAAAACGCTCCGATGTTTATCACGGCTCTGGCCGACCCCACCACTGTGCCCGAGGGCTACGCCCCGGTTTCCACGGTGGCTCTGGTGCCGGAGGCTCAGGCCCAGGACCTGGACAAGTTGAATCAAGAGAATTTCGCCGCTTTTGTACCTAAGGGCGGCTACGTGCTTTCGCAGGCCGACGTGGACCAGTATGCCAAAGAGCAGCAGGAAGTCGGCTTCCAAAAGGGCATGGGCGAGGGTCTTGAAAAAGGCGCCAAAAATGCCGTTCCGGCTGGCTACCAGGCCAAGTTGATGGATTCGGCTGCGGGCCTGAAGATCGAACAAAAACGTGACTTTTATGCCAATACCCTGGGTATGATCGGTTCTACCTCAGGTGCATTGGGAATCGCGGCTGGCATTGGAATTCCGGCCCAGTACGCCGCTCCTCTGGCGCTGGCAGTGGCCCCGTTGCAGATTTTCGGACCGACCGGAACGATGTCGACCATGGCCAAATTGGAACACCAAAAGGCCGCGCTGGTGGAGAGCGTCAAGTCAGAGAATCCTGATAAAGACCCCATGAAGGTTGTGGTGGATATGAATCCCCACACCCAACAGCCGATTACGACCGAAGAGGCCATCCGCAATATCGACCTGATGAAGAAATCTCAGAAGATGAAGACCATCGGCAGCGCGCTCCTGATCGGCGCCGGTGTGGCCGCCCTGGGTGGCTGGGGCACCGCGGCTACTGCTCTGGCGGTGGGCTCACTGGCCAGTCCGCTGGCCGACTCGATCCCCACCTTCGACAAAATTGGTCAGGTGCACGACCGCAAGAAGGAACTGAAAGCGATTCTCAAGGAGAAGACCGAAGCCGCCCAGGCTACCGGTATGACCGAAGAAGACGCCAAGGTTGCGGCTGGAAAAGCCACGATTGAGGTGCAGGTTCCGGTGGTCAATGCTGAGGGCCAGCCGGTTGGCTTTGAAGCCAAGGAAGTGCCTTTGAGCGAAGCTCTGGATCACGTCAATAAGCAGCAGAAGTTGTTGGCTCTCGGGGCCGTCGGCGCTGTGGCTCAGGCGGGCAGCTTGATTGCGATGGGCCTGGGTGGTCCCATTATGTGGGTGGTTGGTGGCAGCGTGGCTCTACCGTTGCTGGCCCGCGGAGCCCTCTTCCCCAAAGAAACCTGGGATACGCTCAAGGCGTTGCCCGGCAAAATTTGGGACGGTATCAAGGCTGTGGGTCAGGCGATCGGGCGCAAGTTGGGTCTGGTCAAGGGTCCCAAGTCGGAGGGCGAAGCCCAGCCGATGTCGGACGCCCAGAAAAAGCTATTTGGAACGCTGGCCAACATCAGCGAGCAAGACGCCGATCTGGCCAAAGGCATCAAGGAGTCTTTGGAAGCTCTCCATCGCCCGCCCACCAATGCCGAGGAGCAGAAGGCGGCTATCGAGGCTGGTAAGCAGCACGAAGCCCAGTTGGCGGAGTTGAAAGAGAAGTATCCCGAGCTGGCCGCTCAGTTTGAGGCAAACATGCGCGGGCTTTTGGAAGAGGGCCGCCAGATGGCCGAGGAAGCTCAGATGGAGGCCATGCACGACCGGGTGGAGGCCGTGGTTACCTCGGAGAACTCTCAGAAGCTTCTGCAGACCCCTGGCGTTCAGGCTGCCCTCAAGTCCGTCAAGCAGGGCACCGAGTTTGGCGAGAACGTCATTCGTATGATGGCTCAGGCCGAGATCTTCGGAAACAAGGACGTCTACGAAGGTTTGCTGCAAAATGAGGCGACCGATAGGGACGCGGCTCAAATGTTGACGGTCTATCGGGCCGTGGAAGCCGAAGTGAACGCTCAGGCGCAGGCGGCGAAACCCCCGGCTGCCTGAGTCGAGGGTATAGGCAGGGCAGCCGTGGTTGGAACCGCGGTGGTGGGGGTCGTGGGAGTATTCAATGAAAACCCCACCCTAGCCTTCCTGTCGTGCAGCCTGGCGTAGACGCTCATCCAGACATACCAGTTCGTGGCCGGCCGGGTTCTGGTCTGCCCACACCAAGGCTGCCGATAGTTGTAACGAATCGGTGGCCCGCAACGGATGCACTGCAAGCAGTCGGTGGGAAAGGGAGCGTACTTCCTCACTGGGCACGATTTCGGTTGCCCTGGACAAGACGCCCCGCAGGGACTCCCGCGCATTTTAAAGTTGGTCCAAAGATAGGGCTCCTTCGCGAGAGCGGCGTTGAAGTGCTGAATTAGACTCCACAGAGGAGGCCCACCACAGTACCATGTCGGTGTCCTGTCGGAGTATGCTGAGAATCACTGGACTGGCTGGCTCGTCTACGATGAGCGGTAGAACCGCTGACGAGTCCCAAAACTTCATCGGCCCTCAGCGCGCTCGTCCAGGAGTGCGCTGAGAACGGACTCCTGGGACTTGGCTCGCTTACGGCCTTGGAGAAAATCCCAGGGGCTGCCGCCCTGGCCTGGCCTCACAGCACCTTCCTTGACGAGCCGCTGAAAACTCTCACTCGACTCTGGTCCGGGTAGGTATGGTACCAGGCGAGCGATAGGCTTTCCCCTTTCCGTGACAAGAACTTCTTCGCCAGCTTTCACGTGGTGTAGTATTGCGCTGATGCCGGCCTTCAAATCGGTAACGGAAGTAACTCGCTTCATCCAGCCATACTGGTCTGTTTAAAGAGTACTGTAAAGGCCGCTCTTGTCTGTGAGGGTGGACCATCCTGCCAAAGTCGTGAACGGCCAGTACACCTGTGCCTGGTCTGGCAGGTCCATCTCTGTTCTTGACAAACCTGCCTGGATGCTGCGGCGCTTCCTGAGTCGTATCCGCGACTTCTTTCTGCCTCGTCGGGCCATGTTGCAAAACCCGTCGGAACGCCGCCAATTGGTGCGGGTTCGCTGCCGTATTCCCATACAGTTCCGGTTGCCCGATCGCACGGCCAGCGGCTGGATCATCGACATGGGGGTTCAGGGCATTCGCGTACGCACCGGTGAGTTGATCAAAAAGGGCCTGACGGTGCCCGTGCGTGCCACCGTTTCCCAGCAATCTTCCCAGATTTGGGTCAATTGCCGGGTGATGTGGTCCCGGCCCGCCTCGGATGGGAAGTATTTTCTGGCCGGGGCGCGTTTTCACGAGACTCGCGAAAACTTGCGGAAAACCTGGGTTCATCGCCTTTTGCGGGAGCTGGGCCTGAACGAGAATTCGCTCCGGGAACGCCGGGAGTTTATTCGTGTGGACGGGCGGGTTCCCGTGCGCATGCAAAGCATGAAGGAGCCGTCGGCCGCCGTCCAACCAGTGGTGACGCTGAACCTGGGCGTGGCCGGTTTGCTCTTGCGCACCACTCAGCCTCTCTATCCAGGGGAGCAGTACCGGTGCTGGGTTGGTCCATGGGGCAAGCTCCCAGAGGTAGGACCTATTCCTGCAGAAGTTCTCTCCTGTCGTCCCGACCCGGCCGGAGGCGCTTCTCAGGTGCCCCTCAGGTTTTTAGAGCTTGAAGAGGACGATGTTCGGGACCTGGGACGCTACGTCCTGACGTTGCTAAGGGAGGTATAATTTGACTCAGTTTGTTGCCTCATTGCTGGCCTGGGTGGCTCGCTTGATCAGCGGGGCTAATGCCCTGTGGATCGACTGCCAGCCAGTGCCACGCCAACGTATCTACTTTGGCAATCACACCTCCCATATGGACTTTGTGGTCCTCTGGTCGGTCTTGCCCGATGATGTGCGCGCTCAGACCCGGCCGGTGGCGGCCGAGGAGTATTGGAGCAGTAGCAAGCTGCGCAAATATCTGGCTGCTCAGGTGTTTCGGGCGGTGTTGGTGGACCGCCAGTCCAGTACTGTCGAACAGCGCCGAGACCAGATGGACCGAATGCTTGCGGGAATGGGGAAGGACCAATCCCTGATTATCTTCCCGGAGGGCACTCGCGGCAGTGGAGACGAAGTGCAGCCCTTTAAGAGCGGTCTCTACCATCTGGCCAAGGCCAAGCCCGGTCTGGAGATGGTGCCTGTCTACCTGGAAAACTTGAACCGGGTGTTGCCCAAAGGCGAGTATCTTCCGGTGCCTTTGCTCAGTCGCGTATATTTTGGCGCCCCTTTGCAGTTGCAAGAAGGCGAGGCTAAAGGGGAATTTTTGGAACGAGCCCGACAAGCTCTGATTGGATTGGCAGACTGATGTTTAGCGCGGATCACGAACTTTATTCACTCTATCTCGGCATCGTGGCTCTCTTAATCGTTGCTTCCATCATCGGTTTTTTGATGGAATGGAAAGTGACCTCACCGAAGGGTCGCCAGACGGTGGCCAACATCAATGCGCGCATCCGGGCCTGGTGGTTTATGTGTGGCATCTTTGCGGTGGCCAACCTGGCCGGCAACGTGACCACCATCTTGCTCTTTGCGCTGCTCTCGTTCCTGGCTTTGCGCGAGTTTGTCACCTTGACGCCCACCCGACGCAGCGACCATCGGGCCTTGCTCTTTACGTTTTTCTGTTTGATGCCCCTGCAGTATTTCTTGGTGGGGGTAAAGTGGTATGGAATGTTCAGTGTGTTGGTGCCGGTTTACGCGTTTCTCTTCATTCCCACGGTCAACGCACTGAATGGAGATGCCAAGAACTTTCTAGAGCGAACCTCTAAACTACAGTGGTCTGCTATGATTTGCATCTACTGCCTGAGCCACGCGCCGGCCCTCTTGATGCTGCAGATTCCTGGCTATGAGGGGGAGAATGCCAAGCTCTTGCTCTTTATGGTGCTGGTAGTGCAGCTTAGCGATGTGCTGCAGTATGTGTGGGGAAAGAGCACCGGCAAAAGACCGGTGGCTCCCAACATCAGCCCTAATAAGACCGTGGAGGGGCTGATCGGGGGTGTGGCCAGTGCCACCCTGATTGGGACCATGCTGTGGTGGGCCACGCCCTTTAATCCCTTTATGGCCTGGCTGATGGCCTTGCTTATCTCGTTGGCCGGTTTCGCAGGTGGGTTGACCATGTCGGCTATCAAGCGCGACCGTGGGGTCAAAGACTACGGGACCCTGATTGAAGGGCACGGCGGTATTCTGGACCGGATCGACTCCATCTGCTTCGCCGCACCGCTTTTCTTCCACGTAGTCCGATACTTCTACAGCACCTTCTAAGAAATTCCCCCCAAGAAGGTATGGATTACCAGGCGGGTGGGTATAGCCTGCAGAAGTTAACGAGGTCAAGAAATTGTCGGCGCTTCGGGCGCCCACCCGATAACTTGAGGGTCTACACCCTCCATCCTAGCAACGGAGTCATCCTATATGCAGCTGGAAGTCGCTTGTCAGGTAGTTCATTCATTGCACGGTGTCGGCACCGTCGAGTCCCTGGAAACCAAAGAAGTGCTGGGCAAGGAGACTCGCTTCGCCACCATTTCGTTTCAAGATGATCGTCTCAAGATCATGGTCAACCTGGACCAAAGAAATTCAATGCTTCGGCCGTTGATGAATGCCCCTCAGGTGGAAGAGATTCTTGACTATTTGCGCAGTCATTGCAACGATGCCGTGGTCACCAAATCCACTCATCGCTACAATTTGAATCTGCAGAAAATCAAGAGCGGAGACGTGAACTCTCTGTGTCAGGTGATCAAAGAATTGAGCGGACTGCTCGAAGAAAAGCGGCTCACCCAGAAAGAGCACTCCATGCTGGAGCAGTCGCGAAAAATCCTGGCCTCGGAGCTGAGTTCGGTGAAGCAGCGTCCCCAGGAGGAGATGATTCAACTGATCTGTCAGACTTGTGGACTCAATGTGGAGTTGGCCAAGTCTTAGCCGGGTTTTAGCTTCGGAAAAGGCCGTCCGGACTTGATTTGGACGGTTTTTTCATGGCCGGATCGAGGACCTGGCTGGAGGAAATATTCCTACAAAAAAGGTGATTCAAATAGGGTTGCGAAGGTCCCGCACCAATTCTGCCGGACCGGCACGCAGCGTTGCTGGGGTCCGACAGGCCAGCGGTTGATTGTTGGTCTGACCGGCTAACGCAACGGGCTGAAATCCGTAGATGTGTGCCCAAGATTGGGCAAAAGGAGATTTATCGTGAAAAAGACGCTCTTGACGGTGGCCGCCGCGAGCCTTCTATTTGGGCTGGTGGGATGCTCTGATCCTGGGACGACTGCGCCGACTTCGGCTCCCGGAACCACTGGTGGGACGGTGGTCACCGCTACCCCCGCAGTCACAGGTGCCCCCATGTCGGCCACACCGTCCCCGGTCGAGACGATGGCCCCCCCGGCCACAGGCACTCCGGCACCTGACGCATCCGGCGCTCCGGCTCCCGACGCGACTGGCACGCCAGCGCCTGACGCAACCGGCGCTCCGGCACCCGAAGCAACCGGGACGCCAACCCCCTAGTCAAATTTTGACGACAAGAAAGGATCGGCCGAATCGGCCGGTCCTTTTTTGTGTACCCGGGTCTTTGTCAAGATGGCAACTTCCCGGTCAAGATTTCTGTGGGTGTCTTGACTACAGTATCTCCGGGCCCGCATCTGACAGGGCCAAGAATTCGGGGAGACACTTCCATGCTTAACCTGGTTAACGCTAACGCCAATCTTCGCAACACCAGCCCACTCACGCCTGCCAAGGGCCCGGCTCAGGGCAAGCCCGGCCAGCCCACCGACAAAGTGGAGTTGGCCCAGCAGAGCGACTCTTCGTCTACCATGCCCAAGTGGGCGGCAGCCGCTTTCTCGGCGCTAGGATTGGTGGCCGGAGCGGCCGGTGCGGCTCAGGCCCAGCAGGCTCATGTTGTGGTGGCCCAGAACCCCCAACAGGTGGCCGATTTGATGCAGCAACTGGACGAGGCCAGCTTGAAGCAAGGCATCGAGCTGGAATTTATGGTCCCCTCGCCCATCGGCGGAGGCCGCCGTATCGCCAAGGAAGACGCCGCCGAACTGCTCGGTGAAGGCCGTCGCGTGTTGCTGGCCGAGGTTACTTCTTCGGGCGGTCCCGTGCGGGGTGGGGAACCCACCCTGGTGCGGCGTGAGACCTATCTGACCGGTCAGTCTGACCTGGAATCGTACACTCGCTACTTCACCAATTCTGAGCCTCAGAACGACATGGAGCGGGCCGCCCAGAAGCTGAAGAAGTTTGTCTATGGCCAGACCGAGTTGACCCTGCTGCAGCGACCGGGGCAGAATCCCGAACGCCCCAGCCTTTCGCCCTTCTCGGCCGCTCGCCGTTTGGAGCGGGAGCAGCCGGTTACGGTGCGCACCGAGCCCGACGGCATCGTGCGTACCGAGGCCAAGGAAACCCAACTCACCGGCCTGGCCGATGTCGATTCGCTGCTACCCAGTTGCCAGATCGTGCAGGACTTTCAAATGCAACCCGACGGCACCATCCAACTGGTGGAACAGTCCTATTGCGAGGGCGGACGGTAGTCAAAGTCGATAGTGTCCCACGACCATCCAGCGGCCCAGGCAGTCTTCCTCGGTGCAGGCGGGGGGGAATTGGTGGATGACCTTCCATTTGCCTCTCGCTCCCTGTTGGTCGCTCAACACGCCACAGTGGTCGGCCACGCCGTCCCCGGTCAGGCTCCAAAAGACCAGGTCTCCCGGCAGGTAAGCCTGACCCACGGGCAGGCTGCGGGTGTGGCGGACCATCCACACTTTCAGGTTGGGGGCCCAACGATGGTCGATGTCCTGGTCGCGTAGCCAGGGATAGAGGCCGCATCCGGCGTCCTGCTGCACCAGGCTGTGCAGGTCGAAGCCGCGGGCCCGGCAGGCGCTTACGACGATGTCCACGCAGGCGCTTTGCCCCTTGGGTGGATTTCCGCCGGAGAAATAGGCGGCGCTGTAGCGGTCCCCCAGGTGGCGGCGGGCGGCTGCAATCATTTGGGTGGCGGGTTGTGCCCAGGCCGCCAGCACCACTAGCAGACTGACGAGAGCGACTTTGCAGAACGGCATGGTGTTGAGGTTAGCCAGCAGAAGTGAAAGAAGGCTGAATTTGCCGGAAGTGATCATGGCGCTGGCAGAGAAGACCTGTGGGTGAATAATTCTTTTGCTGAATGGGGCTTCCGGTGCGGGCGTCTGCTGGGCATCGAGATCAAGATCCACTGGACGTTTCTTCTCTTCATTTTGTTTGAGCTGCTGCGGGCTCGCGACGTCAAGTTTGAGGCTCTGTTTTTAACCATTCTCTTCGTTACGGTGTTGATTCACGAGTTTGGTCACTGTCTGGGAGCGCGCAGTTTTGGGATCAAGGCCGATCGGGTCTTGCTCTGGCCTTTTGGTGGACTTGCCTTCGTAGGAGGAGGACGAAACACCCGAGAGGAGTTTTGGATCACCTTTTGGGGTCCGTTCGTGCATATCCCCATCGGCCTGGCGGCGGCTGGCTGGCTGGCCTGGCAGGGGGCGGGTTTCCACTTTCAGATGAGCCTGTTAGACCCGATCGGGGTCTCCAATCTGGGTGCGGGTACGGCCAACCTGATTGTCTACTTGATTTTGAAGGTCCAGGTCTGGCTGTTCGCGCTCAATGTCTTCTTGCCGGCTTATCCTATGGACGGCGGCCGGATGCTGGTGGCCACCATGTTGCCCCGCTGGGGGGCTCTCAAGACCTCGCTGGTGGCTATGGTGTTAACCTGTGTTTGCGCCTGCTATCTGCTGGCCAATGACACCAGCTTCATCGCCTTTTTCTTGCTGATGGAAGCCGCCCAACTGTATCAGTTGCGTCAGACAGGACTGATCTATCAGCACCCATCCTTCAGCCGCAGCGCCCAACCCCTGTATACGCAGCCGCGCAGCCAACCGCGCCCTTCTAAGTCTCGGGACATCAGTCATTTGCGCCTGGTGGTAGGTGGAACCAAGCAGTGTCCCAAATGCGGGCGCACTTTGCCGGCGGCCGCCAAAATGTGCGGCTTCTGCGAAATTATCGTTTAGGTGCGTTTTTTGGGGCGCAGCTCTTCGGCCTGAGGATTCAAGGGGTCCTCGGGCCAGGGGTGGCGCGGATAGCGTCGGCACAACTCCTGGCGCACTTTGGGGTAGTGGCGTTGCCAGAAGCCGGCCAGATCCTGGGTGATCTGCACCGGTCGAAAGTTGGGCGCCAGCAGTTGGAGCACCAGGGGGATTCGCCCTTGGGCCAGTTGAGGTCCCTGGGCCAGGCCGAAGAAGTCAACCAGTTTGGAGGCGATCCAGGGAGACTGGCCCTGGTCGTAGTGCACCTCCACCCGTCTGCGTCCTAAGGCCACGTATTCCGGGCACAGTTCGAGCAGTCTTCGGCGCAGATGGGCCGGGACGCAGTCGCCCCAACGTTGCCCCTTTAACTCGTCGAGCCCGCTATGCTGGCGACAGACCCGGTCCAGCCACCCCTCCAGTTCGGGCAGCGGGTTGAGATTGGGGTCGGCTTTGCCGGCCCAATGGTGGCGCGCCAGCCAGCGTTGGCGCTGAGACTGCTGATCGCGGTACCAGCCGGTCTCCAGGATGGCTTTGCGCAGCAGGGCTCCAGTTTCGGGGCCGGGCTTGGCGCGTCGACGGCTTTCTTCCAGGACCAACTGGCCGTAGCGCAGTTGGGTCTGCTCTTCGACCCGACCCGCGGTCGGATTCCATTCCAAGTGATGGACCTCGTTGAGCTCGGGTCGCTCCAAGAGAGCTTCAGGCTCGATGATCTGATAGGCCATGAGGCGAACCTTGCGATCTCCGTCCAGCTCAAGATGGAGGGCCAGCATCCAGGGGTTGCCGGGCATGGGCTGCTGTAAGCGATAGCCAGTTCCATCGCAGAGCACCAGATCCTGGCCGCGGCGAACCTGGGCCACCCGGTCCGGAAAGGCGGCCAGCAAGGCCGCCTCCAGGTTGGATTGAGCAAATTGGTTGGTGGCCTGGAGCTGGCGTTCTTCGGGTAGGGAAGGGGACTTGCTCAGCAGGTAGTTCTCCAGGTCGGGCTTGAGACCGTCCCCGCCGCGGGCCAGCCAGGCGGCCGCCCTCGCTCCCTGTGGATTGGGACTGCCCAGCAGAAAGCGGGCCAGGCGAGGCTCCAGGGGCAGCCTCGCCATGGCGGCGCCCAGGCGGGTAAGTCGCTGTTTGTGGAGCGCCCCCAGTTGTTGGAGAAGGTCCAGAGCTGCCTGCCAGGCCGGCTCGGGGGGAGGGTCCAACCAGTGGAGTTGGGGGCATTGAAGTTGCAGCCAGAAGAGGACCAGCGAGCTGAGGTCGCTGCGTAAAATCTCGGGCACCTCCAACTGGGGACGGGCCGACCAATCGCTTTGGGAGTACAGTCGGATGCACTGACCTGGCCCCAGCCGGCCGGCCCGGCCGGTTCGTTGGGCCGCAGAAAATTGAGAGATGCGCAGCGTTTCCAGCCGGCTTAGCGCAGCTCCGGGGGGCTGCACCAGGCTCTTGGCCCAGCCGGAATCGATCACCCAGGCGACTCCTGGTACGGTCAGAGAGGTTTCGGCAACGTTGGTGGTCAGCACCCAACGTTTCTCCGTGGGGTTGGCCTGCATTACCTGATCTTGTTCGGCGCTGCTCAGACTGCCGTGCAAGATTTGCAGGCGGGCACCGCAGCGCTGAGCGGCTGCCACCAGTCCTTCCCTTTGACGGCGAATTTCGGCCATGCCGGCCAGAAAAATTAGTCCGCTGCCCTGGCTTTGAGCTAGCAATTGGGACAGCGTCGCGCCGGGCTCGTAGCCGATGGCCACGGGAAAGAGGGGGCTGTGGCAGCGAACCAGTGGCACCTCTCCTAATTGCTCGGCCAGTTGAGGTGGCAGGGTGGCCGACATGATCAGCACCTTGCACACAGAGTGGCTGCGCAGCCAGGCCAGGGCCAGGTCGTTGTCCAGCGAGCGCTCGTGAAATTCGTCCAGGATCACCAGATCGACCCCTTGCAGTGTAGGGTTGTCGAGCAAGCGACGGGTGAATACGCCCTGGGTCATATAGATCAATCGGGTGTTGGGCCCACAGCGACTGTCGAGACGCACCTGGTAGCCGACTGTGTCGCCCAGCGACTGGCCCATCTGCTGGGCCACCCAGCGGGCTGAATAGCGGGCGGCCAATCGGCGTGGTTCGAGGACCCAGACCTGGCCTTTCAGGTCGGCCAGGCAAGCCAGGGGCACCCGGGTGGTTTTGCCGGTGCCGGGAGGCGATTCTAGAACCACCAGAGGATGTTGGGCGAGGCTCTGACGGAGCTGATCCAGGACGTTTTCTATGGGGAGATTTTGGGGGGTTTGTTGCATTGACGGTAATAGGCTTCTACGAAGTCGTCAAAGACCTGCAGCAAGGGCGCACCGATGGCCTCTCCTTCTAGGTACCAAAGGGCGTGACCGATGGCTTCCAGGGTGGCGCTGGTGTTGGGGTGGGGCGGGCGACGCAGGCGAGCGCGGGCCGGGATCTCGGCAAAGCTGAGTCGAGGCAGACAAGCCACCGTGTGGAGGCGGTGCGACATGCGACGGGCCTGAGCCCAGGTGCCATCGAGCACAATCAGGGTGTGGCAGGGGTTGCAGGGTGGTCCGCTGCTGAGGTCGTGAACAGGAGGCCCGCTTGGGTCGGGATTGCCACTGTGATCAAGAGCCTGGGGAAAGAGCAGGTAGCCGTCTTGGGGCAGGCTATCTGGATCGAGAGGGTAGTCGCGGTCTCCGTAGGTGAGCAGGCGGGAGCGCTGCAGCGCGCGTTGGGCCAGGCGCGCTGTATTGGTGCTCTTGCGGTGCTCGCGGACGTGGCGCACAATCACCAATTGAGTCTGGTTGGGCAGCTGCGGGATCCGTTTGCAAATGCAAAACGACGGTAGCAAAAAGCAGCCGGCGCAGCGGTTTTCCCAGGGCTGTTCGGGCGGTTTCTCCACCCTTTGCGGTTGCACCCTAAGCGGGGGATGTCCTGGTCTTGACCCGCAAATGATGGCGCAAGGCCACATCCCAGAGGGCCTGGATCTCGGGTTCGGGGATGCTGACAAACTCGACTTCGGTGGCGTATTTCTTGCGTTCGGTCAGAGTCTGGCTGCGCACGGCCTTGACCTGGGCCGGCAAGGGTTGGCTGCGGTTGGGCAATTTGAGGAAGACTTCCAGGTTGGTCTGGTTGGGGATGGACACGTTGGTCTGCAGCGTCAGGCCTTTGCGGCCCACGGCTACCACTTCGGCGGCCTGTTTATGAGGGGAACGACTGGCCTGGTAGTCGACCGAGGTTGCATAGTTGAGCTTTTCTTCCGCATCAAAGGTGGGTACCTGCAGGTTTTCCATATCCTGGGTGGGCAGACTCAACTCTACACGATGGCCAGTGCTGGAATGAATATTGGCTACGTAGCTGAAGAACCAGGGGGGAGAGAGGCTGCATACGCGCAGTTTGGATCCTGGTCCCAATTTTTCTGAAATGGGGGTGGTGCAGTCGATCACCAGCGTCTTTTTTTTGGTTTCGGCGATACTGCCGTAGAGTATCGTTTCTTTGACGCCCGGTTCCGACCACTCTAATTCGACGACCTGGCCGACTTGAGGCCGAAACTGCCCGTTCCTCTTGAAAAGGCTGGTGATGAGTCCCTTCATGGTTCCTGATCTCACTCCCGCGTTAATCCGTGTTGGCCGGATTTTGCCGTGTCTGTGATCCATATTACAGTTTGGCAGTGTAACTGTCAATCTTCTGTTAGTGTACAGTTTACATGAGAGTTGTATCCGTGTCGCACCCGATTGTTGTAACCTGACAAGGTACTCCACTCTGAAAGGTGCCGCCCGTGACATTGCAGCCGATTACGTCCTCCCCCGTGTTCTCTGCCCCTCCCTCAGCCCCCAAGCCGGGAGCTTCCGAAAAGGAGGCCCCGCTCCCGGCCGACTCGTTCCGAGCCGCTGCTCCCAGTCAGGGACAGCCGCCCGCCCCGATTCTCAGCAACAACCCGCGTGAGTTGGGCGAGAAGCAGTTTGCGGATAGCTATGGACGAGTGAAAAATTTGGCCCTGATGTTGAGCAGTTACGCCAGTGGCGAGACCCGGCGTCAGATGTTGGATGCTTATCAGACGCTTTTCACTCGCATGGAGCCGGACACCAAGTTCACCATTGCCGTGGGCAGTTCGCGCGATCGTCAGGACGTGGAAAATATGATGGAGCGGGCCAACATCCAGAATCCCGAGCGCATCACCTTTGTCGACCCCAAGGCCGGCAGCCTCACCGTGTGGGCTCGCGACATGATGGTTCCGCTGCAACTGACCGACGACCCCAACCGGGTGGCTCTCCTCGAGCAGACCCCTTTGCACGATTGGCACGATAGCGATTCGGCGGTACCGGGGGCCATCTGTCAGCAAAATCCCAGCATTTTGCTGGATCAGGACAAGCGACTGGTCACCGACGGCGGCGATGTGATGTCCAACACCAAAGAGAGCTTCGTGGGCTACTACAGCATCTCGGCTACCTCGCAGCGTCTGGCTCGTCAGATGGATAGCGACCCCGAGTTGAAAGAGAAGTTTGTAGCCGAATACGAGCAGCGGACCGGCAAGAAAGTGGTCGATGCCAAGGGTCCCACCGTATTTCCTTTCCGCCAACAGATGAAAGAAGTGGAGAATCCCGCCGCTCTCAATTGGGAACTGGTGGAGAATCCGGCTTTCAGTAAGCGCGCTTTGAAGCCAAATGAAGTGACCCCGGCCCAGATGTATGAAGACTCGGCCAAGGCTCTTTTTGAAGAGAAGTTTGGCAAGCCCGTGACCATCCTGGGCAAGGACGACCCCGACACCACCACTCACACCGAAGAGCCGGCCACCGACCACATGGATATGGGCTGCACGCCCATCGATGACAACACTTTTTTTGTAGGCGATCCGGGACTGGCCAAGCAAATTGTTTCCAAGATGAGCGAGGCTGAACTCTTGGATGCCGAGAGGATCTTGAGCGAGTCGGCCGGCAAACCGGTGCGCCTGCCTCGCGACGGCGATCGCAACCGCGACAATCAGCAAGACTTTGACGCCTACACCAAGACTCTCGCCGACAAGGGTTATAACGTGATCCGCATGCCCCACGCCGAGCCCGGTATGTCTCGTTCCTATATCTCTTACAACAATTGCCTCATGGAGCGTTTCGAGCGGGAGGACGGATCCCAGGTTCGCCGCG
This sequence comes from bacterium, assembly GCA_018780265.1. Taxonomy (GTDB): domain Bacteria; phylum Vulcanimicrobiota; class Xenobia; order Xenobiales; family JADMJV01; genus JADMJV01. The sequence continues at coordinate 23,923 of JADMJV010000036.1, forward strand.
TCTTTTTGCCGGTCTACAACATTCCCAAACTCGACGATTACGCCACTCAGACCTGGGAAGCGCAGGGGTACGAAGTGATCCCCATGCCGCTGGGAGCACTCTCGCAACGCTGGGGCGCCCTGCGCTGCGTGAGCAACTGGCTGGAGCGTTCACCGCAGGGTTAGGATCCGGCCTATGCCACGCTTGTCGCAATACGTTTCGGCTTTACGGCCCTCGGTCTTCGCCACTCTCACCGAAAAGATGAAGGCGCTTGGGCAACCGCCCATTCCCCTGCACCTGGGGGATACCTTTGCTTTGCCGCCCCCATCGGCCCGTTGGGAGAACCTGGACCTGACCAGTCCAGGCAACTACCGTTATAGCCACCCCTTTGGCCTGCCAGTTCTGCTGTCAGAACTGGCGGCCAAATTGGATCGACACAACGGCATCCCGGCCACCCCCGAGTGGTTGCAGGTGACCTGTGGGGCCACGCAGGCTCTGCATTGCTCCTTGCAGGCTCTGGTGGAACCGGGTCAGAGCGTCCTTTTGCTGGCCCCATACTGGCCCCTCTTCGGAGGCATGGTGCGTTGTCTGGGCGCGGAGGCCGTGGAGGTCGAATGCGCTCCACGACTGCTCCGCCAGGAGGTCACTCTGACCCAGATCTTGCAGCAGGCCTACAAGCTCAACGTCAAGGCCGTCTATTTCTCCAATCCCAACAATCCCGACGGCTACGTTTACTCGGCCGAGCAACTGCAGCAACTGGCTGACTTCGCGCAGCAACATGACCTGTGGGTCTTCAGTGACGAATGCTACGAGCACTACCTTTATGAGGGCGCCCGTCACCTGAGCCTGGCCACCCTTCCTGGCATGGCCGAGCGCACCGTGTCGGTCTACTCGTTCTCCAAAAGTTATGCCATGGCTGGCCACCGCCTGGGCTACGCCGTAGCCGCCCCGCCCATCATGAACTCGATCCGACGCCTGGCCAACCACACCGTCTACAACGTCAGCCCCAGCCTCCAGAAGGCGGGCCTGGAGACGCTGCGCCAGGCCGATGAGTTTTGCGCCCAATGGGCCCCGGTGTATGCACGGGAAAGGCTGCGCATGGCCCGGGCTGTAAAGGCGCCCTTGCCGGCCGGCGGCGCCTATTTCTTTCCGGAGTTTTCCAGTGCTGAGGCCGCCTGGGACTACCTCGAGCGGGCTCTGCAAGCCGGTGTGGCGCTGGCCCCTGGGGCTGCTTTTGGCGAACAGTATGCTCACTGTCTGCGCATCTGCTTCACCTGCGTGGACGAACCAACCCTGGAGCGGGCGTGCCAAATTCTGGCGGCGCTGGCGTAATCCTGGCGGCGGGCGCCTCCAGCCGCATGGGTCGACCCAAAGCGCTGCTGCCCTATGGCGGCACCACCTTTGTGGACCACCTCTGGCGCCTGCTCGAGCAACTCCCGCTGGCCTGGAAGCGCGTGGTCACCTCGCCTGCTCTCCCCCTGGACGGCTATCCCTGTCTCGTTAATCCCGAGACCGAACGAGGCCCTATCGGAAGCCTGCAGTTGGCCCTTAGAAGCGGCGCCGACCGGTATCCCTGGCTGATGGTGCTGGCCGTCGATCGCCCTACCATCGCCCTCTCCACCCTGCAGGCCCTGATCGACGCCACCCGGCAGCCGGGCGAATTGTGGGTCCCCAGCTACCAGGGCCGGCGCGGTCACCCCGTTGTGTTTGGCCGGGCCTGCTACCCCGATCTGCTGGCCGCCCCCGACCATCCTGGGGCGCGCTGGGTGGTGCAACGTCACGTCCGCACGGAAGTGCCCGTGGACGACCCGGCCATCTTTGACCAGCTCGATACCCCGGCCGACCTCAAAGCGGCCGGTCTAAGCCCATGAAAAAAGGCCCCTCGAAATCGGGGGGCCTTGTGCCGGAAGCGACAGTCTGACTTAAACGGGCTTGCCGGTTTTGGCCGAGACGCGGACCTTTTTGTCGCCCTCTACCTTGTTGCGGGTGCGCGTGGGGGTTTTGGTCTTGGGGTCGACCAGCATCACATTGCTGATGTGAATGGGGTTGGTCTTTTCGGTGATAGAGCCGGACGGCTGCATCGGGGGCTTGGGCTTATTGTGGCGCTTGACCACATTGACGCCCTCCACGACGACTTTGCTGTCACGGGCATCGACCGCTTGCACAACGCCCTTTTTTCCTTTGTCTTTGCCGGTCAACACCAGAACAGTGTCACCCTTGCGCACGTGGGCTTTTGGCATATCCAACTCCTAGAAACATTACGTAGTAAAACCGGACTGTATATGATGGCGGCCCAAAACGTCAAGAGGCTCGGCAAAAGAGGGCCCCTCCGGCCACGAGTAGAACCGCCCGAATATGATGGATACCGCTCAAATTGCCGCTTTGATTCAAGCCGGGCTACCGGACGCCCAGGTGGATGTTCGCGACCCTCAAAACGACCGGACCCACTTTGAAGCCACGGTCATCAGCCCCAGCTTCGAGGGCAAAAGCCGCGTGCAACAGCACAAAATGGTCTATGCCACGCTGGGTGACAGCTTCAACGGACCGCTTCACGCCCTGCAATTAACCACATTAGCCAAGGAGATCAAGTCATGAGCCTCGCCCCCGAAATGCAAGAGAGACTGAGTAGCGAAGTCAAAGATAACGAAGTCGTGCTCTATATGAAAGGCACCGCCAACTTCCCCATGTGCGGTTTTTCCAACCGTGCCGCCCAGGTCCTCAAATCCGCGGGAGTCAAGTTTAAGGACGTCAACATCCTCGAAGACGACGACCTGCGGGTAGCCCTGAAAGTCTTCAGCGACTGGCCCACTTTTCCCCAATGCTATATCAAAGGCGAGTTTATCGGAGGTTCGGACATTCTCCTCGAGATGTACGAGACCGGCGAACTGGCCAAAAAGCTGGAGGGCGTTGCCAAAGTATAGACCAACTGTTCGGCAGGCCTGATCGAGACGCACCGGGTAGCTACTCGTGTGCGTCTTTTTCATACCTCCGATTGGCATGTAGGGGTCACCACCCGGGGTGCCTCGCGCAGTCAGGACATGGCCGATGCCCTGGACGAGTTGGTAGAGCTGGCGGCTGACTTCAAGCCTGACCTCATCATCCACAGCGGTGATCTTTTTCACCAACCCCGCCCCCTGGTTGACGAACTTGAGTTGGCCTGGAGCGGACTGCGTCGCCTGGCCGAAAAGGCGCCTCTGGTGGTGATTGCCGGCAACCACGACTCTCCCCAGCTCTTCGAGTTCTTTGCCGCCATGCTTCAGGAAAGCAGCCGAATTCAATTTATCGGCCAGCCCAAAAAGCCGTCCCAAGGCGGCATCCTCAAATTCGCCGGGGCCCGCGGCGAGACCATCAAGTTGGCCTGCATGCCCTTTGTCCACGCCAACCGCATGCTCCCCGGCTGGGACCTTAACCTGGGCGGCCGCCTGATCGCCTACGCCGACCGCGTCATGCGCCTGCAGAAGGCATACGCTGAGGCCCTCCATAAAGGCTACTCGGCCCAGCGCGACATTTTGCTCTACACCGCCCACCTCTTTGTCGACGGGGCCAGCCTCTCCACCAGCGAGCGCAGCCTGCACGTCAGCGACACCTACGCCACTCGAGTTACGGCCATCCCGCCTGTCAGCTACGCTGCCTTCGGTCACATCCACAAGCCCCAGCCCCTGCCTGGCGGCGCCCCCGGCCGCTACGCCGGTTCGCTGATCCCCATCGATTTTGGTGAGGAAAATGACCTCAAAGAAACCGTGCTGGTGGAAGCTGCCCCGGGCCAATCGGCCAAAGTCCACCAGGTGCCTCTCACCCGCAGCCGTCGCCTGGTCACCCTGCAGGGCAGCAAACCCGAACTTGAGGCCCAGACGCTGGCTCTGTCCGCCTGCATTCTGCGGCTCAAAGTCAACAACAGCGTCAGCGACCCCGGCCTCAGCGAATGGGCCCGGCGTGTCTTTCCTCTGGCCGAAATCGTGGAGATCAGTGAGACCCGGCCCGCCCCTGCGCCTGCGCAGCGGCCCAGCGCGCCGCGGGTTGAAACGCGCAGTCTGCACGAAGCCTTCGCGGCCTACGCCGAAGAATCGGGCCTTTCCCAAGAGCTGGTCGGCCTGGTGCAAACCCTGGAGGCCACCGAGGAAGGCCTGCCCAGCTCCCCCGAAATCGACGAACTGGCCCGCTGGGTGGGCATGTCGTGAAGCCTCGCCGCCTGGAGATCGAAGGACTGCGTTCCTATCGCAAAAAGCAAGTGATCGAGTTTGAGCCTGAAGGCCTGCTGGTCATCACCGGCTCCACCGGGGCCGGCAAATCCTCCATCCTGGAGGCCATGATGTTCGCCCTCTACGGCGTCTACTCGGGCAACTCCAAGAGCAACAAAGAACTGATCGCCGACCGCAGCGACGAAATGCGCGTCACCCTGGATTTCGAAGTCAACGGCAAAGTCTACACCGCTCACCGAGCCGTGGGACGCAAGGGGGCCGGCTCCTTTGCCCTGGCCCAGGGGAACAACGTCCTCTGTCACGACGGCAACCGGATGACGGCCGAAGTCACCGAGCTGATCGGCCTGGACGAAGAGCAGTTCAAAAAGACCGTCTTCCTGCCGCAGGGGGCCTTTCAAAACTTTCTCAACAGCCGACCCAAAGAGCGTGTCGAACTGCTCAAACGGCTGCTCCAGGTGGAGCCTCTCGACCGCCTCGAGGAACGCGTCCAACAATGGCTGGCTCAGGTGCGCCAGGTACTCGACCGGGCCGAAGGCAGCCGCTCGCGCTACCCGGCCGACCCCTCGGGCCGCCTGCAACAGATGCAAACGGCCCGGATCCAGGCCGAACAAGAAGAGCAGCAGCGTCAGCAAAATTTTCACAGCCTGGAGTTGCTGCGCCAACAACTGCAACAGGCTCAAAGCCTGGATCAGCAACTGCGCCAAAGGCAGCAGATCCTGACTCATTTCGAGAGCCTGCGCAGCTTTGACGAAGTGGCCATGGCCCAACTTCAGGGTCAGCTGCATCAGCTGATCGAGGCTGCCGAAAGCAGCCTGCACCAGCACAGCCAGCGCCAACAAGGCTGGCTGGAGCAGACCCCCCCCTGGTCGGCCGCCGACCTGCTTGTGGCCGCCCGTCAACTGCAAGAGTGGCAACGCGGTCAACAAGATGGCCAGCGCCTCCAGCAAGAGCTGGAGAGTTTGACCTCTGATCAAGCCGCCCTGAGCCAGCGCGCCCACACCCTGCAAGAAAGCCGCCGCCAGACCCAACAGGAAATTGACAACATCCAGCCCCGCCTGCTCACTCATCGCCAGCAATGGAGCGAGCTGGGCCAACGCTTGCAAGAGCAGCAGCGCCTTCAACAACAGCGCCAACGGCTGCAGCTGCAGCTCAGTCAGCAACAGCTCAAGCTGCAAGAAACCCAGCAGGGTCTGCAGCAAACTCAGCAACGGTTGGAAGAAGCCCGCCAGCGCTGGCACGAAGGCGAGCTCTATCGCATCTGTGGCCAGCACACTCCTGGTCAGCCTTGCCCCGTATGCGAGCAAACCCTGCCTCAACAGTGGCAGCCGCCCGTCGCCCCGCACGGCCAGACTCTCGAGCAGGCCGAGGAGGAATGGCGCCAGGCCCACTCTACCTGGCAGCAGCAAGAGGCCCAGCTGAGTGCCACCGTGCAGCAGCTGTCGCAGCTGCACGAAGTCCCTGCGGCTGACCCGGAGCAACTGCGCCAGCTCGAGTCCGAGGTGCGCCAACTCGAGCAAGAATCCACCTTGCATCTGCGCCAACTGGCCCACGCCGAGGGAGAGCTGCAGGCTCTCGGCCGCGAGCAGGCCAACTGCAGCCAGCGCCTGCCCGCGACCCGGCAGCAACTCGAGCAGTTGCAGAAGAACTCTTGGCAGCTGCGCGACCAGCTGGAGCAGCGCTTCGGAACGCCCCTGGAAGAGCGCCTGGGGCAGTTGGAAGAGCAACGGGCCGCCTGGGAAGGAGAGCATTTGCGCCTGCGCCAGGCCGCCCTGGACGCCCGCCAGCACTTGCAGGAGCTTCAGCGCGACTACGCCCAACGCGTCGAGCAGCCCGCTCAGCAGCTGCTTTTTGTGCGCCAGCAATGCGCCCAGGCTCTCAACACTGCGAGCGACCAGCCGCTGGCCGAGCTGCTGGCGCTGCTCGACGAGCAGCGCGCCCATCTGGAAGTTCAACTGGACCAAAACAGCCGCCACCAGGGGGACATCCAGCAGCACTTTCACCACAGTGCCTGGGAGGAAGCCCAAAATCGGCTGCGCCAGGCCCAGGATCTGGCCAGCCGGGCCCGTCACGAAGTGGAGCTGGCCCAGCGTCAACTGCAAGAGGTGGCCGAACTCGACCGCCTGCTGGCCCCGGCCCGGGCCCAGCTCGATCGGTTGGCCACTCTGTCTCGCCTGCTCGGTCACCAGCGCGCCAAGGGCACCAAAATGACCTTTCCCCAGTGGTACATGCAGCAGCGTCAAAGCGAATTGCTCAGCCTGGCCAGCCATCACCTGGAAGCGCTCAGCGGAGGCCAATTTCGCTTTGAAGAAGACATGGACGACGCCCAATCTTTCCGCGTGCTGGACCTCTTTAGCGGGGTGCCTCGGGCTGTCACCACCCTCTCCGGTGGCGAGACTTTTCTGGCCTCGCTGTCGCTGGCGGTGGCCCTGGCCGAACTGGTGGGGCGGCGTGGCGGCCAGTTGCAGGCCCTCTTTTTGGATGAAGGCTTTGGCACCCTCAGCGCTGAGTGTTTGGATCGGGCCCTCACCGCCCTGGAGCAACTGGCCGATCAGGGTCGTCTGATCGGCATTATCAGCCACGTTCCGCTGATTGCCGAGCGCATTGAGCAGGTATGGTGGGTGCGCAAATCGCCCGGGGGCAGCGAAATCGTCAAAGCCGACGAGCACATGCGGCGCGAACTGCTGCGTCAGGAACTGGCCACCTTTGACCCGCGCCTGCACCCCCTCTTCAGCTAACTTTCAGCCCCATCGGCTATCCTCGACCCAGCCGTGGACATCAAAGCCTTTCTGGTCCATCGACCGCTGTCCCCCAAAGCCCGCCAGAAGCGGGGGGGCGCCGCCTGCCCGTTGTGGACCGCTGCCGCGAACCCATTATGGGCCATTACCCCGACGACGTCGACGGCCTCACCCTGGACGAGTGGCTGGACATCGGCAAAGGGAGTGGCCGTGTGGCCTCAAACTCGATATCAAACAGGCCGCCGCCCTGCCCAAGATTCTCGATTGCGTGAAGGCCCACCACATCCCCGATGAATTCTTGATCTTCAACGGCGACATCACGCGCGGACCGGGCGCTCCCAGCAAGATATCCCTGACCGCCGGCAAAATCGCTATGGACATGACCATGGATGTCAAAGATTTACAGCAGATTCGCCGCGAGTTTCCCAACTCGCTCATCTCGTTGGGCGCCTGCACCGGCGCCCAACCGGCCGGTTCCCGCTACAGCCACGAGCAGATTGAGCGCCTGTCCCACTTTGCCGACCAGGTGGGTGGCCCCATCAGCTTTCGTCTGCGGGCCGAATTTGTCACCCCCGAGATCGTCCAGAACCTCAAAGAACACGGTCATGTGTCCATTTGGAACGACCCCTCCAGCTGGTCTCCCGCCGATCTAAAGGCCGAAGAACAGCGATTTCGCGACATGGGCGTGGACGGCATGATCGACCTGCGCAGCACCCCCCACCCTCGTGGATAGCCTCAAGCAGCAACTCATGGCCGAGTTTCGACTGGGTCGCCATTCGGCTCACTTTGCCGATCATTGGGAACGGGTCGAACGTTACGGCGTTTACCTGGCCGCTCACAGCGGTGCCGATGTCGAGTTGGTGAGGCTCTTCGCCATCATCCACGACAGTCAACGTCGCTACGAAGGTCCCGATCCCGAGCACGGGCCGCGGGCGGCCCATTTTGTCCAGCACTTGGACTGGCCCCTCGACCCCCAGCGCCGCCAGGCGCTAATGTTGGCCTGCCACGACCATGAGTTTGGCAAGACCAGCAGCGACACTACCATCGGCGCCTGTTGGGATGCGGATCGGCTCGACCTGGACCGGGTGGGCATCACCACCGATCTCGATCGGATGAGCACCGAAATGGGACGCAAGCTGGCCCTGTGCCGACCCCTGGACCGCCAACAGAAGGCCAACTCAGTTTCTTGACGCTTCAGGTTACGTTGGTTTGCCAATACGGAGGTTACCATACTTGCGGGCAATGATGAATGGTTGCGCCGGGCCACTGGATCAACCAGCCGCGGGATAACTGCAGCCCACTGGAGCTATTGACTGAGACATAACTTATGCATAAGCTCATGATATGCAACGAACGACTATTATGCTGGATGAGGACTCTCGTCAGGCAGCCCGAGAATTGGCGCTCCGCTTTGCTTGCTCGACGTCTGAAGCAATCCGCCGAGCCATCATGACTTGTCGTGATCAATACCCTCTAGGTCGATTCACTACGCCCGAGGAAAGGACGCGCCGAACCCAGGCCTTGAGGACCCTGATTGAAATTTCGGACGGAGCCGATGCCCAGGCCGAAATCGACGAACTGAAGCGAGTCGACGCCGAATCTTGAAGGGCCGGTTCCAACTGGACACGGATTTTTTGATCTGGGCCCTCAACCACAGAGGAGCGGAACGCGATCGGCTTTTGGAATTGTCAGAAGCCGATACTGAGATCTGCATGAGTGCCATCGCCTGGTACGAGTTTTGTCGAGGCCCAAGAAGCCCCGGACAGCTAGCCTTGGCCGAAACTTTTCTGTCCAGATCAGGCATCGTCCCGTTTTCGAGGGAAATGGCAGAGTTGGCTGCCGATTTTTTTCGCCGGCTTGGCTCGCCCCGCCGCCGCGCCAACGATATCTCGATCGCTGCCACGGCTATGGTCTGCCAGGCCGTGCTCCTGACCAGGAATCATGCTGATTTTGAGGGTCTCACAGGCCTCCAACTTGGTTAGGGCCACGCGATTGAGCAGCCTGCGCCCGTTGTGAACTTGTTCTTCGGCTCTCGGACTGACGGCGCGACAGTTGCAAGTAGTCTTCGCTGCTGACGATGGTTTGCCCAGCCACTTACTGGCCTGGGGGATTACGGCGATTCGAGCCAAGTGGGCCCTCCCGTAGGTCTCATCAAGGAACCTGGAAAGACCCATTCGAGCCCGAGCAAGAGGGGGCAGGTAGCCGATTTTCAGTCGTGGCTCGGCCCGGCAATGATCGGGGACCATCTCCATGGCGGATTTTGGCCTGGCTGGCGTCAAGGGGGAAGGTGGTAAGGGCGACCGTGGTGCCGGTGAGGACGACCGCACTCTACTGGGCCACTCACCCGGCCCGCAGCGACCGCGTTCAGGCGATTCGCAATCAGGTTCAGGCTGTTTAAACTCCCAGTCGGTTGCGCGTCGCCGCCAGAGCAGAGTTTTTTCAGGGTGGCCGGTTACCCTCTCCTTAGCGACCGAAGGAGAAGTATGAAAGCAGACTGGAAACCCGTATCTAACGACCCCTCCGGAATCACCCGATACAAGCGAAGCAGCCCAAGGGCTGAGGTCGAGATCAACCGTCAGGACAATTCATTAAGCGCAGAAATGAAGACCGGACTGTTTGGCCTGGGAACCCACGTAGGCACCTGTTTTATGGACACCAGCCTCAGTGACGAGGTGGTCCTCTCCAAACTTGACGCCGTAGCCAACCCGCCCCGCTTCCAAGACTGGAAGCCTGTCCAGGGGGAAGACGGTCACTATCAGGGTAAAGCCAACCGCTCCAAGGTGGACGCGGTCATCACCCGCACCGGCGACGAAGCCACCGTGGAAGCCCAGGTCGGACTGTTTGGCATGCACATCGAGGGCGTTTATTTTGCACCCGCCCCCAGCGACCAGGAGATCCTGCGTCGCTTGAGCCAGCCTACTTAGCGCAACACTTCTTATACTTTTTGCCACTCTGACAGGGGCAGGGATCGTTGCGCCCAATCTTGGGACCGCTTCGTATCACCGTGTGATTGTGACCGTGATCGTGTCCGCAGCCGGGGCCGTGGACGTGTTCTTCTTTTTGCATTGCTGTTTTGCTCATGCCCCCAACTATTCTGCCCGATCCACCTCAGCCCCTTGCCCGGCGCATCACTCGGTTTCGTCCCGCGTTCTTGCCGTCGTAGAGGGCCTGGTCGGCATGTTTGAGGGCCTGCTCCAGGTGTCCTGGAGTGTCGCCCCCTAACGAGCACAATCCAAACGTCACCGTCAACCGTCCATAGGGCTTGTTGCCCGCATGGACCACGTTGAGCCCCTCGATGTCGGCGCGCAGACGCTCCAACTGCTGCGCCGCCGCCTCTTCACCCATGGCCGGGAAGACCAGCAAAAACTCCTCTCCGCCAAAGCGATACAGGTGGGCGCTCTGGCAGCGATCGAGTTGCAGGGCCACCACCTTCAAAATCTTGTCCCCTTCCAGGTGGCCGTAGGTGTCATTGTACTGCTTAAAGCAATCAATATCGCAGAGGGCCACGCTGCAGGGGGAGGTCGTCAGAAAACCGGCAGAATCGTCGTTAAAGCGCAACCGGTTGCCCACCTGGGTGAGCGCATCCTTGCGGCTTTCCTCCAGCAGTTGGCTGCTCAACTCCTGCAGTTCCAGGCGCTGCTCGGCCAGTCGGCGATGCAGTTCGCTGACCCGCTCGGCAGCCAACAGATGAAGAGCCAGTTCGTCCACGTCCACCGGCTTGGGGAGGTAGTCATCGGCCCCCGATCGGAGCCCCTCAAAGACGTGGTGCCGCTGGGCCAGCGTGGACAGCAGCACGAAATAGGTGTAGTGATCAAAGGGTTGCGAGCGCACGGCCCGGCACAACTCCAACCCGTCGCGGCCGGGCATGATAAAGTCGCTCAAGATCACTTGAGGTCGGCAGTCCAGGTACTGCAACCAGCCCAAATCACCATCTTCGGCCTGGCGCCACTGATGCCCCAGGGCCGTGACTGCCTCGCGCAGGACCGCTCGCTCTTGTTCTTTGTCGCCCACGATCAAGATCAGCATTTTTTCAACCTTTCGGCAAACTCCGGTCGATTGTAACTGCGAGCCTGCAAGTCAGCTTCACAAATCAGCGCGGGCGTCACGTCCTGACGCAGCACGGCCAGCAGATCCCGAGTCACTTCGGGCCCGTTCAGCAGCACTCGCTCCACCTGTTGGCGGGCCAACTCCAGTACCAGTCCGGGTTCCGATAGCCCCGTCACCAGTCCGCGCAGGGCCGCCTGCTCGGCATTCAAAGTCGAACCGGTCAACAGAAACTCGCTGGCCCAGGGGCCCATCCGTTGGGGAAACCAGTGGGTCGAACCCATCCCGGGAAACAGCCCCATGGAAAGAAAGGGCACGCGAAAGCGCGCTCCCGGGTCGGCCAGGCGAATGTCACAGGCAGCCATCAGGCAGCAGCCGGCCCCCACCGCCCAGCCGTGCACGGCGGCTATGAGCGGCACATGCAGGTCGAGCAGCCCCAGAAAGGTCCGGTAAAAGGCCAGCATATCGCTGCGATTGCGCTCCCAACTGCGGCTCTGCTTACTCTCCAGCATGGCCAGGTCGCCGCCCGCGCTGAAGGCCTTTCCTTCGCCGCTCAGCACCACCGCCCGCAGGGGCCGGGTGCGCAACGACTCCAATAAAGCGCCAAAGTCAAGCGCCATCTGTTCCCCCATGGCGTTGAGACGGTCGGGATCGTTGAAACGTATCCAGGCCACTTCGGGGGCCATCCAATCCAGCATCACCAGAGACATCAGGTCTTCCTTCCGCACACGGCAAAGCACACAAAGGCGCCCGCCGTGCATATCAGTGTCATAGTAAAGCTGGCGTCCCAGCCATACAGTTCGACCAGGTGTCCCAGCCCCCAGCCTGAGGCCACCCCACTAAGATATCCAAAAAATCCCGTCAGGCCGATGGCGCTGGCGGCCGCCTCTTTGGAGGCCAGATCGGTGACCATCACGCCCACCAGAAACTGGGGGCCGTAAATAAAGAAGCCCACCGAAGAGACGGCCGCCGCCTCCGGCCAGAAACCGCTTTGGGGCAGATACCAGTAGCCCAAAATGCAGGCGAAGGTGGCCAGCAGATAGCCCAGACAAACGGGGTTGCGCTTGCCTTTGAGCCAGCGGTCGCTGATGTAGCCGGCGGCCAGCGAGCCTACCAGTCCGGCGATCTCAAACATGGCCGTGAGACGCCCCGCCTCGCTTAGCGTAAAATTGCGCTGCTGATGCAAGTAGGTAGGCCACCAGTCAAAAAACACATAGCGGACCACGTAGACAAAGAAATTGGCAAAGCAGATGGCCCAGATGTAGGGGTTGGTAAAGACTCGGCTGCGCAATGTCTCCCAAAAGGGTTGTTCTACCTTGACCGGGACCGGTTCACCGGTAAACGCCTCCACCTCCGGCAAACCCAGCGAGGCCGGTGTGTCACGCAGGCGATTCCATAAAAACAGGCTGACCACCAGAGCGATGCTGGCCGGTCCCCAAAAAATGGACCGCCACCCAAAGTGCTGGCCCAGATACCCCCCCAACACCAGGATCAGGGCCCCGCCCACCTGGTGCGAAGTGTTCCAGATGCCCCATTTGACGCCGCGTTCGCGGGGGGCAAACCAGTGGCTGAGCACGCGCGCACAGGGGGGAAAGCCCATGCCCTGAAACCAGCCGTTGAGCACCCACACCAAGCCCAACACCCACACCCCCGAGGAAAAACCGAAGGCAAAGTTGGCCAGCGCCGAGGTCACCAGCCCAAAGACCATAAAGGTGCGTGCATTGGAGCGGTCGCCCAGCATGCCGTTGAGAAATTTGGAGAGCCCGTAAAGAATGCCGTGGGCGGTCAAAAATCCGCCCATTTCAGCCTTGCCGATGTTGAGGTCTTTTTCCATCAAGGGAAAGGCGCAGGACAGGTTCTTGCGCACAAAATAGAAGACGGCATAGCCGATAAAAGTGGAGTAGAGTTGGCGCCAGCGCCAGTAGCGGTACTGTGGGTCCACCTGTTCGGCGGGGACGGCCGCCAGCGGTGGGGGAGGGGAGAAAGGGTTCACGCGGTGCCGGCAGCAGGAGGACGGGTGCCATTGAGGCCGGCGATGGCTTCTTCAAGTCCGTCCAGGGTGAGCGGAAACATGGGGAACAGCCGACCCAGCGCTTCGCGCGTACTGCCCGGCCCTTGCCAATAGCGTTTGTCGTCGGGATTGAGCCAGCAACTGCGCGGAAAGTGGGCGGCCAACCGGGTCATCCAATCCCAGCCGGTCTTTTCGGCGGGCGCCCCAAAAAAGTAGGCGCCTTTGGGGTGAAACAGTTCGTAGGGCGCCATAGCCGCGTCGCCCACAATGATCAGGCGATAGTGCGGACCGCATTCGCCCAGCAACTGGCGCAGCGTAACCTTGTCGCGAAACACCTCATCGCGAAACACCTGACCGTAGATGCAATTGTGAAAAAAGTAGCTGCGAAACTCCTTAAAGTGGCTGGCCGAGGCGGCCGCGCTAAAGAGTTGCTCGATGAGTCGGATATAGGGGTCCATCGATCCACCGATGTCGAGGAGCAGAATCACCCGCGTGTTGGGCCGCCGCGGCGGCCGGGTAATCACTTCCAGGTCGCCAGCGTTACGAGCGGTGGCATCGATGGTGCCCTCCACGTCGAGTTCCTCTTCCTGCCCCTGGCGATGGAAGTTACGCAATTTGCGCAACGCTACCGCCCATTGACGTACATCCACCTGACGGTCGTTGCGATAGGCCTTAAAGCGGCGCTCGCCGGCCACGTGCAGGGCGCTGCGATTGCCCCCTTTGCCGCCCACTCGAATGCCCGGTCGGGGCGCCCCCGAATGCCCAAAGGGGCTGCGCCCGCCCGTGCCGATCCATTTGGAACCGCCGTCGTGACGCTCGTCCTGCTCTTCCAGGCGCTTCTCAAAGTCGGCCCGCAACTGCTCGGGATCCACCTCTTCCAGCCACTTCCAGTCTTCGGGAAGTTCAAATTCGGCCGCCTTCTCCAGCCAGTCCAGCAGCTCTTGATGAATCTTGAGCGACTCCAGGCGGGCCCCGCGATAGTAGCTGAGAAAGGCCTGGTCAAAAGCGTCCAGATGCGATTCGCGATGGATCAAGATGGCCCGGGCGATATCGTAAAAACCGTCCAGGGTCTGTTGATGCAGCCCCTTCTGGAGGGCCTCGGCCAGGGTCAACATCTCCTGGGTTCCCACCGGCACTCCGTAGCGCCGCAGCTCCAGCAGAAAGCCCAAAAACATCAGTTCCGCCAGTTACCGCGGCGGGTCACCCGCTCCTGAAGTAGCTGCAAATCTTGCTCCTTCTTGATGAGCGTGCCCAGCAGGGGCAGCGTCTCCAGGGTCACGCTGCTGATGCCGGCGGCGCGCAGGGCGGCCACCCAGTCGATCAGTTCGCTGGTCGAGGGGCGTTTGCGCAAAGGTGCCTCGCGCAGCGAGAAAAAGGCCTGCAAGGCCTGCTGCGAGAGCTGCTCGTCCAGGTCGGGATGATGCACCTTGAGAATGCGGGCCAGCAGCTCCTGGTCGGGAAATTCGATGAAGTGAAAGATGCAGCGCCGCAAGAAAGGGTCGGGCAGCTCTTTCTCATTGTTGCTGGTGATGATCACCACCGGACGGTGGACGGCGGCCACTTCTTCGCGCAACTCGGGAATCATGAAGCTCATGCGGTCCAGCTCGTTGAGCAGGTCGTTGGGAAACTCGATGTCGGCCTTGTCCACCTCGTCGATCAGCAACACCACTTTTCCGGGTGCGCTAAAGGCCTGTCCCAGCGGCCCCAACTGAATGTAGTGGCGAATTTCGTGAACCTGAGCATCGTCAAAGCGCGAATCGTAGAGGCGCTGGACCGTGTCATAGGTATACAGCCCTTCCTGGGCCCGGGTGGTGCTTTTGACGTGCCAGCGAATCAGCGGCAGATTGAGCCCCTGGGCGATGGCGCAGGCCAGTTCGGTCTTGCCGGTGCCGGGCTCGCCTCGCACCAGCAGAGGCTTCTCCAGGGCCAGTGCGCAGTTGACGGCGCTCTCCAGGCTCTCGTTGGTGAGGTAGCGGTCGCTGCCTCGAAAGCGTAAGAAACTCATAGCTGCTCCTGTCGAATGCCGACCACCTCGTAGAGCTCCACCGGGCTGCGCCGCCCGCGCACTTCAGTGGCGCCCAGATCGCGCAATTCAAACTCATCTCCCAGATGGCGAGCGGTGGCCCCCGAGACCAGCACGTGGGCCTGGAAGTCGCGGGTCAGCTTTTCGATGCGGGCAGCCACGTTGGTGGTGTCGCCCATGGCCGCAAACTCGCGATGGGCCGTCAAGCCCACGTCGCCTACCATGACCTCGCCGGTGGCGATGCCGATGCCGATGGTCAGGGTGGGCTTGCCCATCACCTGCCACTCGCGGTTGAGCTGATCGATCTGGCGGATCATATTCAGGCCCGCCCGCACCGCTCGACTTGGATGGAGCAGATCGGAAGGTCCATCGCTGTCAAAAAAGGCCATCATGGCGTCGCCCAGATAGCTCATCAGCGTGCCCTTGTTCTCCATGATTACTTTGCCCAGCCCGCGATACATCTCGTTGAGCTGGCTGATCACCTGTTCCAGGGGACGGTCTTCGGCCATCTGAGTGTAGTTCCAGATATCCGAGAACAAGATGGTGGCTTCGCGGGGGGCAAGTTCGCGCGCTTTGCGGGTACCCATCTGGTAGGTACGAAAACGCAGCAACTGTTGGCCCAATTGAATCAGGTCCTCATCGTGGAGCGCTTTCAGACCTTCGATCGGCTCGGCGTTAACCCAGGTCGATTCTTTGCCGCCCTCGGCTTTGAGCACGAATACGCCGTCGCGGCTTTCGATCACGGCGTGCTCGCGCGACACGGTGGGGTCGTCCAGCACGACCTCGTTGGCTCGCTTGCCGGCCCGTCCGATTCGGTTAGATCCCGGCGAGAGAGTCCAATGGTGTTGGCGGTGGGGGTCGCTGTATCCCTCCAAAAAGGCCACCGCTTCTTTGAGTTGAATCAAGGTGATGCGGGCTCCGCCCATCTCCAGTACATCGCCATCGCGAAGTTGGGCAAAGGCGCTCTCCTGACCGTTGACGGTGCAGGTCACACGCACATCCAGATTGGTAAAGAACACCTGCCCCTTGACCAGCTTGAGCATGGCCTGACGGCCGCAGATCCCCTTGCCTTCCAGGGTGATATCACAACGCCGGTCGCTAAGATCGCGCCCCACCGTGAGATAGGAATAGCACAGCGGCATGCGCCGCGACTGTTGAGAATCCTCGATCAGCAGGTCAAAGCCGCTGCGCAGCCAGGCCCGGTTGCCAGCGAAAAGGGCAGCATCGGTGCGCAGCGTACTATGGTCGTCTCCAGCTCCCCCATCGCCTTTGGAACTCGGGTTGACGTCTGACATATAGGCGGAGCCGTTCGCTGCCCCAAAGTCACAATCCCCCCAAGGTTCAGGCCGGTCGGTAGGGAAGAGTGCGCCCATGGCAGCCATGCAGGAAGTCAGCGTAAAATCGATCCTCAACCGGTCCAGTGGTTACCTCAGTCAGGTCTGCAGTCACTCGCTCAATCCTTATATCGGGTGCAGCCTGGGCCAATCGCTGTGCGGGGTGGCCTGCTATGTGCAACATAACACCTTTCTCACCCGGGGCAGACCATGGGGCAGTTTCGTCCAGGCCAAAGTCAACGCCGCCCAGTGTTACCGGCGTGAATACGCCCGCGAAAAGGCCTGGGCCCAACGCCAGAGCAGGGACTTCTCGATTTTTTTGGCCTCCTCCACCGACCCGTTTTTGCCTCAAGAAAAGAGCGCCGGCATCACCCGCTCGCTGCTCCTGGCCATGCTCGACTATCCACCCCAACGCCTGATTGTGCAAACCCATTCGGCGCTGGTCAGCCAGTTCGCCGATCTGCTGCAACCACTGGCCCAAAGCTGCGACCTGCGCGTCCACCTCTCCATCGAAAGCGATCGAGACCGGCTGCCCGGTCTGCCGCCTCCCGCCTATTCGGTGGAAAAACGTTTGAGAGCGGCCGCCTTGTTGCGCCAGCAGGGCCTCTGGGTGGTGGCCACTCTGGCTCCGCTCTTTCCCATCAGCAACCCGGCCACTTTCTTTGCGCGCCTGCAAGAGTGCGTGAATGCCGTGGTTATTGACCATTTTGTGCAGGGCGACGGCACTGCCCTGGGCAGCCGAACCCGACGCACCGCCCTGCCCCAGGCCATGGAAGCGGTTGCCGCCGGCTCCAGTTCGCTCGACTATCGTCAGCAGGTGGTGGAGTGGGCCCGCCCTTATTTTCCCGGCCGCATGGGCGTGGGCCAGGCCGGCTTTGCAGGCCGCTATGAGTGAGTTTGTCTCGGTCGACTCCTTCCTTCAGGAGCTGAGCAGCGAGGGACGGCTCGATTCGGCGGGCAAGTTCACCCTGTCGCTTGAGCATGCCAAGGAAAAGCTCTCCGAGTTTTTGCTCAAATCCACTCAGGACTACCTTCTCAAATTGGTGCAGGCCGGCGTGGCCGCCGGGGCTCGCACTCTGGACCTGCGTAGCACTATGGGCAGCCTCTCGTTCTCCATGTACGGCGTCAGCTTTGACCCTATCGATCTGGAGAATATCCTGACCCATCTGCTACAGCCTGGCCAGGGCGCTCAGGCGCGCGCCCTTCGCCATCTGGCCATCGCCATCAACACGGCCATCACCACCCGCGCCACCGGCATCACCCTGGCCACCTGGGACGGCCACAAAGGCCAGAAGATCTTTTGGAAAGCCGGCGGTCGCAGCAGCCAACCCTGGCGACCCTTTCGCTCCCAGCCCTGCGTGCATTTCGGGGTGCGACGCACGGTACTCGAGTCGGCCTCGCAGTTTTGGCACCTGCTTGGCCAGCGCGATATCTTTTCTATGCTTACGGGCGGCCGGGCCGGCCTTGACCCCGATCGGCAAACGGTGCTGGACCGGGCCATCTGGTGCCCGGTTCCGTTGGCCCTCAATGGCCAGTGGCTGCCCCGCCCCCGCCCGGGGCCGCCGCGCGGGGCCATCTTTAGCCGCACTCACTCGTTTCATTCCAGCTGGCTGCCCCTGGACAACCCGGAGGATCCGGGCATTCGTCGTTTTCACCAGCAAGGAATGGCCTGGCCCTGGTCGCGCCATTTCGATACGACCAGCGCGGGGGCGATTAATGCCGGCCTGCAAGACTCTTTTAGTGAAGCTGCCAGTCAACTCAGCTGGGTTCTCGACGGCGTGCTGGTGGCCAGCCAGCCCATTCCCAATATCTCGATGAATCAGTACGGTTGGGGCGTGCTCTCGGCCCACGGCTGCGCCACCGACCTGACCGCCATGGCCCCCATTCAGAACGAGTTTCTCCATACCCGGGCCCAGCGGGTCTGCGAGGTGCTGGAACAGGTCCTCACCATTCGCAAGCCTGGGACCGATCGGCCGTCCCCCACCCCGGGTCAGGCCCAGCCCAACGCCCCGGTGGACCGCGTAGCCGCCTGGGAGGCCGTGCGTCGCCGCCGCAAGCGCTTTAAATCAGAGTGACCCGGCCTCACGCCGGATAACGCGGGCGATTCCGGGCCTCAGATGCTTGTGCCTTGGGTCAGGTCCGTGCAATCACCCCAAAGCGATGAACGATGACAAACACGCTGCCACTGAGCGGCTGGGCGCCGAGAGCTGACTTCCGTCGGGCATCGGCTATGGCCACGGCACTGACTTCGATCTCCCAGGTCGGCGGGGTGCGCCGGATCCGCAGTTGCAGAAGGTCTGTAGCCACTACCTTGCGTTGGGTATCCCGCCAGAGTGAGGTGGGTTGTTCGATGACCGAACCTTGCAGCCAGTTGGGGGGGACTTGACTGGCGGCTTCATTCTTGCGAATCAGCCACTTGAATGGGCACTGGTCTTCGTACCCCGCTGCGTCGGGAGCGAAGGCCTGGACGATACCAGGAGCTACGGCCAAATAGTAGGTCACCAACTGGTTGGCGATTTGATTGCCTGCCGCGTCAATCTTCAGTTCCTCGGTTCCGGCCCCGGGTACGACTACGGCCAGGGCGTCCCCTGTCGATAGGGAGCCCGCCCCGCAGGCGACAGGGGCTGTGTCCCAACGACCGGTGCGCCGGCTCGAATCGGCCAGGTCTCTCATCAGGCTGCGTTCCACCAGAAACAACTGACGCATCGCCGCATCACGCGCGGAATTGCGTTGCCAGACCTTGGTCATTTGACTCATCGTGAAGGCCATTACCGCACTGACAATGGCAATAATTCCGACTGAAACCAAGAGTTCGGCGAGAGAGATTCCGCGCCTAAGGCTTGGAAACATAGCGCACTGCCTCGGTGTGGAGCTGTCCGTAGCCGGCTCGATCCGACTCGCCGCCCCACCATGACAAACGTATCCGACACCGCTTCAGGGTCGGAGTTCCGGGGTCGGTAGCATCGGATAGGTAGAGCGCCACCGTGTAGGCCTGTCGGCCGGATGCAACCTGGCTAAGGCTGTAGGGGTTGGAGTCCGAGGTGCTCAACCAAAAGGCCGAGCCGGGTAGGTCACTGGCCTCGTAAATTGCCGATTCAAGCAACTCGTGGGCGGCGCTCTGGGCCAGGCTCAAATCGCTGGTCTTCTGGCCCCCGGCGAGAGTCGTCAAGCCCAGGCCTACGAGGGTTAGGAAAATTACGATGGCAAAAAAGATCGCCAGCAGCACCTCGGCCAGTGTATAGCCCTTTTCAGTACTGTTGGTAGGCACGAACTACAAACGAGCTATTCGGTTTCACGGGAGAGTCCTGAAGATTGAGTAAATAGGCTCCATCGAACAATAGGTCCGCGTCGCGCGCCACGATCTGAATAGAACTGGAGTCCGTGGAGCCAGCCTCTTGCTCCGGGTCACCCCCGAAGGCCACCATGGCTCCTCGCAATGTGAAATTGCCCCAATCGAGCTTCGATCCGAGCTTGCCTACATTGACGGTAAGCCCTCCCCAAGCGTAGGCCACGCCTTCCAGGTTGACATTGTTGTAAACACTGCTGCTGTCGTCAAAGGCAAAGCCATCTATCACGATGTTTCCGGCACTGTAGAGGTTGAGCTTGTTGGAAGTCTGGCCGGCTTTCAGGTCCACCCCATTGCCTAGCAGCGAAATATTTCCGTCGGCCACCACAGCTCCCCCCTGACCATCCAGTCGTCCAGCCAGCACTACATTTCCTGGGAAACGCAAAGTTACACCCTCTTCATTGATGGTTGTGACAATATTTACGTCCCCGCTAATGGCCTGTGAGCTGAGCTTGATTTTAAGGTCTTTGACGGCCAGGCCCTTGCTGCTGTCGGATGCACCTTCCGCAGCTTCAGGGTCGGGCGGGCTTCCTTCGCCAAACCCGGCCGGGGGAGGGCCCATGTAGCTGGCCAGCGCAGCCGCGACCTCGGGGGTGGTGGCTCGGGTCCAGAAAAATTGGGCCAATTCCAGTGAGCCGAACTGGTACTGTCCGTTTCCGTAAGGACTTTGGCTGCCAAGGCCGTCCCAAGAAGAGTTCCAGTTTTGCGTGCTCACAATCGTAGTTCCGGAGTCCTGATACGTCAATACCATCCCTCCTGGAGTGGTCACGGATCCGCTTGGCCCTTCCGACGCGTTGAGCAAAGCGGCGAGTCCCGCACTGGTGGAGAAATTCGTGGCGCCCGCGATGTTGTCTCCAAGCACGGCGTCAAAATCGGAATGGATCTGGTTGGCCAGTTGCACAAGATAGGTGCCAACGGGTACCGGCAAGGCCCCGCCGACCGGGGTCTCGCCTTCCTGGAAAGCCCCTTTGCTGGGCACCACGGCAAAATCGGTCACGCTACTGGCGCTGTCGAGCGTGGTGTCCTTGGTGAATTTCACTTCCACCAGGCCGTTGGAGTTGACCGTAGTCTCGATCGATGAAGGCAGATTCACCACGGTGCCGGCCGGCAATGAACCCGCCAGCTTGGCCGTTTTGTAATCCTGGTAGCTCATTTCGAAGTGCCTCACGACGATCTGTTGTTGCCCGTCCAGGTCCACTTCATAGACCCCGCCGGCCAGGGAGATGGCTCCCGCTTCCAGTTTGGGCGCCGACACCTTACTGATACGATAGAAGGAATCGCCGGCGTTTTCCTGTTCCCTTCGGATCTGACTGGCCACCTGGGTGGTGCCCACCTGGTTGCCGTTGTTGCTGGTTCGGATCTCTCCTTGAGGCGATTCTAGCGCGGCTCCGACCCCTTGGGAGTCCAGCACGGAGAGGCCGGTCTTCGTTCGCAAACGCGCTCCACCGGCCCCTTGAGAATCGAATCGAACCTTTCCCGACTGACCAACGGTGAAGCTCAGGTCTCCGGCGGCGCTGGCCACGGAGTCTACTGACACTCCCCTACCCAGGTCCAGACCCAAAATGGATTCGGAGGCGACCCGAGTTGGCGTTCCCGAAAATCTGGAGGGAGCCCCGTTTGACATTGGAACGGAGCCGCAGCAACCTTCGACCTTTAGCAGCATCGTATGAGGCGCCAGGCGAAAACGAGCAGTGGCGGTAGGGCCCTGACCTTGGGGAAAGACCGGTAGGTCGATGTTGCTGACGAGATTATTGACACACACGCCAACCGCAGCGTCAGGGGCGGTGGCGGCGTCGTCCAAACCGTCCAATCCGCCACTCCCATCTTGCCGGTTGAAGTTGAAACGGAAGCGGGCCCAATGGGCTCCGTCCTTGACCCAGCCCACAACCTGGCCTTCCCCTTCCGTCACAACCAGGCCATCCGTCAGCACCGAGTAGGGGTCCTTGGCGCGCCACAAACCACCCGGAGTCGCCCTGATGCGAGCGATGGCGTAATCGAGGCCGGTGCGCATGGCTCGTTCCGCGGCTTGCTGCTGGCTCAGCTTTCGGCCTCGAGCCATGCTGGCCGGTCCCAAGGAGAATGCCGCAGATACGAACATGGCTGTAACGATTGCTAACAGCAACATACTGACCATAAAAAAACCTCGGAGACGTGTGTGTCCCATGCGACCTCCGCGCTCAGCTTCCGCAATTTTCCCGCCGTGCCTGCAAGATTCCTCCGACTTTGCTCGCACGGGGTGCGGTTCAGGCGGCTTGTGCGGTTCGCAACTCGGCTTCCGTTGAGTCTTTCGAATTGGCCGCAAGTCCCCGCCCCAACTCCCCGCCCCATCTGGACCCCAAATAGGTTCCTGCGAGGCCGCCTACTACCAATCCCAGGCTCCCCCCGATCGGGCCTGCCAGAGTATAGCCCAATTCGGTGAGGCCCAGGGGGGCGACGGTAGCGCCGACCAGGGCTCCCGCTCCGGCTCCGGCCGCGGCAACTACCGCCTGGACGCTCAGGTTTGCCTCCTGGTCAGGCTGGCGGTTCAGTTCCTGGCGGGCCCCCAGCAGGGCCACTGCGGCCAATCCCAGCAAGGGTGCCTGGTAGGTTAGAGCCAAACCGAGGCCAGCGGCGCATCCCAGTCCACCGGCCAAGGCCTGCAACGGTCGATCATGCTTGAGCCCTTCTGTCAGTTCTCTAACGCTTCCCGTCAGAGTCAATAGGATTGAGGCCTGGCGAAAGACCTCCAGTCCGCTTCTAAGCCACGGGAACTCGGAGATTTGTTGACTGATAAAGCGGCCGGTTTCTCGCAAGGCGGGATGGTCGCCCCACTGGTGCCAGAAGTTGGGCTTCTCCAAGTCTTGAAGGGCGGAGTATTTTTCCGGGTTGAGTTGGCGGAGTTGGTCGGGGTTTTGGTGGAACACCCGAAAACTCTCGGCAAAGTCTTCTGCCGGTTGGGTTGCGGCGTAGTCGCTAACAAAGGGGTCCTGGCCAAAAGGGGCTGAGTTCGAGGGATGCAGGCCGGGTATAGATCCAGCCAGCCCGCCTTGCATATCCACACTGTGCCCGATCTCTTGAAGCACATTGCCACGGAAGTTGGTGGGGTCGTGCATGCCCCAGCCGCTCCGATTCATGACTACCTCACCCAGGGCTGTGCGATTGTAGCCCATCACGTTGAGGTTCTCAAAGCTGTTCTGAACGGAGATGCTGGTGGGCAGTACTGCCTGGTGGGCAGGCAGTTGCTGTAGTGCCTCTTTCATCAGGGTGACTTCGGCAGGTCGGCCCGAGAGACTGGGGGGTACAAAGTCGGGCAGAACCGTCTGGGTGGCAGCTACTGCTTCCAGGGCGTCGCCAAGGGGTTTGCGGTGGAGGGGGCGGGTAGGGGGGACTGGATGGAGTTTTCGCATTGTTGGAGCCTAGGGGATGTTTGTCATGGAAGGGTGAACCGAGCGTGACAGGCACCGCGGGGTGAGATTGTTGGTTCAGCTCGGGCCGGCTGGCGGCGCCCGGTGTTTTTGCGCCTTACTTCTCGTCGAAAAAATCCATTTGTCCTGGGCTTGCGCTCGCGGCAGATGATTTGCTGCGCAGATTGGTGGAGGAGGGCGGTGGCCGCCGCAAGCATCAATGGGGGGCCCGCTCGTCCCAGTCCCGTGGTTACTTCCATTCCGAACCGAGGGGCTTACCGGTCCCCGGGTCCAACCTGAGTCTTGGTCTTTAATGGGACCGTGTGATCGCAAAATTTCCACTAAATTGGAAACTCTTTCCAATGTAGTGGAAGGTTTGGACAAACCATAAGAAAGACATCCTGGTGCTCATGGTGAGGTCACCCCTCAGCGACGGACTTCGGCTCCAGGCAAGGTTCCAGAATTTGGTGGGCCTCCAAATACTCCAATTGAGGACAGGCATCCCGCGGAAGAATGGGAATGATTCCATCAATGCAACATTCTCACGCACAGGTATTTCGAAGGAGACTTCAAGCGGTGGATCTTGAATCGGTATTCGAGTTCGTCTCTCCCAAGGTCCGGGACGCAGCCGTGAAGGCCGCGGCTCAACTTTCCCATCTCGGTGTTCGCCACGCTCTGGTCGGTGGACTGGCCGTCGGTGCTCATGGCTACATCAGGGCTACCAAGGACGTATATTTTTTGGTGGGAGATGAGGCATTTGAACACCACGGGTTGCTGGTGACGTTCAAGACAGGTATCCCTATTGAGGTGGATGGCATCCGGATCGACTACTTGTCTCCTTCTGCTTTGGGACCCCATTTGGAAAGTGCCTTTGATGCGCACAATGTGAGCGTCGGCGTGAATGTCATCGAGCTAGCGCCGCTCATCTTCATGAAACTGCTGGCCCGACGTCGCCAAGACCTCCTCGATGTTGTAGAACTCCTCAAAGCTGGCGCCGATCCTCGTCGGGTTCGTGCGTACCTGGAAGTGGCCGGCCCTGAGCTGCTCGGGCAGTTTGATCTGCTGGCAGAAGAAGCAATCGACTGACGCCGAATTTCTGTTGGCAGGGCTGAAGGCCTGTTCGCGAACTCACTGCTCCCCCCAGCCTCGCGGCGTGGCGAGTGACCAAGCCTCGGTGGGAACGGGCATAGGCCCTTAGCCGGGAGTTTTTTGGGCACACTGGCTGGGGGCGACATGGAGGTTGGGGTCGAGCAAGTGCTCACGGACCATCTCCGGCAGGGCGCCCCAATAGGCGGCGCTGGTGCCTTGCATGGAATTCGGATCGGCGTGGACGTTGCCTCCCGTCTGCCTCCACAGATCGTTGGTGCTGCGCGGCACGTCCTGGTTAAGGTTGGCCTCAAAACCGGGCCAGCGCATCCGCAGTTTGTCCGTCAAAGAGGCTTTGGCGTCGCCGGCGCCGGTCAGGGCGGCGAAAGCTCCCGGACAGGGATCCATCAACCAGTTGGGCCCCGGCAGTTCCTGCATGGCGTGCCTGCTCACGGCCTCCATAGGCGATATTGCCCAGCAAAATCCGCTCTTGCTTTTGCTGAGGATCGCTCTCTTTGCTCAGGCTCACCGAATCGCCGGGCTCTGGCGGAGGGCTACCGCCTGGGGTTTCGGGTCAAGAATTTGGGGTTTGCTCTCGGCGCTTTCCTTGCCTTTGGGCAGGTCGGAGGCCACCACGCAACGTCCTAAGGACATTCCGTCGCGCACTCCGGTGTTATCGGTCTTGAGGCGGAAGCGAAACTGAACTTGAGGTTTTCCGTCAAAGCGGCTGAGGTCCACCTCGTGGATCTTCCACGGGCTATCTCCCCGCAGACTTTGCAGTACCGCCCAGTTTTTACCGGCGTCGGAGCTGGCCTCAATATGCAGGACGTCCTTCTCCTCCGCTTTTTCGAAGCTATAGAGAGCTTCAAACATCAGCTTGCTGCCCCGATGACCTTTGAGAGAGAAGGCTGGACCGGTCAGCGACATATCTAATTTGTGTGCGTGGTCCCCTTGAGGCGAGTCGCTCCATATCGTCCCTCGCTCGGGCAACTGAGCGGGAGCCCAGTAACCTTCAGCCTTCCATGCCGAGGGATCCTCAGCGGAGGCTTCCAGTGCCACCTTGGCAGCCGGAACCTGAACTTGAACGGTTGTGACCGGCGAACTTTGTCCCACATTGTCCAGCGCTCGCAAGCGACACTCCAGCGAACGGGTCCGTGCCGATGGCAACAGCTCCAGAGTGGCCTTGTGGCCAGTTCCCGACGCGCCTGGGCGTGGCGGAGTAAAAGACAAATCTCGCACCGTCTTACCGTCCAGGGAATAGTCTAATTCGAAGAAGCTCGCCGTCCCCTTGGACTGGTCGTCTCCACTGGCCGTCCAACTCAAATCGACCCGATGGGGTTTGGACGTCCCCTTCAATGCGGCGGGGGCTCCAGGAGGAGTGGTATCCTGCTCTAGAGCCCGCAGTACATTCAGGCGCCCCGAGGTGATCACCTTACCCTGAAGGCCGGGAATGACATCCACATTGGCCAGCAGACGAGTGCGAATCTCGCTGGGAGATGCCTCAGGGAACTGGCTGGCGATCAGGGCGGCCGCTCCAGATACATGGGGTGTAGCCATGGATGTTCCGCTGAGTTCGGCATAGCCGCCGGGCACGGTGGACAGGATGGCCTGACCCGGGGCGGCCAGGTCTACCCGGGGAGAGCCGTAGTTGCTAAACTTGGCCAACTGATCCCGATCATCGGTGGCGGCCACCGACACAATATTGGGGAGATCAAAGCAGGCGGGGTAGTGAGGTTGAAGGTTGACATCTTTGGCGTGATTGCCGGCCGCACAAATGTGCAGCATGGGCGACTTGCTAAACGCTTCGTAGAGGATGGGATTGTAGACTCCGCCTCCAAAAGAGCAGGAGGCGATGCGGGCACCCATCTGACTGGCATAGTTGAGGGCTTTCACCATCGACATGGTGTCGGCCCCAAAGCCGCCGAAGATATTGATGGGCATCACCTGGGCCTGCCAGTTGACTCCAACCACACCCAGGCCATTGTTCCCGACCGCCCCAATCGTCCCGGCACAGTGAGTCCCATGGTTGTCGCCGCTCATCGGGTCGCCGTTGTCCTTGGACGCATTGTAGCCGTGCACATCATCCACCACGCCGTTGCCGTCGTCGTCCCGCCCATTGCCGGGAACTTCCTTGGGATTTACCCAGATATTTTCCTTCAGGTCCGGGTGCTGATAGTCTACGCCTGAGTCCAGGACGGCCACTACCGGACCGGAGCGACTGCCCTGAATCTTATTCCAGGCCTCGGGAGCTTGAATCTTGGCCAGGCCGTAGAGGCGAGGGTCCATGTCATTGGGTTGAATATCGGCATGATAGACGGTATTGGGTGCGGCGCACATGACACGTTCATCCTGAGAAAGCAACTGGACGGCTTGCTCCAGAGTTTGCCCGGGAGCCAACTGCAGGCGCAGAATTTGACTGGCCCCTCGATGCAGGCCTAGAGGCGCGCTGTCCAGCAACTCCATCGAATATTCGTCGGCAATGCTGGAACGGATAGCCAGTCCGTCGGCAAGTTCCGAATGAACGCCGAATTGTGGACGAACCTGAATCAACACCTCGCCGGAAACGTAGGGGATTTTGGGACCTGACCCTCTGACAGTGGAGTAATTCGCTTGCATGACTGCCTCTATTCCTGTTCCTGAGCCGGAGGCTCAAACCATTGAGCGACCTTGTCCATCGAGCCGGATCCCCAGTCAAAACCTTGACGATAGCTGTCGCGGATCACGGTCACTCCTGTGTAGGCACCGGCCGCAATTCCCACCAATTCCCCGACGACTGCTCGAGAGACGTTGCCCAGCATTCCCGGGTCGTCCACCAGAGAGGGAGGGAGCTTTTCCAGGCTGGCCTCGAGCCACTGGCCGGTGGTAAACTTCACTTGCTCCTGGAAGGCTCCCGACTGACGACCCCACTCGTTATTTCCGATGACAACGTTGCTTGCCGCGCCGGCCAAAGCCCCTTCAGCGGGGGAGAGGGATAGGAAGTTCAAGGCTCCCACTCCCCCGGCCAGGGCGCCGGTGAGGGCCAGGTTGGCTGCCATGCCCGCCTTAAAGGCCAGGCTGGCCTGGTCAGCCGAGACGTTGGCTCCGCGCACCAGTCCCTCGGCGCCGCCAGCGCACCCCCCCACAACGATGCGACTGATGCTGTTGAGAGTGCCAGCCAGCACTCCCATCGAATTGGAAGCCACTTCCGCCAGTCCCATTCCGCTATCCCACCCATCGATGGGTGGGATGGGAGTGGCCGCAGGTGTAGACTGCAGACCCATTGCAGGCGGTGTACCCGTCGACTGGAGCGTCTTGGGCAACGAGAATTGCTTAAGAGAATGTATAGTTTTCACGGTTATAAATCCTTCAATTCGTTCCTGAGGCTGGTGCCGGTGTCTTCTCCAGTAAGCCGGGTGAACCCGAGGAGGGCTCGGCCAAGTCTTCCATGAGATTTTTTACAGGGTATGTCTTTGGGGTTCTGGCTGCGTGAATGCAGTGTGACTCGGGGGGGGGCATTCATTGCCAATTTGTAAAGGGAGTTCTTGACTGAGGCCGGGCTCTTGGGCCGGACGGCGTCTAAAATGGTGCGCCCGTGAGCTGCGAATCGTAGGAGTGCTTGGCCAGGCGGGAGAGATTGTTCTTGCCGTCCAGGTAATAGAGAAAGGTCAGTTTTTTTTGGGCCTGGTGGACGCGGTGGGTTGATGAGTACGGTCGTGAGCCTTCTCTTCTTCCTTGGTATAGAGGGGATCGGTCAGGACTATGGATTGTGCATGGCCGACTGGTAGCTTTCCAGTTGGCGAATTTGATCCATACTCAGGCGCTTGATGGAGTCTCCCGTGACCATGGTTAGCTGGTCTTTCTCCTTGATCCCATAGGCCTGGTCACCATATCCTGAGGGCCTTTCTTGACCCCGACCGGGTCCTTGAGGTCGCGGCAGGGTGTGAGTGATTCGAGCTCGTTGGTGTCTTCGATGAGGTGTGGCGAGTGGCAAGCTGCCGTTGGCCAGCGGAGCGACTTCTGAAACATTGCGTATCACGGTTGACTGACGACTTTGGGCATCCCATACCCATGTACGATTGAAATGCTTCTTGTCCGGGGGGTATAATCAGCACAGATGCGCCATCCCACCCTTCTCAACGATATTCTTTTCAAAATTGTTTTTGGGACTCAGCAGAATGAGGCCATACTTCGGGCCTTAGTCAACGCGCTGCTGGGCTACAGTGGCCTAGATCGCATTACCCGAGTCGACATCCTGAACCCCTTCAATGAAAAGGATTACTATGACCAACGGGGGTTGTGCTGGACATTCGGGCCCAAGACGCTCGGGGACGATTTTACAACGTCGAAGTCCAAGTTGAGCGGGAAGACGGCTATGTAGAGCGATCCGTGTATTACGCTGCGGAACTCCTGACCAGCCAGCTTCAAAAGGGCCAACCGTTTACAAAATTAGCCCCCACCATTGGCATCTCGCTTCTCGACTTCGCACTGTTTCCCAAGCAGGATGACCTGCACAGTGTCTATGTGCTTTACGACGTAGCTCATCAGCGTAAGCTCTCGGACGTATTGGAAATGCATTACATCGAGATGATCAAGTTTAAGGAAAGCAAACCTCACAGGCTTCGGACTCCCTTTGAGAAATGGCTTCATATCCTAAAATATGGGGAACTATACGAGGGGGATCTACCAGCCGTGTTGCAGCAAGAGGAGGGCATAAAAATGGCAATCGAGTCGATGAATCAGGCTTTCGCCCGAGATGAAGTTCGCGAACTGATCGAAGCGCGGATTCGATTCCAACGCGATGAGGCGACGCGGCTCGACCGTGCCAAACAAGAAGGGCTCAAGCAAGGCCTCGAGCAAGGCCGCCGGGAGGTGGCCCGCAATCTCTTGTTGTCGGGGGCCTCCCTGGAAATGATCAGTCTGGCTACTGGCCTGAGTCTAGACGATCTCAATAGGCTAGGTTCGGAAGGCAATTGAGTCGATGGACGCAGCGATTTAGTGTTTTAGTTTTGTCGGGGGGTCGCTGAACATTTAGCGAGTTGGGTGCGCTGAAACCAGCCCATCAATGCACCCGGGTCCCTATGCGATGACACCGCATTTCACGAGAGGAAGCCTGTGACCGAATCTGGTTGCTATTGAGCCAGAAACGGGACGGCCTGATTTTGCCCCCGGAGGTCCTGCGCATCATCGGACACATAGCACACTAAGGACCGGCGTATTTGACCGGCTCCGAGATGAATTCAGCTTTCTCTTTCTCATTGCAGAAAACGTAGGTCTTGCCCTTGTAGTCGAGGGTCTCGACCACCGGTTCCTCTTCCGAACTGCCCTCCTTGATCACGCAGACCACGCAGTGGCCCTTGTCTCCCTTCTTTTTGCTACCCGGAGCATAGGCCGTTTCCGTTTTTGCCGCCGGGGTGGCTGAGGCGGCGTTCGGCGCCGGACTTGAGGAGCAGCCCATCCAGAGAGAGCCGGCCAGGCCCAGGGCAATCATAGAGTAACGCATAATCAAGTAACCTCCGATGTATTGGGTCTCGAGATGAGCCGATAGAGCGCTGGCAACACCAGCAAGGTCAAAGTCGTAGAGCTACACAGACCGCCGATAATGACCGTGGCCAGCGGCCGCTGAACCTCTGCTCCGGTACCGGTGGACAGGGCCATGGGCAAAAATCCGATGGCCGCCACCGAGGCGGTCATCAAGACGGCCCGCAGTCGGGAAAGACCGGCGTCCTCCAGGGCCGGCTGCAACTCCATGCCGGTGGCCAGGTTGTTCCGAATGGTCTGGACCATCACCATGTCCGCCAGCACGGCAATTCCGGAAAGGGCGATGAAGCCGACCCCAGCCGACATCGAAAAGGGCATTCCGCGCAGATACAAGGCTACAATGCCGCCCGACACCGCCAGGGGAATGCCGGTGAACACGCGCAGGGCGTCAAACCAGTTGCGGTAAGTGATATACAGGAGCGTGAAGATGATCAAGAACGTCACTGGCACCACCAGCGACAGGCGGGCACGACCGGAACGCAGGTGCTCGTATTGACCGCCCCAGCTCAGGTGATAACCGGTTGGCATCTTGACCTCTGCGGCCACCCGGGCTTGCACTTCTTCGACATAGCTGCCCAAATCGCGTCCCCGCACGTTGGCCTGCACCACCACTCGACGCTCCCCGTTTTCGCGACTGATCTGCACCGGGCCCTCCAGGCTATCGATGTCCGCCAACTGGGTGAGTGGCACGCGTTGCCCGGTTTTCCCTTGCACCAGCAAATCGCCAATGACCTCGGCCCGGTCGCGATAGGGTTCGTCATAGCGCAGAAACAGGTCAAAGGCCCGTTCTCCCTCATAAACGCGGCCCACAGTGTTTCCCCCAATGGCAGTTTCGATCACTTCGTGCACGTCGGCCACATTGATACCTTGGCGAGCCAGATCGCCCCGGCGAAGGCGCACTTGCAGCACCGGCAACCCGGCCGTCGACTCCACGCTCACATCGGTGCCCCCATTGACCGAACGCATCAGCGCCGCAATTTCAGCCGCCTTGGCGCGCAGGGTGTCCAGCTTGGAACCGTAGACTTTCACGCCTACCTCGCCGCGGATGCCCATCCCTTCGGAAAGCTCGTTCATGCGCATTTCGATGGGCTGGGTGAAGCTGTATTTCATGCCGGGGATATCGGCCAGCGTCTGTTCGATCTTCTCGATCAGATCGGCTTTTGTGCGCGCTTTCTTCCATTGGCTACGCGGGGTGAGTGGCAAGAAGATGTCGTGCTGGGCCAGCAGCATGGGGTCGGTAGCGATGTCGGGGCGCCCGATACGAGTGGCGGTGGTCTTGATTTCGTCCGGGAAACGCTGCATCAGCACCTTTTCCACCAGAGTAGCCCGCTCGATGGCGCTCTCTACGGAGATACCCGGTAGATAGCCTGGATTGATACAGATAGCGCCCTCATCCAGCTTGGGCAGAAACTCAGCGCCCAGCCGAGGGAAGAGCGATAGACTCGCCACCACCAGAGCGACGGCGGCCGCCACTACGGTTCGCCTTTTTTGCACAGCCCGGCGCAAAAGCGGTAGGTAGAGCGCCTGCAACCAGTTCACCAGGCGGTTCTCCTTTTCCGCCCGGTCTGGCAGAAAGTAGGCGCACAGGGCCGGGACCAGGGTCGCCGACAACACCATGGCGGCTGACAGGGCCAGCACGACGGTGAAGCCCATGGGGCGGAACATTTTGCCTTCCACCCCAATCAGGCTGAGGACCGGCAAATAGGCCGCTATAATGATCAGTTCGCCGAATTGACTGGCCTGACGAACCTCAATTGTGCCAGCACGAATGATTTCCAACCGTTCCGACTCACTCAGTGCACGCCCTAACTGCTGCCGGCGCTCGCCTAACCGGCGCACACAATTTTCCACGATGATTACGGCCGCATCGACAATCAGACCAAAATCCACCGCGCCCAGGCTCATCAAGTTGGCCGACACCCGAAAGGCGCGCATCCCGATCATCGCAAAGAGCATGGCCAGGGGAATGATGGAACTGACGATCAGACCGGCGCGCAGTTGTAGCAGAAAGACCATCAAGACCAGCACCACCAGCAAACCGCCCTCCAGCAGGTTCAGAGTGGCGGTGTGCAAGGTCTGGTCCACCAGGGTGGTCCGATCGAGAAACCCCACCAGGCGCACACCGGGAGGCACTTCCTTTTGCAGCTCGGCCACTCGCTCTTTGACCCGCCGGGTCACCTGGCGGCTGTTTTCGCCCATAAGCATCACGGCAATCGCAGCTACCGTCTCGCCACGGCCGTCCTTGGTGATGGTACCCTGGCGCAAGGCCTGCCCGAACTTCACCTCGGCAACGTCGGAGACCCACACCGGCACGCCATTTTTGGCGGCAAGCACAATGTTGCGGATGTCCTCCAAACTGCTGACCACCCCGATGCCTTGCACCAGTTGTTGCTCGTTGTGTTTGGCAATGTAGGCACCGCCCGCGTTGCGGTTGTTATCGGCCAGAGCCTGGCGCAGCTCCTTCAGGCTGATGTTGTAGGTTCGCAACCGCTCTGGATTGGCCAGCACCTGGTACTGACGAACTGCGCCGCCAAAACTGTTGACCTCGATAACGCCGGGAACGGTGCGCAGCCGCGGGCGCACCTGCCAATCCAGAATGGCCCGGCGATCGCTCAACGGCAGTGTGTCGCTCTCGATGAACACGTAATAGATTTCACCCAATCCCGTGGCGATCGGCGCCATTTCGGGAGGTCGTGCACCCGCCGGCAATTGCTCGCTCATGACCGCCACACGCTCCGCGACCAACTGGCGAGCCCGATAAATATCGGTCTGATCTTCAAAGACAACGGTTACCTGACTGAGGCCAAACTGAGAAATACTGCGCATCTCGGTCGAACCCGGCAAACCGGCGAGGCTGATCTCGAGAGGCCGGGTGATCTGACGCTCGATTTCTTCTGGAGCCAATGCCGGCGCCGCCATGTTGATGACCACCTGGTTGGTGGTGATGTCCGGCACTGCATCAATGGGTAGGGTCCAACTGGCGTAAAGTCCAACCACAACCAGCGCCAGGGTGGTCAACACCACAAAGAATCGATGCTCGATGGAAGACTCGATCAGACGGT
The DNA here is from genome assembly GCA_018780265.1 of bacterium. Classification (GTDB taxonomy): domain Bacteria; phylum Vulcanimicrobiota; class Xenobia; order Xenobiales; family JADMJV01; genus JADMJV01. The sequence goes on from JADMJV010000036.1 coordinate 56,642, forward strand.
TCAGCATCGTTTACTCACCGGCGCAACAGCCATCTGACAGCGAGCTCTTCAGGGCCTCTGATTTCAGGTAAAAGGTGCCGTTGGTGGCCACCTTCTCGCCCGCGTTTAAACCGTCTGAAACCTCGCGCCAATCTTTGCCCTTGGCGCCCAATACCACATGCCGGACGTCGAATTCGCCATGGTGGCGCGAAACGTACAAAGTGGGACGGCCACCGTGTTCCTGCAGAGCCGTCTCCGGCACCGTCAGCTTTTGCCGGCGAACCGCCGTGACCAAAGTGCCCTGCACATAATTGCCCGTCTTTAGCCAACCCTGCCGATTGGCTAACGGCACCAGCACATATACGGCTCGAGTGGTATCATCGGAGCTGGCCAGAACCGAAGAGACGCGGCCGCGAAACGAGTGCCCGGGCGCGGACTCGGAGGTGAGCTCTACCAGGTCGCCGGTTTGCACCTGCGAACCGTATTTTGCGGATACCCCCAACCTGGCCCAAACCTTGTCCAAATTGACCACCGTAAAAGCCGCCTTCTCGACGGGGACAGTCTCGCCCAGTGTGACGGCCAGCTCTTGCACTCGCCCACCAATCGGTGTCACCAAAGCAATCCGGTCACCCTGAGAAGGAGCGCCACCCATCAACCGAAGTCGGTCTAAAGCACTGTGCAGGCGCACGCGCGCCATTTCCGCCGCCGCCTGCGCTTCCACTAATTCACGCGAAGTCAAATAGTGACCCGAGTAGACCTTCTCTTCACGGCTCAAAGCTCGCCTGGTGATAGCGGCGCGTTTCTCAGCCAGCACCAGGTCCCCTTGCGCTCCGCGTAGGCGAGCCTGACAGGCGGCCAGATCGGCTTCCGCCTTCTTGAGGTCAGCCAGAGTGCGTTCTCGGTCCTGACCGGACACCAATTCTTTCAATTCCTGATTGCGTTGCACTTTGAGGCCCAATACATCGCGTTCGGCGGCGGAATGACGAAGAAGGGCTTGCTGTTCTTCTAAATGATGGCGGGCTTGATGGACGGCGCGCTCATCCTCCAACGCCTGGGAGCGCGACGCCTCCAGCTGGGGCCGGCCAAACTGGCCAAGACGGGCCAGTTGTTGTTGCCGAGCCAGATTGCTGTCTTGCGCCCGTGATTCAGCCACGGCCTGGCCGTAATCGGCCTGCACCTGAGCCAATTCGGCGCTTTCCAGAAGGGCCAGCGTCTGTCCGGCTTGCACCTGGTCGCCAATTTGGACCAACAGACGCACCACTTTGCCAGTCACCTTGGGGGTGATCTTGGCGATTTGGTCGCCACCCGACTCAAGCGCCCCGCTCACGGTCAGGCGGTCTTCTACCGTGCGCAACTGAGCCGGTGCCACGCGAATCTCCGCCAGTTGCATCGCCTCGTCGGTGACCTTTACCTGGCCCGCTCTGCCGGCTTGATTTTCAGCTACCCCCATGGGGCTTGCGCTGGCAGTGAAGGCCGGCTGCGACGACTCGTTTTTGGGCCAGACGAAATAGAGGCCCAACACCAACACCGCCAGGGCGACAAAAGTGACCTGCTTGCTCATCGTTGACTCACTCCCGTGGCGCCCCACGACCCGCCGGAAAGCCAAAAAACGTCCCAGCAGTGCTTTTGAAATTCGCTCTCAGCGCTGACACAATCGGCCACGCCCTCGCGGTAAGCCCGCTGCGCTTCCAGCACTTCGGTCAAGCTCAAGAGGCCGGCTTGGTAGCCACGCCGGGCCAGGTCGGCCTGGCGGGAAAATCGCTCCACCTGTCCGTGTAGTAAATCGCGTCTTTGGCGCTGGCCCAACATGGATTCCCAGGCCGCCAGAGCTTCCTGGGTCACCCTCTCCCTCTGAGCCTGGGCATCGCTCTCGGCCGCTTCGGCCTGGCGCATTCGTTGTTCGATGGCCGCGCCGGTCTGGCCCCAATCCCAAAGCGGAAAGGCCAGGCTCACGCGCAATCCTTGTTCTGCTCCGCGACCCAGACTGGAACGATAGGCTTCAAATTCAAAGTCTGGCGTCCGCTGACGGCCCAAGAGCTCGGCCTCGGCGCGATGAATCTCAGCCGACAGCTGAGCCACTCGAACTTCGGGACGCTGCTCCACCGCCGCCAGCAACCTTTCCCTATTGGGCTCGGGCAAGGACTCGTTTTGGGGCGCGGGTAACGAGATGTCTTGGTCGGGTGGGCGTTGTAGCAAGAGATTGAGGCGATGGAGTGCTATCTTGTGGTGCATGCGGGCCGTGGAGAACTGGGCTTCCGCCTGCGACTTTTCGAACTCGGCGCGCACAGACTGATTTTCCGAAATCTCCCCCAATTCCAGCTTGCGCGCCGCGGCGTTTCGCAATTGGGCAGCCAGCTCAAAGCGCATCCGTTGCAATTGCTCAATCTCTTCCGCGGACCACAAGGAATAGTAAGCCAGTGCCGCCTGCTTTTCCAATTCATGCTGCTCGCTTAAGACGCGGGCGTCCTCCTGCTCGCGCTGCAATTGGGCTATCTTTGCGCGCAAGCCCGGTTGCCCTCCAATTTCCAGGCGCTGCACCAGGGAGTTGGCTTCCTCGCTGGGATCACCACGAGGGACGGACAGTCGCAACTGAGGATTGGGCTGGACGCCGGCCCCTCGTTCCCAGGCGGCGGCCGCCTCACGCCGCAATAGGGCCGCTTTGAGGGCCGGATGCTGTTCCTGCAGCAACCGCAGAACCTCACCGAAAGAAAGCGTCGGCTGGGCCGGGCAGGCTAAGGCCAGACCCAACCACACCCCGAGGACTCTGGACAGCACGGGACTCACGGGGGTAGAATAGAGTATCGAGTCACTAGAGTGTCAACCATGAAAATCGGAGAACTATCTCGCCGCACCGGCCTGGCGATTGTCACCCTGCGCTATTACGAGAATGAGGGCCTGATCGAGAGTCAACGCACCTCCTCCAACTACCGCGTTTTCTCCCCAGAAATGGTCCAGCGCGTGCGCCAAATCCAGCGGTTTCGCGCGCTCAATCTCACCATCGGAGAGATGAAACGGCTGCTGGAATGGTCTCGTCAGCCGCGTGAACGGTGTCTGGAAACCTGCAATCTGATCGAAACACACCTGCGCCAGGTCACCGAACGCAAAGAGTTCCTCATTGAACTCGAAGCAGAGCTACAGCGCCTGCTCGATTCATGCGCCAACGTCCAGGGTGAGGACTGTGCCATATTGAGGGATTTCTCCGGCCACGGTTTAGGCGGGGCTTGACTTAGAAAGCGGAATTGGGGCGAAGTGAGCCCTTGATTGAATCTACCCGTTGCTCGGCTTCGACTTTGATCGCGGACAAGGTTGATGGCGACACGAAGGCGATGCGTCTGGTTTGCCCGCCGGCCTTGTCGGGAAGTTTATACGATGCCACTTCTGCGCATACTTTTCCGCCTGCCCCGGGCGTTGCATTGAACGCCAGGATTCTCGTTCTGGAAGACGATGAGGCCTTTCGTTCCATTCTGGTTCAGGCGCTGGAGCGACAGGGTCATCAGGTGGCCGATGTGGGCAGTGCGCTGGGGGCGGTAAAACTGGCCCAGCAGCAACCCTTCGACCTTGTCGTGGCCGACATCCGCATGGAAGGCAAGAGCGGCCTGGACGCCATCCAGGAGGTTCAGTCCCAGCAACCCGAGGTCAACAGTATCGTGATAACCGGGTACTCCACCGAAGCCGACTCGATTCGGGCGGTGCGCCTGGGGGTGGCCGACTATCTCAAGAAGCCCTTTCCACTCCAGGTCTTTTTGGATTCCGTGGAACGAGTTCTGGCCCGCAAACGGGCCGAAAGTCGATCTCAAGATCAGCAACAGAATTTGCGTCGAAGCCTGCTGTGGGCGCTTCATCTGGTGGCCGGTCAGAGCGACCAGGAGGCCCGCCTGAGGGCCATGCAAGAGCGCCTGGAGCAGTTGGGCCAGCAGTTGGGATTGAGCGGCGCGCGCACCGAGGAATTGTGTCTGGCTTTTTTGTGGGACCAGTTGGAGCAGGCCGGCCACACCTGCCCCGACTATGTGCGTGCCTGTCTCCCTGAGAGCGCCGCCCAATTGCTGACCGGCCTGAGCGACGCCCACTCGGTCGAGGGGCAACTGGTTCGTGCCGTGCTTGGCCAGGAGGGGGTAGGACCGCTGGTTTTGCAAGCCTTGGAAGAGGTGCGCAGCGGCGCCCAACCGGCTCTGCGTCGCACCCACCAATCGCTGCGCAGTTTGTTGGCGCTGGCCCGGGCTCTGGCCGAGGGCGGCAAAGGGGACGAGGCCGGCGAAGCCTACAGCCATGTTCTCGAACTGGAGCCCCTGGCCTCGCGTGAATCGATGGAGGCCTGTCTGGGGCTGGCTCGTCTACACCGGCGCGCCAATCAACCCTCCGAAGTGCGCCGCTATGGCGAGCAGGCGTATCAAATCGCCACCAGGCTCGGTCCGGTCACGGCTGGCTGGGTGGCTTTGCGCACCTCTCTGCTGGCCGGCGAACCGGCCTGGAATGAACAGGCCCTCCGCCTGTTCCACCAGACCGAGGTGGCCAGCGGCGCCGCTCTGGCTCAACTGGCCTGGCGGCGTTTTGAGCCCGGGCTGGAAGAACAGGACCTCAACGCCCTGGCCGTGTTGCTGCAAGCCGAGAACGCCAGCCTGCTGCTGGAGTCGGTCGAGTGGCTGCTGCCCATTTTGCTGCACACCGGGGAGTCGCGGGCCGTGCTGGATCGAGCCTTGAGCGCCCTGGCGCGCAACGCCCCGGGCGAACTGGTTTACTTGATTCGCCAGGGCCAACTGCCGCCCGCCGCCCGGGCGCGGGCCACGTTGCTGTTGGGCGAACTGGACCTGCCCGAGATCCTCAAGGAATTGAGCATGGACCCTCAGGCCGAAGTGCGCCAGGCGGCCTCCCAGGCCATGGCCAGGGGCCAGGCGACCTTGCCCCAGCCGCTTTTGCGGTTGTTTTCCCTGGGACCGTTTCAGGTTTTCCGCGGCGAAGAGCGCATTCCCGAAACGGCCTGGAAGAGTCAGAAGGTTCGCTATCTGTTGGCCTGTCTGGCTGGCTACGGGCGGGTGGTGGCAGAAGATTTGCTGCTCGAATCATTCTGGCCCGAGGACGCCGAGAAGGGTAAACGCAATCTTTACACAGCCACCTCCTATCTTCGCTCCACCTTGGGGGCTCAGGCGGACTATGTGGTGCGCACTCCGGCAGGACTGCAGATCAACCCTCAGTTGCCGTGCTGGCATGATTTGGCCGAACTCGAGAAGGGGTTCCACAAGAGTCAGCAGCAGCGTCAGGCGGGCCAAAACGAAGCGGCCCTGGATACCCTGAGCCGGGTGATGCAGCTTTACCGCGGTCCTTACCTGGAGGGGTGCTACTTGGAGTGGGCTGTGACCCGCCGCGATCAACTGGAGCAGCGAATGGTGGAGGGGCTGCTCTTTCTGGCTCAGGGCCGGCAGCGTCAGCAGCGCCACAGCGAGGCGCTCGAAGTGGCCCTGCGGGTGCTCGAACTTGACTCCTGCTGCCAGGAGGCCTATCGCCTGGTGATGCGCTCGTACCTGGACGGGGGCCGACCCGAGGAAGCCGTGCGCAGCTACCAGCAGGCCCGCCTGTTGCTGGCTAGCGAATTGGCCATGGAACCTTCCATCGAGCTGATGGAACTGCACCAACGGGCGCTACTCAGCTTGAATCGGTAGGTGCTCAGTAGGGGTTGGGGGCGTCGCGCCAGAGCAACACCCGGGACCGGTCCAGAACACCCAGCACTTCATTGGGATTGAGGTTTATGGTGAAGCGGTGATCTGGATCCGGGTATTTTCCGGAGAGTGTGTCCAGCAACCTTTGCAGGGGATCAGGACCGAAGGTGGCCTGATGCTCGGGGTCGGCATTCCAGTACCAATCCAGGTGAAAGGAATTCTTGGCGTAGGGTCCCCATATGGTGCGGTCCGAGTTTTGGATAAAGCTCTTGATCTCCTGGTAGTTTTTCAATCCGTGACCCTCGATGGGATCAGAAAGCTGAAGGGGACCGTCATTTTGGCCGACGTCATCGGAGCGACCGCGCAGCTGAACTTTGTAGCTCAGCGGCTGGCGCGTGGCCGGATCGCGTTCCTCCACGCGCACCAGGATCTGGACCGTGTCATCATCGCTCCAGTTGGGCAGTTCCACGCCTTCCACCAGGCTTATGGTCACCGGTGAGTTGAGCAGATTGACGTTATCCAGCTTGAGACCGCCCAGGCCCCGCGCGATGACGGCACCCAGCACGGTGATGTCGTCGGCCTCCACGGTGTCTTCGCAATAGACCAACCCTTGGAAAAAATAGGCATCCTGTCCGGCCCCACGCAGCACCACTTTGCCGCGTGACAGGACGGCCACCTGGTCGGTGGCGCGAAAGTCGGCTCCGCGTGACAGGTGTGTTTCGCCGCCGACGTAGATGGCGCCCGACCCGCTGATTCCTCCGTCTACCTGCAGGTCTCCCTTGACGAAAAGAACGCCCTGCGAGAGACGGAGCGCGCCCGTAATATGCAGGTCGGAGTCGCACTGAGCCGTCCACTCCACGGAGCAGTCTCCCGCAACCGTTGAGCCCAACATGTCTTTGCCAACCTGTGCCGAGAGTCGATTGAAGATGCCGTCCATGTCCAGTTTCGGCAGCGGTTGGGGCTCGTCGAATTCGCGAACCTCGCCGGTGACTTGCACACCGGTTTCCAGATAGACGCCCCCGGCGGCGCCCACGTTGCCTTTGACCTGGGCGCCAGAACCCAGCATTACGGCCTTGTCGGGGTCGTTGGAATTGCTGAAGACATGGGAGGTTGACTTCTCTTCCGGCGGCATGTCTTGGTAGCGGCCGGGAAACTTGCTCGGGTCTTTGACCCCGGCCACCAGCAGAGCGCCACTGCTCACGATGGGACCTTCCGAGGCCAGCGCGCTGGGGAAAGGTGGGACGAAATAGAGAGCCTCCACCGTGCGGCGAATGTGACCGCATTGACCCGTGCCGACCAAATGCAGGGTGTCCAGTGGGACCAGACGGTTTAGGGACCCGGACTGCTGGCCGGTTCCGTGGAAATTGTTCAGCGAAAGCGGCAGTTTTTCGTTGCGGGCGGTGTCCGGATGAAAACACACCGTTCCCCGGGTGTTGGCCGGATAGGTGGAACTGGTTACCCGGATCACTTCGCTGGAAAGACGACTTTGGCCGAAACTCTGCTGCGGGCTTTGAACGACTGATAGGAGGGCCCGATGAATGGCCTCCTCGGCCATGTTTTTGGCGGCTTGCTGCTGATACTCCACGCTGGAAAAGTGCAGATGCTGAGTGGCTCCCGTGACCAGGGTCAGGATGAAGACCGCGAATACCGTCATGGCCACCACATAACTGCCGACCGTGGCCCCTCGTGTGTACCGACTCATAAAAGCGAGTATAGCACATCAGGGGATCCTGGCCACGCCCGTCGAAGGAGCAGAGATTCGAAATCGGGGTATCTCATTGATCGAAGCCGTGATCGCCGTCACCTTGTTGGCTCTGGCCACCATCGTGGCGATTGGATCATTGCCGACTTTGACCGTTCTGAGCAATCGCGGGCGCTGCCATGTGGCCGCTTCCGAACTGGCCCAGTCGCTGCTCGAGCAGCAGAGGGGTAAACCCTGGTCGAGCTTGCCAGTGCCTCCCGCCCATATTGACTTGGAGCCGGTGGTCCTGCCTGGCACCGGCATAGAATTTCGCCCCATTCTCGACGTCTACCAGGTGGATACTCCGGTTCCGGTGGACCCGCAAAATCTACGGCATCTGGTCGTCACCGTAGGCTGGTTAGAAAATGGCGCGCGCAAACAACTCCACCACGAGATTAGCCTTGTCCGGCTGCAACACTAGAGCTTTTACGCTCTTAGAAGTTCTGGTGGCGAGCAGCCTGGCTGCGATGGGATTTTTTTTGGTGCTCAGCCTGCTCATTCGCGTTTCCGGGGTAGTACAACGCGTGGTGACCGTGAGTTCCCTTCAACAGAACTGCAAAATTGCCACCCAGCGTGTGATCGCCACGGCCGAACGATGTGATGTGGGAGGCGTTTCCTTCGTGCAAGATCCCGCCTTAACGGCGATCGCTTTGCACCCGGTGGAGGAGGTCACGGCCACGGCCCACAAACGCTACGAACAAACCCTGACCCTGTATTGCTGGACGCGGGCCCGGCAGACGTTGGAGGAAATCCACACGGCCCCGTTGGCTGACCCCGACCGCTGGCAGCCGCACAAGCTTACGGGGGACGAGATCGGCCTGGCTTCACTGCGTCCGCCCACACGGGTGCTGTCGCGCACCGTCACAGACATGCAACTCTACTCGGCAGACGGCAACTGCCCCATTCGCATGCGGCTGGACTTTGGCGCCAATGCGCCGGGATTTGGCACTCAGACGGTGCGCGTGGAGCGCCACTTAAACGTGCATAACGTTCTGTGAACAGGCTCTGTCTGTCGGCGCTGGGTGCTCTGCTGTCGACGGTCTGGTTGGCCGCTCAGGAGCCGCCCGCCAAGGAAGTATTCTTTGACATTTATCCCGCCCATGCGGTGGTGCGGATTCCCACTGACCGGGCTGGCTGGGACAATTATCCGGTGGGGCAAAAACGGTTGGTGACCTTTCCCTCCAAACAGTTCGACATGCAGATTGTCGCCGAGGGCTGGAAGCCGCTCACCATTCCTCTCAACCAAAACCAGATCGGCCAACGCTGGCCACCGGTGGGCACTCAGTATTTGGAACCCGACAGCTTTTCGGCTCAACTCCAACTACTCCCACGTTGGCCGCTATTGGTGCTGCTAATGATCCCTCTGGCCGTGCGCCGCACCCGAACCGCTCCTGCCCCGGCTCCCACCCCCGCGACCGCAGTCGAGCCTCCCAAGTCGGCCAAGCTGCCCTGGGAGTTGGGCCCGGGCTGCCGAGTGGACGGCTATATCGTGCAGGAGCGCCTGGGCGAAGGCGCCTCGGGAGTGGTCTACCGGGTGTTGGAGCGCGACAGCAACGTGGATTTTGCCTTGAAGCTACTCAAGCCCCAGAGCAACAACTTTGCCGATTCTTTGCCGCGCTTTCGGCGTGAGATGAAGGTTCTGTGTCAGTTGAAGCATCCCAATATCCCCTATCTTGCCGACGTAGGGGAGTTTGCTGGAATGAGCTATCTGGTCATGGAGTTGCTGGGACCCATTACGCTGGAGGACAAGTTACGTCCGGGCCCCTTCCCTCCCGAGCGAGCCAAAGATGTCTTGTGCCAACTCACGCGGGCCCTCGCTTTCTGTCATCTCAAAGGCATCCTGCATCGCGACATCAAGCCAGAAAACGTAATTTGGGGGGATAACGGTCAACGGGTGCGCCTCACCGATTTTGGCCTGGCCCGCCACAATCAGGCCAGCACGCTCACGCAGGAGGGCAGCATTATGGGCACGCCCTGCTACATGGCTCCCGAAATCGTGCAGGGGCTGGGCGCGAGCGAAGCGTCTGATCAGTATTCTCTGGGTTGTCTGGCCTATCAAATGGTGACCGGAGCGCCCCCCTTCACCGCCGAGAACCCGATGGTGGTGTTGATGAACCACATCGACAAGGCCCCCGCTCCTCTGACCCAGGTTTCGCCGGGATTTGCCCATGCCATTTTGAAGATGCTCTGCAAAAAACCCGAGGAACGCTTTCCCAGTATGGCTCAGTTGCTGGAGCGATTGGAGAAGATTGTCGCTTAGGCCCATGCTGGCCCGACGAGTTTCGGCTCAGCATCGGGCTGTGTTCTTTCGTTGCCTGGCCACGCTATTTGAAAGCGGGGTGACGCTGCTGGCCAGTACTCAATTGCTGGCGGGCCAAACTGACTGCGCTCCCCTGGCCGCGGCAGCCCAGGACATTACTTTGCAGTTGTCGCGCGGCCACACTCTGTCTCAAAGCATGGCCCGCCACCCCTGGTGCTTCTCTCCCATGCAACTGGCCCTGGTGCGCGTGGGCGAAAGTTCGGGCCGTCTGGGTGGCGTCTTTTCCCGCCTGGCCCAGGCCGAAGAGCGACGGTCGGCACTCCTCCAGCGCATGAGGTCCACGCTGATGCTGCCCATTTTGATCAGCCTGGTGTGCCTGGCGCTGGTCACGGTGGTGGCACCCCTGGTATTGGGCGGCGTGATTCAGCAAATGGGTTTGTCGCAGCAAGCCATGCCCTGGCCCACCCAAATATTGATCTTGTTCTCCACTCTTTTGCGCAGCCCGTGGAGTTGGGCCCTCGCCGTGCCGCTTCTGGTGGCCGTTGGTGGGGGCCTGGCTCAGTTGGAGAAATCGGAGCGCGGGCGTCACCTGCGGGCTACGGCACTGGATCAACTCCCCGGACTGGGTCGGGTCATTCGCCTGTACGCGATTACTCACTTTTTGCAAACGCTGGAAACCACATTGGAGGTGGGTTTTCCCCTGCTCAAGAGCCTGGAAATGTCCGCTCAGGCGGCCGCTCATCCCCTTTTGGAGGAGGTCATGCCGGAAGTGATCGAGGCGGTGCGGTCGGGCGTGGAACTGGATCGGGCCCTGGCCTCTTTCGATTTCTTCCCCAGACTGGTCGTGCAGGGGGTGAAGGCCGGCCAGGAGGCCGGCGGCTTAAATTCCATGCTGAGACACTTGAGCCAGCTCTACAATGTGGAAGTGGAATACGCCAGTCAGACGCTGAGCGTGGCCCTGGAACCCCTGGTCATCAGCCTGGTGGGAGGCCTGGTCGGTTTTTCGGTGGTGGCAACCTTGCTGCCCATGACGCGGCTGGTCGATTCCCTGTAGTGAGAGGCCGCTACTCAGCTTGAATTGGTAGGCTCAGGCGGGCGCTAACGCCCACCGTGGAGTTGGTGACCTGCAGTTGGCCGCCGTGTTTTTGGGCGATCTCGCGACTGATGGAAAGCCCCAGGCCTGTGCCTTTGCCCGGCTCCTTGGTGGTAAAAAAGGGATCGAAGATTCGATCCATCGCATGCGGGTCGATTCCGGAACCGTTGTCCTCGACCGTTACCACCACCGCTGCCGGGGTCGCTTCGGTGCTTACTCGAATTCGTGGCTCGGGTTGATTTTCAACGGCATCCCGAGCGTTGAGCAACAGATTCAGGACCACCTGTTGCACTTCGTTGGGATTGCCCAACACGGAGGGAACCTCCGTCAGGTCCCTTTGCACCTCGATAGAGCAACCTTTAAAATCACTGGCCACCAGCAAAAGGGTATCGGCGACCACTTCGGTCAAATGCACCGGCTGCTTGCCGGCCAGGCCGTCCCTGGAATAGTACAGGACCTTCTCAATCAGGGACTGGGCCCGCATCACCTGGCGAGCGGCCAGGTGCAAATTGGCCTGAGTCCGAGGAGTCCCTTCCAAAGAGGCCATTTCCACGGCCATCAGCACCGTAGCCAGTGGAGTGTTGAGTTCGTGAGCCATGCCGGCGGCCAGTTGACCTACGGCTGCCAACTTGCTGGACATGACCATCTGTGACTGCGATTCCTGCAACTGACGCAAAGCGTCCAGGGTCTGTCGATGCAGTTGGGCGTTGTGCAGGGCCATGCCGGCCTGAAAGGAGAGCAGTCCCATCAGTTGCTGGTGTTCCCGCGCAAAGCGGCGGGGTTCATCGCTGACCAACAGGACCGCTCCCAGCATCTGACTGTCGGCGCGCAGCCCAAAGGCCAGCAGGCAACCTCCCAGGGCAGCCAGGCGGCTGGTGCTAAGGTCCTCGTAGAGCAGGGGCACGGGGCTGGTGCGCAGACGCTCCACCAGCTCCGCCTCGGGGGTGCCGGCCGCCGGCCAGCTCCCTAGAAAGACCTTTCTGCGGTCGTGGGGCACCAGCCGCTCCAGTGACAGTTCCAGGCGGCGTCGCTGCTCTTCCGGCTCCAGGCTGCCAGCCACAGACTGCAGGGATTCGAGTAAACCCCCCAGGTGATTGAGCCAGTCCTGCAGGTGACGGCTCTGTTGTCCTTCTCTTTCGGCGGCCTGCTGGAGGGCCTCCAATTGACGCAAGGAGTGCAGGGCCGCCGCCGTTTGCCGAGCCAGCACACAGACCAGTTCCACCTGAGAATCGGACAGCGCCCTCTGAGTCCCGACGTAGAGCACCCCGAAACCTTCGAGTGGCACCGCCAGAGCAATTTCACCCGTCAGATCGGAAGCGGGCGTAGCCAGGCTGGCCACCCGCCGTGACTGCCAGGCTTGCTCCACCGAGGGCTCGTGAAAGTGGCCCAACTCCCAGCCGGCCAGGCGCTGCTGATGGGGACTGCGAAAGAGCACCGGGCGCAAGTGCTCATCAAAGATGACCAGGCTCCGGGCTGAGACCAGACAGGCGGCGGTGTCCAGCAGAATTTCCAGGGCCTGGCGAGGTTGACTGGCCTCGGCCAGGCGTCGGCTCAATTGGTGAAGGACTTCAAAAGCTTCTACCCGCTCGCCAAGCTCCTCCCGGGTGCTGCTCAGGGCCAGCTGGGTGGAGACCAGATGACTTTCGGTATGCTTCAAGCGTCGGTCCAAACAGTGGCGCAGCAGGGCCTCAGCCTGCCTGCTCTGGCCCTGGCAGCCGTGCTGCAGCACCAGCATGATGGGCAAGCCCCAGAGAGCATAGGCGGGGTGGATCTGGCTGGAGAGAGCCACCAACACCCCCGTGCAGCCAGCCCCCAGGCGCAGCAGCAAAGCGCCCAGGCGAGCCCCATCCCAAGCCTCTTTCTGCTCGGGCGCAATTTGGCGCGAAACCAGGGTGGGCACCAGAGCCGTCAGAGCCAGGTAAAGCTGAAGGCCGGCCAGCCCCCGCCAGACCTGGCTGGCCTCCAGGGTTTGCAGGAGGGCCAGCATGGCCAACCCCGGCAGAGCGTCGAGCAATACCTCCCAGACCCACTTTGGGGAGGGTTTGGCCAGGCTGCGAAAGAGCAGACCCGCCACCAGGGCGCCCGCCGCCACAGCGGGCGACATCAGAGCCAGCCACAGATAACAGGCCGGGGCCAGCGAAAGAAAGCCCAGGCCGGCCAGGCGCGGCGCCACCAGTTCGCAGATCAGCGCCCCCAGGACGGCGGCAACGATCACGGCTGATTGGGCAACAGAAAGTTCTGGTGCAATTGGACGACGGCCTTCGGGTCTCCAAAATCGGCTCGGATGTCCACGCTCAAAAGTTGATCGTTGAGGCGGCGAAACTGCACCAGGCCGCCCGGACCTAGATGGACCAGGGATCTAGGCAACGGGGTGGGGCCTTCGGGCCGGCGCCACAGCCGATGATCGGCCTCGAACGAAAGCCTGCAGTTTAGAGCCCAGCGAGGTGTGCCCGAGCCGTCGAACTGCAGAGGTCCATCGAAGGCTGGACGACGATACAGAATGTCCGGGACGGGCGCAGTGCCCGGGCTAAAGTCGGAGGGTTGAATCAGTTGGACGACGCGCAACTCATTGCGCAGGTATGAAATGCACTGCAGCGCGGCGCGATGGGGCCTTTGGTGGGCTTCGTGGCGGGTCCTCGCCCCTAAGCCCAGTCGGTACAGAGCCAGCAAAGAGGCGGTGATCGACAAAAAGATCGCTGAAGCGATCAGTACCTCCGCCACGGTAAAGCCGCGTTGCTTCACTGTCCCTTATACACCCGAGTCACCAAACGGTAATGCTGCGGACCCTGGCGGTCGTTCCAGGAAATGGTGACTTCCAATTTCTTGAGAACCGGGGGATTCTCGGGGCCCTCACTGTGAGCCAGAACTTCTTGCTGAAAACCCGTCGTCGAGCTGGCATGTGCTGCTTCGTCCACGTTGTAGGTAAAGTCCAGGCGTAGCCGGCTGACCTTTTCGTCAAGCACGGAACTGGCCAGTAGACTGGCTTGCTGCTGCAAACTACTCTTGGTTTTCCAGCGCATGGACGCCAACTGCAAGCTGACCAACGCGAACACCGCGATGGTCGAGATGGCCACGGCCAGGACCACCTCGCTGAGGGTGAGGGCCCTCCGAGCCAGCATTTTCTGAGTATAGCACAGCAATTCGGAAACATTCCAGAACGCAAGTTAAGCTGGAGTTAGGTTAGGCAGGCTACTCTGAGTCCACAATACCTGAAAGGACGTGACCACTATGATCGGAAGCATCGGAAAACTGGCTGGGGGAATCGGAGGCAAATCCGCTTCAGGCATCGCCCAGGGAGGTCTGGGTCTGGCCGGCGATATCACCGGCCTGGCCAAAGGCGGCAAGGGCGGTGGCAAGTCGAAAGGGGGTGGCGGCAAGGCCCAAGTCATTCAGCAAGTGCTGCAAGCCCTGCTCGGCGCCAAAGGCGGCGGCTAGCAGCCATTGGGTCCCGGCTCGAAGCGAGTCGGGACCTTTCCGAGAGGAGGAACCGATGAGCATCTTCGACCAGTTGCAGAAGACTTTTGCCAACCTGGACCACACCCCCGACCGGGCGCCTTTGAGCCTGCTCGCGCGCGCGGGCGGATCCGATTGCCTGCAGGCTTGGGAATCACCCAGTGCACAAAGACTCCGCCAGGCGCTCTGCCTGCTGAAGGCAGACCAAGGTGACTCATTTCGTCACCAGGTTGCGCTGGTGCTCAGGCAGATCGAGGCATCGGCTCAACGGCTCTGGCAGCCGGAGATGGCCCAGGCCATCGAACCCTTTGGAGAATTATATGGCGACATGGAGCAGGCGGCCGATCTCCTTGAGCAGCTCTGCCAGACCGGACAGGACCTGCAGTCCGCCCAAACTTATGGGGAGGCAGTGGAGGTCTTTGGCCTCTTTATGGGCATTTTCGCCCGGCTCGACGAGGTGGAAGAGCGCCTGCTCTGGCATCTGGCCGAGGCGGCCTGACGGCCTGTGCTGGAAGCTGTTCCCAGTGCATGATCTTGCGCACGAACAGTATCAAAGTCAGTAGGGGCAAGGTCATGAGAATTGCTGTCATGAGCAGATAGGCATTGAGCACGCGTGAGTTACCTTCGTTGGCAATGCAGTTGCAGGCCAGGGCCGGCCCGGTGAGCAACCAGAAGTGCAGTAGCCTCTGGCTCACAACAGGTAGACCAGCAGGTAAAGAATCGGCCAGAGGGCGACTACAAACCACCAATAGATGGCCCATGCATTCAGCCGGCCCTGGCTGAATCGGTGGTGAACCCAGGCCAATACAGCCAGACCCGCCAGCACATGGAGCGCATGGGCCCCCACCAGCGTGTAAAAGAAGGCTCCATAGACGCCGGAGCGCACTGTAAGGCCGTAGTTTAACAGGTTCACCCACTCTCGACCTTGCATGGCCACGAAGGCCCAGCCCAGAACCCAGGTTGCGCCCAACCATTCCCGGCTCAACTGACGGATCGACCATTGCAGGGTGCGAGCACTAAAGAGCAGCACCAGAGTATTGACCGCTGTGCTTGCCACTGGCAGGCGTGGTTGACCGACGGGAGGCCAGCCCTCAGCCTTGGCCCGGGTGACCAGGTAGGCGCTGACCAGCCCGGCGAAAAACATCATTTCCACGACTACCAAAAGGGAGACGGCCACGGTCAGATTTGGGGGTCGCCCATTCTCTTTCATTTACTTCGCCACAACCAGGGGGACCATGACGATGTCGGGGGCCACACCAAACCAGAAGATGGCCAGCACTATGACGGCGAAAAGCACCACGCCGGTCAACCACCTGGGCTCCATGCGCAGGTGCATGAAGTTGCCACACACGATGGCCGCCTTGAAGACGGCGACCGCAAAAATCACGGATAGGGCCACAACCTTATTGAGCATGGCCGCCACCAGGCTCAGTCCTAGCAGCACTACCAGCAGCAGCCAGGTATACACGTAGCTGGAGTTGTGGGAATCGGAATCACTCATGAATACCTCCTACTTGGCCACATAGAGAAGCGGAAAGAGAAACACCCAGACAACGTCGACGAAGTGCCAATACAAACCAGCCATCTCCACCCGGTGCAGGTTCTCGCCCTTGCGCGCTCCCAACATCACGATGAACATGGCCACCATGCCCAGGATCACGTGGATTGCGTGCAGGCCCGTCATGCTGTAGTAAAACGTCCAAAACAGATTCTTGGTAAAGGTATAGCCGTGATGAATCTCGGTGGTGTATTCGATGCTCTTGACCACCAGAAACATCAAACCAAAGCCAATGGTGATCGACATGTAGCGGGTAACTTTGGCCAGTTCCTTACGCTCAGCGGCGGCGTGAGCCAGCACCACGGTGAGACTGCTGGTCAGCAGCACCAGGGTGTTCAAAGCACCCAGCGGGGTGGAGGTGTACTTGGCGTATTCCGCCCATTCAGGGAAGCGGACCCGATAGAGCACGTAGCAGGCGATCAGTCCCCCGAAGATGACCACTTCGGAGGCGATCAGCCACCACATGGCCAGACGGGGGCTGGGCACCGCCGGTACTTCATAGGCCGTGGGAGAAGCGTGCAGGCTCAATGACTGGCGTCCTTTCGTATATCATTTTGGGGGCAAAAGTCGCTTTCACCGGCATCAGGAGCACTGTATTCATAGGGCCCCCGACAGACTACAGGAGTGGTCTCGAAATTGCCGTGGGGAGGTGGCGATGGAATCGTCCATTCGAGTGTGGCCGCTTTCCACGGATTGTCACCGGCCACCTCACCGTAGAATACGCTCCAGATCAGATTTATCAGGAATACGGCCTGGAAAGCGGCCACCAAAATCATCGAAATCGTAGCGACTACCTGCAGATGCGACAAATGAGGATTGTTCAGAGCGGAGCTGAAGGCGGCATAGCTGAAGATGCGCCGATGTTGGCCGGCCATACCCGTGAAAAAGAGTGGGATGAAGAGGGAGTTGAAGAAAATCGACGTCCCCCAGAAATGAATCTGGCCAAGTGCATTGTTCAGCTTCCGCCCGATAAACTTGGGGTACCAGAAGTAGATAGCAGCGGATCCACCAAAAATCACAACTGGGATCAGTGTGTAGTGAAAGTGGGCCACCACGAAATACGTGTCGTGAGCGTAGATGTCGAAGGCACTGGCTCCCAGGTAGATGCCGGTCACGCCTCCGATAAGAAACTCGGCCAGCGTCCCGAGTGAAAACAGCATGGGCAGAGAAAATTCGATGGACCCCCCCCAGATGGTAGCCATCAACGAAAAGATGATAATGGCGAAGGGCACGGAGATCATGATGGTCGTGATACTGAAGAAGGCTGACATCCTGGGATCGATGCCCGCCACAAATTGGTGGTGAGCCCACACGATGAAAGAGAGAAACCCGGCGATGATCGTGGAATACACAATCATCCGGTAACCAAAGAGCGGCTTGCGAGAGAAGGCCGGCATGATCTCGGCTAGAAAACCGAGACTGGGGAGCAGCAGAACATACACTTCTGGATGTCCAAAAAACCAGAACAGGTGCTGAAACAAGATGGGGTCTCCACCCGCGGCCGGATTGTAGAAGCCGGTTCCCACGGTGCGGTCCAGCAACAGCATCACGGCCCCCGCCACCAGAGGACCCACTGAGAACATGAAGATCACGGTGGCGATGTTGATCATCCAGATCACCATCGGCAGGCGAAAGAAGGTAAGGCCCTTCGCCCGCATGTTAAGCGTGGTGGTGAGGAAGTTGATACCACCCATCAGGAAGGCCACAAACTCGAGGGCTACTGCCAGAATCCACAGATCACCGCCCAAACTGGTGGCGAAATCGATGCCTTTATATCCATTGGCTGAAAGCGGTGGGTAAGCCGTCCAGCCTCCGGCGAAAGCCCCGCCAGGAACAAAGAAGGAGAGAATCAGCAAGATGGTGCTCAGGAAAAAGATCCAAAAGCTGGCCATGTTGAGCTTGGGAAAGGCCATGTCGGGGGCTCCGATCATGGTGGGTATCAGCAGATTTCCAAAAGCTGCCAGCAAGACCGGCATGGCCACCCAGAAAATCATGATAGTGCCGTGCATGGTCACACAGATGTTGTAATTCTGGGGAGTTAGCGGCTCAAATCCGGCCACTCCGCGACCCGGAAAGGCGAGTTGCATTCGAAACAAATAGGAGAGGGCGCCGCCCAGCACCGCCATCAGCAAGCCGGTGGACAGATACTGCAAGCCAATGATCTTGTGGTCGGTAGAGAAGACGTAGCGACTCCAAAAGCTATCCTGTTGATGATTTCCGGCGTATTCGCTCATCCTCGGGTCCTTCCGGTCACTTGACAGTCTTTAAGAAGTTGACAATCTGGTCGACTTCTTCAGGGGAAAGCTTGTCGCTGAGGTCGGGCATCGCCGG
This sequence comes from bacterium, assembly GCA_018780265.1. Lineage (GTDB taxonomy): Bacteria > Vulcanimicrobiota > Xenobia > Xenobiales > JADMJV01 > JADMJV01. The sequence continues at coordinate 74,708 of JADMJV010000036.1, forward strand.
CGGAAATTTCTTGACCACGTCGGCATTGGGTTCGAGGATGGACTTGCGCAGATAGGCTTCATCCACTTCGATCACTCGCTCTGCTTTGTCGGTAATGACGGTTTCCTGACGACCAAACAGGCCCTTGTAAGTGGGACCCACAAGGGGGGTTCCATCCAGGGAATGGCAACCAAAGCAGCCTTTCACTCTCATCAACTCTTCCGGGGAGCGTTCCTTGCCCCCGGCCTTCAGTTGATGGAGCCACTGCTGATATTCGTCACGGTTTTGCACCACCAACCTGGCGGCCATCTTGCTGTGGCCCTCGCCGCAGATCTCGGCGCAAGCGATGTCAAACGTCCCCATCTCGGTAGCTTGCATCCACCCTTTCTCGGTGCGCCCCGGCAGGGCGTCCTGCTTCAGCCGCATGGCCGGGATCCACAAACTGTGGAGCACGTCTTTGGCCTGCAGTTGGTAGGTCACGTTGGTCCCAACAGGGATGTGCAACTCATCCGACGTCAAGTCGTCGCTGGTGCCTAACCGGGTGTCCTCGCCGGGATAGGAAAAGGTCCACAGAAATTGCTCGGCGGTGATGCCCACCTGCATACCCGAGGTCGGCAGCGTCTGCTTGATTTCCGTCCAGGCATGAGCGTTCTTGATGTCTATGTAAAAGTCGAGTGCCACAATCAACAGGACGGGAATCAGCACGTAGCGTGCCTGCTTCCAGGCCTCACCGGTGATATAACGGGCCTTTCGATTGGCGCCCCGACGGAAACGGAAGGCGGCCACCAACAAAAATCCCTCGGCAATGACCAGGCACACGAAGGTGATGGCGGTAATCAGCCAGGTGAGCTGGTCAATTTCCCCCCCGTAGCTGGCGATATTCTGGGGCATGTAGTCCATGCAGGAGTCTCCGTGGCAAACAAGATGAAAAAGTCTAGCCAGAATCGGGCCAGTAGTTCCATGATCTAGATCACGGATTTACCATTGGCCGGGTCTTGAAGCCCTATGAGGAGGACGCTCCCGATCCTGTGCATAAGGCCGGTCGAGGATGTTGAACGACCAGACCTTCAAGAGCAGTAGTCTGCTTGTTGGCGCCCTATTGTTTGTGGCGCTGCTGGCCGGAGGCTGCCTGGCTCTCTACCAGGCCCCCAGGCTGGAGGCTCGTTTCAGTTGGGATAGCAACAACTGGCTGGTTACCACGGCCCACCCACCCCTGCTGGTCGGCGACCGAATGCAATCGCTCGGGGGTCTCCCGGCTACCTATGAGATGCTGCTCTCCGACAACGCCTTTCTGGCCTCACGCCAACAATTCTTGAGCTGGCTGGACCAAAAGGAACAGCTCTACGATTCCTTGCAAAAGCAACCGGCGGCTGCCGAAGTGTTGCGCGGGGGTCAACGGGTCGTTTTAGAGGTGAATCTTGATCGCAACGGCTGGGCCTTTCTCGGCTGTCCGGCTCTGCTCCATCTACCGGTAGCCATCACCTTCTTGCTGGTGGGCTGGGCCACTTACTATCGTCCTGGCGCCGGCCGGCAGGCATTCTGGTTTTACCTGCTCTGCCTCAGCATGAGTCTGGTCTATATTACCAATACCCTCTCGCTGCTGGCGCAGCCGGTTTTTTACCCGCCCCTCTATCGATTCGTCAATCTCTTGAACACCGCTACCTTTGTGGGCGCCCCCGCCCTTCTCTTGCATTTCTCGTTGCTGCTGCCGCAACCCCGGGCCAAAGCCTGGATCTTGTGGATCGTCTATGGGAGCAGCGCCGTGGTGATCGTCACCCTCTGGGTACCGGGGCAGGCCGTGCTCGTGCCCCTGTTCTTCCTGACTTCCTTGCTGGTCATCGTTCAAGGAGCCTGGAGCTATCCGGGAGCCGTGCAACGGCAGCAGATGAAATGGGTCGCAGTCGGCTTCGGATTGGGGGTGGGACCCTGGCTGTTGATCAACGGGCTCCCGCTGTTGGTGTGGGGACAACGGCTGATGACCGACACTCTGCCAGGCGCTTGCTTGGTGTTCATCCCGATCTCGATGGCAGTCGCCATCCACCGCTATCGGCTCTTCGACGTAGGCACCTTTTTAGAAGGTACCTTTGTCTACTTGCTCACGCTAGGTTTTCTGGTTCTTTGCGAACTGGCCATCATCACTGCGCTGGGATTGTCCGTGGCGGCGGATTTGCGCGTGATTACCATGACTGCGCTGCTGGCCGCAGCTTACGGAAACACGCGTGCCCAACTGGCTGCACTGCTGCGCCGACTCTTTAGGCGCGTGCCGCTCCAACCTCAGCAGGTCCTGGAGGATTTGCGAGAGCGGGTAGGCGGCCAAAGTTCCCCACAGATTCTTTTCGCGCTGCAAGTCTGTGTCGAGATATGGTTGGCGCCTCAATGGGTCCGGCAGATCCCGGCCGCAGGCCCCATCGGAGCCAACTTGGACCTCGCGGGCGAGCCTTGCGTTCGGCTGAACATAGGCGGTCCCCTGGCCCTTGAGTGTGGCCCGTTGCCATCGGGTCGCCACTACACCTCGGAAGTGATGAATTTGCTGAGTTCCCTGGCCCGCCAAGGCGCACTTTACTACCAGAACGCGGACCTTTACGAACGCTCCCTGGCCGACAGACAGCGCCGCCTGGAGGAACGCGAGAAGCTGCTCGCCGACCTGCACGACGGGGTCGGGGCAGCACTCTCTTCGATTCGATTGCTGAGCCAGGAGCCACGGGTCAGCGAACTGGCCGGCGACGCTCTGTTTGAGTTGCAAAACTTTCTCTACGATGGGCCGGAATACACGATGGAATGGTCGCTTCTGGTCGCCGAGTTGCGTGCCTTCGGACAGCGAATTTTTGACCAGGGACCTTGCCAATTTAGACTCCGGGCGGAGGGTTCTGACCGGGGACTGTTGCCCCGCTCGCTGGCCCTCTCGGTCTTTCGCCTCTACCGTGAAGCCTTAAGCAATAGTCTGCGTCACTCCGAGGCCAGTCAACTCACGGTGTGGCTGCGCTTTGGAGCAAACCAACTGGAAATGAGGGTGGAAGACAACGGCAAGGGAATCCAGGCTGGGGTTCGAGGCCGGGGTCTTATGGGTATGGAAAAACGACTGGCAGAGTTGGGAGGCCAGTTGCGCTGGCGGGATAAGCCCGGAGCAAACCTGGAGGTGACCATACCCCTATGATCCATATCAGCATTGTCGATGACGATCCCGATTTGCGCGAACACCTGGCCAGCTTGCTACGCGAACAGCCCGACTTCCGACTGAGGTCGGTTTGTGGCAGCGCCGAAGAGGTCCTCTGCCAGATCGACGACCAATCGCACCTGCTCCTGGTCGATCTGGGTCTGCCCGGTCTCAGCGGCCAGGAACTTATCGCGCGCGTCAAAGATCTTCATCCCGATGTGGCCTGCATCGCCCACACCATTTTTGAGGATCCCTCAACGGTCTTCGCCGCCCTCAGGGCGGGCGCAGCCGGCTATCTGGTCAAAGGAACCACGGGGCCTGAGTTGGTGCGACACCTGCGCACCCTCCAAGAAGGGGGGGCCCCCCTCACCCCCAGAATCGCCCGCCTGCTGGTGAACGAATTTCGCCTGGAAGGTGAGGGGCCCCTCAGTGACCGTGAACGTGAAGTGCTGCAGTCACTGGCCGAGGGCTATAGCTACAAAGAGGTGGCCACCCAACTGGTCGTCAGTGTCCACACCGTGCATACTCACGTGAAGCACATTTATGAGAAGCTCAACGTTAGAGGGCGGCGTCAGGCCGTAGCCAAGGCCCGTCAGCAGGGCTGGCTACAAGCTTAGGGCAACTGGACGAAATTACCCACCACCGTGCCTGAGGTATCAAATCCACCTGCTGCCGTGCCCGGGGCTTCCGAGTTGGGGCCCAGGTTGGTAAACTGGAAGTCCAACTGAATGGACGTATCCGTCAGGCTGGTGATGGTGACATTGCCAGCACTATTGGGAGTGGGTGCCCAGGCCCGGTCGATGGTGGTGCCGGTGGTCTCGCTCAAGCTGATCAAGGAGCCTTCTCCGTTAGGGGTGCTCACTAGCGGGTAGGTTTGACCCACGGTGAGGGGGCTGGCACCTGTAACCACGCCCACCACCAGCGCCCGGATGGTCACGGAAGTTCCTACTATCTGGCTTTGCGAAATGCTGATGGTGGCCGTATTGTTGTTGTTGGAACCGTCGCGAACGACTCCCCCGATCAACGAAGCGGTGTTCACCGGCGGATTGACCCCATTGTAGCCACCCAGCGGAGAAAATATGAATCCCGACAAGGTTCCTCCTCCCACCAGACGGTTGGTGCCTTGGCCGGGGCTGGGACTGGGTCCCGGCATCCCCAGGCCGGCACTCTGCAGAACTCCTGTGAAAGTCTCGCCTCCAATAGTCAACACATACGACCCCTGGTCGGTGCCCGTGGGCACAGTGCCAACCAGGGTGAAATCGCTAAGGCCGGGCAGACTGCCCGACACCGAAAAACTGCCGGTTTGAGGATTGATAGTGCCACTGACCAGATAACTCCCCACCGGCAACAGAATGCCAGCCGGCGTCACGGGTGCGGCCACCACCCGCAGGACTCCGGTAATCCGGCCAAACGGGTCTACCTGCAGGTCTACTGCGCCTGTCTGGCCGCCGTTCAAATTGTTGGTGCCTAGAAATTGACCGGCAAATTGACTGGCATTGGCCTGGGCCCCTGGGACACCGGTAACCGTGCTGGTGCTGCTGCCGCAAGCTGCAGTGAAAAGCGCCAGCGCAGCAAGTAAGGAAATTCCGAGTCTCTGATTATGCATAGGACCTCCGTCGTGTGTTCGTGCATAGCATCCTAGCACCGAGCCCCACGGGGTAAAGCCACGAAAAGGGTATATTCGGGGTATCCTGCGAGGCCCTGATCCCGGCGACCCTCTGTCCGGAGGAAGCCAGGTTTCCAGCTGGCTGGAAACCTGGCTTCATACTCTCAAACGCCCCCGGGTAGCATGAATGGAACAGCCACCCCGAGGCTGTCAATGAATGACCCGGATGGCACTTGCGAAACCGCCCGCTTAGTAGAGTCCGGTTGTGTAATCCAGGATGTCTTGCCGCTTGCGCTGCAACGCCTCGTCCTCCACCAGGCTCAGCCCGGTCAGGTCGGTGTTGCAGCCATAGGCTGAACTCACCCCCCAGCCCAAAGGCCAGCGCAGCACTTCGGTTCGGACCAGCACGCCGTCGTAGATCCACATCAATTGATGATCCCCGGTGCGGGTGTAGACCGCCTCCCCTGGTGCTAAGAAACTGCGCGTCCAGGGCCAGGTCACACTGCCCGGTTTGAATCGTCGAATGCCGGGATCTTGGGGTGTCCGCGGCCGCCACGAAGGGTCACCGCCTTCGTCTGGCAGGGGCAGGTTGGGTTTGGGCAGCCAGCGGCCGTTGAGGGCCAGCGGAACCGGGCACCAGAGGGCTCGCTCCATCAGCAGCAAACAGTCCGGGTCCAGTCCCGCGCGCGAGCCCACCAGCATGGATAAAATGTCGCGCTGGCCGATCAGATGCATAAACTGCCCCAACGATTCCAGCGGAGTCCGTTGCACCTCCAGGTGGAGCAGCGGAAGGTTTTTGCGTAAGGGCCGCCAGCTTTTGTGAGTTCGTCCGGCCGAGCTCCAGGCAATCTTTTGGCCGCTCTGCCCATCCCAGGTGGCCAACGAAATGCCCGTCGCCCGGGTATCCACCGCCGAGTTGATGGCGATGGCCAGGTGACTCAAAGCACGCTGCTGCGGACCCGACGAAGGCTGCAGCAGATGGTCCAAAACGTGCTTCAAGTCGGCTGCCTGGAAGGACACGCCCCGCATTATGAAGGCCACCCTGGCTCCGCCGCTGCGCATCTCCATCGACTCGGCCCCGGCCGCAACCCCGGCCTGGACCAACTTGAGCAGATACTCCTCCCGCGAGGCCAGCAGAAACTCAAATAGCTTCTTCTTGGCGTGTTCCAACGAGAGCGTAAAGGTCCCTGTCGAGTCCAGACTGCCCTCGCGAGTAAGCTGGCCAAGAAACGAGTCGATGGTAACCAACGAATCGCTCACAGACCTCAATCGGCCATGGTGGGGCGCAGGTCGATCACCATTGTCTGCGACTTGCACTGCACATCAAAGGGTGAGTCGCCCGGTTTTAGCGTCAATTCGTGTCCCATCACTACCCAGCCCAGTTGGTCGGCCCCCCCGCTGGCCTGCACGTAGCGGATAACAGCCGAACCGTCCGGCTGGCCGTTGTAGCTGGCCATGATCAGGTCTTCGCCCCTGGAGCTTTGCGTGTGAATTGTCACCTGGTCGGGGTCCTCCTTGGGACCTACAAAGTCGCAGCGTACTCGGCTGCAATCTTTGTATCCCTCCAACTCGGGGTTGGACTGCAGTGCCTTGGCGTCCACCTCCACCTGCCCCACAGCGGCGTTCAAGTCGACACCGTCCATCTGGTCCGCGCTAAATAGCGGTCGCACACTTTCGGTGGCCAGCATCAGCGTGCCAAATTCGCCCAGAAACGGCGTGTCGGCCTTGCTCCCCGGCCCCAGATCGCCGCTCTTGATAAATTGGGTCATAGGGCCACGCAGACCCGCGTTGACAGAAATCATGGTCGTCCTCCTCGTTGATCGCTGAGCCCCCTCATAAAGTTGACGCTGACCCAACGTTTGGCGCCACACTATGCGCAGACCTGGAAAAATACCTGAATGAGCACGCCAGTGCAATGGGGTAACCAGAACTGCGACCTCTACTCCCAATTGGCGGCGCCTCAGGTGGTCCCCCGTCAGCCTGTGAGCAGCAATATCCAGATCTCCCAGGACTTTGCCGGCACCCTGGCCTCTGGAGGATCGGGAGTGCTTACCGCCCAGGCGCGCGACGTGAACGATCAGCCCATCTTGGATCTGGTCTATCGCTGGAACGTTCTGCCCGAGAGCGGCACCGGCTCGCTGGTGGAAGTGGACCGAAATGGTCATCGCGTCCGCTTTGTCAACGACAATCCCCTGACCACCAACGGCAGTACTCTGAAAATCGCCGCCAGCGCCTGCTATCGAGGGATTCTTATAGAAGGCACCAGCAATACTATCACTGTGGATGGGCCCTGATGCGCCGCGGACGCAGCCTGTCCCGCTTCTATCAACAGAGGAGCGACCTGCAACGCGGTTCTTGGGCTTTGCAGCGATTCTCTTTACAATTGCTGGGCGCCACCACGATGCTGACTCCTTTGCAAGATGCCAGCAGCGACCGACTCGAGTGGCTGCGGGTTAAGCCTGACTCGGCCACAAGACTGCCGACAACTTTTGGGTCCATGCCGGCCCCTGTGCCCGCTCCCGTTTACCAGCAGCCACCTAGCCTTTCGCAGGGTAACTCACTTTGCTGTAGCGACAAAAATCGTCGATTTAGTTTGGCCGACAGGGAACTGTGGCCCGTTATTAGAGAGTTTGGCCTGGGCGAAGCATCCCGCGGTGTCCAACAGATTGACCTACTTTTTTGGGAAATTTTTCTGATATATTTCAGGGTGGTCCGTTACTGTGCCCCGCAACACAGACAGATATCATTCAGGGGAGATCAAAGTCATGCAACTACCATCCGCGACCGCAAAATTGTTTTCGAATTTTACCCAGAAGGGCACCTTGGGCGAGGGCGCGCAGCGCTCCAGCGCCAACATGATGGACCGCATTCAGTTGTCCGAGAGCCCCGAGATGGTCGATGGCCTTTTGAAGGCCGACAACGCCCCGGGCGTGGATGCCGATCCCCGGCCTGGCTTTATCCACGTGAGCCAGGAGAAGCTCAATGAGTTGGTGATGGGCGGGCTTCAGAGCGAGCTTGACGCCATGCCCGCGATTCAACTGTCTCCGAAGCAGATTGAAGAATTTAAGCAAGACATTCAAAACATGGTCGCTGCCGGCATTTTTACGCAGGCCGAAGCCGACGCGTTGTTAGCCGCCAAGAATGGCCCCCCCAGCCCCGCGCCGGCGGAAGGTCCGAGTGTGAAGGGTAGCGTGTCCCGCGACGGCGAGAATGTTAGCCTGGCTCTTGAGTCCATCGGTGGCGAGAAGCCCGAAATCGAATATGTGCAATCGTCGGCCCAGGAAGTGTTCTTTCTGAGCGTGGTCGACAACGGCGACTCCTTCGTGGCCGTGGGCAGCCATCTGGACAAGAGCACCGGTCAGGCCTATCGCGAGAATTTGTCGGGTGAGTGGAAGTTGTTGTCGTAGGTTATCCTGCAGGCCGGGCAACAGCAGGTGCTGTACATTCACGGATGCGCTTATGGGCGAATCTCGGCAGGTTTACACTCTGTCAACCCACCCGCCCGCGCCTTGGGTTAGGTTGGCGTCATGAAGCTGTCCAACCGTCTACCCGCTGCTCTTCCCCTGGCCCGCCGCCCGGGTCCGCCTGCGCCCGAGTCAGGCCCTACCACTTGGGACACGGTGAAGCGGAGTGCCCATTTTGTGGCTGGCGGGGCGGCTTTCAAGACGGCCAAATTCATTGGAGAAATGTGGCAGGGCCGCCAGGGGCTGCAGGATTCTCCCAAAGTCCAGATAGCTCGGCCGGTGGTCTTTGTGCCGGGTTTTACCACACCCGTCGACCCGTATCTTCCGCTTGTCGCCCACCTGACCGATGACGGCCTGAACGGCGGACGAACTTACTTTGTGCGTAACGGCGTCATCTTCAACGATCACCAGTGCACCCAGGTGGTGGACAGCCAGCGGGCCCCCGACGCGCGGGTCTTTGTAGTGATGCCTTTTACCCGTTACGATACCCCTCCCCGGTTTGCGGAGCAACTTAAGCCCGATCTGGAAGCTGTCAGTCGCTTCACGGGGAGCCCCGTCAGCGATGCGGTAGGCTACAGCATGGGGGGAATTTCCACGCGCTTGTTCTTGGACCAGGGCGGAGCCGGAGTGGGCAAGTTCTTGATGGTGGGCACTCCCAACCAGGGGTCAAAAGTGGGCAGTCTGGCCCATTGGGCTGTGAAGAACGACATTGGCTGGGCCATGGCTCTGGCTAACCACGCTCCAGCCGCCCTGAACGCGTTGGAGTGGCTACGCGGAGTTCAGGAGGACAATCCCAGCCTGAAGGAACTGAACTCGCACTGGGGCCACCAACGGGCCCTGGTGGAAGAGGCTCGGGTCATCGGAGCCGAAGGACTGCCTACCCCGGGATTTTCTCCTTGGGGCTGGTCCAGCGGCGATACGGCTGTGGAGAAGGCGGCCTTGGGCTTGCCAGGACTTGAGGTTTTCACGGTCTCTGGCGGGCTGACCAAGTCACACGAGACCCTGATGGCTGACCCGGACGTCTTTCGGGAAATGAGCTGCTTTTTAGGGTGGAATCCTATCTGATCTGAGCAACTGGCTACCCTGATATAGATCATATCGGTCGTTGCCTTTGCCGGGCAAGATGTCACCAACGTGAAGAAGACGAAGAGGTCCAAAAGTTGGTGCGCTCTGGCAGGTCTGCTGCTGCTGTCGTGCAATCGGGGCATGCCTGTGGAAAGAGCCTTTGGTCCGGCGGTGCCAACAGACAGGCCGTTGCAGGCAGTCGAGATTCACCGGCCCTCGACTTTAGGGGTGGTGGATACCGATCTCAAAGATGTGCGCGGTACGCCGATTGGGGTCTCTTGCAAGACCTGTCACGGGTCTCCATCGCAAGAACTGACCCGGGGAGCCCCCAAGGACTTTCATCGAGGCCTCAAAATCACTCATGGACAGCTTTCCTGCACCGCCTGCCACGACCAGGACCGTTCACGACTGCACCTGGCCGACGGCCAAAAGCTTGACTTTGACCAGGTGATTCATCTGTGCGCCCAATGCCACGGAACCCAGTATCGCGACTACAGCCGTGGGGCTCACGGCGGTATGAGTGGCTATTGGGATTTGCGGCGCGGGGGACGAGAGCGCAATAGCTGTGTGGACTGTCACTCCCCCCATCGGCCCGCCTACGAGAAAATGTGGCCCGTCCACCCACCCAAAGACCGTTTCCTGGATTGGAAGGAGACCCATGAGCAACCCTGAGATCTCCCGCCGCACCGCCCTGAAGGTGGCCGGGGCCACCCTGGGGGCGGCCGCTTTTGCCCGGGCCGTGGCTCCGCTCACGCAGTGGACGCAAGATCTGTCCGTGGATGAGTTTCTGCAGAAGCACTATCAAGAAATGACCCCTTCCGAAATGGAGAGAGTGCTGCGTCGGATTGAAGCCAGGACTCTAAAAGACTATGGAGCCATGGTTCAGGTTGAAGATGTTCGACCCACTCCCGGGGTCGAGTTTGGCTATGCACTCAACCTGTCCGTCTGCATCGGCTGTCGCAAGTGCGCTGAAGCCTGTCACAAGGAGAATAATCACGACCGCGCCACCAATAACTCTTATATTCGAGTGTTGGAAATGAAGATGGGTAGTCTTGACCTGGCCGAGGGAGACGCCACCTACGACCACCCTGTTCCCGCCAAAGACAAATTCTACATGCCGGTGCAGTGTCAACAGTGCGACAATCCTCCCTGCGTCAATGTGTGTCCCGTGGAGGCCACATGGAAAGAGTCGGACGGCATTGTGGTGGTGGACTACGATTGGTGCATCGGCTGCCGCTATTGCGAGGCGGCCTGTCCCTATCACGCGCGCCGCTTCAACTGGACCAAGCCGGAGATTCCGGCCGCAGAGATCAATCCAAATCAGAGCTACCTGTCCAACCGAGTTCGGCCCAAAGGGGTGATGGAAAAGTGCACTTTCTGCCTGCACCGCACGCGCAAAGGGCGCCTGCCCGCTTGTTTGGAGGCCTGTCCCACCGGAGCGCGCGTTTTTGGCAATATGGCCGATCCCCATTCTGAGATACGTTGGGTGCTGGAAAATAAGCGAGTCTTCGTACTCAAGGAAGATCTGGGCACCGAGCCCAGGTTCTTCTACTTCTTTGACAAGTAGGCGGTCATGACAGAAACACCCCCAGACAACCATTCCGAACCAGAGTTGAGTGTGACCATTCTGAGCTATCAACGCTTTCTCTGGAAGGCACTGCTGGTTGGCACCGATGGTCCCGTCTTATACTATGCCTGGATGATCGCCCTCACGGCCGTCTGCCTGGTGGGCATCAACTCCTTCTGTCATCAGATTGTCCAAGGCCAGGGTGTGACGGCCATGTCCGACCACGTCTCCTGGGGCATGTATATCGGTAATTTTACTTACGCCGTGGGTCTTGCGGCCGGCGCCGTGATGATGGTGATTCCCGCCTACCTTTACCGCGATAAGGCCATGCACGATGTGGTCATCATCGGCGAGATTCTGGCCATCTCCTCGATTGTTGTGGCCGTCGCCTTTGTTACGGTAGATCTGGGCAGACTGGACCACATGTGGCACCTTATCCCCGGGTTGGGACGTTTTCACTGGCCCGTCTCCATGCTCACCTGGGACATGGTGGTGCTGCCTGGCTATTTGTTGCTCAACGCCCACGTGGTGGGCTATCTGCTCTATATGCGGTATCTGGGCAGGGAACCCAACCGGGCCTGGTATATTCCTTTCGTCTTCCTTTCCATCGTCTGGGCTGTCTCCATCCACACGGTTACGGCCTTTCTCTATAGTGGTCTGGGTGGCCGCCCCTTCTGGAATACGGCCATTCTGGCGCCCCGTTTCATTGCCTCGGCCTTCGTCACGGGGCCGGCCTTCATTATTCTGGCCTTGCAGGCGGTGAAGCGATTCACCGATTTCCACGTGGGCCACCGGGCTTTGACCACACTCATTGCGATCGTGCGCGTGACCGTGTTGCTCAACCTGTTTTTGCTAGGCTCCGAGGTGTTTACCGAATTTTATACGGGTGGCAGTCACGTGGCTGCAGCCGAATATCTGTATTTTGGGCTGCACGGCAAGGCGGCGCTGGTGCCCTGGATCTGGTCGGCCATCCTCCTGAACGTCAGCAGCGCTATTCTCTTCCTCTCCTCCAGTCAGCGTACCCAACTGTGGCGGATTGATGTGGGGTGTGTGTGCGCGCTGCTGGGGATCTGGATCGAAAAAGGTATCGGACTGATCGTGCCAGGCTTTGTGCCCAGCACTCTGCACGAAGTCGTGGAGTACGTGCCCAGTCTTTTGGAATGGCGGGTCTCTTGCGGGGTGTGGGCGCTGGGCATGATGATTTTTACTCTTGGCGTCAAAATCGCGGTTGCCGTGTTTGACGGCAGCATGCACGCCGACGGAGGTGACGCATGCCCATCTTAGGTGCCGTGCTTAACCTGGCCGCCCAGGACGAATTGCGCAATCAGGCTTTGCACTTTTTGGCTGGCCACCCGGCCGTTACCCTGGGAGAAGCTCAATCCAAGGGGTTGCCGGTAGTGATTGAGTTCGCCACTCGTTCCGAGGAACGCGCAATTTGGGAGCAACTGAGTGGGCAGCCGGGGATTCTTTTCTTTTCGGTGGTCTACGCCGATTTTTCTGACATCGTACTGAGGGAGAGCCATGAACATGAATCGTCGCGAACTGCTTAAAACGGCCGCGCTGGCAGCGGCTACCGCAGCGGCTTCAGGGGTGGTCTCGGAAGTGGATGCTCAAGGGGGCATCACCCCCGACCAGGCCGCCCGAAGCGGACCCGGGGTAACCTGGAACAAGGCACCGTGCCGATTTTGTGGCACCGGGTGCCACGTTCAGGTAGGCACCCAAAAGGGAAAGGTGGTGGCCATCGCCGGCGATCAGGCGGCCGAGGTCAATCGTGGCTTGCTGTGTGTCAAGGGTTATCACGTCGGCTTGATTTTATATGGAAAAGACCGACTCACCACTCCGCTGCAGCGCAAAAATGGCAAATTGGTGCCCATCAGTTGGGAGCAGGCCCTGGATGTCATGGCTGATCGGGTTTTGTTGGACCCCAAGGGGTTTGCCATGTATGGCAGCGGCCAATGGACCATTCCAGAAGGCTACGCCGCTCAGAAGTTCATGAAGGGGGGCCTGTCCAGCAATCAGATCGACCCCAATGCGCGATTGTGCATGGCCTCGGCGGTGACGGGCTTCCTGGCCACCTACGGGGTGGACGAGCCGGCCGGATGCTTTGACGATCTGGACAAAGCCGATGTGGTAATCTGCTGGGGCAATAACCCGGCCGAGATGCACCCGGTCCTGTTCAGCCGGATTGTCGACCGTCGCTCACGCGGAGAAGAAGTCACCCTGATCGACATTGGCACTCGGCGCACCAGAACTTCGGCCCTGGCCCAGCACTATCTGCAAATGAAACCGCATGGGGACCTGGCGATTGCCCTGGGCATCATGCACTTGTTGGTAGAGGAACAGTCGTGGGATAAGGACTTTGTGGACAGGCACTGCGCCTTTCGGGCCGACAGCGACCCTCCTGAACTCAAGGGCAAGGCCATCAGCTTTGAGGAATTCAAGCGGTCTCTCAAGCCCTACACCCCGCAAAAGGTGGAGGAACTGTCGGGAATCAGCAGCGAAAATTTGCGCATGTTGGCTCGCCTCTTTGCCAACAAAAAGCTCAAGATAACCTCGCTCTGGTGCATGGGCATGAACCAGCACACCCAGGGGACGGCCATCAACTGCCTGGTCCATGGGATCCACCTGCTCTCCGGTCACTTCGGATCTCCCGGCAACGCACCCACCAGTCTTACCGGGCAGCCTTCGGCTTGCGGAACCGTGCGAGAAGTGGGCACGCTGGCCCACGCCTTGCCCGGTGGACGGTTGGTGGCCAACGAAAAGCACCGCCAGCAGTGCGAGCAGTTGTGGAATGTTCCGCCGGGTCGGATCGACCCCAAGCCGGGCAAGCACACGGTGGCCATGTTCGGGTCCTGGTCTACCCCGCGCACCTCCAAGGGGGGTGAGATCCATACTATTTTTGTGCAGGTGACCAACCCTGGCCAAACCCTTCCCAACATCGACAAACTGATGACGCCCGGGGTGAAAGACCCGCAAAAGTTCTTGATTGTCTCCGACGTCTATCCTACCGCCACCACCGAAGTGGCCGACCTGGTCCTGCCTGCATCCATGTGGGTGGAGAAGAACGGTATGGTGGGCAACTCGGAGAGGCGCACTCAGCAGTGGTTTCGCCTGGTCATGCCTCCGGGTCAGGCGCGCGACGACTGCTGGCAGGTCATTGCGCTGGCCAGGCGCCTGTATGACCGGGGCCTGGCCGGCATGAAGGACAAGGATGGACGTTTTCTTTTCGAAGTCAAGGACAAAAGCGGCAAGCCTGTGCCCATTTGGGACTGGAATCATTACTATGACGTCAATGTGGACAAGCACCTCTTTGAGGAATACCGCCGCTTCACTCCACTGAAGCATAAGAATCTGGCCCCCTACGACCAGTATGTCAAGGCCCGCGGTCTGCGCTGGCCGGTGATCGAACAAAAGGACGGAAGTTGGCGGGAGACTCGCTTTCGCTTTTCCGAGTTTGACGATCCCAATGTTAAGAAGGGCTCGGGCATTGACTTCTATCACTCGCCCAGCGAAGATGGTCGGGCCCAGATCTGGTTTCGTCCTTATGTGCCACCGCCCGAGGTGCCCGATTCCGAGTACCCCCTCTGGCTGTGCACGGGACGCGTATTGGAGCACTGGCATACCGGCACCATGACGGGGCGCGTCCCCCAGTTGCGTCGAGCCATGCCCAACGCATATTGCGAAATGCATCGCGATGATGCGGCCGCTCTGGGCATTCAAGACGGCACCCTGGTGAAAGTCGAGTCACGTCGTGGGGCCATAAAATTGCCGGTCTGGATCGACGGCCGTGGACGCCCCCCCAAGGGCACGGTCTTTGTGCCTTTCTTTGATGAGCGTCTGCTCATCAATCTGGTCACCCTGGAAGCCCACGACTTTTATTCCAAACAACCTGACTACAAGAAGTGTGCCGTGCGTGTGAAGGCGCTGAAGGGATGAGTGATTCGCACCACCTGGAAGAATCCGTATCCAAGGGCCTACTCTACTGTTTCCTGGTAGTTGTTCTGGGTGTTTCCATGGTCGGATTCTTGACCGGAACCAATGTCAAGCCCGACCATCTCCGGCGCATCAAAACGGTCGGGCCCGAGGTTGTTCCCAAAGGGCGAGTGCCAATGGCTCGGTCTTACCGAGAAATGCGTGACACTCCTCGCGGACCCGGCAGCGGGTGGTCGGAAGGACTCAAGGCGGCTTCCGATGCCAAACGACTGAAGCCGCTGCGGATATCCATTGAGCAGGCGTTGAAACAGCGTCAGCAGCGGCGCGCCTATGATGGGGCTCCGCCGACCATCCCACACCTGGTGCAACAAAGCTCCGCCGCCGAGTGCATGGCCTGTCACGCCCAGGGCCTGCGCCTGGGAGAACGGCAGGCCCAAATCATCCCTCACCAGAACCTGACCAACTGTACACAATGCCATGTCTCCCAATCGGCCGCCGTTGGGTTGGGAGCCCCCGACCCCCGAGATGTGCCCAACTCTTTTGTGGGCCTGGCTCCACCCAAGAGTGGCCCAAGGGCATGGAATATCGCTCCGCCTCAAGTGCCCCACAGCAGTTTCATGCGCGAGAAGTGTCTATCGTGCCACGCTGACACAGGCAGTTCGCCTTTGCGTTCTCCGCATCCAGAGCGACAGAGCTGCACTCAGTGCCATGCCCCTTCGGCTGAACTGGACCTGCGGCCAGGAATCCAGTCTCGGTGATGACGCGACGTGGACTGTTTTGCCTACTACGGGGAGCGCAGCCCGATAGGGCTTCGGCCTCTGTCGAGGTCGCCCGGCCCCGCCGGGTGTTTCCGGTACATCGCCCGCCCGGTGCCGTTGCCGAGGCCGATTTCTTAGATCACTGCACGCGTTGCGGAGACTGTCTGAAGGCCTGCCCGCACCAGGCCATTGTGTTGGCGCCAGCCCGTTTGCGCGAAGCCGAGGGCACGCCCATGATTGTGGCCGGTGACAGTCCGTGTCAGTATTGCCTGGACACCCCCTGCGCCAGCGTTTGCGTCCCCCAGGTGCTGCGCTCGGACTACCCGCGGAAAATGGGGACGGCTCAAGTGGAGCGCATGGACTGCCTGGCCTGGCAGCGGTCTTTTTGTACGGTATGCGAGGAGAGATGCCCCGTGCCCGGAGCTGTTACGTTGGACCTGGGTAAGCCCGGCGTGGACGCCTCGGCCTGTGTGGGATGCGGTATTTGCGTCAATGTCTGTCCTGCTCCGCGCAGGGCCATCGTGTTGAACCCAGAAATGAATCGCCCCGCGTGGAAACCCCCCCAGCATGAATGAAAATGCGGAATTGCCCCCGTTGACCCGGTCTTGTCTGGACGCGGCCACTCTTGAGGCCCTTTTGGACGACCTGTCCTCGCTTACCGAGATACTTGAGGTTACCGTCAAGGGTGGCCAGTTTGACCGGTCTGAGAAGACGTGCCTGGCCCTGCGTCCGGCCGTGAAAGCCCTGCAAGCCGGCCTGGTCCGCGGCGTGCAGATTCGCTACCTATGGCATCAGGAGCAGTGGCTGGACACGCTGCTGGTGGGTCGAGACGGTATACGCATTGTGCGCATCCAGGTAAGCTAAGGGCCCGTCCCGGAATAAGTCCCTTGCGTTTTTGGGCTTTGAGGCGCCCGCCTGACAAGGAGTGGCGACGCCGTGTATCGGGGTTGTACAGCAAGGTGCCGCGACACAGTCAGGAGTGCACTTGATTTCACTCAGGCTCAGGGGCTGGCAGGCTGCCCCAATTTAAGCAATGCTGTAAGTCTCCTCTAGCCAATCCGCGGACCATACCCCAGATTTCTGCGCCAAATTTGGAGCATGGTCAAGTGGGGGACCTGGTCAAACCTTCAACTTCTCAACCTCATAGGGTAGCATTTTCTCATCGGCCGTAACCAACACCATCTTCTCGGTCAACGCCTGAGCGACGAGCAAGCGGTCGAACGGGTCGCTATGGTAGTCAGGCAGCTCGGCCACTCGAACAGTATGCTGGAGTCCAATGGGAAGAAACTGAATGCCATCTCGCAATAAGCGGTCCGCAATGAAGCGGTTTGGGGGTTCTGGGAGAGGCAATTTGCCAAGTCGGTATTTGATGGAAATTTCCCAACTGCTGGCAGCGGATAGGAACAGACCGTTAGCAGGATCCTCTAAAACAGAAAGCACCTCGGGTGAAATCTTTTCCGGAGTTGGTCCCAGCCAGAGCCAAATATGAGTATCCAGCAGCAGATTTTTCAAGTGAAAAATTGTTCCAACAGTTCTTCGGGAAGCGGTTCGTCGAAATCGTCGGGCACTGCGTAGAGTCCTCGGTCACGGCCAAAGGTCCGCCGACTGTCGAGTGCCTGGGCCGGGCTCAGGCGGGCCACGGGTGTGCCGGCCCGTGCAATAATGACCACCTCGCCTGCCTCAACCTGAGCCAGCAACTGAGACAAGCGAGTCTTAGCCTCGTGTATGTTCACAATAATCACAGGACTAAGCTAACAGAGTGGGTTAGCCAGGTCAAGATAAGTCTATTCCACCGAAGTGGTCGGTTGCACAGGTCGTCGGCTACATCAAAGCCAAGATCTCGATTCACATCGCGCGGACGTTCGTTGGAAAGAAGCGCAATTTGCATCTACGACCTGCCCTACGACCCCGCATCTTGTTCGCAACTTCAAAATGAGCCTGGTGTGCGAACTGCCTCACCGACTGAGCGTGTAAAAATAGGGGGCTACTCCTGATGTGCATCATACCTTCCCCGGCCGATCTGACCTAGATTGGGTGGATGAAAGGGAGGTCTTCATGGCAGCTAAAGAGATTCATTTCCGCGACGCGGCTCGTCATAAATTGCTGAGCGGAGCCACGCTGCTGCACGATGCTATTCGCATCACGCTGGGTCCCAAATCGAAATGCGTATTGATCGCCCGGAGTTATGGCAAGCCCCTGGTCTGCAATGACGGAGTGACCATTGCCAAGGAGTTTGAGCTGAAGGACCCCCAGGAAAATCTGGGGGTGCAGATCATGCGAGATGCGGCTGAGAAAACCGGAGAGGCGGTGGGTGATGGAACCAGTACTTCGACCCTTTTGGCTTACCGTATCTTTGCGGAGGGGCTGCGCAACGTGATTGCCGGAGCCAGTGCTATTGACATCAAACGCGGCCTCGAGCGGGGGCTCAAGATTGCCATCCAGAAGATTCAGTCCCTTTCTCGCCCCATAGAAAGCAAAATGGAGATGGCTCAGGTGGCCACTATTTCGGCCCACAACGACCCGCGAATTGGCGAATTGGTGGCCGATGCCATGGAGAGAGTGGGTCCAGAAGGGGCCGTCTCGGTGGAAGAAGCCAAAGGCACGGAGACCGTGCTGGAGGTGGTCGAGGGCATGCAGTTCGACCGGGGATATTCTTCCCCCTATTTCGTGACCGACCCGGAAAGCATGGAGGTAGTGCTGGACAATGCGCTGGTGCTTCTCTATGAGAAGCGACTGGCCAGCGTGAAGGACTTGATGCCGATCTTGAACGAGGTATCGCAGTCGGGGCAGGCTTTCCTGATCATCGCCGAAGAGGTGGAAGGAGAGGCGCTGGCCACCCTGGTGCTCAATAAGATGCGCGGAGTGCTTAACTGCGCAACGGTCAAGGCTCCGGGCTTTGGGGACCGGCGTAAGGCGATGATGGAAGATCTGGCCATTGTCACCGGAGGTCGGTTTATTGCGGAAGAACTGGGCTTGAAGCTGGAGAACCTCGACCTGACCTGTCTGGGTCGTGCTCAGCGTATCACTCTTAACAAGGATACCACCACGGTTGTGGGAGGGGCGGGTGACAAGGCCAAGATTCAGGGGCGTTGCAACGAGATCCGCAAACAGATCGCGCTGACCACCTCCGACTACGACCGCGAGAAACTGGAAGAGCGGCTGGCCAAACTGGCCGGCGGGGTGGCGGTGATCCGGGTTGGGGCGGCCTCAGAAGCGGAGATGAAGAACTTGAAGGAAGCCTTTGACGATGCCATTAGTGCCACCAAAGCGGCCACCGCCGAGGGCATTGTGCCTGGCTGCGGGCTGACCCTGCTGCGGGCCATTGACGCACTGAACGAGGCCGAAAAGGACTTCGAGGGTGATGAGCGCACTGCCATTCGCATCCTGAAGCGAGCGCTTGAAGAACCTACCCGGCAGATCGCCGTCAACTCCGAAGTGGATGAGGGGGTGGTCATTCACCTGATGCGATCGGGACAGGGCAATTACGGCTTTGATGGCTCGAACGGCGAGTATGGGGACCTGATGTCCAGGGGCATCATTGATCCCACCAAAGTGGTTCGGGTGGGGCTGGAAAATGCGGTTTCGGTGGCGGCTACGCTGCTGCTCACCGAGGCCACGATGACCAACGTGCCGGAACCCAAAGTGGACCCCCCAATGCGTCCCGGCATGGGCGATTTCTAAACTTCTACCCATCCACGGTAGATGATCCAGGTCATTGACGCTGCTGGGGGTCAATGCATACAGTGACCCCATTCTAAAGAAGAATGGGGAATTTAATGCAGACCAAGCGTCTTTTTCTTCTGCTCCTTTTCTGCGTGGCCGGCCTGGCTACCGGTTGCGGAGGAGCCAATCCGATCGATTTTCAAAATATTTCAAACCTGGTACGAGTGGTATTTGCCCTCGAACCTCAGACCACTCCTTTGGGCACCACGATGCCGGCTATTCGACTGGAAGGCCGCGACCAGTTTGATCAGGTTATCAACATTTCTCAAGGAAATGCCGAACTGCGCCTGGGCAACAATCCCACGGGGGCGAGCTTGCTGGAGAATGGCATCGCGGTTGCGGTGGCCACTCAGCCCGCCCAAAACGGTGCGGCGACTTTTTCTAACCTGCGAGTGGACAAAGTTGGAGTTGGCTATACGTTGGCGGCCCGCTATCAGGTTCCCGGCACCGAGGTGGTTCTGACTGCCACCAGTCAGTCCTTTGATGTTACCAGCACGGTGGTCACCAGCGCAATTTACCTGCGCTCGGATCAGGGACTGTGGGACCCGGAAGGCCAGACGGCCAATGCCGCTGCTCTCGATGCTGCCTTTGGCGCTGGCAACTGGACCCAGGCTCTCTTTGAAACAGCCAACCCTTCCGACGTCTTTCAGGGTAATCGTTTGGTATTTATGGAAGGAAGTGATCTCGGGGCCAACGTTTTGGGCGCCTTCCTGACCGGCAATCAAGCAGCCATGCGTAGCTTTGTTAGCGGGGGTGGGCGAGTGATTGTCAATGCCGCACCCAACATCGGTGGGAACATTACCACCCCCTTCAATGCCACCATCGCCTATGGCAACGAAAGCCAGCACAGACGCGAGGTTGTGGTGGAGGCCACTCACCCGATCGGGGTGGCCTGCAACGGGACACTAAACTTCTCCGGTAGTTCCTTCTCGCATGCCCTGGTGGTGGCCGACGACATGACGCCCATCATCACCGGCCCGCTGACGGGGATAGGGATGGGGCGGGTCCTTCAGGAGAGCGACGGCGTTGTGCTGGCCGAGGGTCGCCTGGGAGCCGGTTTATTCCTGGTGGGTGGGATGACCACCACGAACTTCCACCGACCTTCTCCCAACGCGCTGCAATTGCGGGCCAATATCCTGCGCTATGCGGGCGGCCAATGGTCGGCGCTGGATGAGGGGCCGTTCGGCCCGGAGACCTGGACGGCGGGGAC
>JADMJV010000036.1:95176-103290 GCA_018780265.1 bacterium
TCAAAGCCGAAAGCCAGGAGGCTCCGTCCAGCCATCGCTGAGCCCGAATTGGAAGTCTCAAGCGGGGTTCCTTGTGTTACGACACAAGGGACCCCTTTTTTTTGCCAGGCTGTTTCGGAGGCGAGTGTGGCAAAGGACTGACCTGCATCAGTGCTTTTTGGGGTTGATTGAACCAGAATATTTGCAGGCTAGCATGCCTGATCGTTTTTGGAGGTAATCTATGGCTACTACTCAAATCGAAAAATCCCCGGCACAAAAAGAGGCTCCTGAGCAGTGGAGGCCGTGGCCTGACATGGATCAGTGGCAGGCTGATATGATGAAGATGTTCAACGGCATGTTCCGGGGCAATTGGATGGATCGCATGGAGGCGATGGATACCTTTCATCCTTCCTTGAAGATGTTCAAACGAGACAGTGAACTGGTGGCCGAACTGGCCGTGCCGGGACTGGACCGGAAGGACATTCTTCTGGAGGTTACCCGGGATACCCTGAGCGTATCCGGGGAGTACAAGAAGGAAGACAGTTCCAAAAAGGACCATGTCTATCGTTCCGAGGTTCACTATGGCAGCTTTCGGCGCCGAGTTCATCTGCCTGTGGAGGTGGATTCCAGCAAGGTTAAGGCCGAACTGAAGGACGGGGTGCTGCGTGTGTCTATGGGTCTGGCCCATCCTGACCAACACAAGTCGGTAAAGATCGACATCAAGTAGCGCATAAACGGCGCACTGCCAGTGACCGGGCAGTGCGCCGCCCCATACCTGGTCGGTTTCGCGAGGGGATGCGAGGGGCTCCCAGAAACATGCGTCCATGGCCAGGTCACAATCCACTCAAGGTCGGTTTTCGGCGGGGCTGCCCATGGCGTTGAGGGAGTCCACCCTCCAGCGCCTGCGCGCGGCGGCCCAGTTTATGTCGGTGGCCTTGATCGTCAGCGAGTTGTTGACGCTGTTTGAGGTGCTGCGGGGGGCGCAGCCGTTTTACGTGGGCGTGCATTTGGCCCGTTTGCTGGCCCTGTTTGTGTCGCTATGGGGAGTGCGCGTACTGGACAGGGCGGACATCCCGGCACCAATACGGTTGTGGCAGGCCAGGTTAGGGATTTTGGCGCTGGCGTGTTGTATCGCCTTTCAGGAGTGCTACTACTGGCCCGCCAGGGCTGACAGTGTGCTGCCGGCGGGGTTGTCGCGGGTGAGTCTGATGGCCAGCCTCACGCCGGTATTGATTCCCGACTCATTGTGGCGCAGTCTGGCCTTTTCGGTGATCTTGTTGTTCACCATTCCAATCGCCCACTGGTTTAGCTTGATTTTTGGACATGACCCGCTACCAGCTTTTGACCTTTTTTTGATTATGATGCGTCATTTTGTGTCGGTTGGTGCGGCCTGGATGGCGGCCGCCACAGTTACGCGAGGCACTTTCCTCCGAATATGGCAGCTACAAATTGATTCGCAAGTTGGGTCAGGGCGGTTTTGGCGAAGTTTGGGAGGCCGTTCACAGGCACGCCAAGCGCAGCGCCGCCATCAAGTTGATGAGCCACGATTGCGACGACGATACGGCCGCTCGGTTTTTGCGCGAAGCAGAGACTCTGAGCCAGTTGGAGTGTCCTCACACGGTGCGCCTTTTTGACTACGGCAGCAGTGAATCGGGTCAATTGTATCTGGTGATGGAACTGCTCAACGGGGTGGATCTGGAGCACTTGGTCAAGAAATATGGCCCCCAGCCCCCCGAGCGGGTTACTTCGATTTTGGCTCAGGCCTGCCTTTCGCTGGAAGAAGCCCACGGGCACGGCTTGATTCATCGAGACATCAAGCCGGCCAATCTCTTTTTGTGCACGCTAGGGGTGGAGCCTGACTTTCTCAAGCTAATTGACTTTGGACTGGTTAAACCCAATCTGGGGGGCACCAATCTGACCCAGTCCAATGCCCTGGTGGGAACGCCCGACTATATGTCGCCCGAACAAATTCAGGGCCGCCCCCTGGATGGCCGCTCCGATCTGTACAGCCTGGGAGCGGTAGGCTACTCGCTGTTGACGGGCTGTCCGGTGTTCGTTTCGGAGAATCCGATGGGAGTGTTGCTGGGGCATCTCTCCCAAGATCCGGTATCGCCCTCGCAGCGGTTGGGAAAGGCCGTGCCGCGTGAATTGGAGAGAATTCTGCTGCGTTGTCTGGAGAAAGATCCAGAGCAACGCTATTCAGGGGCTCGCGCGTTGTATCAGGAACTGCAGGGCTTGCCGGGCTGGAATCGCAGTCAGGCCTCGGCATGGTGGGCCGAACGGGCGGGCCCGTAGTGGCAGATCTGGAGGATATTCAGGCTTGCATTGATTCTGTTTTTGACCGGGTCAATGTGCGTATTCATGCGGAGTTGACATTGCTCTACTGGCAGGTTGGTCGGCTCCTGCAGCGTCAAGAGGAGTCGACTCTTCGCGAGCTGGCCGGGCAACTCTCTCAGGAGTACGGCAAGGTCTGGAATGTCAGTCAGTTGGGTTATTGCCTTCGGGCAGCCCGCACCTTCTCGGAAGAGGAGATGCGCGAGGCAGTGTCCGCGCAGATTAGCTGGTCCCACATGCGCCGGCTAATGAGTCTGGAGGATGCCTCCATGCGTCAGTATTATGCCCGGCAATGCGGGGTCAACGGGTGGACGGTGAGCCAACTGGCCGAGCGTATCGATTCGAGATTGTTTGAGCGCAGTGTCGGTTCGCGCCGCCCCGACGAGCTGCCCAACCCGCAACAAGTGGAAATGGGTCGCCGGTCGGCTCCCGACTTGCTGGCGCAGGATCCGCTGCTGGTCTTTTTGGGGATACAAAGCCAGACTCCGCAAATTTTGCGGGAAGTAGAGCGGTTGTTGCTGGACACCCCGGGTTTTACGTTTGTGGCCCGACAAAAGCGGCTACCCATTCAACACGGCCTGTTTGTTGTAGAATTGCTGCTTTATCATCGAAGCATGCGACGGCTGGTGGTGGTCTCGCAGGGCGATCAGGACATGATGGAGCTGTTTTTGCACTGGCTGGACAGGCATGAGCGGCAGGCTGATGAGGAGACCCCACTGGGGGTGATGTTGGGTGAGGGTGGCCCTGAGTTGCTTGAGGTAGGGGAGGACGGCATCCGTGCGCCGGACTATCCGGCCGCTCTGCCGGCTCGCGAACTTTGGCGCCTGTGAGCCTGCACCGACAGCTGGCTTTGATGCTGACGCTGAGTCTGGGTTCGTTTTTTTTATTGATGAGCGGAATCCAGTATGCCATGACCCGAGTGGCCCTGATCGAGGATCTCAAGGATCTGGCCAGCGCACTGGGTCGGGTGATAGAAGCTCGCTACCAGCAGCCTTTTATCAAGGTGCAGCAACGGGTGGAGCTGATGCAAAAGGTTGAGCCGTTGCCCAGGGAGGAAGAGCGCCTGCGGCCGCTGGCTTGGGGCATGTCTCACGTGCGCTCCTGGGCGGTGTGGCAGCAAGGTCTTGGTGGCGGCCGGGTGGATGCCGGGGGTTGGTCACCGGTCGACTCGTTGCCCGATAAGACGGGCTGGGATAAGGTCACTTTTGAAGGGAGCAATGCCAACTGGCTGACCTATCACGGCGGCGGCCAGCGGCGGGCTGAGATGAGCCTGGACCTGGGCGAGATCCTCAAGGACCTGGGCCGTTTGGAGGTGCCCAGCGGAGGTTTCGGCTTTTTGGTCGACGGCCGGGGTCATTGCCTGTTGCCGGATGACCAGGGTGGGGTGGTCCACGTCCGTTGGCAGGCCGCCGAAAACAACATGAAGGTGTTGCTGGCGGCCCGCGGTCTTGAATCCAGCCCCAGTTACCTGGTTGATCTGCCCGACCCGTTGCGCGGCCTTCCGGGCTGGACGGTGGTGGTGTCCATACCGCAAGTTGAGCTGGCGGCCGCCGTCTTCTTTCCCAGGTCGGTGGTGCTCGAGCCTCTGGCCGCTCACTTTCGGGTCTTTGTCGGGGCGTCGGTGTTCGGGTTCGTGGTGTTGGTGGGGGTCTGCTGGTTGGCCTCAAGCTGGGTGAGTCGGCCCCTGCACCAGTTGTCGCAGGCATTGAAGCCGCTGGACAGCGGCCATTTGGACGTGCCCATTGAGCAGGTGGGATCGAGCCTGGAAATGATAGAATTTTCGCGCCGTTTTGAGAGTATGCGCTGCCACCTGGCCGAGGCCGTAGAGCGGGAGCGGAGCGAGGCGGTGGAACGCTCGCGCTGGCAGGGCGAGCTGGAACTGGCCCACAACTTGCAGAGTATGGGCCAACCCGGCTGCGAATGGTTGCGGGGACCGGGCTTTGAGGTGGCCGGGCGTTGTCAGCCCAGTCGCGAAGTGGGGGGCGATTTTTGGGACTGTTTTGCCAGGCCGGATGGCGATTGGATCGTATGCGTGGGGGACGTGGCCGGCAAGGGAGTGCCGGGCGCCCTGTACACGCAGCTGACCCGGCTGACGTTAAAGTCGGTATTGCAGCGCGGAGCCACTCTGGAGGAGGCCCTTGCCGAAGCGAATCGGGTCATCTATCTGGATAATACCGAATGTATGTTTGTTACCGTCGTCCTTCTGTCTATTTCGCCGGGGGGCCAGTTGCGCTGGGCGCGAGCCGGTCATCCCAGTCCCTTGTTATGGCGGGCGGGGGTTTTGCAGGAGTTGGATGCGCCCGGTCGGCCGCCCTTAGGAATTCTACCGGAGTGGACTTATGCATCCCAGAGCCTACAACTGGAGCGGGCTGACTCGCTGCTGATCTACTCGGATGGCCTGGACGAGGCCGAAAATGGAAAGGGCGAGTTTTTTGGGATGGCACGGGTGATCGATCAGGCCCCCTGGGCCGACCCCGACCGACTGCTGGAAGTGGTGGACGCCTTTCGGGCAGGCCATCCTCCCAATGATGACACCACTTTGGTGGTCATTCGCTGCGACGGGCCGACTCCAGGTCAGGAAAAATCTGGATAACCGAAGTGAGGCCCGCTACTTCCAGGATTTCGCGACAAAAGGGGGTGAGATTGGCCACCCGCAGCTTGCCTTGCGCGTCTCGGTTGATCTGGAGCAGGACTCGCAGTCCGGCACTGGAGATATAGTCCAGGCGGCTGGCGTCGAGCAAGACTTTGCTGGCCCCAGGTTGGAGGTGATTCTTCAACTGGGTGAGGGCCTCGGGGGAGGTGAGGGTGTCCAACCGCCCCTCTATTTCCAGTATGAGAGTCTGGTCGGCTTCGCTGCGGTGAGTGATCTGCATGGTCGGTGCTTCTGCACAGGACCGGGTTGGCCCCTGGTGAAGGCGGCCAGATGAAACAGGACGATGGAATTAACCTGGCCCTTTTTATCGACTTTGAGAATCTGGCGATCGGCGCTCGCCAGGCGCGCTATGAAGCCTTCGACACCGAACTACTCTTGAAAAGACTGCTGGAGCGGGGACGGGTCCTGTTTAAGCGGGCCTATTGCGATTGGTCTAATTTTGCGCGCGAGAAGAAAGTTCTCCACGAAGCGGCCATTGAGTTGTTTGACATTCCCCAGCGCGGAATGACCGGCAAAAACTCGGCCGACATTCGCATGGTGGTCGATGCTCTGGATCTCTGTTACACGCGCCCACACATCGATATGTTCGTGATCGCCTCGGGCGACAGCGATTTTTCTCCGTTGGTATCCAAGCTGCGCGAATACAACAAACTTGTCATTGGAGTAGGGGTCAAAAACTCCAGTTCGACCCTGCTCATTGAAAACTGCGATGAGTTTATCTTTTACGAAGATCTGATGCGCGGCCGCCAGGAAGAGAGCCATCTGCCGGATTCGCTACCCAAAAAGAAGCGAGAGCTGTTTCGGTTGCTGCAGGACGCGGTACTGGCGCTGCAGAGAACCGACATCGAAATCCTGTGGAGTTCGATGGTCAAGCAGATGATGCAGCGTCTCAAGCCGACCTTCGACATGCAGTATTTTGGCTACCGTAACTTCTCGAGACTGCTGGAAGACGCAGAAAAAGCCGGTGTGGTCAGCATTGAAAAAGATGACCGCAGCGGCTCTTACGTCGTGTTGGACGTGACTGCCGAGGCTTAGCCGCCTTTAGCCATAGCGTCCAGCATCATCTGCTTCAATCCGATGACGGCTGCTTTGACAGTGACCGTCCCGGGCGCCTGAGTGATCGTGACCTCGGTGACCTTGGTGGCGTCCAGGTTACCCTTGCCGTCTTCGATGACAGCGGCCACTTCGGCCTGGTTTTTGGGGTCTACCGTGAGGACGGCTTGCATTTCGGCCCGTTCCGAGCTGACAATCTCCACCTGCCAGACAGCGCTTTGGGTGTTGGCAACGGCTTTATCCAGTCGGTCTGAGCCCACTTTGTCACGCAGCTTCTGGACATGCTCGTTGTTGACCGACTTGAGCAGCGCCGAGAAGGCGCCTTTTTGATTGAGCATGACCCCAAAGGCGTCAGGGGTTTTGGGCAGGGCCTTGTAAGCCGCCAGCAGGGCGCCGCCGGCGGGTCCGACCGGTTTGTCTTTGGGAATCATGCGGTCGAAGGTCTTCTTGGCCTGATCGGCGCTGGGAGAGAAGAGGAAGGTGCCCTGGACACGACAGAGGGTGCCGGGCCAGCTGGGATCGTCGGAATGATCCCGCGAAACCAGGTCGGTGGTGCGATAGCGCACGCTGGGAAAAGTCTTGCCATCGGGACCCACCGAGAGGCTGTTGAAGAGTTGGGATTGCAGCCCTTTCCAACCAGCCAGGGTGATGGCGTAGGTGGGGGAACTCTGGTTGCTGGGCAACATACGATCGACTCGGACCGCCTGAAAGGGCAGGCCAGCGAAGAGCATATCGGCCCGGTTGTTGCGGGCCAGGTAGTCGGAAACGTCGGCCATGGAAGCGGGCAGTTTGGCTTCGCCCGAACTGACACTTTTCAAGGCGGCTTCGAGTAGGGACTTGATGGCTTCATCGTCGGGGCGAAACTCTACGACAGCAATCGAGAAGCTGTCGGCCTCGGGGATGAGTTCGGGGTCGGGGATCGGGTTGGTTTCCGGCGCGGCCAGAACCACCATGGTTAGCAGGGTCACAAAATAAAACAGTCTTTTCATGGCTGAAGTCGTCCTTGCAATAGAAGTTCGGAGGGATTTTCGCTGCCGCGCACACCTGTGAGTACCAACGAGGCCCTCGGACTGATTAAGGTGGCCGCTACATCGGCCGGAACGGGTAGTTCGAGAGGGGTTTCTTGGAGGGCCTTAATTAGTTTGTCCTTTTGAGACTTCTGCTCCTCCGGGCTTTCTCCCAAAATTCGAGGCGACAGCCACTCAAGAGATTCTATCTGCAGGTTGGCCGTCAGCTTGAGGGGGCTACCCGAACCGCTGATTTTGGCAGTGCCTTTGAAGCGCACGCCAGGCTCTATGCCGGAAAAGAGGCCGTAGCTCCAGTGCACGTTGACCACGCAGGTGTTGATGTGAAAGATGCCCTGCTGGAAAATCAGGTCGAGTTCGGGAATGTCCACTTCGCTGAGGGTTACCCCACCTTGCTGCTGCAGATCCTTGGGGATGGCCTTGGTCATCGGTAACATGGGAGGGAGTTTGGCTTTGATGGCAGTGTTGATGGCCAGTTCGGAGACGGCTACGGTGCATTCGCCGGGGATTTCGATGCGCGACTGGAGGGCGGGGACAATCGGGGCCGCCGCCGCCGGCACCGCCAGGGAGACCAGCGCGGTGCGTCGATCGCCGCTGGGTAGGGTAAAGAGTTGCATTTGGTCAAGTTGACTGGCTTCCAGGAGGCCGGACTTGACGATGTCGTCTTTGTAGGGGTCGGTCACCGACATGGTCACGCCTTTGCTGTATTCCGAGCCCATGATGCGCTCTAGATTGGCGATCCAGTTGGGGGGTGTCTCAGCAAAGAAGGGAAAGTTGAGGCGCACCTGGAGCGTGCCCGGGATCGGCGCCAATTGAAGTTTTCCTTTGTCAAGAGTAGGTTTTGCCACCACTTCCAGGGTGCTCTCCAGCACCGTCAATCCGCTGTGAGCGCCGCTAAGACGACCGTAGAGACGGATTTGGCCCGGTTGGCAACCCTGCAAGGTCGCCCCCATTTCGCTCACTTGAAAACTGACCTGGCCGCTGCCTTTGTTGAATTGATCCGGGTGTCCGGCCAAATACTCGGCCGCAGCGTGCCGCATCATCTGTTCCGAGACCTGAATCAGGCAAGT
>JADMJV010000036.1:103300-108592 GCA_018780265.1 bacterium
GAAGCCACCGCAGATGGGGGGGGGTGCCAGGCAGCGAAGTCCATGTCGACCAGGGTGGTTTGGGGGCCCTTGACCATGGCAGTGGCGCCCACTAAGAAGGTTCCGTTGGCGGAGACTTTGTCAAATTGTTGACGCTCTTGGGGGGTGTGGAATTCCAGTTGGGCGGTGATCGTTTGGCCACGACCGGCGTCCAACTGCACGGTGGGAGGATTGGGGGACAGCAGTTTGGCTGGAAGTCGACCGCGCCACACCTGGCTGTCACCCGGCACGGCCAGCAGGGAGGGACCGGCGCTAAAGCTCTCTTTGGCTACCTGGAGCAGGCCGCCTTGATAGTTTCCCAGCACGCGCACTGGCAGTCCGGAGCTGTTGGATAGGGCTGAGAGCACACTGGCATCGCCCCCTTCGATGCGGAATCGGTGGGGGACGTGGCTGAGAAAGTCGGTATTGGGAAAAACTTCGGCGTAGGTCTCGCCCACATCGGTCTTGCGCAGAAATACCAGACGACGCTCACCGGCCGCAGGTTTGGCCGGTTTCTTGGCTTTGGCCGGGGGCGCCGGGGGCTTGCCCTGGGGGTTGCGCATCAGGCCCAGCACGGGGTCGAGGAAGTTGCGCTGATCGGTCGAGAGGGTTGCGCTCAAGTCATTGGCGGCGGCCAGGGCATGTTTGCCTTCGGGGGTGGCAGCGGCTTCGTTGAGGATGGCTTTGATGCGGTCGCTTTGCTGAGGAGAGGGGAGCAGTTCGAGAAGCCGGTCAAATTGCTCAGAACCGAGTATGTCTTCGGCTTTGGGCGTGATTTTGCGGCGCAGCGCCTTGAAGCCCTCACTGTCCAGGGTGCCGGTTGGCATATTGTCCCCGATGAGTTTGAGCAGGTCAGCGCCTTGCTGGGGTGAGATGCGCAGTTTTTGGAGAGCATCCAGTTGATCCTGGGTGGCCAGGGCAGTGATCCGGTCAAAGACTTTGTATTGTCGGTCAATCGCCAGCAGGCGGGTGCCGTAGCACAGCAAGCGGTCTCGTTGGGCCTGGGTGGCGGCCGTGGGCACGGAGGCTGCGGTGGGTTCTTGGGCCCATACAGGAGAGGTGAGGCAGACCAGCATTAATCCCCGGGCCAATGTTGACTTCATGGGCCGCGGTTTCGAGCCGACTCGGGACGCTCCTGTTACGTTTTTTGGGCGAGATTATGAACTTATTGTGAACAATACACCAGCCTGTTGACAGGTGGCTGGCCGTGATATACATTGCGGTCCTCGGAGGCGAGTAACGACGCCGACGACGCCCCACTCAGCGATACGGGTGGCGCACTGACAAGCGTAGAGTCAGGGGTAGCCTGTTTACCGAACAGGCCGGAGAGCTTCAGCTTCGTAGAACCTGAAGAATGGCCCGACACAGCGCGGGTGTCCGTGAGGACACAGGGTCGTCAGGTGGTCTCGCAAGAGACTGATAGGCGATGCAAATCTGACCTCGGTCAGACAACCCGAGAACGCTGAGAAGGTTGGGAATCCTGAGCAGGATGGTGGGCACTCAGGAGGCTCTGTCTCGCCAGAGAGGCAGGGGTGCGTATAACCTCAGTACGCAGCGCAGGAAGCAGCGAATTGTGTGCTTCTGGGCCTGGATTGGCCCTGAGATCCGCGAGGTGAAAGCCTGCAGATGGAAATCGGAAAACGCTCCGAGGAAAGTCTGCAGCACTCAGGTGAAAAGGCATACCCATTGATTTGGGCGTGTGCGCAATCGAGGAACCTGGCTCGGGCGAGGGCGACCAGGAGGCACTGTAGCGCCGTTGTTACAGGGGTAGCATGCTTACCGAGGATGCAGTCGGGCGACATCGGCGTAAAGCGATCGAAAGCAGTGTCGTGAGGCTCACATCAATGTGTCGGACCGCGAGGTTGAAGCGACGCGACGGGAACCAGTGAAAGCTGGGAAAAGGCGCGCCGAACCGATGCGACCATAAAGAGACCTTAGCAATGAGGCATCTCGATGGATGTGGGAGCCTGGTGCAGGAGGACGGCGACCAGGGGGCTCTAAATCGGCCTGAACGATTTAGGGGTAGCTTGCAGACCTTAGCAAGCCGCTGAGCTTTGACAGCGTGAGCCACTAAAGGGCATTAGAGAGGGATCTCAGAGAGGGTGCTCCTCTGTGGGACCTCGTAAAGAGAGGCCGGCATCGGCTTCAGGAACCGCGAGGTGAAACCTCGTTGCAGGACGTCGGCATGGGCGAAAAGCAACGCAGGACCTGAAGAGTCGTTTGACAGCGTCAAGCTGTCAACGTAGAGATTGCTGGATGTCTGGTGTTGGAGTGGAAGGCAGCCAGGCGAGAAAAGCCACCTGAGAAATCGGGTGGCTTTTTGCTTTGGTTAGAACTTGTGGTCTTGCAGAAACTGGCGGGTGGATCCGAGATCGAGCACGGGTACCGGAGTGTTCTGGCTTGGCCGTCCGAATTTCCGGAACATGAGAGCCTCTATTTGGTCGCTGCTGCGGTTTCCCCTGCTGGATGCCCAGCGAGTCCCGGCGCTGCTGGTCAACGCGTTGTTGCTGTTGCGCGGCCTGCTGGTTGAAGTTGCCAATGCCCGTCATGTTGTCCTATGGTAACCGCCAGCGGGCACCCGTTGAAGAGACGTGATGTTGCCGCAGGTTAACTCTTGTGACCGGAATGTTACTTAAGTTTCACAAACCTGTCAGGGTTTGCTGGGCTTGAACCAGAGCAGGCGCAATCCGTTGAATACCACCACGATGGTGCTGCCTTCATGGAGCACCACTGCCTCACTGATGTTGACCCAACCAAAACAAGAAGCGGTTACCAGCAGGGCGCTGACACCCATGGCGATGCTGAGATTCCACTTGATCGTGGTGACCGACTCACGGGCCAGTTCCACAGCGAAAGGGAGTGCTTCCAGGTTGTCGGCCATCAACACGATATCGGCAGTCTCCAGGGCTACGTCAGAACCGGCACCGCCCATGGCTACGCCGATCGAGGCGCTGGCCAGAGCGGGCGCGTCGTTGACCCCGTCGCCGATCATGGCTACGGTGGTTTCCTTGGCCAGATCACGGATGGCGGTAACCTTTTCTTCGGGTAACAAAGGCGCCTTGACTTCGTCCACGCCAACTTCTTTAGCAATGGCGCGGGCGGTGATCAAGTTGTCGCCGGAGAGCATAATGGTTTTGCTGACCCCCAGGGATTTGAGTCGCTTGATCGTGGCCCTGGCATCTTTGCGAGCCACGTCGGCCAGCCCTAAGATTCCTAAAAATTGGCCGCCGCGCTCGACCACTACGGCGGTGCGGCCGGCCTCCTGAAGCTCGGTGACCCCGGGATGCACCCAGTCAGGGATCGTCTGCCCTTCGAACATGGATGGGCTGCCGACCTGTATGCTTTGCCCTTCGAGTTGTCCGGTCAGGCCTTTGCCCAGCAGGGCGCGAGTTTGACTGGCCATAGGAACCTCCAGGCCGCGTGCGCTGGCCTCTTCCACAATGGCCCGACCAAGGGGATGGGAGGACTGGTTTTCCAGCGCTGCTGCCGTGATCAGCAGGTCATTTTCGGTCTGACCCGCGGCGGGTCGAATCGCCACTACTTTGGGCTTGCCTTCGGTTAACGTGCCCGTTTTGTCGAAGGCCACGGCTTTCAATTTACCCAGCGCTTCCAGGTGCGTGCCCCCTTTGATCAGCACGCCGGCGCGGGCTGCTCTGGCGACCGCTGAGAGCACGGCCGCAGGCGTCGAAATGGCCAGTGCGCAAGGAGAGGCTGCCACCAACACGGAGATTCCGCGCAGCACGGCGTCTGCGAAGGTGACACCGCTGAAGTAAAGGATTGCGGTCAAGAGTGGCGCCAGGCCCAGCGCCACCGGGACGAAGGTTTGCTCGACACGGCGGGCAAAAAGTTGCGAGGGGCCTTTGCGGGCTTCGGCCTCGGCCACCATGTCGACCACTCGGGCCAGCACCGACTCTCCGGACAGGCGAGTCACTTCGACTTCGAGGGTGCCATCCACGTTGACGGTGCCGGCAAACACCGACTCGCTGACGGTTCGGGTGACCGGCACGGATTCGCCAGTGACAGCGGCCTGGTCCAGGGTGGAGGTGCCGTCCTTGATGACGCCGTCCACCGGCACGCGGTCGCCGGGACGCACCAGCACGCGATCTCCGCGTCTCAACTCGCCAATCGGTACTGTCTCCAGCTTGTCTCCGCGTTTGCGCAGCGCCGTTTCGGGCCGCAATTTGCCCAGCGACTCAATCGATTTGCGGGCTCGCTCCATGGCTCGATGCTCCAGGGCGTGACCCAGACTGAAGAGGAAGAGCAAGAATCCGCCCTCAAAGAACTTGCCCAGAGCACCGGCACCAACGGCGGCCAGCACCATCAGCGCCTCGATGTCGAGGCGCCCTTGCATGGCAGTGTTCCAGGCTCCGCGAACGGCGAAAAAGCCGCCGCTGAAGATGGAGAGGCCGAAGAGGACGCTGGGCAAGATAGGGGAGCCTGCGTGGCTGAAGCTCAGCACGGTTCCCAGCGTGAGCAATACCCCGGACACGCCCACCAGAGGCATTTCCAACAGCGGAGCCAGACCTGAACCATGAGCGTGACATGAGCAGGCGTGGCCTTTCTGGGGCTCCTCCAGTTCGTATCCGGAGGCGCGAATCTTGGCTTCGACCTGTTTTAAGTTGATGGTCTGACTGTCGTATTCGATCACCACGCGCTCAGATGCGTAGGAGACATTGGCCTGCAAGACGCCTTTGGTGCGGTGCAAGATGTGTTCCACCACGTAGGCGCATTGGCTGGAATCCATGCCGCGCACGAAGTAACTTTTCTGGAGATATCGCGAGGAGACTTGGGAGCTGTAGACCTTGGCCACGGCCACCACTTCTTCCAGGCCGATCTGCTTGGGTTCGTAGTGAACGCACACTTCAGGGACTTGCTGGTCGCGGCGCACGTGAGCCCGCGAAATGCCGACTTTGCTTTGCAGCAGGTCGAATAACTTTTCCGACCGGCCGTGCTCATCCGTCTCCCCCGGAATCAGGTCGGAAAGGCGGAATTGACAGGCCCATCCACCATCTTCGGCGGGCCGGGTGGTGTGCTCCTGACTGACAGGCCCGTGGTCGTGTCCGCAACACCCATCGTGATGATGGTGATGATGGCCGTGGCCGCAGGAACTATGGTCGTGATGATCGTGCTTGTGGCCATGTCCACAGCTTTCGCCCGGGGCGTGTTCGTGGCCGCAATCGTGCTTGTGGCCGTGATCGCAGCTTTCGCCGGGTGCGTGGTCGTGGCCGCAATCGTGCTTGTGGCCGTGATCGCAGCTTTCGCCGGGTGCGTGGT
>JADMJV010000152.1 GCA_018780265.1 bacterium
CGATCTGACGGTGCAGGCGGGTGTCCAACTGAAATCGCTTGCGCAGCCCCATCTTGTTGGGCCTGTGACCACCAAGTGGCGGTAGTCAGCGTCTCGGCCAGCGTATGGCTCAGGACCTCGGCCCTGCGATTGACACAGGATGGGCAGACCCTCGTCTTGCAAGAAAATGGAACGGCCATATGGATTTTGCAATCAGGGCAGTGCAGTAACGTCAGGCCATAGCGGGGATCCCCGCAGCGCAAGAGCTTCTCGATGACCTTCTCTGACTGCAAGGAGAGGGGACCGTGGGACTCCCCATAGCGAGAGTCATAGGTCCGGAGGAACTCCTCGCCGTGATCGACCAGTATCCTCCACAGGGGGCTTTGATGAAACTCTCGTTGACGATACAGGGGTGCCAGGCCACACAAAGACACCCATCGGGTCTATCCGATTTCCGTCGGCAAAAGGTGGACTGGGTGCGGCCAAAGCTTTGCCAAAGTAATTCGTCGGAGGGGCTCGCGGCAGTTGTCATCGGCGCTGAGCAAATTGCGACCATTCAGGCCGAGAGTCAACCGGTTTGGGCTTACACCTCCAACAATGAGGCGCCGGCAGCTCTCAGCGATCTATCGGAGGGTGCCACTTGCCAGTGGACCGGCGGGACCGTGAACCGCTCGGGGCATTCTCGAGGCCGATAAGTCGGCAGTCTTCATTCGGCCACGCAAACCTTCGTTCAGGCCCGCCGACTCAAGAGCTTGCGACTCAGGATGTGGATGGGCCAGGGAGTGTTCCAATGCTTCCTGTTGGCGCTCCATCTGGATGGCCGCAAATGGCTTGAATAGAGTGGCCAGCTAGATCAATGAAAAAAGCGCCGAACGGATTCGGCGCTTTTTTCGATTAGATGCGCTTGTCAACCACCTAACAGACAAAATTTCCCGGACAGCGGACGTTGTCAAGTGTCTGATCAGCAGACCCTGCCCCTGCAGCTATCAGCCATGGCTGACTACGTATCGCGTCGCAACTGGGAAATTGTTTTAGAGATCACAGATGTGGCATCAGGAGCAACTTCACGGCCTCGGCGGGAAGAACTGCTGAAAGCCCCTCGTCGCCGCGAGATCGACGTGATTGTGGTCTGGCGGTTGGATCGGTGGGGGCGTTCCGTGGCCGACTTGGTCACCAACCTGAACGAACTCCAGTCGCTCGAAGTTGGCTTTGTCTCTCTCACGGAAGCGCTAGCCATGACTACCCCCAGCGGACGCGCTCTGGCTGGAATGCTCGCAGTTTAGCCTCACGGCCGGCCGGCGTCGGCCAGAACGAAGAATGAAGAGATTTCGAAGCTGGCTCAAGCGGGGTTAAAGCGAAGTTGAGAATCAGCAGAACTTCGGTCAGAAGGGTCTTGGCGGGCGACACGCCTTAGCGTGCTATTATTTCCGTTTCGTGAGGTGACCCCTTACTGAATGAGAGCCCAGGCGCGCCAACTCGAGCGCGTGGAGATGGGTATGCAGTTGCCCTGCAGGCTCACGCAGCAGCACGCAGGTCTCATTCTCGAACAGCACCCAGCGCGGGGCGGCTGGGCCCAGCCTGACCGTGCGGAAGTGTCCCCTCTCACAGTTCGCGCCAGCGTTCGGCGCCGACCCGGGCCTGAGGCACGGTCTTGAGGCAGCCCCGCAGGGCACCGCCCGGGTGGCTTAAGAAGAGGGTAAACTGATGTTCGACCGGTGGGGTCAGGTTGACCAAGCGAACCGCCTCGGAGGCGTTCAAATGCGTCAGCAATTCGCCGATCTCGAGACGCAACTGAGCGACATATTCGGTCGCCATTTTTTCTTCCAGATGGGCGACTCGCCGGGCGTAGATCTCCAGCAGTCTCTCCCCGGGCACCTGATTTTGTTCCTCTTCCACGGTGGCACCGGCCTGGAGCGCGGCCTCGGCATCACCGGCGGCGGGTCAGACCCCGGCGATGCCGCTGATTCAATGTTCAGGCATCCGATTCCCGTCTGCTTCGACGCTGTAGTTACCAGACCCCCGCTCCAAACATTTAGTTCGCTTCGGTCCAAAGGCGTCCCAAAGCGGCGCCGGCAACGGCACCAATACCACCCAAAATCACAGCGCTCAAAGGGGAGGCCTGAGTCAGGGCACCGGCCACGCCGCCCGCGATTGCGCCAGGAATGAAGCCGACTTTGGCTCCATCAAAAGCCGACCACTCGTTGGAAGGATTCATTGCTCGAGCCACCAGGCCACCCACCAGAGCGCCGCCCAGGGCGCCGCCCGCCGTGCCTACCAGTGTGCCCGCCAGTCCGGGCAACACTCCGCTTGACACACCGGCGTAGACTCCCAGCACTGTGCCTACTCCGGCGCCAGCGGCGGGGACTAACAAACTGGAACGAAACGAGTCGCCCTGATCCTCGGGGGGCTGAGGGTCCGGGCTGTTTTGCTGCGAGAGGGTGGATGGAAGCTTGTGAGCCACCGCAAATTGGGGAAAAGATTGAACGGTCATGGACTTGCTCTCCTTGTATTTATGTATGGGTATCGTTGGCCGGTGACATCGCTTCCCGCAAGGGACATCATGTTAACAGGTGGCAGTCCTGGCGAATGATTCGACGGGTGGGCCCAGAAGCAAGAAGCTATGCCCCGCGCCCAGCTCAAAATCTTTCTCGGCTACTGCAGCGGCGTAGGCAAAACCTATGCCATGCTGGCGGCCGCCAGAACAGAGGTCGAACAGGGGCAGCGACTGCTGGTGGGCCTGGTCGAAACGCATGGCCGCCCCGAGACCGAAGCGCTGCTTTCGGGATTGCCGATCTTGCCGCGGCGCTCGGTGGAACACCGAGGAGTGACCCTGGCTGAATTTGATCTGGATAGTTGCCTTGAACGAAAACCCGGCCTGGTGGTGTTGGACGAATTGGCTCACCACAACGCTCCGGGGGCCAGGCATCCAAAGCGCTTTCAAGACATCGAAGAGCTGCTCGAAGCAGGAATCAACGTGTTCACGACCCTCAATGTCCAACACCTGGAAAGTCTCCAGGACGCTGTGCTGCGTATTACAGGTGTGCGCGTGACCGAGACCGTGCCTGATCGAGTGTTGCACCAGGCCAGTTTTATCGAACTGGTCGACCTGCCCGGCGAGGAGCTCGTGAGGCGATTGCTTCAGGGCAAGGTGTACCTGGGTGAGATGGCCGAGCAAACGGCCAAGAATTTTTTTCGGCCCGGCAATCTGGTCGCTCTACGCGAACTGGCCATGC
This sequence comes from bacterium, assembly GCA_018780265.1. Classification (GTDB taxonomy): domain Bacteria; phylum Vulcanimicrobiota; class Xenobia; order Xenobiales; family JADMJV01; genus JADMJV01. Next base: position 3,213 of record JADMJV010000152.1, read on the forward strand.
GTTGGGTGGCCAACCGCATCGACCAGCAAGTAGTCCAGTATATGCGCGAGCGCTCGATAGCTGGGCCCTGGCCCGTTCGCGAGCGCTTGTTGGTAGGGGTAGGGCCGAGTCCTCTGTCGGAACGTTTAATCCGCGCCGCCCGACGCCTGGCCGACACCCTTCAGGCCGAGTGGCTGGCCGTGTCCGTGCAAGGCGGTGAATCCTACACGCCGGCAGCCCGGGAGCGGGTGGCTGCCCATCTGCGCCTGGCCACATCGCTGGGTGCGCACAGCGAAATGGTCACCGGCAGCAGTGTGCCGGCTCGTTTGGTGGAGTACGCCCGCGAACACAACGTAACTCAAATCGTTACCGGCAAACCGGTGCGACGCGGCATTTGGAGAAACTGGACTCCAGATCTGGTGGACCAACTGATTCAGATCAGTGGCCCGATCGACGTCCACGTCATCAGCGCGGACCGCGAACTGGAACCCCCGGCCGTCAACCGTCCCATCACCCCGGGATCGGCTTACCTGGCCAGCACACTGGCCGTAATAGCGCTTTCGCTGATGATCGGAGTTCTCAGTCGATACCTGGCCCCCACCAACCTGGTTATGGCTTATCTGGCGCTGGTTTGTGTGCTGGCATTCCAACTGGGTAGGGGACCGGCCTTCTGGGCTTCGACTCTCAGCCTGGCCGTCTTCGATTTTTGCTTTGTGCCTCCTTACTATACGTTTGCCGTGCAAGATGGCGAGTATGTGGTCACCTTCGCGGCCCTTCTCTTCGTGTCGTTGATCATCAGCACATTGACCAGTCGAGCCCGCGAACAGGCAGCCACGGCCCGGCTCAGGGAAGGGCAGACGATCGCTCTGCTGGACCTTTCCCGCGACTTCAGCTCAAGCCGTTCTGGAGAGGAAGTGCGACAGGCCCTGGAATCTCACGTGCGGCGCCGTCTGGACCCGCAGGCCAGCGTTTTTCTGCAAATTCCCCGGCACAACGAATGGGGCCCTGTTGCGGATTGGGCCTGGCATCATGGCAGGCCGGCCGGCCGGGCCACCGACACTCTGCCCCAGGCTGCGGTGACCTGTCTGCCGGTGGTGGCCGGCCAGGGCAGCCCCAACCAGACTCTGGCAATGCTGGTGCTGGCTCGAGACAAACCCCTGCCTCTGCCCGAGCAAGAGATGCTGGACTCTTTTCTGCTTCAGGCGGCGGTAGCTCTGGAGCGACTGCGCCTGGCCGGCCTGGCCCAACAAGCTGAAGTGTTACAAACCACCGAAAAGCTGCAAACAGCATTGATCAACTCGGTTTCTCACGACCTGCGTATCCCTCTGGTTTCGATCATGGGAGCCCTACAGGCGCTTCACGACGAATCCAGCATCCCGTTAGCGGACTCCGATCGGTGCAGCCTGGTGGACAACGCCCTGGCGGAGGCAGATCGCCTCAATCGCATCGTGGGCAACTTGCTGCAAATGAGCCAGTTGGATTCGGGTGTGCTGCGCATCCAGGGCCAGCCTCAAGACGTTCAGGACCTGTTGGCCATGGTTCCGGTGGAAAGCCTGCGTCTACCCGACGACTTGCCACTGGTCTTTTGCGACTTTCTACTCACCCAGCAGGTGCTCTATAACTTATTGGACAACGCCCGCAAATATGCGCCCAATTCGCCTATCACCGTGGGTGTCGAAGAGCAGGGAGAATTCTTGATGATCTATGTCCAGGATAACGGTCCTGGTGTACCCGAGGCCGAGCGGGAACAAGTCTTTGGGAGATTCTACCGGGCTCGAACCTCGCCGGTCGAAAGCGGCAGCGGATTGGGCCTGTCCATCTGCCAGGGCCTGGTCGAGTCTCAGGGAGGCCGAATCTGGATAGAGCCAGCTGACGGCTGCCGAGTCTGCTTTACGCTTCCGATTGCTCGAGGATGAGCGTCTTCATTCGGGTCCTGGTAGTAGACGATGAGGCAGCCGTGCGCAGGTTTCTCAAGACCAGCCTCATTCCACGGGGCTATGAAGTCAAAGAGGCCAGCACCGGCCAGGAAGCCATTGAGATGGTGACTCAGTCTCGCCCCGATGTGATCTTGCTGGACTTGGGACTGCCCGACCTGGACGGCGTTGAAGTGACCAAAATTTTGCGCGAGTGGTGCTCGATTCCTATCATCATCCTGTCCGTGCGTGACCGCGAAAGCGACAAAGTGGCCGCCCTCGACGCGGGGGCCGACGACTACTTAAGTAAACCCTTTGGCTTGAACGAATTGACGGCCCGTCTGCGGGCCGCCCTTCGACGCGTACAGCAGACCAGCGACGAGCCCACCATCGTCACCGGCCCGCTGCGCCTGGACCTGGCCAACCGCCAGGTAACTCGCAATGGCCAGATCGTGGCCCTGACCCCCACCGAATACGACATTTTGCGCGTGCTGGGTCGTTACCATGGGAAAGTGGTCACTCACAAAAAACTGATCCAGGAGGTGTGGGGACATCTCGAACAAGATCTTCACACTTTGCGGGTCAATGTGAGCAACCTGCGCCGTAAGATCGAAGAAGAACCGGCCCGCCCCCAACTGCTGGTGACCGAACCCGGGGTGGGTTACCGTCTCAACATGCTGGAGGCGTGAGCGCTCGAGGGGCGAATTTTATCCTCATGAATCAAAGACTGATGTGGCTGTGGCTGCTGTCCACGCTGGTCTGGGCGGCACCGGTTTGGAAAGACTTCCGCTCTGGCGAAGGGACATTTCGGGGAGTATTTCCTACTGCTCCCAAAGCCTCCCAAAGTCAAACCAACACGCCCCTGGGTCAGGTGGCCACCAAAGTCTATTCCAGTTCGAACAGCAAAGGAAACTACGCCATCGCCTGCACCGAGTTGCCGGGAGCGGCCGTCAAGTTTGCCGCCGACAAAGTGATCTCCGACGCTAAAGCCAGTGTTTTGAAAGACGCCAACGCCACCGAGATCAACTGGAGCGACGTGAACGGCGGCCACGAATTGAGTTACCGGTCAGTTCAAAGCCTGGGTTGGTGCCAGATTTTTTTGGTGGGTAACCGGCTCTACGTGCTGGACGCGCGTATGCGCCCGGGCACTTCCAGAACGGACTGGGTGCTGCCTTTCTTTGCCAGGTTCTCGCCCCTGAACTAGCAGATTCCTTGTAAAAAAGGGGGGGAGCCGATAGCAAACGAAGCGGCGCGCGCCATAATGCTATCCTGGAGGTGCCTTGAAGCTGAACTTATTCCCCTCCGATTCTCGATTTTTTAGTATCTTCGACAAACAGGCCGAACTGATCGAAGAGACTTGTCGCGTTTTCAAAGACTTTTTGGCCGACTACACCAACATTGACCAGAAAGTCAAAGCGATCACTGAACGCGAACACCAGGGAGACGAGCTGTTTCATGAACTTTCGGTGCGACTCAACGCCACCTTCGTGACGCCTATCGACCGCGAAGACATTCACGCCATGGGCAGCGCCATGGACGATGTGCTGGACCTGCTGCAAGGCTCGGCCACTCGAATGCAGATGTTTGGCTGCGACCACGTCAAGCCTTGCTTGCTGGAAATGGCCGATATTTTGGTGGAATGCTCGATCATTTTGCGAAGCGGCATTCAGCGACTCCCCAAGTTCCAAGATCTGTCTGATTTACGCAAGCCGCTCAAAGCGCTCGAAAGCGCCGGCGACCGCATCAACCGGCAGGCCGTGGCCGACCTCTTTCGAGGCTGCCAAACGGTGCAGGACGTGGTGGACCTGATCAAGTGGAAAGAGATCATCGAGAACGTGGAAGACGCTATCGACAAATTTGAGGATGTTTTTGACGTCATCGAAAACGTGGTTGTAAAACATGCCTGAAGGCGTCACCTTACTGCTGATCGCGGTAGTAATCATCGCCCTGGCTTTCGACTATGTCAACGGCTTTCACGACGCCGCCAATGCTATCGCCACCGTGGTTTCGACCCGAGCCCTGAGCCCTCGCCAGGCCCTTTTCATGGCCGGCTGCCTCAACTTTGTCGGGGCGGTGGGGCACGAGGCGGTGGCCAAAACCATGGCCCAGGACTTGATCGATTCCAGCATCACCGCCGGCCATTTAGAAGTAGTGCTGGCGGCGCTGGTGGGCGCTCTGCTGTGGAATCTGCTGACCTGGTGGTGGGGTCTGCCCTCTTCTTCGTCGCATGCCCTGGTGGGTGGATTGATCGGCGCCGTCTCCTACCACGTGGGCTCTTTGCAGAACGGCGCCAAGTGGCACAACATTTTGATGAAAGTGGTGGTGCCCGGTCTGGTGGCTCCGCTACTGGCCATCGTAGTAGGCTACCTGCTGATGGTCTGCATTCTATGGTTCTTGTATTTGATCAAAGCCACCCCCGCTCGGGTCAATCGCAACTTTAGAATCATGCAACGGGTTTCAGCCTGCCTGATGGCCTATTCGCACGGCATGGCCGACGCCCAAAAGGTGATGGGTATCATCACACTGGCTCTGCTGGCCGCCGGTTTACACCACGGTGAGCATGTGCCGCTGTGGGTTAAGTTTTCCTGCGCCCTCATGATCGCTCTGGGGACTTCCGCCGGAGGCTGGAAAATTATTAAGACCATGGGCACCAAAATCTTTAAGATGCAGCCAGTGCACGGATTCGCCGCCGACATGACGTCCTCGTTCCTGCTCCACACCACCGCTTCCATGGGTATGCCGTTGTCGACCACCCACGTAATCACTGGCTCGATCATGGGAGTGGGCGCCAGCAAGCGCGTCTCGGCCGTACGTTGGGGAGTTGCCAAGCGCATTTTAGGGGCCTGGGTCTTCACTATTCCGGCCTCGGCGCTGGTGGCCGCCTGCACTTGCGCCATCGCCGAGCGAATCTTCTAGCGATGGCGGAGCGAGTTCAAGTCCTGCAACCCGATCCCTGGTGAGTTGGCTGGGTCTGCTGCTCCTGCTGCTGGCCGGCCCCGTGCTGAGCGACGGGGAGGTCTGCAACTTTCGATCGCAGTGGAACCACGTCGTGGTGGAACAGCGACAGGGAATGCGCACGCTCCGATTTGGGGAGACCGTCCAGAGCATTTATGACTTGAAAAATCCGAACCGACTGGTGGTCCCCTATACGCGTACGGCCATGGTCGGTGCGGTCTGCCTGGGCAAACCCCAAAGAGTCCTCTTTGTGGGCGTGGGTGGCGGGTCCATGGTGAAATACCTGCACAGGACGCTGCCCCAATGCGAAATCGACGCCGTCGATCTGGACGCGGAAGTTCTCCGCGTGGCCGGGGACTATTTCGACTTGCGCAGCGACGAACGTCTCCACTTGATAGCAGCCGAGGGGCGAGGATTTTTGGCCCAGGGCGGGCCCAGCTACGACGCCATTTTCCTGGACGCGTACGGGGACACGGATATCCCCACCGCCCTGGCCAGCGAAGAATTCCTCGAGTTGGTCAAGAGCCGCCTGGAGAATCGGGGAGTGGTGACCGGCAATCTGTGGGGGGAGCGCATCAATCCTCGCTATGCCGACATGGTTCAGACGTATCGACAGGTGTTTTCCGAGGTCCACACCATCCAGGCTGGCTCGGACAACCGAATCGTACTGGCCTTCCCGCAGCGGGCCAACCTGTCGCGGGAGACACTGGCGTCCCTGGCCAGCTTCCTGCCCGGACTGGGAGATTTGCGCGGCGAGGTGCTGCGCGGCTATCGGACTCCACCCCAAGAGGGTGAAGTCATTCGCGACTGCAGCGTCCGGTAAGCGGCAGCTGGATTTGCGATTGGGGGATTACCTTAAAATTCGCCACTTGACCCGGGTCTGGAAGTCTATCACAATAAGAAGATGGATGGGCTTTACGGACAAAACTATTCGCCAGGATACTCCCAGGGGACGTATGGAGGCTACGGAGCCTATCCCTTCGCTCAGACCTCAGGTCCTTTCCCTTCAAACCAGAGGCCAGTGGGGGGTGGAGGCCAGATCCAGCAATTGATGTCGGCCATTATGCAGTTACTGCAGGCGACCCAGCAATTGTTCGGCGGATGGCAAGGATTCGTCGGAAATCAGGGATACAATAACTCGTTCAACCCCTACCCGACGCCGACGTATCCCTTTTCCGTTGGCTTTGACCCCTACGTTCGGGCTGCTGGTTGGGTAAGTCCCGGGCCCGGTTCACCCACGGGTCCTATTGGCGTCAGTGGAAATCCGTCGGGACTCCTTCCTGGAGGAGTGGGCAGCGGCTGATTGAAACAGGCTGACACTTGAAGCCGCTCAAAGCCTATCTTAATTTTCTGACTTATCAACTCAACCGGGCCACGCACCGGACACCTGTTGATAACTTTCCAGTTCTCGCGTTTGTAGACCCCACACTTTTTTGCAATCTCCGCTGCCCCGCTTGCCCCACCGGCGTTCAGGCAGGTCTACGTCCCAAGGCAACCCTGCAGTGGGAGCTCTACCAGAAGTTTATGGATGAGGTTGGCGACTATCTTTTCAAGTTGTATCTCTACAACTTGGGCGAACCTCTGTTGCACAAACAAGCTCCTGAAATGATTCGTTACGCCAAGGAAAAAGAGATTTTCGTGATGCTGAGCAGCAACCTCAGTCTGCACTTGAGCGACGAGTCCATTCAAAAATTGATTCTCAGCGGTTTGGACGTACTGATCGTCGCTCTGGACGGAATCACTCCGGAGACGTATCAGAAGTATCGACGACAGGGTGATTTCGACCTGGTCACAGGAAACATGAAGCGAATCCAGGCAATGAAGAGGGTGCTGGGCTACCAAACCCCCACAATAATTTGGCAGTTCTTGATTTTTCAACACAATGAGCACGAAATCGATACCGTGTGCAAGGAGTACAAGGCCTGGGGAGCTGACGAATATTTCATGGGGGGAGCCTACATGCCGGTGGGGGACATGGCTGCCGGCTTCTCGCCTTCCACGCTGCCGCGCTACAACATCTACGATACCACCCACCTGCACCGGAAAAAGGCCGAACAGGCGGCTGTGCAGGGCAAAGCATGTTCCTGGCTCTATGGGGCCACCGTGCTGAATCCCAACGGAAAGATCTCCCCCTGCTCCTACACGGCCGCCGAGAAAGACGACTTCGGAGAATACTCTCGGGATCAAGACTTTTTGTCGGTGTGGAATGGAGAGCAGTATGCCAGGGCGCGGAAATTTATGGCTCAAAAGGATGGCGCCTGGAGGGGCCCGGATAGTTGGGAGGCGATCCTTCAGCGGATTAATGGACGTGGCATGTCGGTACCGCTGCAACCGGGACAGATCCTCTGTGAGCGATGCCCTGTGCCAATCCTACAGGACGCCCTCGACCAGGAACTCACGTTTGAGCCGTCGGACCTCTTTCAATACATCGAGCGTACTTATGAGCTTAGCCCCGAGGAACGCCAGCAACTAGAATTCCTGAAGACAGCCCTGACTCCACAATAGCGTTGCTCCTATGGTGGCCAGGCGGCTGCCGATAACAAGGCCATTTAAGGGGAAGGTTGCTCGAAGTTTTCGGCCTTGCTTAGATCATGCGATGAGAGTCTCGTTAAGTGGCGCCGCGGACGTGGCTGGAGTCAGTGCATCTCCCTGGTTGGCCGGCCATGGCCGGAGGTTTGGTGTGTCGGGGAGATTACCAGGAATGAATGGTGCCAGCGCAATCATCTGTCGCTGTCGAGCTGGCTGATGGTGCGCACGTTGGCGTGGGTGAAGTCAAAGCCAGCGCGGCGAGTTAGCTGAGATCGCAGGAGCCGGCCTTTTCTCCAGGGAACCCGCTAGAAATGCATCGTCGTGAGTTTCTGCGCCGTCTGTCGATGACCTCGGCAGCCTGGTTGGCCGGCTGCGGACAAGCACAAGAACCAGGCTCCACAGCAGGGCCACCGATTCGCCCCGATTTGGACGTGGCTGTCATTGGCGGGGGAATGTCAGGTCTTTACGCGGCCTACCGGTTGCTCTTCCAGTCCGACTCGGCAATGCCGCCGGGCTTGGCGGCTCATTTACCTCCCAACAGGAGGCAACTGCGTATAGGAATCTTTGAGAGATCCTTCCGCCTCGGTGGTCGATTGCATACCATTCCGACGGACGAGGCGCCTCACGTGCCGTGCGAGATCGGCGGAATGCGCATACTGAATTCCCATGAGTTAGTGCTCGGTCTGGCGCGACAGTTGCAGTTGCCGTATGTACCGTTTGGCTCAACTGGCTCTGACAATCTCTTCTTTGTTCGAGGCCTACGCTTTCGAGTTCAAGACGTCTTGCAAGGGGGTCCCGCGGTCCCCTTCGACGTTACGTCGGAGGAGCGCGGAAAACTGCCCTTCGACCTGATTCGCCTGGCCATCGAAAATTACGTGCCTCAGGCTACCCAGCTGGACTCAACCGGGTGGGACCAGTTCAAGAGAAATGCTATATTGGGAGGCATCCCCCTGACGGACTGGGGATGGGCCGACTTTTTGGCTTCCCAATTGTCCCGGGAGGCCATAGCCTTTATCCGCGAGGGACTGGGCTACACTTCGCTGCTCTCCAATTACAATGCGGCCGATATGATTCACATTATTGCCAATGATTTCCCTCCCAGTCCAGCCTATTTTGCCATTCAGGGAGGTTATCAGCGCCTACCCGAGGCTTTAGGGAGTCACATTCAGGCCTTAGGCGGGGAGATTTTTCTGGGCCGGGAGTTGCGCAGCCTGGTTCACCAAAATAGTCGGTTCAGACTTCAGTTTACGGGCGGAGAGGTGGCCGAAGCGAAGGTCGTAATCCTGGCCATGCCCCCAAGGGCTCTGCAACTCCTGGATCCTGAATCTGAGCCGATACGCCGCGCCTCTTTTCGAACGGATCTTGGCGCCGTAAGCCCCAATCGAGCCTCTCGCTTATTCCTGGCTTATCGCCAGTCTTGGTGGAATTCGCTGGGCCTTAAGGGAGGCGCCAGTTTTACCGATTTGCCCATGCGAATGTGCTGCTACATGGGGACGGATCCGAGCGGGGCCGGCCTGTTGCTGGCAAGTTACACCGATTTAGCGGCGGCCGAGTACTGGTCAAGGTTTCTGGATCGCCCGCCGGCCGGTGGGACCGCGACTCCCTTCACTACCCGCAATGTTTCGCCGGAGCTACAAACGCCCCGATTGATGGTGGAGGAGGTCCAACGACAACTGAGTCTTCTGCACGGAATGAACCTGCCAGATCCTTACTGGTCCAGTTACATAGATTGGGGTCAGGACCCCTTTGGAGGGTGGCACTTCTGGAATCGAGGGTTTCGTAGCTATCAAATCCAGCCACGGATTCGACGACCCATTCCCGGTGCACCGCTCTTTTTTTGCGGCGAAGCCTTTTCCTTTACCCAGGGCTGGGTGCAAGGCGCCCTTGAGAATACAGAGGATGTTTTGCGTGAGGAGTTGGGCTTGGGAGCCCCACCCTGGATTGACCCTGCCGACGCTCCCGGACCCGCCGATCCCTTTACGCCTGGATTCGCAGGCACCCGTTCGTACTACAGGACATTTGCCTTTGGGTAGTGAGCAGGTCAAGCCGGGCGTCGAGGAAAATCAGTTCCTTGTCCTGGACAAACCAGATGCGATTACTCCCCAAAATGGGGGTAATGTCGCTCAGGCTTCGCGACCCCAGTGCCGCCTTCTTGTCCCAGCGGTATTGTAACCGAAATTGATGTGACCGGGGTTGTCCGTTGATTTCATAAAGTCGACCGCCGCTTTACGCGAGTGTCCGATCGGGTGATTCCCATTTTTCCCAAATGACCCAAAGTAACGGCGACCGTGCCTGGCCAGGCTCAAGATCAGGGGCGGAGAGACTCCGTCGTTCCCGTTCCAACTGACGGGAGCGGATTTCAGCCTTGGCGGAAGGGCGCAGACGGTATGAGTCGCGAGCAACCCGAGCATCCAGACCGTGGCTATTGATTTGCAGAGCGACAAGGTTCCTTGACGAGGATCGGGACGTATCGTCGTGGCGTGTTTCTTAATAAAGGGGGGAGACTTCGAAACCAGGCTGAAAAAGCCTGAGCTTCGGACAAGTCAAGGCTAGTCTGACACTCCGCGGATCGTATAATGCATAGGTTTACGCGGCAAAG
>JADMJV010000136.1 GCA_018780265.1 bacterium
CAGGCAGGATGCGTGCACCATGCCTGTCGCTTCGCGCCATGCCTGGCGCACCAATCAAAACGTGGACGCCTACTGGGGCGTCAACGGCCCCTACCTGGCTAACCCCTGGACAGCCAATCAGGTAGGTGGGCTGCAGAACCAGAACAACAGCCCCTTCAGTCGGGCCGTCTTCGATCACGCCTGGTATGAGCACAAACCTAGCAAAACCCGGCTTACTGTGGGCTATTACGATACTTTGCGCATGGACCCGTTCATCTATGCCGGTCAAGGGGGCATCAACAACGCTTACACCACGGGGCGATTTGCCGGATTTGGCTTTCAGTTGCTGGGCCAGTTTGACCTGGGACCGGACCAGGACCTGAAATATGAAGCCTTTGCCAGCCGCTTCGGCGACGGGGGCAATGTCTACCAGAATACCAACTACACCCATACCGTTTTTGGCGGCGACCTGGGTTATCGAAATGGTCGGGCCGACGTCAAGCTCAACTGGGTGCGCTACTACGACGAGTCGCCCGGGTTTTCAGGGCCTTTGATCGGTCTGGACAACATTACCAACGTAGCCTACCTCAATTCGGCGGGATGGACTCAGACGCAGTGGGTCAATCCGCCGGGATTTTTTGCCAATCAGCGTTCGGCCGAGGAGATCCGCAATACCGGCGCCCTCAACCAGGCTTTCAATCCCAATCTGGTCGACACTCGACCGATCGGTGGTTGGAATGCCAGCGCCGACAATACGCTGGGCATCACCAGCGGGGCCGGTAACTTTGGGCCCCAGTCCCAGAATAGCTATGGACTGTCCACCCACTATTGGATTCCCCTGACCGATGGCAAAGATGGGGTAAAATTGACCGGCGAATTTGGCCACTCCGAGTATAAGTCCAATCGAAACAGCGGCTACGTCAGCACGGGCAATCTGGGGCGTGCGGATGTCACCGCCCTTTTGCTCGAGGGCGACCTGACCATGAGCCTGCAGGCCTTGCGGGTCGACTCCACCTACAATCCGGCCTTATTTAACGCCTCTTTGTTGGGCATTCGCTTTGTTCGGCCCTACAATTTTTTGGGGCGCTTTACGCTCTACGATAACGGCGCCTATCCTCAAAACCGTGAGGGCGTTGGCTTCAAGGGCAACTACTCGTGGGACGAGCAGCACTTCAGTGTGGGCTGGAAGGCGGGATTTTACCGGCAAACTCAGACGTCACTCTACGACGTGCGTGTGCTCGGTGGGGCTTTGGGAGCGGCCATTCCTACCAATGATGTGCTGGGCTTCTCGCCCGGCTTCTCGGACACGGTTTTTAGTGGATTTGCCCATCCCAACCTGTATGGCAAACTCTCCGGCAACAGCTTCACCGCCAACCTCGAACCCCTGGAGAATCCGCGGGGTAATGTTCAGGAGTTTGGACTCTATTTTAAGCACAAAATCGACGAGCCCAAGCTAACTATCGACTTTACTTACGAGAGAAATCAGTATCGGCGAGACTCTGGACTGGGACCGCTCCAGGGCGGCTCTCAGAATCAGGTCGATCTCAAGACAGACTATGCTTTGTTAGGCCTGAGCTGGGGGTTTCAAGAGGACTGGACTTTGCGGTCCGGTTTGGAAATGGTTCACGCTCACGGCCATCATGATCCGGGTGGACTGCACAACGGCTTTGCCCTGGCCAGCGGTCAGGTCAACTTCACCAACATCGATTCGGTACAGACCATACCCTACATCGGATTTGACAATCAGTTGAGCAAGAACACGACCTGGGGCTTGGATTTGCGCTACTACAACACCCGTGATCTGGTGGATTCCAAGGTATTTGCTGGCCCCGGTCCTAACGCCATCGGCTTCACCAGTAACCCCTTTAACTGGAGCGGTCCCCAGCTTTCCAGCTACTACAAGATGACTTTCTAAATTGTAACAAGGTTTGACCATCTTTCAGGCGCTTGAGCAGCTATCCTGAGCGTATGGTCCGACTCAACCCCAGCTTGCGCCAGCAGATCTCCCAGGCCTACGTGTCTCACCGCTTGAACAACAGCGAGCTGGTCGCAGTCACCGATCGCCTCAAGAAGGTCGAGGCTGGCCAGGAGAGTCCCCTGGAGGCACGTCAACTGCTGAAGGACTATAGCCTGGTCAACCGGGACGAGCGCTCTGAAATCAGCCACCAACAATTGAAGGAGTCCATCGGCTATCTCCACCTGGACGGTCAGTTGTCCGCTCTCCATAACGATCAGGCCTGGTCTCCCTATCAGCGGGCTTTGTGCCGTCGTCTGAGCGATACCGGCTACGACCCGGTGCCCATGAGTGCTCGGGGTGAGGAGAAGGGCAGCCCGGCCTTTGTGGCTACCGTGCGGGAGAACTTCGCAGGATGGGACGTCGATGGAGACGGAGCCTTGACTCCTGTGGAGCTGGATGGAGCTATGGCCAACCCTTCCTTGCATAGCGCCGGAGCCGCCGCGGCAGTGGTGTTGCGGCGCCAGGGGGTCCACCTGGAGAAGTGCAGCCCGGAAGGCCAGAGCGGTGTAACTCGCCAGGATCTGGAGCAGTTTTTGCTGGCGGGCATTCCTGAAAACGCCATGGCCACTTACAAAGTCAATCGGGGATTTGCCACGCAGTTGCAGGCCGCCGACACGATGGGCCCGGCCCCGACCCTGCGCGCGGAGAACTTTGATCCTGAAATGGTCGAGCAGGGACGGGCCGGCTCGTGCGTGATGTTGTCGACGCTGGCCAGCAAAGACGAAGCCTCCGTTCAAGAGATGTTTCGCCCGCTGGCGGATGGCCAGGTCGAGGTACGTTTCGCCGATGGTCAATTTGAAACCGTGCGTGACCTTACCCTGGCCGAGCGACTCTATCACGCCAAGAGCCCTGAGGGCGGGCGCTGGCCAGGTTTGCTGGAGGTGGCTATCGGACAGCGAATTCACGCGCACAACCCCAGTGAGGACGGTTCTTTTCGCAGTTCGGCCAACAGCATCCCGGTTGCCGAGGCCAGCCTGGCTCTGCATGGTAAAGTGACGGAGAAAGTCGCTATCGACGGGCTGAGTCTCAGTCAGACCCGGCAGTTGCTGAGCCAGGTCGCTGATGGCCCCAAACCGTGGCTGGCCGGCAGTCGCCACACTCCCAAGGGCCAGGACTCGGTAGTCTCGGTTGAGGATCTTTACAACGGAATCAATAATAACCACGCCTACACCATCAAACAGTTTGATAAAGAGAACGATCTGGTCTGGCTGCGCAACCCGTGGAGTCGTGGCGAATGGGCCATCAACTTTGACCAGAAAGACGACGGCGTTTTTGCTATGCCAGTGCGCGACTTTTACAGCAGCTTCCGCTGGATCAGCGGACCTTCCGCAGCCTGAAAACGTCCTCTAGCTAGGACGAGCAGGACAGGGCGGAGCAGCCTGGTGCGCTGCGGGCCCACTCCGGTCTCTTTTGGAACCAGGGGTCGTCTGGTTCACGGTCTTTGTAGGGGTGACGTAGTTCTTCCAGCATCTCCTCTACGCCCCCGACTTCGCCCCGTTGGGCCCGGTCAATGACTTGCTGCACCAGGTAGTTGCGCGGAATCAGGCTGGGATTGACACAGTTCATGCGCCGAGGGCGGCCGGCATCGTGGCCAACCATAGTCAGGTAGCGGCCCAACCAATCGCCCATCGCTTGTTGGTAAGGCTGGGGCAGGTCAGGCTGATAGTAGGCAGGCCGCAGAGCGGAGGGAATCTCCTCCCCGATTTCTTGGACCTGGGCCAGGTTACGAAAGAAGACGGTCATGTCGGTTTCCACCTGAGTCAGCAAGTGGAGCAGATCGCCCAATAATGGGTCCTCGCTAACGGGCAGGCCCAGTTTGGCCCACATGTGGGTCCGGTAGCTCTCTTCAAAGGTGCGCAAGTAGCGGTCCAGGCTCTCCTCCAGGGGTTTTTCCTCCTTGACCAAGGGCAACAGGGCCTCACCCAGACGGGCCAGATTCCACTGGGCTACCCGTGGCTGTTGCTGGTAGCAATAACGCAGGCTTCGATCGGTGGTATTGGGCGTAAATTGAAGCTCGTAGGGGTCCAACCAACCGTAGGGACCATAGTCGATGGTGCTGCCCAAGATCGACATATTGTCGGTGTTCATGACGCCGTGGACGAAGCCCACCCGCATCCAGTCGGCAAGCAGACGGGCAGTGCGCTGGCAGACTTCATCAAAAAAGGCGTAGTAGCAGTCCAGGCCGGGTGGACCTAGGTGGGCAAAGTAGTGGCTGATCACGTAGTCGGTTAACTGTTGCAAGACCTGAGTTTCTCCGCGCGAGGCAAAGATTTCTAAGCTGCCGAAGCGCACAAAGGTGGGCGACAGTCGCGTGACCACGGCACCGGGTTCGTGATCGGGGTTGCCGTCGTAAAACATGTCGCGCAGGACGGCATCACCGGTGGCCACCAGCGCCAGGGCTCGAGTGGTCGGTATACCCAGGTGAAACATGGCTTCGCTACAGAGAAATTCACGAACCGAAGAGCGTAAAACAGCCCTGCCATCGGCCCGACGGGAGTAGGGGGTGGGACCCGCCCCCTTCAACTGGACTTCCCAGCGCTGTCGGCGGGAGTTGACAACCTCGCCCAGTGTCAGCGCCCGGCCGTCTCCCAACTGGCCGGCCCAGTGACCAAATTGATGGCCGCCGTAACAGGCGGCGTAGGGTTGCATTCCGTCGAGCAGGCGGTTGCCCACCAGAATCTCGGCCCATTGATCATGCGGTTTGATCTCCAGAATTTCGGCCGCTTCGGCGGACCAGGCCAACAACTTTGGGGCGCGCACCGGGGTGGGCTGCACTCGGGAGTAGCACTGGCCGTAAACCTGTCGAGAGCCGGCTTTCACCTCGACTTCACCGGGCAGACTGCGCACCCAAAGGTCGTCAAAATTCAACATCGCTCGATAGCCTGAGTGTATTTCTTCATTCCCTGGCTTAGTTCCACGGTTAGCCAGGAGCCCCTGGCCCCGCTGCGAAGCAGCCCAGTGTGTTGAATTCCCGTCAACTCCAGCACCTTCGCTCCTTATTGGGAGCCCAAAACGTGCTCACCGAGCCCGAAGACCTCTGGGTTTACGGTCACGACGCCACGGCTATGCTGCGCCATCTGCCCGAGGCCGTGTTGTGCCCCGCCAATGCTCACGAGATTGCCGCTATCATCCGTTTCGCCAACGAAGAAAGCTTGCAGCTGGTGCCGCGCGGCTCAGGAACGGGACTGTCGGGCGGCAGTATCGCCTATCAGGGCTGTCTGGTTCTCTCCCTGCTGCGTCTCAACAAGATTCTCGAGATTGACCGGGCCAATATGGTAGCCACCGTGGAACCTGGCGTGATTACTGGTCAGTTGCATCAGGCCGTGGAGGCGCAGGGTCTGTTCTACCCGCCCGATCCTGGCAGCATGAAGATCTGCACCGTTGGGGGCAATGTGGCCGAGAACGCTGGCGGACTGCGCGGGCTGAAATACGGCGTGACTCGAGATTACGTCATGGGCTTGGAGGTTGTGCTGCCGGAAGGTGAAGTGATGTGGACCGGCTCGAAATGCCCGAAAGATGTGGCCGGCTACGACCTCAAACAACTGTTAGTAGGGTCGGAGGGTACCTTGGGAGTGATCACCCGGGTGCTCGTCAAACTGCTGCCCAAGCCCAAAGGCAAGCGCACTCTTTTGGCAGTGTTTCCTTCGATGGAGAAGGCGGCGGCCACGGTGGCTGCCATCATTGCGGTTCCCATCATTCCGGCCACTTTGGAGTTTCTCGACCAGATCACTTTACGCTGCGTGGAAGAATACGCCCACATCGGTCTGCCCACAGAGGCCGGAGCCATTTTGTTGATGGAAAGCGACGGCCATCCCGTGGTGGCCGAAGAAGAAGTGCAGCAGATGGCCCAGTTGGCGCGCACCCACGGGGCCACCCAGGTCACCCTGGCCCAGAACGAGGAGGAGGCCGTGCAGTTAGCCTCGGCTCGGCGCATGGCTTTTCCGGCCCTGGCCCGCATGAGACCCACCACCGTATTAGAAGATGTCAGTGTGCCTCGCTCGCGATTGGTCGAAATGGTGCAGGCGGTGGGTCGCATCGCGGCCAGTTCGGGGCTGATGATTGGCACTTTTGGTCACGCTGGCGACGGCAATCTGCATCCCACAATCCTGCTGGACGAGCGCAACAGCGACGAGGTGCGCCGTATGGAGAAAGCCTTCGAAGAGATCTGCCGAGCCGCTCTCGATCTGGGCGGCACGCTCACGGGAGAGCACGGAGTGGGGCTGCTGAAGCGAGATTTCTTGGAGCGCTTTACCGATCCGGCCGCCTTAGAGATGATGCGGCGTTTTCGGGAAACCATGGATCCGCGCCAGGTGCTGAATCCGGGCAAGATGTTTCAGGCTCGGCCGCGCCGAGAGGGTCAGTTGCCCGGTCACCAGCAGCAATGCAATGGCCTGCTCGAGGGCTTGCGCCCGTGAGCGGCTTTGACCCTCACGATGCTCCGCCCGAGGATCAGTTGAACAACTGCATCCGCTGCGGATTGTGTTTGCCCACCTGCCCCACCTATCAATTAACCGGTCGCGAACGCTCTTCTCCGCGGGGGCGCATTTCCTTGATTCGGGCCGTCTCCGAGGGCAATCTCCCCATCGAATCGGCGGTCTTTGAAGAAGAGATGGGCGACTGCCTGGGCTGCCTGGCCTGCGTGACTGCCTGTCCCGCTGGTGTTCAGTATGGACAGCTGCTGGAAGCGGCTCGGGATCAACTGTGGCGTCAGCGCAGTCCGCACTGGCCCTGGTGGAAGCGCACTCTGGCCAACTTGGCGCTGGGCCTCTTTGATCGCCCGCGCATCTTGCAGGCCCTGACTCGATTGCTGTTTATCTATCAGCGCAGCGGTTTGCCGGTGCTGGTAGACCGTTTGCTGCCGGGCAAGTTGCGTGAGTTCCAGCGCATGCTGCCCACGGCCCGTTGGAACGGCTCCCGCCAGTGCATTCCTGCGCTGACCAGGCCTCCAGGAGGCAACCGTGGACGGGTGGGAATGCTGCTTGGTTGCGTTATGGACGTGCTCTTTGTCAAAGAAAACCTGGCCACGGTTCGAGTTCTGCAACGACAGGGCTTTGAAGTCTCCTCGCCCCCTCAGCAGCCTTGCTGCGGGGCTCTCCATGCTCACGCTGGCAGGCTGGATTGGGCACGACACCAGGCCAGGCGCCTGATTGAGACCTTTGAAGAGAATCCGGTCGATGCGATTGTGGTCAATTCGGCGGGATGCGCCAATTTGATGAAGCACTATCCATCCTTATTTGAGGACGAGCCGGAATGGCAGGCGCGGGCCCTTTCCTTTTCTGGCAAAGTCAAGGATGTTCAAGAGTTTTTGGCAGAAATACCGCTTGACCCGCCCATTCCTGAAGCACCCCAGCCGCTGACCTATCACGATGCCTGCCATCTGGCCCACGGTCAGGGGATTCGCCAGGCCCCGCGTCGCCTGCTTAAAGAGTTGGCCGGGCCGGGCTATCGCGAATTGGCCGAGGCCGATCTCTGTTGCGGTAGTGCCGGTACTTACAACATTACTCACTTTGAAACCGCCTCTCAGCTGCTGGATAAGAAGATCGAGGCCATCCGAGCCAGTGGGGCGGCTCGCGTGGGGGTGGCCAATCCTGGCTGTTTGCTGCAGATCCGCTATGGCCTCAGGAAGCATAACCTGCCAGTTCAGGCGGAGCACCCTGTAGTACTTCTAGACCAGGCCTGGGAGCAGGCGGAGACGGCCGATCGAACACCTTAGGATGCCGAAGGCACTGGGGAATCGACAGGAAATAATCATTATTGACCACAAATCTAATCTTAAATTTTTCTTTATTTGGCTTTATTTTTCTTGAATAACCGTCAAATACTGGTCACCTGAGCCTTTTCCTGGCTGCCTATGATCGAGATCGGTACAAACGAACGTTTGTGTTGACGCATTGATTCGGTACCGCTATCATCAAAAAGTCGACGGGCCACAAACCCCAGACCGCACGGCGGTGCGAAAACTGCCGCGTTCTACGGTTGCGTTAACGTAGGGGTTGCTTGCATACCTGAGCCAAGTCGAGCGGGGTCGCGCTCGTAAATCACAGACCAGGGCCTCTCAACCGGATTCTAATTTCGTTTAGTTTCTATTGGTGAGGATTCTGCGCCGGAGGTGGTCGGCCAGGCAGGTCCGAGAGACTGTGACTCGGAGGGTTGTAGCTAACCTCAGCTGCCGTCTTGGGAGACAGACGGAAAAAAATCCCACTCTGGAGCTTCGGTTCTGGAACGTGCCAACAACGCAAGTTGGGGAATCGGTGAGCCTCATCACCTCGCACCTCCTTCGGGTAGTGCGGTGGCCAGCCTCGCAAACTGGCACCTCTTCGGAGGCAGCGAACACAGCTGTAAAGTGTTGGGTCGTGCCAAACCTCAGTGCACCGTCGATCATCAGACGTTAAAGGCTGATCAATAACTCCGACTTGTCGGAGTTCGAACGGAGTGGCGTACTCTGCTCGAGGATTGATGGACTCCGTTAAGTCCATTGGGTAGAGCCATACCGTAGCGCTCATCTCAAGGCTTGCCTTGAGTTCGAGTTCGGTCTTCGGACTGTTCTCAACGAGTGGCACTCACTCGACAGGTCGTGGCCCTTCTGTCACGGGGTAGTAGCATACCTGAGGGTACACGCTCGCATCGGCGGTCTCGATGTATGAGCCACTTCGGTGGTTTCATTTTGGAAGGCCAGTGCGGCCTACCAGCGGTATCGTTGTCGCGCAACGAGGGTTGGCCTTACCACAGGCTACGCTACTTAAATGCAGCGTTTCGGTTGGTCTTCGGACCCACCGTCGGCACTTCTACCAGGAGTGCCACCGCAGCTTCGGCTGCCGTCGGGCTGTAACGACGTAAAGAATGGCAGAGTGGCCACCGCGGCGGACTTGTCCACTGCGGTGGGCTCCTGGTGCTGGTGAGGCGGCGGCCAGGCGGTGCTCGTCCGTTCCCGTAAAGGGCGAGGGGTTGTGCCAAACCTTAGTGCACCGCTCGGACTTGTCCGAGTGATGGGGTCAACTCCGGTTGATTCTCTTGAGGGCTCCGGCCCCCAAGACAGGTCTTGCCATCTGCGAAGGTAAGGGCTGCGCAGGGCCACATCTCGTCGTCGGGCTATGCCGACGTTAAGCAACATGGAGAGGCCGCAGAGTCCACCCGGACTTCTGCGGGTCCTGGCGCTGGTGCGGAGGCGGTCAGGCGGTTCTCGTCCGCCGTAAGGATGAGCAGCGGGCCTAGGAACCGTTGTTGAATAAGAGCCACTCGAGAGAGTGGCTTTTTTCATTCCAGGCACAAATGAGAGGGAAGAATTTAATCTTCCGGCGAGTTGGTAGAAATTTGGTAGAAACCCCCAGTCTAAGATGGTGTCATGACATTGATGCGAGAAATTAGGCTGGCCTTGCACCTCACTCAGCAAGAGATGGCCGTAAGGTGCGGTCTGGCCCGGCAGTCCTGGCAAGCCCTGGAGCGCGGGTTGGTGCTGGTTTCCCCAGAGGTTGAGGAGAAGCTGGGGCTGGGCCCGCTACCCGTGACTGCATCACGGTCAGCCTCTAGCTAGCGGCTCAGATCTTTGACGTAGGGTCCGTTCCAGTCGCGTTCAAAAAACTGAAGGGCTTTCTGGGCCAGGGCGGCACCCTGGTAGACCAGTCCCATGTCGCGACTGGTGTTGAAGTAGCTGTATTCCCAGTTGGAAGTGCCGATCCAGCCGCGTTCCCCATCGATCACCAGGTATTTGCTGTGGCCCACCCGCGAAAAGGGGATCTCGCCACCGCTCCAGGGCGGGATGCGGCTGACCTTGATCTCCACATGGGGCACCGTGGACATTGCCTGCAGGGCGGCCAGATGAGGCGGCTTGGTGCCCCAGTCCGAGACCAACAGTTGCACCTGCACTCCCCGCGCCGCCGCCGCTCGCAATTCGATGTCCAGTTTTTCGTAGCGTTTGGGCAGTTCACCGTCGCCGGGGTAGCTGACCACCACGGGTGAGTAGCTCATCACTTGCAGTTGAATACTTTTGGTGGCGCTTTGCAACAAGCTTACCAGCGCCGACTCTTCTTCATTGGCGTGAGTCCAGGACTTCTTGGCCGGGCTAAAGACAGGGTAGACCAGGGTTTGCTGTCCGTAGGCCGTCACCGGGATCGGATGGTTAGCATTGTCGACACAGGCTTTACCCACCGTTTCCTCGCCCCCAGCCCACTTCCAGTCGTGTTCGAAGGCCTCCTGATAGCCGCCTACCAATCTGGGGTCGCGGGCGTGCAGTCCCAGTTCGCGAATGTGGGACAGGGCGGTCCAGTCAAAGTTTTGGCTTCCCAGAAAAACCTGGTCGCCATCTGCCAGCAGCATTTTGGTATGCTGCACACCGCTTTCAAATTTAATTTTGCGAACGTCCAGGCCCAACTGGCTCCAGCGGGCGCAGAGTTCAGGGTAGGTAACCAGGAATTTGGCGTCCACGAGTACGCGCACCCGGACACCCCGTGCTTTGGCTTTTTCGATGGCTTGCACGATGGGCTCCAGGCTGGTTTTGGGTTCAAAGCGCAGATAGAAAAATTCCAGGTCCAGGCTGTCCCTGGCGCCTTCCACCATCTCCAGCCAGACTTGCTGGGTGGAACGGATCTCGGGGTCATCCAGGGCTGACTCGGTTTCCAGGGGAACGCTTTCGACCAGTTCCAGGCTATGCGGACCCAGAGTCGGCTGAGCACCTGCCCTCAGCGTCAACAGAAGACAGACGGCCAGCAGCCTTTTCATGCTAGCGAGCGGTGTGCTCCGACCAGTTCAGGGCCAGATCGGCCAGGGTGCGGGCGGCCACGCCCGAAGCCCCTTCCCCAAAGTACTTCCAGGCTTTCTCTTTCCAAAAAGTGGGAGCGATGTCCAGATGGGCCCAGGCGGCGCCCGCTGGCACAAATTCCTGCAAAAAGAGGCCGGCCGTGATGGCCCCGGCGGCTGGCCCTCCCATATTGTTGACGTCAGCCACGGCGCTTTTGATGTATTCCTTGTATTCGGCGGGCAGGGGCAATTTCCAGTAGGCCTCGCCGTGATTGCCGCCGGCCCGGGTGACGGCGTTGATGAGGGTTCGATTGTTGCCCATCAAGCCGGTGAAGGAATATCCCAGCGCACGTACGGCCGCGCCGGTCAGGGTTGCCACGTCCAGAATGTGGGTGGCTCCGATGTCTCCCGCGTGGATCAGGCCGTCGGCCAGAATCAGGCGCCCCTCGGCGTCGGTGTTCTCAATGTGGACCGATTTGTTGTTGCGATAGACCAGAATATCGCCAGGACGCATGGATTTGCCGTCCGGCGCATTCTCGGCGGTGACCACGATGGCTGTGACACGGATATCGGGCTTGAGTTGACCTATGATGTCCATGGCACCCAGCACGGCTCCAGCGCCGGCCATGTCGCCGCGCATCAGGTGCATTTTGTCGGCCGGTTTGATGGAGATGCCACCGCTGTCAAAAGTCACACCCTTGCCAACCAGAACGAGGTGGACATCGCTGGGGCTGTCGGGTTGGTAGCTGAGGGTGGCCATAAAGGGCGGGTGCTCGCTGCCACCGCCCACGGCCAGCAGCCCCACTCGACGGTCCTGGGCCAGTCGGTCTTTGTCCCAAATTTCCACCTGCAGATTGTGGGTGGCGGCCAGGTCCTGGCAACGACGCACCAGGGCGGCCGGGGTGACCACAGCTCCTGGCTCGTTGACCAGGTCGCGTGCGGTGTTGGTGGCCTGGCAGTAGATCTGGCTGCGCTCGATCTGTTGCTGGGCCTGTTCTGACGAGGTGGTCCAGATCACGGCCACGCTGTCTTCAAAGAGGTTGCGGGGCTTTTGGCGATATTTTTCAAAGGAGTAGGACCCCAAAATCAGGCCCTCCACCAGCTTGCCCACATGCTCGAGGCCGGCCGATCCATTGAGAGCAAAGGCCACCCGTGGGCGGCCGGTCTCGGCTCCGTAGCGCAGGCCCCGAGCCGCAAAGGTTTTGAGGTTTTCCCAAAAACCATGGTTCTTTTCCAGTTCGCTACTAAACAGCAGCACACTGCCTACCTTGAGGCCGGTAGTGTCGAAGCTCAGCTCACGCGAGAGTTTGCCTGCTGAAAATTGAGCCTGGGCACCTGCGATGCGCTCCTGGAGAGCCTCGTTATCCAGGTCGAACAGGGGATTTTGGGCATCCAGGATCAGGACCAGCACGTCCGCTTCCAGTTCTTGCAGGTTTCCCTCATAGGTCTCAAGCTTCATCGCTAACTCCTCAACGTTACTCTGTGCTCAGGGTGGGTTTGAGTCGGTGGGAAAAATGCCTGCCAGGACTGAGGATTTCCCATCCAGACCGAGAAGTCGCCCGCCTTCATGTTTTATTTGAGTCTGGATGTGGAAGCTTCAGGCCCGTTTCCGGGGCTTTTCTCGCTGGTCAGCGTGGGTTGCGTGCCGGTTCTCCCGCCGGGCCCTGGCAATCCTCTCTGGACACTGAGCGATCGCACTTTTTACTGCGAGTTTAAACCGCTGCCCGAGGCCGCCGAGTTGCCGGCAGCCACCGAAGTCCACGGCCTCTCCACGGAGCACTTGCAGAAAAAAGGTCTGGAGCCACAAGAGGGAATGCAACAGCTGGCAGACTATCTGGCCCAACTACGGCTGATTCATCCCAAGTTTATGACAGCCGCCTGGCCGGCCAGCTTCGACCAGCCTTTTATCGGCTACTACGCACACCGTTTTTTAGGCAGCAACCCTTTTGGATACGCCTGTCTGGATATTGCCAGCCTGGCCCAGGGACTTTTTCGCTGTGAGCGACGCCAACTGCGGTCACGCCTGGCCCGGCGTGGCCTGTTTCGCCCCCCAAAGGCCTATCCTCATCACGCTCTCGACGACGCCAACGATCAAGCGGTCTTGCTGGTCGAACTGCTCAACCTTTCCCAAAAGCCACCTTAGGGCCCGTCGCCAAATAACTCAGGCACATTATGGATCAAACCCTGGCAAAATCGAATCGTTCAACCGTTTTCGTGAATCATAGTAACGAACTGGCAGCTGAG
>JADMJV010000134.1 GCA_018780265.1 bacterium
TTACGGTGGTGTGGGAGCTAGGGGGTCGAAAGACCCCCGGCTACCCGATGTGCGCTCATTCCAAACAGTTGCAACGGATTGCACAGGGGAATCATTTCTTGACCAGAACGTGTCCTACGTGCTGGCTGCAGGACATATTGTGCAGGGCCGTTACCAGGTCCAGAAGATGTTGGGCGAAGGGGGTATGGGCTCGGTTTACCTGGCCAACGACACTCGCCTGCCTCGCCAATGGGCCCTCAAAGAACTCACCCAAAATTCCGCCGATCCGGCCGAACTTGCCGAGGGGCAGGCGGCCTTCATGGCTGAAGCTCAGATACTGGCCGGTCTGACCCATCCCAATCTGCCCCGCGTGGTCGACTTCTTTCAGGAGGATGGACGTCACTTTTTGGTGATGGACTTTATTGCCGGCACAACTCTGGAGCAGCGCCTGGAGAAGTCGCCCCTGAGTGTCTCCGAGGCGCTCAAGTTGGGCATCCAGATTGCTCAGGTTTTGGAGTATCTGCACAGTCAGCCCCAACCTGTCATTTTCAGAGACCTGAAGCCGGCCAACATTATTCTCGACAACGACAACAAGCCCATGTTGGTCGATTTTGGCATCGCTCGAGTCTTTCGGCACGGGGCAGGCTCGGACACGCGGGCGTTGGGAACGCCTGGCTACGCAGCGCCCGAACAGTATGGCCGAGGACAGTCGGACCACCGCACCGACCTCTACGCCCTGGGTGCGACCCTGCATCACTGCTTGAGTGGCAAGGACCCCGGCTTGAACCCTTTTCACTTTGAGGCCATTCCGCATGTGCCGGCCGACCTGAACCGAGTCCTCTTGCGGGCTGTTTCCCTCAAGGCCGAAGACCGCTTTCAAAGCGCTCAAGACGTGCGCCAGGCCCTGGAGGGCGTGGCGCGTTCGGGTGCGTTGCCGCGCAGTTCCAAGACCTCCGAGTTAACGGAGGCAGCCCTACCGCCCGAGTCCGGTTTTCAGCCCCCTCTGGTGGCCCTGGGCAAGGTGGATTGGGGCGGGCAGTTGCGCACATCACTGGTCCTGCAAGGCAAAGTCAAGGGCAGGCTGAGCAGCGACAGTAAATGGCTCAAGGTCGCCCCTACCAAGGTCAGCGGCGAGAACGTGCAACTGTCTATCTATGCCGACACCCGACAGTTGGACGAGGGGGGTCGGGTAGCCGGCATCATTTCGCTGCAAGGCACCCCCCAACTGGCCCCTTTGCGGGTTGAGGTGGAAGTGCTACCGCGCAAGACCCCGGCATGGTGTTGGCCCAGTGCCATTTTCTTGTTTTTGTGGTCGATGTTTCCGCTGATCGGGGTGGCCACTACGCCGTTTCTGTTCGCCACGGCCTGGAGCGCGCCTCGAAGAACACGGGGCGCACTCTCGTTCTTAGCCTGGACTTCGGCTTTCCTGAGTCTGGCCTGGGTGAGTGCGATCGGCGTATTGGTAGGACTTTTACACGTCGACTGGAAGGCTTGGCTGCATAGCGTGGGCTTGTGAGTGAGTCACGTTTTCTATTGAGAAGGGAATTCCCGCGGTGATCACCTGTAGCGGTTGCGGTGCGGCAAATACACCAGGCTCGATTTACTGTGAGGATTGTGGCGCTCAGATGGAAGCGGAGGGCGGCGCAGATCGTCCTCGCGTAGGTCCGCTCGATCCTGGCTGCGTTATTTTGGAACGCTACACTATCGATAGTTTGCTCGAGAGCGGTGCCATTCTGCGCTACCAGGCCAGTCGCGAGGGACAACCCTATCTCTTGTTGGAGTCTCGCCGCGACGAGGAGCACTCCCATCTGTCCAGGCAACGAGAATTGTTGGGCGGTTTGAGTGGGGCCAGTTTTTTGCAGCCTCTGGACTTTTTCAGCCACGAAGAATTTGACTACGCGGCGGTCGCCTGGCCCGGAGAACGTCTCGAGGATCTGCTGGTCACCCAGGGCCCCATGGCTCCTGAAGCCGTGGAGAAAGTTCTGCTCGAGTTGCTGGAACAGTTGAAAGACCTGCATGGCCAGAAGGTCCTCTCGCGGAGCGTGCAACCCAGTCGCATTTGGCGCAATGGCCAGGGGCAGCTGGTGTTGGACTTGTGGGAGCGGGCCTGCTCGCTCGAGCGGCCCGGCCAAGGCGAAGAAGTGTGCAGTGTCAGTCCCGGTTTTTCCGCTCCCGAGATGTACGGGTTGGGGGATCAAGATGTGCGACTCGACCTGTTCAGTCTGGCGGCCGTTGGCTATTACCTGTTGACGGGACAGAAGCTCCATCTGGATTCGCGAGAGAGTTTCTTTGTAATTCCTCCACCCACTGTGGTAGGTGCCGACGGGCTGGTCAAGGTCATCATGAAGGGCCTGCGCAAGCGGCCCGAGGACCGCTTTGCCGGCGCCGACGAGATGCGGGAAGCGTTGCTCAACCCCGGCAGTGTGATCGATGAGCCCACCCCCGCGCCCACCCCGGCTCCGGCGCCTGCCCCTGCGCGTCCGGCCGCGGCACCGCGCAACGGCAAGGCTTCGGTGACCGCGCCCGAGGTGGCCATGTTGAGCCATATCGGATGCGTCCGGCGCATCAATCAAGACGCTTGCCTGGAGTTGCGCTTCAGTTTCTACGAGAAGAGCCGCCGCTATGACGGGTGGCTGGTCACCGTGATCGACGGCATGGGCGGGGAGGCCGAGGGCGACAAGGCCGCCTCGCTGGCCTTGCGCACTCTGGCGCAGGAACTGGTGGCGGCCGACCTGTCCCTGCGCGACGGGCGTCAAACCACCGTGCTCCTGCCCGACGATCAGGATCAACGCTGTCACTACCTGCTCGAGCGTGCTTTGCGTGCCGCCAATCGCACCATTTACGAATATGCCTCCCTCGATGATGCTCGCCGCGGCATGGGTTGCACCATTACAGCCTGCTTGCTGGCGGGGTCCAAGGCCTACTTTGCCCAGGTAGGGGACACGCGCGGTTATCACGGCCGCGATCGTCTCACCCAAGTTACCACAGACCATAGTCTGGTTGGCCGACTGGTGGCCATGGGCAGCCTGACCCAGGAAGAGGCTCGGGTGTCCCCGCAGCGCAGCATCATTTACCGTGCGCTGGGCACCAATCCCGAGGTGGAAGTTGATCTGTTCGACCGCGACCTGAACAGCGGTGACCGCATCATTCTTTGCTCCGATGGCGTTTGGGAGTATTTTGAAGCGGATGAGTTTGAGAATTTTGTGATGGCCACCCAGAGCCCCCAAGAATTGTGCCAGAAAATGGTCGATTTGTGCCTGGGGCGAGGCGCCGACGACAACGCTACCATTGCGGTCATTCAGTGCTGACCGATTTCACAGGAATTTGTGGGACTCACCCCAAAGGCAAACGGCAAGTGACGTTCCATCTAGGAGGAATGCAGTGGCTGAAGTTGACTTAGGGACCTACCTGAGTTACCAGAATGTCTTGGTGACCAGCGAGAATAAACTGGTATATTTGCTGGCTGAAGTCAAGCCGAGCGCCGAAATCGGCGTGGGTCCGGCCGTTCTCAATATTGCTATCGCCCTGGACAAGAGCGGATCGATGTACGCCGCAGAAAAGCTGGACTACGTGATTTCGGCCGTCAGTCACGTGGTCGACTGCCTGCGCCCAACTGATCTCTGTTCGATTATCGTATTCGCCGACAAGGCCCGAGTGTTGATTCCGTCCAGCCAGATTTACGACAAGCAATCGGCACGCCGACTGGTGCGTAATATCGACCAGGTCGAAGTCGGATCGGGCACGGAGATGCTCCATGGCATCCGCGCCGCCATGGATGAGATTCGGCGCAATCAGTCTCCCGAGCGGCTGAACCACATTGTCATCTTGACCGACGGACTCACCCTCCACGAGAGCCACTGCAAAGAAGCATGCCTGATGGCCGCTGGACGGGGTATCTCGGTTTCTACCATCGGTGTGGGCGACGACTTTAACGAGCAGTTCCTGCTTGATATTGCCAATGCGTGCCGGGGTAATTCCTATTACATCGACATCCCGCGTGACATTCCGCAGATTTTCGAGAAAGAGCTACGCGGCGTCCAAAGTGTGGTGGTGCGCAATCCGCGCCTGTCTCTCAAGCTCTCCAAAGACATTCAGGTGCGCAAAGCGTATAAGGTCAAGCCGTTGATCAACGATCTGGGGGCACTCAATACCGTTGAACGAGTGGCCACCGTGAATCTGGGAGACCTGCAGCGAGAAGAAACCCAGTCGATTCTCTTCGAGCTGGTGTTGCCTTCGCGCCAACCAGGCACTTACCGGGTAGCCCAGGCAATCATGGAATACGATATCCCCGAGAAGAATATGCACAACGTGCAGGTCACCCGCGACATTACTATCGGCTACACGGCGGACGCTGCCCAGGCTGCCGTGGTCACCCCGCGCGTGATGGCCGTGGTGGACGCGGTCAGCGTTTTTCGTCAACAGACTCGAGCCCTCCAATTTGCTCAAGCCGGCGACAAAGCCAAAGCCACCCAGTTGCTGCGTTCGGCTGCCACCCAGTTGCTCGAGCAGGGGCAATCAGACCTGGCCAATCAAGCCCTGGCCGAGGCCAGTCGAATCGATCAGGGTGGCGGTGCCAGTGCTGCAGGCACGAAGAAATTGGAATACGGCACCCGCAAATTGACTCAACTCTTAACTGAAATTCCGCTGCCTGACGGCGGACAGGCCTGAAGGAGGCTATTGCCATGCGATGTAACGTTTGTGGGGCGGACAACCTGGAAGGTGCCGCCTACTGCGAAGACTGTGGAGCTCGCCTGCCCATGGCGGCTGCACAGCCAACTCAAGAGGCCCCCGTCGCGGTAGCGGCACCCCCACCCCCGCCCGTTCCGGCACCGGCACCGGCACCGGCTCCCACGCCCGCGCCGGAGCCCCCCCCTCCGCCCATTCCGGCAGACCCCACTCCACCTCCTCCAGCGGCTACTCCGGCAGTGTTGGTGTGCCCGGCATGCGGTGCTCAAAATTTGCCAGGTGTGGCTTTTTGCGAAGATTGTGGAGCCAGTCTCAGCGAGACGGCTCCGACCGTTGGGGCCGTTGCAGTAGCTCCGCCGGTCAACTACGACACCGTGCCGGTGGTCGCTCCGGTAGTGCAGTCGGGCCGGCCGCGTTTGGTTCACACCAGTGGTCGTGAGTTCCCTATGGAGAAGGACACGATTTTGCTCGGTCGTCGCTCGCCCGTAGACGGAATTTTCCCCGAAGTGGACTTGACCGATTACGATACCGACTCGTATATCAGCCGTCGGCACGGGCGCATCACCCGTCAGGCTGCCGGATACGTTTACGAGGATTTGGGAAGCTCCAATGGGTCCTGGGTGAACGGCGCCAAGCTGCAGGCGCACGTGCAGCAGCCTCTGAATGAAGGCAACAGCTTGCGCCTGGGCAAAACGGAGATGGTCGTTCGTCTCAGTTGATGGAGGATTAGCGTGGAGAGAGAAGTCTTCAAGGCCCTGGCCGGGGGTCTGGGCTTGGCCGGTAAACTGGTCGGTCGCAGCGTGGACGAGGTGGCCAAGGTCGTCAAAGGCACTGAGGATCACGTCGCGCTGTTGGATACAGGCCTATATCATCTGCCGCAGCCACCTTCTACCCCCATGTCGCCGCGGGTTCGTTGGTTGGAAACTCAGGCCACTTCGCGCCTCAACTACAACCTCCTCAAAAATTTTACCATGAGTGCCGGTGAGAAGGAGTTCGTCGTAGGCCTGGGTCACATGCTGCAGGGTCGCATCTCTGCCGCCATCGAGTCTCTGCGTGAAGCCGCCCGACGCAGTGAATCCAAGATTCAGGTCACCGATGCCTATTTTGTGCTGGGCTCCCTGTTGCTGCACGAGGGTCAGGCCGAGGAAGCGGTCCGACATCTCAAGACCGCTTTGATGGCTCAGCAGGGCCTGGGGCGAGGCCTGAAGCGCTGGTGCCCGACCTTCCACATCAACTTGGCCCTGACTGACTTCAGTTGTTTCGCGCTAGGACCGGATATCATCGGATTGACGGTGGCCCTGGCTCTGGCTCTTTTTCATCGCGATCCCGAAGAAGCGGTGCACACGCTCGACCAGTTGCTGGAACTGGTCCCTGGCGAACCTACCGGTCTCTTCTTCGCCAGCCTGCTGCGCTTCCGTCTGGGGTTGGACCGCGAAGTCTTCCAGGCTCTGCAAAAGACCCTACCCGACTCCAACCTGCATCTGGCCTGTATGGTCTTGTTGGGACTCAGTTGCGCTCGCCTGGGAGACCCGGCCACAGGTCGAGAACTGTTTCGAAAAGCCGTGCAGCGAAACGACCTGGACGCTACCCTGGCCAACGACCTCCGGGTGGCTCAGGCGACCTGCACCAGCCTTTGTGGCGAAGTCCGCGAGGCCGAAGGCGAACTGCAGTCTGTGCGCACCAAGTCGCCAGGCTACGTCTCGTTCGAAACCCGTTGGGGCCTGATCGTCACCCCCGAAGTGCCCAAGCCTGAGCCAGGGGCCGAACCTGTGTCCACCCAGCCCAAGCTCAAAGTAGTCACGCCCGATCCGCCGACTCACCCGGTTACTCTGATTGACGAAACCGGCAGCGCCTCCAAATTGGTGTGCAGTGAAAAACAATTGGAAGTGCTGCTCAGCACCGCCCCTTTCATTATTGGGCGTGAAGCGGACGTGTCGCTGGAGGGCGATACGGCCGCTTCTCGTCAGCATGCCAAGGTGACTTTTGCCGACGGCGATTTTTGGGTAGAGGATCTGGGCTCGACCAACGGCACCTGGGTCAACCGGCATCGCATTCGGCGCACGGTCGAACTGCACCGTGGAGACATCTTAGAAATCGGCGAACATCGCTTCGAAGTTCGCTGAATCATAATACCTTGAGGCAGGGTTTTTAGCGCTTGATAACGGTTCAACCAGGAGCCGCAAGACTTTTCGAGAACGCCGCCTGAGCCTAGATCATTGAGGGAGAGCTTATCCAAATGAAAACACGAGTTTTGTTAGCCATCGCGAGCGGGGCGATCATTATGAGCGCCGCCGCCCCGGCTGAGAATTACTATGTGCGCAACCGGCCCTTCACGCAAGTGGTTGCGGCTGGCGGTGAAGCCATGGTGGGTGCCGAGGCCTTTCTCAGAGCCCTGGGAATGAACTGGAGTGTAGAAGGAGGCGTGGTTACTCTGACTGACAAGCCCGCTTCTAACCCGACTCTTGCGGCCGGTCCCCTCACCTACAAATTCGGCTCCAGCCAGGTGGTCCTGGAGGGCAGTCCGCGCGGTGGTAGCGCTTACGTTCCCCTGAGGCCCCTGGCCAAACTGGTAGAATACAGTGTGAACGTCAATCGCAACTCGGGTACGGTGGACATCACCAAGGCCCGCTTCGCCAGCGACGCCGAAAAGAAACTTGTTAGCGAAGTCATGACCGCCCGCGAGGCCGAAAAGAAGGCCACAGAAGAGGCCTGGACCAAGAAGGCCGCTGAGTTGAAAGAAAAGCGCGAAGCCAAAGAAGAGGCAGCCAAAGAAGAGGCTGCTAAAGAAGAGGGCGCCAAGGAAGAAGGCGCTAAAGAAGAGGGTAAGGAGCCTGCTAAAGAAGAAGGTAAGGAGCCTGCCAAAGAGCCTGGGAAGGGTAAGAAGCCGAAAGAAGAGCCGGTCACTCCTCCCCCAGTCGCCGAAACCAAGCCGGCCGAAGCCAAGCCGGAAGAGAAAGCTCCAGTTAAGGAGCCACGCCTGGAAGTCTTCCGGGCCGACGCGACCCCGGACTACTCCACGGGAACTGTCACCATTTCTTGCGAAATCAAGAACACCGGTGATGCGCCCTCCAAGGGGGTTTCCGGCACCCTGATCTTGACCGGTCCCGAGCGCGGCGAGTCGGTCACCGACAACGCCAACAGTGTCAAGAAGGTTTGGTATACCAAGTCCATCAGTGGGCCCGCTGTAGTGGCTGGGGGCAGCTGGCAGTTCAGCGAGAAGTATCGCCATCCCAGTGGCAACTCCATGCCGGCCGGCAACATTGTAGCTGAGTTCAAACTCAGCAAATAAAGCGTCGCCCCCAACAAAAAAGACCGCCCATCGGCGGTCTTTTTTTGTTGGGGCGGCGAGACACTTAGCGACGGAGCGGCACAAAAGCTGCCTCAATGCCATCCTGACCGGGAGTGGTGTCGACGAATAGCGTTCCGGTTCGCTCCCCGCAAATGGTGGGAGGGGAGTTGAAAAGCCCGAACTCGTGCACATTCAATTTGAAAATTCCAGGCTGGGGGCCCTCTTCGTAACCCACCGTTACCGATTCGGGAACGACCTTATCGCCAATGGTAGACAGGGTTTCAAAGGCGTCCGGATACTGATCGACCACGGCGCTCATCTTGGCCTTGGCCTGATTGATTTCGGACTCGCTGTGGCCCGACTCGTTGATAAAATCAAAGTGGTCGGCCATGGCCCTGGCTACCGTGGCCAGATGCTCCTCGCCGGCAGAGTTGGCGGGGCAATCGATGGTTTTGGGCGTGGGCTTGGCGCCTGCGGCGGAATTGCTGATGAAGTCGGAAAATGCGTTACGAACGATCATGGGGCTCACTCTCCTGCACTATGTCTGTGTATGTAAGCGCAGGTTACGAAACAGGCCTGAAAATTGCTTGAAACCCCTAGTCGAAGAGGGGGTCGACCCCGTTCAGTTGTAGCTCTTTATCCAGGGCTTGCTGAGCGTGGGCCGGGCATCCCTTGGCCAGATAGACACGCACCAGGGCCCGGTAAATCATAGGATTCTCCGGGTCCTTTTTGGACATCTGCAACAACAGCCCCAGCAGTCGGTCGATCAGCTTTCGATTGTTGTAGTGGATGAACATGTCCGTGTAGTGGTTCTGCATGGCCTTGCCGGCATTTTTGGTCTGCTCAAAGCGGCGCTCCACGCGCGCAAGTTCGCGCGCATGGGGGGTCGTCAGTAAGGTAAAGGCATACTTGCGCACCACAATCTGATCATCGGGGGTGAGCACCTGCCACAGGTACTGGCTGTTCTTGGCCAGATTGAACGGCCCGTGGTAGGGAAACTTGAAGCGATTCTCCTTGACCTTCGTCTCGTAAATCACTTCATCCCATTCGTTAAAAAGCTGCAATCGATAGAGGGTAGCGTTGACCTGTTTCCATTGAAAGACGGGCGGAAACAGTTCCGGCCAGACGGCCGCCCCCAGAAACACTTTCTCTTTTTCCAGGGCTTCCGGCTCGCTGGCTCCGGCCAGGTCTTTGCCGTACAGTTTGCGTTCCAGCATATAAGGGATGGGAATTTCCACCACGGCCCGGTCGCGGGCCTGTTCGCGTCTCACTCCGCCCTGGCCCTGCACCTTGGTCAGGCTCTTAAAGGCCACCTTGGCCTCGGTATTGGCGTCGATGGCCTCCAGGTGGTCATCCGAGAAGAAGTCGACCAGGACCTTGCCCTTGTCGGGCGTGCGCAACTGGTCCTCGGGGCGCAGCAGGGTCATCCAGTAAGCGGGTTGCCAGTCGCCTTCGGGGCGTTTGATCTCCACATCCCCCTGCACCAGGGAAATGATGGCCACCGGATTGTTCTTGGCCAGTTCGCCCCGATCCTGAGCCAGGCCGGCCAGGCTCAGGGCCAGCCCAATACACGTTCCCAAAAGGTGACGCCGAGTGATCATACAGCAACAAACTCCCTACCGTCCGCTGGGACGACGACTTAGCCAGGCATACGCGAAACCTGCCAGGAAGCCTCCCAGGTGGGCCCAGTGATCAATGACCGAACTCCAGGCCAGGGCGACCCCGCTGTAGACGACCATCCACACAATGATGCCGCGCACCTGCTCGTTTGCGAAGACCAGGTATCGATAGTGGGCGCCGCACACGGCCCCGCACAAACCACACAGGGCGCCCGAAGCTCCCACCGACATCACGGCGTGCCCCAACAACTGATTGACCGCCGAACTGAACAACGAGCCCCCTAGCGCCGAAATCACAAAAAGCAAGACAAATCGACGACTGCCATAGTGCCCTTCCAGCCAGGGCCCAAAGCGGGCCAGCGTGAGCATATTGACCATCAGGTGGATAAAGCCCGCGTGAACAAATACGCAGGTCAACAGTCTCCAGGGCTGGGTCCACATGCCCGAGATATTGCTGAGGTAGGTATCCATCCATTCCCGGCCGACCGGGCTGAAAGCCCCCAATACATACAACACCACGCACAGGGCGGTGAGCGCGTTGGTCACCCGGGTAATGGGCAAGGTGTTGTCAAAGCGAATCTCGTACTTGCCGCGCACCTTGTCCTGCAGCTGGGAGGTGATCTGGCCGCTACCTTCACAGCTGGCGCAAAGGGGGGCGCACTCGGTCCGCCCACTGCCCTGACAGGCCCGACAGGGGTAGCTGCCCCCTCGACTGGAGGATCGCTGCCCGGATCCATCACAAGTCACACAGGGCACGGACCCCTGCCCCTGACACTCGGAACACTGACCGGACCCTTCACAGCGCGGGCATTGCATGGGCGACCCTCCAAGGATTTGAACGCTGCTTGTTTACGCTCAGGAGGAGATTCCTCCCTTTTCTAGCATTCAGGGGCATGCAAAAGTCGGCTCGCCTCCTCATCGTTTCCCTCCTGACCGGTTCCGCCTTCGCCCAGAGCGTCTACCAGAGCGGAACAGACTATTCACAGGGCGAGGCTGTGCACAGCTACACTAATTCGGGGGCGGCCCAGTACCGTCGGGCTGTGGTTAATTCGGGTGGAGTCATTCGCTGCGCCACCCCAAAAGCTGCGGAGCTCGGCCTGTCCGCCGCCCCGAAGGCTTTCACCTACGACGAGAGCAACTATCGCGGTGGTCGTCGCCTGGTGACCTCCTACCAAAATGTGTTGGATGAAAATGGCAAAAAGGTGCGCCGGCCGGTCATGGTGGACATCGCCTCCCTGATCGAGCGCGAAGCCAAGAAGAATGGCATCGATCCCTTGATTGTAGAATTGATCGTAGAGCAAGAATCCAATTTTGACCCCTACGCCACCTCGCGCAGCGGGGCACAAGGCCTGATGCAGTTGATGCCGGGCACGGCCACCATGCTGGGCGTTACCGACCCCTATGCCGCCGAGCAAAACGTGGCCGCTGGCACCAGCTACTTTGCCACCCAGTTGCGCCGCTTTCAGGACCTGGGGCAGGCTCTGGCCGCCTACAATGCCGGGCCTGGCGCCGTGGCCAGCTGCGGCGGCATCCCCCCCTACGAAGAGACGCAGAATTACGTGGCCAAAATCTGTTCCCGCTACAGCCAGCGGCGCAGCACCAAAAAAGGTGGCAGCACCGGCCTGGGCGGCTAGCCACCCACGTTTCTCTTTGCCGTGAAGGGGAAGGATGCTATCCGCTTAGAAAGGATTAGCCGACATGCCTCATTTTGATCACGAACCCAACACGGCCGGTTTCCAGAGGCAGTCTCATAGCCTGGTTTTTCAGCTGGCGAAAGCCGCTGTGCTGGTCTTCATCTGTGTAATGACGGCGACCTTTGCAACCATCTTTGGGGCTTCCATTTATAGCTCCTATTTCCAGATTCCACCTGAAGTGGAAGTGCCGGTCATCACCGGCAAGGAGCTGGCCGAAGCCAACGGCATTTTAGAGAAAGTCCATCTCCGCCTGGCCATTCAGGAGTCGCGTCATACCAACAGCCATCCCGACCGGGTCATCATCTCTCAAGATCCAGCCGCTGGCCGCAAGGTGCGCCAGGACCGTCAGATTTTGGCCGTGGTCAGTTTGGGACCCGAACTGGTGGACGTACCTGACCTCAAAGGAAAAACCCTGCGCGAAGCACGCATCTTGCTCTCCAACCATCGTCTCCGGGTAGGCAAGGTTACCTTTAAGAACGAGAAAGTGGGCGAGCCCGAGCAGATACTCGAGCAGCGCCCTGGCGGCGGCGAGAAGGTGGCCAAAGGACGGGCCATCGATCTACAGGTCCAAAAAGGCAGCAGCTCGGCCACCACCCACATGCCCAACTGGCAGGGTAAGCACGTGTATCGGGTGGAGGACCTGCTGGCCAATGCGCATCTCGAATTGGGCTCGGTGGTGTGGGTCTTCAACGACTTTATTCCGCGCGGCGAAGTGGTGGCCCAGCATCCCCCTCGGGGGGAGATGGTGGCCTATCACAGCTCCGTTGAGCTGCAAGTATCCGCGGGACGCTCCCAAGAGAAACTCTTCAAACAAAGGCGGCTATCCATAGCCGTGCCAAGAGGCACACGCGCTCAGAGAGTGAGCGTCGTGCTCAACTCCGAGGTGGGGGCCGACCGAATTTTTGAGGGGGCCACTGTCAGCGGAGATCGACTGGAGCTGATGGTGGCCGGATGGACGGGTTCGGAAGTCGAAGTCTACTTTAACGATCGCTTACAGCGCCGGGAGAAATTGTGAATCGCGTTCTCATCGCCCCTTCTTTGCTGGCCGCCGATTTCTCCAACCTTCACCACGAAGTGCAAGCCGTTCATCAGGCCGGCGCCGATTGGCTGCACCTGGACATGATGGATGGTCACTTTGTGCCCAACCTCTCCTTTGGTCCCCTGGTCGTGCAAAAGCTGGCCGGGGGTGCGCTGCCGCTCGACGTTCACCTGATGGTCACCAATCCCGCCGAATATCTACAACCGGTCAAGAAGCTGCAGGCCCATTCCATGGTGGTCCACGTGGAGGCCTGTGTGCATCTGCAGCGCCTGCTCAGCGCCATCCGGGCCGAAGGAATGCTGGCCGGGGTAGCCCTCAACCCCTCCACCTCCCCGGAATTTCTCGAATACGTAAAAGACGATCTGGACATTGTGCTGGTCATGACCGTCAATCCCGGCTTTGGGGGCCAGGCTTTTCTGTCATCCATGCTGCCCAAGATCAAGCGGGTGCGCCAATTGGTAGGATCGCAGCCTCGAATTACCGTCGACGGTGGGGTAGGGGAAAACAACGCGAAGGCCCTGGTCGAGGCCGGAGCCGACGTGCTGGTGGCCGGCAATTCGGTCTTCTCCCAAGCCGACTACGCCGCTGCCATCGCCGCCTTGCGCCCCCTCTAGGGCCCGTCGCGAAATAACTCAGACACATCATCGATCAAACCCTGGCCAAACG
>JADMJV010000096.1:0-8236 GCA_018780265.1 bacterium
ACCGGTCCTCCCGGAACACAGCCCTGGACGGTACTTCGGCTTGCAGGAAAAGGTCTGCCTGTTTTCTCGGGCCCGGGACGCGGAGTTCTCTACCTTCGCATCAACGTGCAGGTGCCCACCACACTTAGCCCAGATCAGCAGAATCGCGGAGTTGGCCCAGGCCAATCATCCAGGTGAAGAGGGCGGGGCTAAGCAGGGCCAGCACCAGGGCGACTCGGGCTGGCATGCCGTATTGCAGGAGAGCCTGCGCGACGGGGTCATGGAAAACGCGCAGCAACACGAGTCCGATCAGGGTGGTAAAGAGCAGGACGTAGCGGACACGGCGGCGGAGTCGGGTCAACCCGGGGGAGAGGGGCGAATGGGCGGGAGACGAGGGGGTGGGAGAGTTGTTTTTGGCGGCGTCGCGCAATTGTTGACGACGTAGTTTACGCGAGGCCGACATCGCGACCGTCCCCTTCCCGTTTTTTCTCTTCGCCGGCTTTGCGGCGGGGGCGTCGGCGCAGCAATTTAACCATTTCCTCCAGAGTCTTCAACAAAAAATCCCGTTCTTCAGCGGAGCGCGAGCCGACCAGGGCTCGAATTCGGTCGATGGCGGCGCGGTCGTCGGCCTCGTCGTCAATAAAAAAGGTATACATAGGGACGGAAAAGACCTGCGAAAGGCGCTCAATGGTCTGCAGGCTGGGGGACTTTTGGCCTTTTTCCAGGGGACCGATAAAAGAGGCGTTAACCCCGATACGGCGGGCCAAACCCTGCTGAGTCATAGCATGATCACGCCGAAACCGCCGGATGTGGCGACCTATGACTTCGGCCAAAGTGGGCATGCCCTACCGATGGCTGTTTCTGTGCGTGGGCATGGTTTACTTAATGAACTCTTCCAGTCGATCAGAGAGGTCACACATGACCGAGAATAGCCGTCGGCGCAGGTTGCTGATGCCTTCACGGTCGCTGTCGGGGACTTGAGTTACGTCGGCGAAGTTCTTGAGATAGACGCAACGATTCAGGCTGAGCTGCAACCAGGGAGTGCGGCCCTTGCCATGGCGGCGAAGGGTATAGTTGCTGACGACGGGGGCGTTGATGGCCACTTTGACGGTGCCGGGTAGTGGCACCAGGTCGGTGAACTCCTTTTCGAGCAGGTCGGCAAGCAGCATCAAGAGAGGGGCAGGAGCGGTGGCGGCAGAGCCTTCGCCCTTTTCGTCTCCCAAATTGCCTAGAACGAAGAGCGGACGGGCTTGCTCGGCGTCGACCGCACCCGGTGGCCCGTAGGCGAAAAGAGAATGACAGTCGATGGCCAGACGAACCCCGCCTCGATTGGAGGTGCGGTTGAGGACATCGTGATAAGGCCGATGGTAGCGGTCTAAAAGCCGATCCATCTCCTCGCTGGTGGGGAAGCCGTCTTCCGTCCAGATCGGCCGGCCGAAGGCCGTAAACTGCTTGATAGCGCCGCTGGAGACCTTGGGCGGAACCAGGCTGGGGTCACAATTGAGATCCACCACGGCCTTGGCCACCTCGGCCTCAATACGGCCTTGAACGGCTTCACCCATAGCAAATATTTCACGAGTCCAGGGGTCGGACTCATGAAACAACTCAGCCGCACTAAGAGCAAATCGGGGAGCATACTCCCGCGGCAGCATCGAGCCCCCGTGGGGAATCGACAACAACAGTGGTAGTCGAGACATGGGCGTCCTTTACTGTTTTCCCTCACATGGTGTGTGAGAGGTTTTGTAATTCCCTTCGCCAGACACAACCAGAAAAGCCTTCTGCGAGGCAAACGAGCAAGCAGGTTCCCCCGCAAGTCACGGAAAACTGAGGGCCGGAAAACTTGCTAACAACCAGGAGGATTCCTCGTGAGCGACCCTAGATATCGACAATTGGCCAAACTTCTTGTGCAACATTCCACCAAGCTTAAGGAAGGCGATAAAGTTTTAATCGAAGCGACCCATGTGCCGGAAGCTGCCCTGGCTGCTCTGATCGAGGAAGCCTCGGCCGTGGGCGCCGTCCCCATTGTAGAAATGAAGAGCCTGCGTCTGCAACGCACCTGGCTGCGTTCCGGCACGGCCGAGCAGGTGGATGCCCGCACCAGGTTGCTGGGCGAGATCGAACTTCACCGCATGGAAAAGATGGACGCTTACATCGGCCTGCGCGGGTCGGACAACATCACCGAGATGTCCGACGTGTCGGTGGAGACCATGGGGATTTTCGAGCAAAATTTGGTCAAACCGGTGCATATTGAGCGCCGCGTCAAGCACACTCGCTGGTGCGTTCTGCGCTGGCCCAACGGATCCATGGCTCAACAGGCGGGCATGTCTAGCGAAGCTTTCGAAGATTTTTACTTTCGAGTCTGTCTGGCCGACTACGCACGTATGAATGAGGCCGCCAAACCTTTGCAAGACTTGATGAATCGAACCGACAAGGTGCACATTGTCGCCAAGGATACCGATCTTCGCCTCTCCATCAAGGATATTCAGGCGGTTCCCTGCTGCGGCGACCACAATATCCCCGACGGAGAGTGCTTCACGGCTCCCGTCAAGGACTCGGTGGAAGGCCATATCCACTTCAATTCGCCCTCAATCTATCGAGGCACGCCTTTTGACGACATTCGACTCACCTTTAAGGAAGGCAAGGTGGTCGACTTTAACTGCAACAACAACGAGGCGCTGCAAGCTATCCTCGACAGCGACGAGGGAGCCCGCTACTTCGGAGAATTTGCCATTGGATTTCATCCCCACATTCAAAAGCCGATGCGCGACATTCTCTTTGACGAAAAGATCCGCGGTTCGCTGCACCTGGCTCTGGGACAGTGTTACGAGGAGACCGAAAACGGCAACCGTAGCAAAATCCACTGGGATCTGGTGCTGCGCCAGGAAGAGGGCGGTGAAATCTACTTTGACGACGTGCTGATCCGCAAAGATGGGCGCTTCGTGCTGCCCGAACTGCTAGCCCTTAACCCAGAGCAACTGGCCGCAGCCGCATGTTAGTAGGCGTCGCCGTTGTAGGCTGCGGCTATTGGGGCCCCAACCTGATTCGCAACTTCTATGAGTCTAACGAGGTCGATTTGCGCTGGGTCTGCGACCTGCAAAGCGAACGCCTGAACAGCATCAGGAAACGTTTTCCAACCGTCGCTCAAACCACGCGACTCGAAGAGGTTCTGGCCGACCCCAAAGTCGATGCCGTTTGCGTGGCCACACCCAGCAACACTCATTTTGAGTTGGCCAAACTGATTCTTGAGTCTGGGCGTCACGTGCTGGTAGAAAAGCCCCTGTGTGACAGTTCAGACAAGGTAGAACAGCTGATCGAAATCGCGGAACGGCGTGGCAGGGTGCTGATGGTTGACCATACTTTTCTGTACAACCCGGCCGTGCGTTGCGTACGCGGCATTATTGACTCGGGGAGACTGGGAAACCTGCTCTACTTCGACTCGACTCGGGTCAACCTGGGCCTTTTCCAGCGCGACGTCAACGTTCTCTGGGATCTCGCCGTCCACGATCTGGCCATGATGGACTACCTGATTCCCGACCGCCGACCCTTCGCCGTTTCAGCGACCGGCGTGGCCCACGTAACCGGTCAACCGGAAAACATGGCTTATCTGACTTGCTTTTACGACGACAATCTGGTGGCCCACATTCACGCTAACTGGCTGGCGCCCGTCAAATTAAGACGAACGCTCATCGGCGGCGAAAAGCAGATGATCGTCTATGACGATCTAGAACCCTCAGAGCGCGTCAAAGTATACGACAAAGGGATCACTGTTACCGACGAAAGTGAGATTAAAGAGTTACTGATCAGCTACCGCAGCGGAGATTGTTGGTCGCCCAAGATTCCAGCTGGTGAGGCGCTACAGAATGAGGTGCGTCATTTCGTAGATTGCATCCGCAGCGGCGCCAGTCCGCTCAGCGACGGCCATGCCGGCCTGCGGGTGGTCAAACTGATCGAAGCAGGCACAAAATCCATGCAGTTGCGTGGTGAGCCGGTGGAACTCAAATGAGCTGGTGGCAAGATCGAAAGGTGCTGGTGACGGGCGGGGCCGGTTTCATTGGCAGCAATCTGTGCGACGCCCTGGTTGAGGCCGGCGCCCGGGTGGTGGTGGTGGACGACCTGTCGGTGGGGAGCCGGGCCAATCTGGAGCCAGCCCTGGCTAGCGGCCGGCTGGAGTTGGTGCAGGCCAGCATTGTTCAACCTGGCGATTGGCAGGACCGCCTGACCGAGGTAAGCGTGGTCTTTCATATGGCCGTTGTCTGCCTGCGCCAATCTTTTGAAAAGCCGCTCTATGTGCACGAGGTCAATGCCACCGGCACTTTGCTGACGCTGGAAGCCTGCCGCCAGCACGCCCCCCGGCTCGAACGTTTCGTATACTGCTCCTCCAGCGAAGTGTACGGCAGCGCCCGAACAGCCCCCATGGATGAAAACCATCCCTTGCGGCCGACGACGGTCTACGGCGCTTCCAAGCTGGCCGGAGAAATCTATACGCTGGCCAGCCAACTGCCCGTGAGCGTGGCCCGCCCCTTCAATACCTACGGCCCCCGCGAACACCACGAGGGAACCAGCGGCGAGGTGATCCCTCGCTTTGCGGTGCGCATCGCCAACGGGTTGCCCCCCCTGATTTTTGGAGATGGGTCGCAAACCCGCGATTTTACCCACGTCAGCGATACCGCCCGAGGCTTGATGCTGACCGCCTCGACGTCGGCTGCTCGGGGCGAAACCATCAATCTGGCCCGCGGCCAGGAGGTGTCTATCGCCGATATCGCCGCCAGGTTGCTCAAACGGTTTGAGCGCAGCGACCTGAACTGCCAGTTTGAGGCCGCTCGACCGGCCGATGTCGATCGTCACTTTGCGGCCACCGACAAGGCGGCCCGGCTGCTCCATTTTCGGGCCAACCTTTCGATCGACGAAGGACTCGACCTGTACGTGCGCTGGTTTCGCCAAACTCACCCGCAGGTCGAGCAACTGCTAGAGGATGTCCAGCCACAAAACTGGTAACATCCTTCCGTGCACAAAGTTCAAGGCAACCTCCTGGGTCTCAAAGCCAGCCACAAGCAGCGCCTGGAAAAGCTGTACCAACGCCGGGTTGGGCCCGATCAGCTCGTCAGTCCCGAGCTAGCTCGCACGCTGTGTGAAATTTCGCGAGAAATCTCGCGTCAAGTGGGCCTTTTTTTGGACCGACGCGGGCGCGTATTTGATGTTTTTGTGGGCGATGCTCGCCAGATTACGCTGACCGGCCTGGGTCGCTATCGGGCTGGGAAAACCCGTCTGCGCGGGCTGCGCTTTGTGCATACCCATTTGCAGGGCGAGCCACTGAGCCAGGACGACCTCACCGACCTGGCCCTGCTAAGGTTTGACGCCATTGTAGCCCTGGAGACCAGCGACCAGGGTCTTCCGGGCAAGGTTTCGTGGGCTCATCTCAAGCCTGGCAATGATCCTCAGGACCCCTGTCAACTGGAAGATTTGCCCAGCATCCATCAGTTGCCTCAAGATTTTGGGGATTTTATCGAAGGCCTGGAACGCGAGTTGGCCCATGGCTGGGAACGCCAGCACAAGCACACTTCTCGGCGCCTGGCCCTGCTGGTAGGGGTGACCACCTCGTCGATTGACCGATTGCAGCGCAATATGGACGAACTGAAGAATCTGGCCGAGTCGGCCGATTTTGAAGTAGTAAACGTGGTCACCCAGCGTCGCCACCAACTGGACCCCCGCTATGTAGTGGGTAGCGGCAAGTTGAAAGAGCTATATGTGCAGTGCATGCAACAGGGAGTCGAGCTGCTGATCTTTGACGGCGAGCTCTCCTCGTCGCAAGTTAAGGCTATTTCGCAATTTGGCGATTTGGAAGTATGGGACCGCACTCAACTGATTCTCAATATTTTTGGGCGGCGCGCCCATAGCGGCGCGGGCAAGGTGCAAGTCGAACTGGCCATGCTCAAATACACTCTGCCCCGGCTGGTGATGAAGGACGATTTTCTGTCGCGTTTGACCGGCGGAATCGGAGCCAGAGGCCCTGGCGAGACCAAGATCGAGGTATGGCAGCGACGCATTCGGGACCGGATCACGCGTCTGGAGAAGGAACTGGAGGAGCTTTCTCGCCAGCGCAAGCTGCGCCGTGACCGCCGCCAAAAGAACGAGTTGCCGATCGTGTCGATTGTGGGTTACACCAACGCCGGAAAGTCGACCTTGCTGAACTACCTGACTGACAGCAAGGTGCTGACCGAACAGAGAATGTTTGCCACCCTGGAGACGACCACGCGCCGCCTGCGCCTGCCCAGCGGGCGGTTCGTGTTGCTGACCGACACGGTGGGCTTTATCCGCGACCTGCCTGACGACCTGGCCAAAGCCTTTCGGGCCACCCTGGAGGAACTGTCTGGAGCCGACTTGCTGATCCATCTGCTGGACGCCTCCGACCCGCAGCATCCCTCTCACCTGGATGCCGTGGAGCAGATTTTGGGAGAACTGGCCATCGACAATCTGCCTCAACTCATAGTTCTTAACAAACAAGACAGGCTCTCTCAGGAGAATCGGGAAGCTTTACAGGCCCAGGGGCGGCTCTTGATCTCCGCCCTGGACGGGGCCGGGATGGATGTCCTCCTGGAGCAGATCGAGCAGGCTTTAGGGCCTGACCAGGGCGGAAACCAAGATTAATCACAGAGGTTCTTATGGGCTTTCAACTACGCATCGTTCAAGGTGAGAATCAAGGGCAGGTGTTGCCTCTGACGGAGAAGTCGATCTTGATGGGTCGGGCGACAACAATGGGCGAAGCCGCAGCTGGATTTCTCTTCTTTTATGAGGCGACGGTTTCGCGCCAGCACGCCGAATTGCGCTGGGATGAAAAAAAGAGGGGCTATCTGCTGCATCAACGTTCCCAGACCAACAAGACGCTGGTGGACAATCAACCCGTCGACCCCAAAGCACCGAAACTGCTGACCGTGGGCTGCAAGATCCAGATGGGCCTGCTGATACTCTCCATGGAGAGTGACTGAGCCGCACAATCTCCCCTGGCTGACTTTGATTACGAAGGGGCGGACTAAAGTATCCGCGAACGTATCCATGTGGCTTGGAGTTCCGGCTATCAACTTCGTATTTTGAAGGGCAATCAGCAAGGATTGGTTGTTCCTCTAGTGGAGCAGGTCTATATCCTGGGGCGAGCTACCAGCCAGGGCGAGACAGCCCCCGGCTACATGTTCTTTTACGAGCCCACTGTGTCGCGGGTGCACGCCGAGTTGCGCTGGAATGAAAAGAAAAAATCCTACTTTGTTCACCATCAGTCCAAAACCAACCCGACTCTGGTGGAAGGTCTTCCCGTTGACAAGAAGAGCCCACGGCAGTTGGAAAAGGGCCACAAGATTCAGATGGGATACCTGGTGCTGGAGGTCGAGCCTCTCTCGGTCAGCGCCACGCTGCCGGGGGGCGGTAAAACTCCCACGGTCAGCCCCGCCAAGCAAGAGGAAAGCGCCAAAACTCACAAAATGATGGTGGGAAACATCCTGGAGGCACTCTCCAACCTGAATTCGGAACGGGGCAACACCGGGCGACTCAACGAACCACGCAACGAAGTGCGCAACCAGCCCCGTACGCCCGAGCCGGAATCGCCCAAGGCCCCGCCCAACGACTATCGAGAACGCGACTACGGAGCCAGTGCAAGCGAGCCGAGCAACAGCAATGCCACCAGTTCTAGCGAAATTCAGTTTACAGTGGCCCAAGGACCGGACAAGGGCGAAGTTTTTGTTCTCAAAGAGCAGGTGGGCATTTTGGGACGAGCGCTGGGTCGAGACGACCCCCGCAAGGGCCAGGGGGTCCTGCTTCACGACGACAGCCTGCCCAAAGAGGCGGCCTACGTGGTCTGGCAGAGCCGCGATCAGGCCTACGGCCTGTCCGAGTCGGACAATCCGGGGGTGGCCATCCGAGTGAGACGCGTCCAGCAGGGTAACTCTCGTGACCTGCCCGTGGGAAACGGGCCTCCCGTGTTGCTTCAAGATGGCGATATCATTCAGTTGGGCCGCAGCGCTCTGGTTTGTCGGGTCAAAGGCGGCGCGGCCCTCAAGGAGTGGAGTCCCAAAGAAACGGAGCGTGCGGCTCCCCCTCCCAAAGCCAACCCCGCCCAGGGGGATTGGGGGGGCCCGCCTTCGCCTTGGGGTCGGCCCGCCGAACGGCCTTCCGAGCCGATCCATGTGCCGCCCACGCCGCGTGTCCCGGTCCCCTTGCCGCCCAGCCCGCCAAACGACACAGGTGGCATCG
Organism: bacterium; assembly: GCA_018780265.1. Taxonomy (GTDB): domain Bacteria; phylum Vulcanimicrobiota; class Xenobia; order Xenobiales; family JADMJV01; genus JADMJV01. Next base: position 8,218 of record JADMJV010000096.1, read on the forward strand.
TTCCACGCAATTTCCCTGG
>JADMJV010000096.1:8246-103153 GCA_018780265.1 bacterium
CGGAGTCCTGGGAGCCCCGCCGGCGGTAGCCGCCCGGGCGACCGAACCGGACCTGGACCCGTCCGAGGCTCCGACTGCCTTTCGGGTCCCCAAGCCACCCACTCCGCCCAAAATGGAACCGACTCTGATCGGCCGCAACTCGGCCACGGGAACGGTAATGCAGCAACGCCCGGAAGCCCCCCGCCCCACCACCGTGGATCACTCTCCACCTACCACACCGCTGGATCCGTCGAGTGTACCGACCCTGGGGGCAGCTCCTCCGGGGCCCAAAATCTCCACTCCGCCCGCCGCGAGCGATGACCGCAGCCAGGACATGCTGGCTCTGTCGTGGCCCTGGCGAGATAATTCGGACTTTGTCTTCGACTTCACGTCGGGACCCAATCGGGGACGCCAGATCGCCTTGAACGCGGGCGAAATGGTGGACGACCGGGTGATTACGCTGGGCGCCAATGTGGAACAATTTGACATCCCGCTGGATGGGCCAGGCAACATGGCCGCTTTGCGCTACCGCTCACGGCGGTTTGCCCTGCTCAATCAGGGGCCCGATGACTCGGTGCTGGTCAACCGGGTCCCCCTCAAGCGGGGCGACCAGGTGGTTCTCATGACCGGGGACCGAATTGATATTGGTGAATCGTCGTTCCGCTACCTGGAAAGGGCCGTGGGGGAGGTTTTGCAGGGCTTCCAAATTGTGGTGGAGAGCGGTGTGGATCAGGATCAGGACAAGGTCTACCCCTTTGCCAAACAGCGCCTGCTGATTGGGCGCGGCAAGAATTGCGACGTGCGCCTCAGCGATCTGGAAGTGTCGCGCATTCATGTGGCGCTGGTTCATCGCGACGGCAAGTTTTTCGTGCAACACCGCAGCGAGACCAACCCCACCTTCCTCAACGGAATGTCGTTACTGCAGGGAGGAGAGCGCTTGATTCAACCCGGCGATCGCATTCGGCTTTCCAGTTTGACCCTGCTGCAGTTCGCCAAGGCGGAGCCGCGCAAGCGCAATGCATTCCCCCCCGGTCGTTGACGCCAACACCCTGGAACTGCTGCGCCGTCGTCTGGCCTGGGGACTGCTGGGCCTGGAGCAACCAGCCAACGACCTGGTAGTGGCCCTGCAGCATTTTGCCTATCGCTGGAACAACTCCCAGCCCCCGCCCACCCTGTTGGAGTGGCAGTCGCAGCTACTGGAAAGCTGGCGCCAGCGGCCTCAGGCCTGCGCTGAGGCCAGGTTGGATCCGGTGCTGGAAACGATGGTGACCTCGCTGCGCCTGGAGCACGGCCAGAGTCTGGACGGCTGGTTTTCACCCGTCCTTTTTGAGTTAGCGCGCAATCAGGTGGAACAGGCGGACCTGAAACCGGTGCTACGCCACAGTTGGCAACAACTGAGCCTGGGCGTCCAGCGCCTGCGCCAGGGCGCCGGCGCCTTCTCGAGCGAGGGGGAAGGCGCGTTGCGTGGCGTGCTGCAAGCCCTGCAGCAAGTGCAGTTGTATTTTCAGAACCCTGACGTAAAATACCTGGAGGAGGCCGGCTGGCGCTGGTCGGAAGCGATTGAGGAATGGAATGGCGTGGCCAATCTGTGTCTGAGCGGGCTGCAGCCAGCCACAGCCGCCATTCAGTGGGGCAAACTGGCCGAAATTTTGCCTCTGGACGAAGCGCAGAGAGCCCGGATTCAGCGCACCCTCGCCCAATGGTTTCAGGGCTGGTCGTGCGACTTCGTGCACACGCTGGCCCCCTACCAGCACCAAATTCTGGGGATGGAACCGGCCGTCCACGACATGGGCATGGCCCTGTTGCGCTGGCAAAAGCTGCTGCCTGGTTGGCAAAGCGAGGTAGGTCCGACCTGGGCCAAGTTTTTGGCGACCCTGCCGGCCAGCAGCGAGGGGCCCCCGGCGGTGCATATCTTTCGCTGGCTGGAGCCGCAGGTTCCGATCGAGGAGAGGTTTTTGCAGCGAAACCCGTGGCGGGGCTGGCTCAAGAAAGCCGGCCTGGGCCCGCCCACCGGGGTTTCAAAGAAGGAAGGCGAGCGTCTTCAGGACCGATTGCGGCTGGGCCGGCTCTTTAGCACCCTGGTGCAGGATTGTTTTGTCAGTCAAGGCGTGCCCTTCCCGGAACACTCTTGGGCTCACGAGGCCGGCGAATGGCTGGCTTCCTGGCTGGAAGGCTACGATCCGCTGGCAATTGGGGCGATCAGCCTGCTGGAAGAGCGCTTCGGCCAAATGGAGCAACTTCTATTGAGGGATTTTCCAGTTCCAGGCAGAACCACGTCGCCTAACGTCGTCTGAAGGGAAGCCCCTATGAAGCTGTCCGATCTGGCCGCCCAATTGATTATGATCGATATCCCGGGAACTGACCTGGAGGAGGCCGGTCATCAACATCTGGCCGCCCATCGCTGGGGAGGTGTGTTGCTCTTCGCGCGTAATGTCAGCCACCGCCCTCAGTTGCTCAAGCTGATGGAAGAAATTGCCGAGCACGGTGACCCCCTGGTGGCCGTGGATCAAGAAGGCGGCCTGGTGGACCGGGTGCGCTTTCCGGATAGCGTGCTGACCCCTGGCCCCATGGCCCTGGCAGCCACCGGCGACCCGGACTGCACGCGCCGAGCGCACGCAATGATGGGCAAGCAGCTACACGAGTTGGGCTTTCACATCGATTTTGCTCCATGTGTGGACATCAACAGCAACCCGGACAACCCCATCATCGGCGTGCGATCGTTTGGGGAGGACCCGGCTGAGGTGAGTTTGCACGCCCGGGCGGCTTGCCAGGGGCTGCGCGAGGGCGGGGTGGCGGCCACCATCAAGCACTTCCCCGGCCATGGAGCCTGCAGCCTGGATTCTCATCTGGCCTTGCCCACCCTACCCCATTCTCTGGAACAGTTGCAGCAGTTGGAGTTGGTGCCTTTTCAAGGCTGCCTGGAGGCCGGCGTGGAGTGTGTGATGACGGCCCACATCACGTTTCCCGCCCTGGATCCGCGACCGGGGCGAGCAGCCACCCTGTCGGAGCCCATATTAACCGGCCTGTTGCGCCAGCAGATGGGCTTTGGCGGAGTGATTTTCAGCGATTCGATGGAGATGCAGGCCATTGCCAATCACTACGGGGTAGGCGAAGCCAGCCTGATGGCTATCGAAGCCGGAGCTGACATGATTCTTTCCTGTGGAGGTTTTGCCGAACACCTCAAAGCGGTGCAGGCCCTGGTGGAGGCGGTGGAAAGCGGGCGTCTGACGCGGAACCGACTGGAAGAGTCGTTGCAGAGAATCGAAGTCATGCGCGACGCCCTGCCGGTGATGAAGCGCCTGCACTACAACCCTCTCTTTGCCGAGCAGAACGAGGAAATGCGCCAGATAGCCGAGCGTAGCGTGACGCTGGTGCGCAATCAGGATATTTTGCCCTTGCGCCAGGGCAGTGCTTTGTTGCTGAGCCCGGACCTGCTGCCCGTCACTCCACTGGGCGAGATGAGGCGCAGCGACAGTATTTTGCAGCATCTCAAAGTCGACGGAGTAGACATGCAAGAGGCCTACTACCCGGCTGAGAGTCGCGGTCCGGCCCTGGGCCATCTGCTGGAGCAGGCGCGGGCCAGCGAAACGGTGATATTTGCGGTCTACGCTCGCCATCGCCTGCCCGACTCCACCCGCGAATTGGGGGAGCGTCTGCTGCAGGACAATCCCCGCACGGTTTTGGTGAGCCTGTCCAGCCCCTATGTTCTGCGGGACCTACCCTTGATGCCGGCGTTTGTGTGCAGCTACAACTACACGCCCCTCAGTCTGCAAGCTTTGGGCAGAGTGATCAGCGGTCACGTGCAACCTCAGGGGCGCCTGCCCGTGACCATTCCGGGCATCTATGAGCGCGGGCACCGCTTGAGCTATCCCGCCGCCAGTCTGCGCGGATAAAGGGGCCGATAATGCGGCACAGGTTTTTCCAGGGGCACAGCCAAGCTGGAGCGATGCTGAGCGCCGAGTGGGCCCAAGCCGGGACCCTGATCTGCCAGGTAGTGGAAGAGGCGCGGCGCGATCCGGTAAAAGCGCGCCAGCATCTGATGGAGCAAAGCCTCAAGCTAGTCGGCGGCGACTTTGTCTGCATGGTTTTCCAGCAGGGTGAGCAGCTCAAACTGGGGGCCAGTTACGGGATGTCCCCCGACGAGGTGAAGCGCTGGCGGGACTGGTACGACTACCGAGAAGATCCGATGGCGCAGGCGTTTTTGCGGCGACAACTGGGACTATGGGCATGCTCGCGTCCGATGCTGGTGGATGATAGCACCTGGAGCCGCTCGTCCCACGTGAATGAAGGCTGGCGAGCCTTTGGTCTCAACGAGGGGGCCGTCTCTTCAGTGGCTCTGGGCCCGCAGGTAGAGGGTTTCTTTAGCATCACCCGTCGCTGGGGCACCCCTCCCTTTGGCCTGGATCAGATCAAACTGCTGCAACTGCTGCATCACGCCACCGCCTGGCTGGATCGGCGGGATTGGCGTGAGGCCCAACTTGCCCCTCGCCTCCAGTCCGTCTACCGCCAGCTCTTGGGGGAGGCGTCCGAGAAAGAGATCGCCACCAGGCTGGGTCTCAGTGTCCGCACCGTTCACAAGTACACCGAACAGATTTATCGCCAGCTCGCAGTGCGTAGCCGGGCAGAACTGATGGCCATGTAGCCGAATGGCTATCTTGTCAGTGGCCGAGCGCTCCCTATAGTGGTCAAAGAGCACTGGGAGGTGAAGATGAATCACGAGGTAGAAGAGTTTGAGGCGATGGTGGGCGCCCATTTTGGCTGTGATCCAGCATTGTACATGAAGAGTTACGCGGGTCTGGCCAGTTTTTTCCGGGCTCGCCATACCCTGGACCTCAAGGAGGTCGATATTGCCCTGGTGGGAGTGCCGGTGGATCTGGGTTTGACTCAGCGCACCGGGGCCCGTCACGGCCCGCGCGAGATACGGGTCCAGTCGGCCAACGTCCTCTACTACAATCCCCTTACCAAAGTAAGTCCTTTCGAAATGGTGCGAGTGGCCGACATCGGAGATGTTCCGCTCCGGAGCGCCTTTCATCTGGACCAGGTGATTGACGAAATTTATGGCTATTATCAGGGTCTGGTTGAGGCCGGGGTGGTTCCCATTACGGCCGGAGGCGACCATTCGATCAGCTATCCTATATTGAAGGCGCTGGGAGCCCGGCAGCCGCTGGGGCTGATCCATATCGATTCCCACCTGGATTGCTCCGGCATGATTTCGGGGAGCAAACTGCACCACGGCACCCCCTTTTCGAACGCCGGGATGGAGGGGCTGATTGACCCCAAACGCACCGTCCACGTGGCCATCCGAGATCCATACGGATTGATGGAGAGCTATGCTCACGAATCAGGAATGACCATTATTGACATTGACAACTTCTACGATCTGGGTGTGAAAGGAGTGATCGAAGCGGTGCGACAGGTGGTAGGCCAGGGGCCAACCTACATCAGCTTTGACATCGACGGGCTCGATCCGGCCTACGCACCGGGCACCGGCACACCTGTGGTGGGGGGAATCACGAGTTATGAAGCCAGACGATTGCTCCAGGGACTGCGTGGTCTGGATATCGTAGGCGCCGATATCGTCGAGGTCTCGCCTCCCTTCGACTCGGCGGGAATCACTGCCCTGGCCGGAGCCCAAATCATGTTCGAACTGCTCTGTTTAGCGGCAGAGACCCGCAAAGGACGCGCCCAAAATTGAGCATCAAGCCCGGGGTCGAGTTCTTCTTGCTGGCGGCCCTCCTCTCCATGGGATGCGGCCTGCAGCCCAACCTGTCCAACCTCCCCGCTCCAGACCCCTCGGGGATACCCTCTCTGCCGGTCGTGCGCAGCAGCGGGGCCTTGCTCGCGCGCCGTGACGCGGCCGGCCGAGGTTCGCAAACGCAGGGCGCGGTCAGTGGCGACTATAACGGGGACGGTCGCCTGGACGTGCTGGTTCCCAGCTTTGACGAGAATCTGCTCAACCTCTTCCTCAACCGGGGAGGCGGATTCTTTCACCCGGCTCAGGTCCGGGCCGTGGCCGGGGACGGCTTGTGGGCCGTTGCCAACGGCGACCTGGATGGAGACGGCAACCTCGACGTGTTGCTCACCCAGCTCCAATCGGATCGACTGGTCGCCCTGTTGGGCGATGGCCGGGGGGACTTCTCGCCTCCAGTGTTCACGGCTGCGCCGGGCTTCCCCACCGGCGTCAGCCTGGCTGACTTCACCGGGGACAGCAAGCTGGATGCGGCCGTCTCGCTGCTCAACACGGGACAGGTGATGCTGCTGCCCAACGGGGGACGGGGTGCCTTTTTGGCTCCCATTTCGCTCCCGGTCGGCTCGCAACCGATGGGCGTGATCAGCGCCGATTTCAACGGCGACGGCAAAGCAGACCCTCTGGCCAGCAGGCCCTCCAGCAGCCTGGTCACACTGGTCCTGAGTCAAAGGAATGGGCACGCTGGCGGCGTGGACTACGCCGGTGGCGCCACCTCACCGGTAGCTTTCGATTTCAATGTCGATGGAAGGCCAGACCTGGCCGGTTTGTCGGCTGGCGATCTGGTGGTGCGCCTCAATCAGGGCAATGGCCTGCTGGGACCGGCGTTGATCACAGCTCTGCCCGAACGTTGCGGACAACTGACCCGTGCCGACCTGAACGGGGACGGGCGCCCCGATCTGCTGGCCAGCGGCGAAACCAGCAACCGGGTCTATCCGCTGCTCGGCGATCGGCAAGGGGGCTTTGGGGTAGGACCGGCCAATCTTTGCATGGTCGGGCCTCAGGGCTTGCTAAGCCGAGACTTCAGCGGGGATGGTCGCGAGGATGCAGTCATGGTCGGGGCCACAGATTCGCTGACGGTGGGACTGCTACAGGGAAATGGAGATGGGGGTTGGTTTAGCGCCAGCCTCTCTCCCCCGCAGTTTGCCGTGGATCCGGTGGTCAGCGCCGACTTTAACGGGGACGGCAATCTCGACCTGGCCATGGGAGGGTTTCGCGACAACAGCCTTGGCATCGCCCCTGGCCGGGGCGATGGAAAGTTCGATCCGCCTGCGACGGTGCAGATGGGCGAGCCCGTGACATCCGTGGCTCAGGGCGACCTCAACGGCGACGCGCGACCCGATCTGGTTTCCGCCCAGCAGCGGGAAGGCACGGTGGCGGTCACTTTAAGCCGTCCCGGCGGATTTGCCCAGCCCGAAGTGTACTCGGTCGATGGAGCCGCTCGCCAGGCCGTGTGCGCCGACCTCAATGGCGACGGGGCCCTGGATGTGGCGGCCATTTCCGATGATCCGGCCGAACCGGCCATTGCGCTGCTGCTCAATCAGGGCGACGGCCGCTTGCGTCCCTTTTCGCTGCTCCATTTAAAGACCAGCCCCCGTTGCCTGGCGGTCGGAAATGTGGGGGGCCAGGGTTTGGCTGATTTAGTGGTCGGTTCGTTGGACCGCGTGGATCTTCTCCTCAACCGGGGCGGCGCCAACTTCAAGGATCCGGTGGAAGTCCGCGCAGGCCGGGAGATCATTGGTTTAGAATTGGCCGACTTCGACCGGGACGGCCGGCTGGACGTCGCTGCGCTGAATCAGGACGCTCCCGACCACACGGTGGAACTGCTGCGCAATCGGGGCCGAGGCCAATTGGAGGCCTGGCGGTCGGTGGTCCTGCCTACCCAGCCCGCCTCCAGATTTGGCGTGGCCGACCTCAATGGTGACGAGCTGCCCGATCTGGTGGTGCCCTTCCCGTCGCGTCAAGCGATAGGGGTTTTTCTGGGAAGCTCGGTGGGAATTTTTCACGAGCCTTACCTTTACGCCCCCGATGGTGTTTTGGCCGCCGTAGCAACCGGCGACTTTGATGGTGACGGTCGACTGGATGTGGCCGGCGGGGATACCGCCGGAGCCGGCCTGCGGGTACTGCGGCAGGCCGCCCAGCCCTAACTTCAGTGAGCAACCGGGCGGGCAGAGTCGGCGCGGCCTAATCCGGCCAGCAGACCCATGGCGGCTCCGGAGAGCAGGATGCCTGTGGGTCCCAGGCCTCCGGCCGCCAGCACCCCCGCGCCCAATAAGGCCCCCGTGCCCATTCGCCGAAGGGCGGTTCTCAGGTTGGGAATGGAGTCGCCCGTGCACACCGAAAGGCCGGCCCCCGAGAGGGCGCCCAGAGCGGCAGCGGCAACGGGACTAGAGGAGGCCATATTGTAGGCCACGGTCGAGAATAGAAGGCCTGTGACGGCTCCGGTAGCGGCGGTTTCCGGGATGAAAGTGTATTCGTCCAGCCAACTGGCCTGGCCCGGCTCAGGCTCCAGATAGGTCGGGGGGGGTAACTTGGGCAAGTATTGGGGCGTATTGTTGGGGGCGCTGAAAATCTTCACGGTGGGTCCTCGCTCTGCGTTCGATAGGCAAAGGCTAGTGCGCAACCGCCACTGGTCCGTGAAGAGATGATGAAAGGTGGGAGCAGCATGTGGCCGACCGGTAAAGGATGCGCTGTCACCCGCCGGGGTGAGCGTAAAGCTGGCTGACACTTTCGCGGAAGACCTGGGTGTGGTGATCGATGTCAACCTGGCTGGTATCGGGAGCGATCAGGGCCATATTATGAAAGGGCGTCATGAGAATGCCGCGATTGAGTGCGCACAGGTGCATGTAGCGGTCGAGCTGGCTGTCGATGGCAGCCACGGCCTCTCCCCCATTTCGCGGGGGCTGTGGGCGGAACCAGTATTCGGCCCGGCAGCCCAACTGCTTGACGATCCAGGGCAGTTTAAACTCGGCAATGACCCCCTCCACCCCCTGAGTAAAGCGCTGAGCCAACGGAATCGTGCGCTCGTAAAGCTGGGGCGTGAGGACATGCTCAAGGGTGGCGCGCACCGCCGCCAGACTGAGGGCGTTGCCGGCCAGCGTGCCGCCGATGCCGCCGGTATCGCATTCATCGCTGGCGATCCGCTTTTGCATGCGTTCGGCCAGTTCCTGGGTCAGGCCGTAAACGCCCACCGGCACACCACCACCGATCGGCTTGCCGATGGTAAGCATGTCGGGCTTAAGGCCGTGGGCCTGAGTGTAGCCGCCGGGGCCGGTGCAGATGGTGTGAGTCTCGTCCAGAATTAGCAGACTGCCATACTTGCGAGTCAGATTGCGCAGGGCCTCCAGGTAACCTGGGTCGGGGTGAATGATGCCCACATTGGTCATAACTGGCTCGGCCAGCACACAGGCCACATCCTCGTGGGCCAGGGCGGCCTCCAGGGCGGGGATGTCGTTAAATTCAACCACCCAGGTGGTCAGAGTCGGGCAGATCCCGGGACCAATGTTGCCGGGCCGCGTACCCGGAATTCCGTCATGCAGGCTGACAAAAGTTTCGTCGACAGAGCCGTGATAGCAATAGTTGAAAACCAAAATCTTCGAGCGGCCGGTCAGGTGGCGGGCCAGCCGAATGGCGAAACGATTGGCGTCGGTGGCGCTGAGGGCCAGTTGCCAGTAGGGCAGGCCAAAACGGTTGGACAGTTCCTGGGCCACCCAGATGGCGTTCTCGTTGGGAAGCATGAAAGTGAAGCCGCGTTTGGCCTGCTCGATGACAGCCTCCACTGTGGCGGGGGGGGCGTGGCCGGTCATGGCTCCGGTGTCGCCCAGGCACAGATCCAGGTAGCGATGACCATCGACGCAGGTGAAATGGGCGCCCTGACCCTGATCGACAAAGATGGGGAAGGGACCGGCCCAGCGCACCATCCAGTGCATGGGCACCCCCCCGGGCAGATGGGCACGGGCCTGCTCAAACATCTGCTGGGAGCGGGGATGGGCCTGACGGAAGCGTTCCTCTTCTTGAACTAAGAGTTGGGTAAGTCGTTCTCGCACTTGGGTTCTCCTTGAATGAGTTTTTCGAAGCTGCGGGCAGCGGTGGAACTTTCGGGTCGACGGCGGCCAGTGAGCAAATAGGCGACCGTGGGCACGGTTAACAACACCAGCGAAACCTTGAGAGCCAGTGCAAAATCGCCCGACATGCCGGAGATGAGCAGGCAGCCGGCCTGGGCAAAGATGGCGAAATAGGTAAGCTGAGGGAAGAAGGGCACGCGGAACTTCATGTTTTGGGGCAAAAAGCCCCGTGCCAGCAGGCGCCGGCGAAAGTTGAGCTGGGCCCAGCAGATGCTGATCCAGGCCACCGTTCCCGTGAAACCGGAGACGGCCAGCAAATTTTGGTAAAAGGTGCCGCTCTTATCCAGCGTTTGCAAGGCCAGCACCAGCCAGCAACCGACCACGGTAAGCAAGATGGCCGGCTGGGGCACGCCGTGCTGGTTGACGCGGGCCAAAAAAGCCGGGGCCATGCCTTCGCGAGCCAGCGAATAAAGGGCCCGAGAGGTGGCGTAGATGCCGCTGTTGGAGCAGGAGATGGCAGCCGTGAGCACCACGAAGGAGAGAGCGGCCGCAGCCCAGTTGAGGCCATAACGGTCGAGGGCCAGAGCAAAGACGCAATCCTTGAGACCGGCTTCCTGCCAGGGTAAAATGGTCACCAGCAAAAAGACGGGGATAACGTAGAGGGCGATGATTCGATAAGAAACGGCGTTGACGGCAGCCGGAATGGAGCGGGCCGGGTCTTTGGTTTCGCCGGCGGCCAGGCCGATGATCTCGGTGCCCTGAAAGTTGACCAGGATGATCACCATGGTGAGAAAGACCGAGGAGATGCCGTGAGGCAGCAAGCCGCCCTGAGTGAGCAGGTGGCCGCTAGGGCTGAGCGAGCCGGCGGCCACCCCTTGGAAATAGATAAACAGGGCCAGCAGCACAAAGGCGGCGATGGCCACCACTTTGATCAGGCAGAGCCAGAACTCCATCTCGCCAAAGTTGCCCACGTCAAGCAGATTGAGGGCCGTTAGAATGAGGCCAAAGAGGACGGCCCAGGCCAGAATAGCCACCCCTGGCACGAAATGGTTCATGATAATCCCGGCCGCAATCATCTCAGAGGGGACAAAGACCACCCAGTTAACCCAGTAGGACCAGCCCACTCCACAACCCACGGCGGGATGAATAAACTCGTTCGCATAGGTCACAAAGGAGCCCGAGGTGGGGATGTGCACGGCCAGTTCGCCCAGACTCAGCATGACCAGGTAGACCAGCAGTCCGCCCAACATATAGGCGCCCACCGCCGCCGGACCGGCCTTGGCCAGCACATAACCGGTGCCCAGAAAATAGGCGCTGCCAATGATACCGCCAATCGAAATAAACTGAAGGTGATGGGGCTTGAGGCCGCGCTTGAGCCCGCCGTCGTCCGAGGTGTCGTCGCTCATTGTGGGGGCGGCCTTCGCCAAGCAGGCAGGGTCGTCCCGCAGACTCTGCGAAACTGCCGGCCATGCGGAGAAGTTGGATGATTTTGGCGGCGCTGGTCGGTCTGGCAGCGCCGTTGCCGGCGCAGTTGTGGCGTAAATCTCGGGTAGAGATCAAGGCTGGCGTTGGAGCTGGCCCGATTTTTCTGGGCCAACCGCTGAGCAAGGCCACCTTGAAGTATCTGGGCAAGTCGGCCCAGCAAGGCGCTTCGACCAGCGACCTGGGTAGCGGTTACAGCGTCTACGGGGCCGGCGACAATCGCGACCTGCGCAAAGGCTTCTTGTTGACCCTCAACGATGGGGTCAAACCAGACAACGTCTACACCATTCAGGTCAAGGGCATTCGCGCCTCCACGCCAGAGGGAATCTTTCTGGACGGACCGGCCAACCTGATTGTCAAGACCTATCCCGAGGCCCAACAGGACACCAACCCTTTTAGCCGCAATCCGGAATTTTGTCTGCCAGGGCTGACCATTCGCACCAAGGCGGGCAAGGTCGACGAGTTTTTGATCGAGTCCAAGTCCAACCAGCGCTGGCGCTTTCGCCAGATGCAAGTGGTCCCTGGGGGCAAGGTGGGCCCTTTTGAGATCGGCAAAGCGGTGGGCCCGGAAGCCTTTGAACAACTGGGGCCCCCTACCCTGGAGGTAAAATCCGGCAAGACACAGGGATCCGGGCTACTGCGCTGGGCCGTGGCCGGTCAGCACCCCGAGCGCATGATTGAGGTGGTTTTGCACAACGGCAAGAATCCTCGCGCCGTGGTCAGCGTGCGGGTGCGCGGCATCCGGGCACAGACCAATCAGAAAGTCAAAATGGGGGACTCAGCCGAAGCCGTCAAGGACCTCTATCCCGACGGCCGTGAGGGGTTGAGTGAGTCGACCGGAGGCGTGACCTGGCGCGTGGCCGGCGCCAATTTCTCGCTCAAAGACGGAGTTCTCAAAGAGATCTACGTGTTTGAACTGCCCCCCAACAATACACGGGGGCGTTAGCGGTGGAATGGGGCAACTGGGGACTGCTGGTGGTGGACTTACAGCGCTACTACATCGAGCCGGGGGCCAGTTTTCGGGAATACTTTGAGGCCATCAATCCGGGCGCAACCGAATATGTAGGGGAGCGTTGTCGCCAACTGGTCGTTCCCAAGCTGGGCCACGTGCTGGAACGCGCCCGCCGGCTGCAGAGGCCGATCATCTACCTGCGCTTGTGCGGCGAGAAGGCCGACCGCAGCGACCTCCATCGCCACTTTCTCAAATCCTATCGGGAGGCCCGAGAGGCCGGTTTTGAAGACCTTTATCCGCTGATCGATGAGCCCCTGGCCGAGGTGCTGCCCGAAGTGGCCCCGCGGCCCGACGAACTGGTGCTCAACAAAACCACCTACAGCGGCTTTACCTCCAGCGCGCTCGAGCAGCATCTGCGCCAGCTACAACTGGACACGGTGGTTATGACCGGTTTGGCCACCAGCCAGTGCGTGGAGACCACTGCCCGCGACGCTTCGGACCGAGGCTTTCGAGTCGTCCACCTGGAGGATTGCCAGGCCGACTATCACGACATCTGCCACCGGACTTCGCTGTTTGCCTCACGCAGTGTTTGCGGGGGCCACGTGATGTCGGCCCGAGAGTTTTTACAGTCACTCTGACTGAGAGCGACCCCAGCGCGTCCACTCGGGTTTGAAGTTGGCCGCCCGCATGGCCAGGTGATGGACGCTGGCATTGGCGCAACTTACGTCGCCTGCAATCCACTCCAGTCCCTGATGCTGAAGGTCTAACATAGCCTGACGGAGCAAGATGCGAGCGGCCGACCGGCCCCAATATTCTTTCTGCAATTGGATGTCGTAGAGGTAAACCAGCGGGGCACCGCTGACCGGCAAGCTCAGGCCCAACTTGAAGAGCACGTAGCCAAAGGGACGATTTCCGTCGCTGATGACATATCCCGTCATATTCGACCCCTGTCCGAGGTCCAAGCCTAGATAGAGAGTCATGTTGCGAAACGACATCTCGTCCTGGTTGATCTGGCGGTGGGCCGGCACGTAAAACGGTCCCCCCTGGCGATGGAGATTGGCCAAAAAGAAGCGATCCCTGGCGGCCGCCCGACGCACTTCAAAAGCACTGGCATTGGGACGCCCCTGGATGCGCGCTAGCAGCCGGGAAATCTCGGGCCGAAACCCCAAAAGGTCCAGATTGTGGGCCTGCCCTTCCAGGACCCGAGTGACCAGATGGGTGGATCCGTCCTGGCCTGCCAGAGCCAGCAGGGGTTGGAGAAAAGTGCCTAAATCGCCACAGTAGTCGGCAATGTGCAGTTGACGCTCTCCGGTCAGGGACTCGCGGTCCCCCAGAATGGCCATGGCGTAGCCCGACGGCTGCTGACAGGCCAAGATGACCATGTCCGGCCGGGCCAGCAACCCCGCCCAGTTGTCGCGATACTGCTGGGCCGTCCACTCCGCTAATTGCCGGCCGGAGAGCCCGGCGACCGGATGGTCGGGCAGAACCTTGCGGGCAGCCAGCTGGCAAATTGTCGCTCGGTCAGACTCTGTGGCCCTACGAACCTGACCGGTGGCAAAACTTAGCATTGCCGACCCATTTCCAGGGCCACATCTTGAGCGGCGTCTACTTTCCAGAGTGCACCTTCGACTCGCTTCAATCCGGCCTCAATCAGCGACAAAGGTTGTCCATGGCGATAATGGCTAAGCTGGCGCAAGCCGAACTCCATCTCAGCGGCGGCGGTGGCAATCCTATGATAGATCTGGGCAGCGGAAGGCTCCATGGTAGAAATTTGCCGGCGCATGAAATCGCTCTCGTAGAGGTCGAGTGCCGACTCCACAATGATCAGCACCTCATCGACTTCAGCCAGAAAGTCTTCTACTTCAATTTGCCCCCCGGCCAATGCCTGGCCCGCTTGCTGAAGGCGAATCAGATTATCGGCCTCCTGCATGGGGGTTTTGTGCATGGGAGGTCGCCGGCCTTCGCACAGGTTGAGCGAAGCTTCCTCGCTCCCCAAAAGACCGCCACAGCTTTCGCAATTGACCACGTAAGCGCGGGTCCTTTGGCCGCAGCCCGGGCAGAGGGTCTCGGGGCAATCACCTATGACAGCAAAGAAATCGATTTCCTGAATTTCGATCATGACATTCCTCCAAAAATGGCCTGGAATTGAAGTGCCCTGGCCGCGAGGCCAGGGCACCTGGTGAAGTTAGCAGCAGCCGCCCTTGAGCAGATTTCCGGCCTGATTGGCCTGGAGATACTTGTCATACTGCCTGTCGTTCTGATTTCCGCCCTTCAGACCGAGCGCCTGGAATGGGGCAGACAGGAGGTCAAGGAATCCATTTCTCTTAGGTGCTTCAGGAGAATTGGCATCGCCCTCGGCGTGACAGTGGCGTCCGCGCTCGTGGCTCGGTCCACAGTGGCGATGGGGGGGGCAACCTGCTCCTACGGAAATGGAAGTGGCTACATTCAGTGACATTGTTTTTGTTTCCTTTCGAATCGCTTGCGCGCTTATTGAATTCAGAATAGCGCGTGGCGGTGGAATCGTCGACGCCCAATGCGTAACATATCTGTAACAGTCCATTTAGCCATACTCCTCGAAAATTAAGATCTGGTTAGGATGGTTATTGGCAGGGTCTCCCACGGGGCGAGGGGAATTTTAGCCCGTGTGAGAAATCGGGGGCTAAGCAAGAATCAAGTGGCCCTTATGACCATGCAATGGTCGCTGATGATGTCTTCTGGGGTTGATATCGTCAGGGCCCTCGACACTCTGGAGCGCTCTACCCGGGACGAGAGGGAGGCAGGCCTCTTTTCGCGAGTGCGCCAGCGCCTGATGGAAGGCAACTACCTGTCGCGCGCACTCAGCGAGTTCCCGACCTGTTTCTCCCCCCTCTACCTGGCCCTGATTCAGGTGGGCGAGGTGACAGGAGGTCTGGCCCGAGTGATGGAGCGGTTGGCCGATTGGTTGCGACGTGACGGTGACCTGACCCGGCGAGTGCACGGGGCGCTGCTCTATCCGTTCCTGGTCCTGGCCGTGGGCCTGCTGCTGATAGTGACCGTTTTCGCCACCGTGCTGCCTGGCCTGGCCCAAATGCTGGAAGAATCCGAAGCCGTGCTGCCCTGGTACAGTCAACTCACCATGGCTCTGGTTGCGGCCATTCGTACGCCGATATTCTGGGTGGTTCTGAGTACCCTGATAATGGCCGTAGTCGCCGTGCTACGCGAACGACTGTCTTGCGACGCCGGACGTCGCCAACTCTATGAACTGGGGATGCACATTCCGGTCTTTGGCGACTTGCTGGCTGGCAGCGCCCTGGCTCGATTTTCCACTGCGGCGGCCTTTATGCTGGAGGTCGGGATCGATATTAGCCGGACTCTGCGACTGGCTGCCGCAACTAGCGGAAGCCCCATTTTACAAGACGAAATAGATCAGGTTGTGCATGGTCTGCACGAAGGCGAATCCCTGGCCGAGCTCTTCTCACATCTCTCCCACGCCCCACCCATGCTGTGGCGGATGACTCAGGTGGGCGAGGAAGCCGCACGCATGCCTGCGGTATTCAAGAGTCTGGCCGGCCACTTCGAATCCGAGGTAGAGTTTCGCATCGAGGCCATGCTGGCCCTGATGGAACCGCTCCTGATGATGCTGCTGGCCGGCATGGTTGGCTTCACCGCAGTTTCGGTCATGGTCCCGCTCTATGGCACCCTTTCCAACCTTTGTTAGTAGTCGGCCACGGGGAAGAAGCGGGTGCCGCTACCGCGGCGGATTCCGCCTCCGGCCAGGCCGTTGACGGTTTGAGCCTGGCCGGTTCCCTCCACCAACTCCCCGGTATCGCGGACTCGGTAGGAGTTGGGTACAGGCGGCAACCGCTCGGCGTCGTTGCCGCGGACTCGAAAAAGCGCATCAGGTTGGCCAGGTTGGGGGTATTTGAGAAGCAAATTCCCCTCGGCATCCACGTCGAGAGAGTTGGGCGAGCCGTCCAAAGGCGGCCGAACGGGATTCCACACTCCCCCCGAGTATTTAAGAATCTGACCATTATCAAGCTCGGGAAACCACATTCCAAACAGTTCGCCGCCGGGCGCTGAACGTAGAAAGCAGAAACTGTCGGCCATACCCGGCTCGGTGATCAACTGGCCGGTAGGTCCATAGTAGGTGCGCGGCGGAGGCGGCAACGAATGCCAACCGTCGGCTTCATTCCAGCGAAAAAGGCCGCTGTAGGGGGGTCTTCCTTCGGCCCAATCGCCATAGAGAGCAAACATATTGCCGTGCTGGTCCTGAGTCACCGAGCCCAGCAAGGGAGCCGGACCCTGGCCGCCGGCCAACTGCATCTGGGAGTCGTAGAGCAGCCCACGCGGAGGTGGGCCAATGGCCGACCAGGCGGGACTGGCCTCGGTCAAATTGATGCGGTAGATCAGGTCGCCACCGAAGCGCAGATTGTTGAAGAAGAGTTGGCGACCATCGCAAGATGGCTGAGTGATCAAACCGAGCATGTTGCCCCCCCTCTCGACCTCTCCCTGCGCGTTGAGACGAAAGCCCGGAATCTCGGGAAGGGGATGGGTTACACCCTGTGAGTCCACGCGCACAATCGCCGGTCGGGGCCCGGGCAGGTCGAGGTTGATGTTGGCCAGGGCGTGGGCCAGGTCGTAAACTTGCCAGATGCCCGCATGCTCGGTGCTCTGGTCGAGAATGCGCACCATCAGCCCGTGGGTCAGTGGATTGTTAACCAGTTCGTCCCAAAGGGGGTGCAACACCATATACAAGTTGCCCTCGGGGTCGGCACAGCCACCTGCGATGCTGCGCGGAGGCGCATTGCGGCTGCGCAGCGCACCGCCCTGATAGTAATAGGCCACCGCTGCCGGGGTGGGCTGCCACAGTCCACCCCGCAGGGCGAAGGCCGTATCGATGGCATTGGCACCGTTGGAGTAACCGGGAACCTGAGCGTAGACTGTTCCGCTGACGTCCGGGCCCCGCCGCACGGTGGCGCTGGCCAACTGAAATTGTGTGCCCTGCTGATCGGCCCGAGCGTGAATATGAAAAATATGGGAGTGGGTGGGGTCGACCTCGGCCCAGCAACGCAAGACAGACCCGTCCTCGCGGTCTTCCTCAGCTGAAGGGAGGTCGTAGTGGAGACCTTCCCAGCCGGCCTGGCGATTCATGCGATAAACGGCCCGAGCCACTGCCCCTCGCGCCTGGGCGGCCAGACGCAACTGCTCCGACTCCAGGGCGGTTAAACGCAAGTTGGTGATGGCCTCGGTGGCCATCACCGTGCACAGGCAGAATATCAGCCCGGTGAAGAACATGGCAAAGGGCAAAGCCAGACCGCGTTTCGACATGGTTTAGAGTATACCACCTTTTGGCCATGCAAGAAGCCCCGCCGAGGCGGGGCTTCTTGGCTTTTCTAGAGGTCTTCTTCCAGGCGAGCCAGGTTGGCCTCGCTGACCTGGAGCAGTTCGGTGAGCAAGTCGTGGCCATCCTGAGCGCAAACCAGAGCCAACTCCAGGCGGCCCTCGTCAAGCGACTCAGCATACTCGCGAAGTTCGCCCAGAGCCTGTGCGAAGAGGTCCAGGCCCTGCTGGGAAGCCTCCTGGAGCTGCAAGCCTTCGAGGTAGTTGGGAGGAGCCTGCAGGCTGTCGATGCCGACCGACCACTCTTCCAGGTATTGGTCCACAACATCGAGCCCGCTTAGAAAGCCAGCCCGGTCGCGCTGGCCCGCCTGAAAATCCTGAACCAGGCCGGTGATAACTTGCAATGGTCCGGTGACAACTTCAGTCATGGTTCCTCCTCCTGCGGTGCTGGCCAAGGCCAGCTTCGACCCAGACCAACCCTCCCGTAGAGAGAGCCTGAGCGTGGCTGTTGGGTCCGCGAGCAATGGCCACTGCCACCGCCTGATCGGATGGAGTCGCGCAGTGGCTCGCCAACTGCTGGATGCGTTCCTGAAGGGGGGTTTGGGGTAACAGCATCAGGCCGGCCGACCAAACTGAGTGAAGTCGTAGTTGAGTTGACGTCCCCAACCGGCCTTGCTGGAAGCGCTGCCCCAGTCGTCGGCAATGGCCGCAGCCTGGCCCCCCCGGGTAGCCAGCGCATTGGCGCTTGACCCGTCCGTGGCATTGGTCAGCGCAAACGAGTTGAGATAGGCGTGGGACACGGCGCGCGAGCCATTCTCGGCATTGGCGAACGCCTGAGAGTCGATGGGCAGGCCGTGGCGGTCATCGCCCACCGCCTCGGCGTAGGAACCGTTCTTGGCCGTTGCCTGGGTGATGGAATTGAAGTAGGCGGCCGTGTTGGCCGTGGAGAAACGGTCGGCGGCGGCGCTGGCCGTAGAACCGTCATCGGCCAACGAGTTGGCCCGAGACCCTCGGTTAGCCAGGGCCAGGCTATCGGAGTGACTGCGACCCTGGGCGCTGGCAGCCGAACCCAGCGCACTATCGGCCAAAGCCTTGGAGCCGCCGGTGGCCCCGGCGTTTGAGCGCGACCAATCCTGCGCCCGGGCCCCAGCCTTCGAGCCCCAATCGGCCGTGGCAGTGGCATTGGAGCGGTGAGAGGCCTTGGCCTCAGCGCTGGAATTGTGATAGGCAGTGGCGTTGGCTGCCGAGCGATTGCTGGCCCCGGCTTTGGCCTGGCTACGCCCGAAAGCGGTGCTGTTGGCCCTGGAGCCGTTGACGGCCCCCGAGATAGCGCTGGAGTTGCCGTCGGACTTGGCGTTGGCGGTGGAGTAGTTGCGAGCATCGGCCTTGGCCAGGGAGAGGTTGCTGGCTTCGGCATTGGCTGTGCTGTGGTTGTCGGCGTTGGCGATGGCCTTGCTATCGAGGCGGGCAGTGGTCTTACGGTCATCGGCCAGAGCGTTGGCCTTGGAGTGATGGTTGGCGTTGGCTTCGGCAATGGAGGCAACGTAGGCGGTGGAATTGGCCTGCGAATGATTCTTGGCGGTAGAGGAAGCCGTCGAGGCATCATCCGCCTTGGCCCTGGCCGAGGAACCGTTTTGGGCGGAACTGTTGGCGTCCGAGAAGTTGGATGCCAGAGCCCTGGCATAGGAACCGTTGGAGGCGTTGGCGCTCGAAGTGGAGCCGTTGGCAGCGTTGGCGATGGCGTTTGAGCCATTATTGCCGGTTGCGATGGCCTGGCTGCCGCCGGTTGCGGTAGCCTTCGCGTTGGAGCCGTTTTGAGCGACAGCCACGGCCAGATTCGAATTGTTCATGATGTTGTTCAGGTTGCCGCTCAGGCTGCGATTGAAGTCAGCCTGACGACTGCTGTCCATCGAGAAGGTGAGAGCGGTGGCGTCTCCTTGGGCCCGGGCCGTGCTGACCGAACCGTTGGCTCCTGAGGCGGCACCGGCCTGGGCCGAACCCCCTTTGTTGGCCTGGGCGAAACTGAACGATGGGTTGTTGTTTACGGCGAGGTTACTCATTGGTCTGTGTCCCTTTCTGCTGGTGAACTTGAGACCAGACTACCCCCCCGAGGTCAACCGCTTCTTAACCACCCCCTGGAGAGATTGCGGGACTGTAACATTGTTTAGATGTGGGGTCTACGGGGCTGGAGGCCGAGACGCCACTCCCTGGCTATGCGTCTGAAGGCATGGTAAGGTTCTCCCCTATGATCCGAATTGGACACACCCCGGATGCCGACGACGCCTTTATGTTCTATGGAATCAACAGCCATCGGGTAGAATTGAGTGGCCTGGAGATTGTCCACGAGTTGCAACCGATGCAGCAACTGAACCGCTGGTCGTTACGGGGTGAACTGGAGATGACGGCCTTTTCGTTTGCCACCTATGCCCAGGCCAGTTGCCATTATCGGCCGCTGCGCTGCGGCTGGAGTCTGGGACATGGCACGGGGCCCCAGATTTTGGCGCTGCCGGGCACTTCGCGACAGGCCCTGCGCGAGGGACTGATGGCCAGCCCAGGAGATTTGACAAGCGCCCATTGGTTAAGCCGGCTTTGGAACCCCCGCCAACAGTTTGTGAGTGTGCCCTTTGACCAGACCCTGGAAGCAATTGTGTCAGGCCGTACTTTGGGGGCGGTGGTGATTCACGAGGGCATGATGCGCGCGGTCGAGCATGGACTGGTGTTGGTGGAAGACCTGGGGCTATGGTGGGCGCAGGAGACCGGCGGACTGCCGGTTCCGCTAGGGCTGAATGGGGTCAGGCGGAATTTAGGCGCAGAGCTGCAACAACGGTTAGGCCAGGCCTTGCATGACAGCATCCGGTTGGCTTTGCACGAAGTGGAGCCGGCCCTGGATCAGGCCCTGCCCCTGGCGCGCGGACTGGATAGGGAGCGCTGTCGGGAATTTGTATTGCGCTATGTGAATTCCTCGACGCTAGATCCCGGGGCCCAGGGGGAACGCGCTGTGGCCGAGTTTTATGGTCGGGCCGCGGCGGCCGGTTGGGTGGAGGCCCCTCCCCTACTGGATTGGATTGTGCCTGGTAAAATCGAATCGTTCAACCGTTTTCGTGAATCATAGTAACGAACTGGCAGCTGAGAACTGTCAGTACCCGGGGGAACAAAAGGGAGAGGTGGAGAGGACGGGGAGAAGGAGAGACCCTGGTCCAATTTGAAACCCCGAAGCCTTACATTGGGACGATTAGGGTGCCGGCAAGTTAGCAAGACCCTCTCCACCTTTTCGACCTTCCCCCCTCTCCCTTAAGAAGGCCTGCCAGTGGCTATTTCAGGACGGGCCCTAATGACGGGCCCAAACGGAGTACTCCACCACTTTGCCCCCCACGGTACGTACGCCCAGGCCTCTGGATTTGTAAGCGTAGTAGGTGATGGGCGGCTGGCCTTTGGCCACGGGGATGGCCTTGGACTCGTAAGCACGCCCATAGGCGCCCTCGACCTGGGGAAGGCCAGCGCCCATTTTAAGATTTCCATCCAGCAGAATATCGACCGGGCCTGACTTGGCATTAAAATTCAACTGATGAATCACGATCTGAAGGACCTTCTGATTTTGGACCTCTAACTCGACGCCCTCTTTGAAGCGCAGATAGGCCCCGCCGCCCTGCATGCCGATGGAGTCGGTGGGGGTGAGCACCTTCAAGATGGCCGGGCAGGGCTGATTGAGCAGAATGGGGCCCACTCCGGTGCCGGGGGTGACCTTCCAGGTCTCGGCCCCGGCCGCCAGGCTCAATCCGGTGACCAGCGCGGTTACAACGTGATATAACTTCATCCTAGCTCCTTCCATGCGGGCCTGTAGCACCCTTTCGGTGGTAGCCCAAGACCATACCGCCCAGGGTGCCGCAGACAGTCCACAGAGCCACAAAGTAGTGTTGCAGGGAGAGGGCCGTCTGATAGTGAACGGCATCCCGGTAGTAGGTCCACTGCAAGAGGGTGGGGTCAGCTTTGCGCAGCCCCCAATTGACCAGCAAAGCTGTGGGTAAGGCCAACAACCAGGTGCGTCGACCCAAGGCGCCCAGGGTCACCCCCACCAGGGAGGCCAGTCCCCCCCACAACCAGGCCCGCCTTAAAGCCGGCACGGCACCCAAAGCGCCGGCCCAGGGCGGGCCCAACACAACGGCTTCCACCTCGATCTGGGTGGACTTTACGTAGCTGCTCAAGCGCCGCTGGTTGTTGGTGAAACTCTCCGGGTGGAGTAGGTGAAGCTCAGGGGCCAGGTCGATCTTTACCAGACTGTCTCCCACCTGATTCCAGGCCCGGTGAACGGGCATAACCAGGTGAACGGAATGGCGGGTGGCCGAGAGAAAATCCAGGCGCTGTTGGGCCTTGAACTTGAGGTGTCCGCGTTCGCCGGCCAGCAGCACCAGGCGAAAAATGGAGACCCGCGTCATCGCGCCGGTCTTGGAGCCCGGCAGGGGCATGACCAGGCGTTCCTGAGGGACCTCTTTGCCATTGAACAGGAGCCGACTGCCCGAATCACCGCAGACCATCAACAACTGTTCGTCGAGGGCCACATTGCCGTCATTCTTGAGGTCGGCCTCGCATTGCATGACTACAAACCCGGGCTGGATGCGCTCGCGATAGTCGAGGTGGATGCGCAGGCCGTTGACAGAAAGGCGCGAGGGCGGTCGCAGAGGATGCAACAGCCAGGGGCCCGCCGTTTCTTCGGCCTGCACCGAGCTCACCAGCAGGATGACCCAGATCGCAAATTTCTTGAATCCCATTCCAGATCAGTGCTGTTCGCCCACCAGCAGACAGGGCCTGCCAGAGGCGGAAGACCAGGGTGGCCCCTCCGCGCATTCGCGATAGCCCGGTGGCCTTGGAATGCGAACTGCTGGAGGCCGTTAGACCCTGCCAGGTGCCACCTGGCTACGCCCGAGACGAATCTGGTGGGGCGTATGCACGGGGCCTGTTGGCAGGAGCGCTGATTTCGGTCCATTCAGGGAAGGAGTGAGGGGGTTGAGGATGGTTTCCCGGGCGACGCACGATCACCGCCTGCCAGCCGGCCTCATGGGCGGCGCTGGCTTCGCCCACGATGTCTGTGGCAAAAAGTCCCTGGCCGGGTTGTAAGCTCAATCGTTGGGCGATCAAGCGATAGCTGTCGGGATCGGTCTTGGCCCCCACGGCGGTGTCGAAATAGCCGTCGATCAGGGGCCGCAGATCGCCGGCCTGGGAGTGGCCAAAAAGCAGTTGTTGGGCCAGTACGCTTCCAGACGAGTAGATGTTAACCGAGCAGCCGGAGTCTTTCCAATCCTTGAGGCGATCGGCCACCTCGTCAAATAGCTGGCCATAAAGCTGGCCGGTCCGGTAGCCGTCCTTCCAGATGCGGCCCTGCAGCGACTTGAGCGAGCCCAGTTTGCGATCTTCGTCCATCAAAGCCAGGGCCACCCGGGTCGCCTCGGCGGGGGTGGTAATCAGCCAGTCCGTCAGTCCGGCCACCTCGCCGCGCACCTCGGTATCGTGCCAGTGGGCGGCCAGAAAGTCGGCCATACGGGCCCGGGCATACGGAAAGAGCACCTCGTAGACGAATGAAATCGGGGTGGTGGTGCCCTCGATGTCCAGCAACAGAGCCCTGGTCATCTGAGGCGCACCACATAGTCAAGTAAGAATTCGAAAATCTCGATATGGCGTCGGGCCACATCAGGGTGGTCCCCCCAGGCGTAGATGCCGTGCTGATGGACAAGCACGGCGGGCACCTCGGGCCGGAGCACATCGGCCACCGACTGAGACAGTTCCGTCATGCATTGATGATTGGAGGCGATAGGCAGAAAAATTTGATCGTGCAGAGCCTTTCCGGCAATTCCCTTGATCATCTCGATGCCCTCGAAGAGCACGTAACCCTGCTGACGCCAGAGGTGGGAAGCCAGATTATTGGGCACGGAATGAACGTGATAGACTGCCCGCGCCGAGGTTAGTCGATAAATCTGTTGATGAACGGCCAACTCTTCAGAGGCCTTACCCTCATGGCCAGCCACGGTCACTCCTTGTTCGTCAACCAGCAAAAAGTCGTCGGGCCTGAGCCTGGATTTGTCGCGCCCAGAAGGGGTCACCAAAATGCGACCAGGGGCTACCTTGACCGACAGGTTCCCGCAAGTGCCCAACAGCCAGCCGCGTTGGTGAAAAAACTGAGACGCTTCCAGCATGGACTTGGCGGCCTGCTGAACTTCAGTGTCGTCCGGGAAACTCCTCAAAATCTTCGGCTCCTTTCGAGTAGGACCGGTTGAGGAGTTTGCCGGCGGTCCACCTCTCGTTTTTCTGCGCGGCCTAACAACTACAGGGTTGCACGTGTCGGCTGAAATCGCAATTGGAGTGGCTCACGGAAGCTGAGGGTAGCACAGGAAATTCGCCTTAGTCAATGCGATCCGGTGGGCCCAGGAGTTTCTTCCAGAAACCCAGAAGCGGCCTTACTCAGGGCTGTGGAGGTAATTTTGTCAAAACGATTCTCACTGTCTGCCATCGGCCACGACCGGCCCGGCATCGTCTCTGCGGTCACGGAAATCCTTTTTCGCTTTGGCTGCAATATCGAAGATTCGGCCATGACCATCCTGTGGGGTCAGTTTGCCATGATTTTGGTGGTGACTCCCCCTGATCATCTCACGCTCGAACAGTTGAGAGGTGAGTTTGAAAGCATCAGTCAACAACTGCAGCTGCAAGTAAACCTGAGCCAACTCGACGAGGCCCAAAAGCCCACTCCGGGCGAGCCTACCCAGGCCTTTCTGGTATCGGTGTACGGCGCTGACCACCCGGGCATCGTATCGCGCACCACCGCTTTTCTGGCCGAACGCAAGCTCAATATCACCGACCTCAGCACCAGGGTTATCCAGGCCAAGGGCCCGGTCTACATTATGTTGCTGGAAGTGGAGGGCCCCAAAAGCCTGACCGAGCAACATCTGAAAGAAGACCTCTTCACTTTGAGCCAGGAACTCAAGGTAGATATCAGCTTGCGCCGACTGGAAATGGAGATGATTTGAGTTGGCCGTCCGACCCATCGTTCTCTATCCTGACCCCATTCTCAAGGCGGTATGCCGCCCGGCAGATTGGCGGGACCGAGTGGTCCATGAAACGGCTCAAGACCTGATCGACACGCTTCGCCAGGGACCCGGCGTGGGCGTAGCGGCCCCGCAAATCGGATTCGATATACGACTCTTCGTGGTGGATGTGACTCCCAAACACCCCGGCCATGGCCTGTTGGTGCTGCTCAATCCCCACATGGTGGCTGGAGAGGGATCGACGACCGGCCGCGAAGGCTGCCTATCTGTCCCCGATTTTACGGCCAGCGTGCGGCGCCACACCAAGGTACTGGTGCAGGCCACCGACTTGCAAGGCAATCCCGTCAGCGTGGAAAGTGAGGGTTTTGAGGCGGTCTGCCTGCAACATGAGCTCGACCACCTGGACGGAATCCTCTTTTTGGACCGGGTGGCCTGCCTCAAAACCGATGTATTTCGACGCAAAGGCGTGCACCCTCGCTTTGAACCCCAAGACTATCCGCAAGGAGCCCCCCCGTGAAACGTCTGGTGCTAACTTTTATCCTGGTCACAATGGCCGAGATCTATGCTTTTTGGGTTTTTCGCAGCCACCCTATCAGCAGACCCGACTACTTTCCTGCTCTGCTCACCGTCATTCAGTTCTTCATGTCCTACGGTGGCATCGAGTCGGCTCGCTGGCTATTGCGCAAGTCCCCCGTGGCCAGAACCCCCGGGCCCGACTCAGACTGGACTCGGCTGTGGATCTGGCTCGGACTGCCGGGCGGGCTGCTGATGGTGGCGACCTCCGGACTGGCCTGGTTAGCCTCCACTCAAACCACCAGTTGGCTGTCTCCAGCCATTTTGCTGGGCCACGCCGCCGGTGGAGGGATTCTATGGCTATGCGCCAGCCTGGAGATGCTGCCCAGTCTGGCTCGCATTCAGACCGCAGCACGCCGCCTCAACGGAAATTTGGCGTTGATGGGCCTTTTCACCCACCTGCTAGGGCTCTATTTTTACGCCAAGGTCTATCCTGCCGGTCAACTGAAAGTGGGCCTGTTTATCGTGGCAGTATTGCTCACGTACTTTGTATTCTACTATGTCTGGGCCGCCTGTATGTTCTGGGCCATCATCTTCCGCTTCTGGACTCCGCCTACCGACGCGAGCGCAGATGGAAGCCAAGGATAAGCCCGCCCCAATTCCCTATCGCAGCCCCTGGACGCCGCTGCGTAATCCGCTTTTTCGCGCCCTTTGGATAGCCACGCTGGTGTCAAATCTGGGCACCTGGGTCCACGAAGTGGCCTGCGGTTGGATGATGACCGACCTGATGCCCAACAATCCATGGATGAGTTCTTTGGTGCAGGTTTCCACCACCACTCCCATGTTTTTGCTGGCCCTGCCAGCCGGCGCCATTGCCGACGTGGTCGACCGGCGGCGGTATTTGCTGATGACCCAGAGTTGGATGATGCTGACCGCTCTACTAATGACCGTCCTGGCCTTTCAGGGGCGCCTGGGAGCCAACGGACTGCTGGCCGGCACCGCCATCCTTGGCATCGGCACCGCCCTGAACTCTCCGGCCTGGCACTCGGTCCTGCCCACTGTGGTGAGTCGCCACAATCTGGCGGCGGCCGTCAACCTGAATGGACTGGCCATCAGTCTGGCCCGAGCTATGGGCCCGGGGCTGGCCGGTATCCTGCTCATTTACATGAGCCCCGCCTGGGGCTTTGCCCTCAATACCATCTCGTACGCGGGGGTGATGCTGGTGCTATGGCGCTGGCGACCCAAGCAACGGCGGGTGCGGGTGCGTGCCGAGCGTTTTTTGGGGGCCGTTCGGGTGGGCCTGCAGCATGTTCGCCACAATCGGCGCATGCGCAATGTGCTGCTGCGGGTCTCGCTGTTTGTCTTTGGCAGCAGTGCCCTGTGGTCTTTGCTGCCCCTGCTAGTGCGATCTGAATACAAGTTGCAGGCAGACGCCTACGGATCGATGATCGGACTGTTTGGGGTCGGCGCAGCCGTCTCCAGCACGGCCTGGCTGCCGCGAATTCGCCGAAGCTTTAGCGTCAATCAGATGATCGATGGGCACTGGTTGGGTTTCGCCTTGATCATGGTGGGGTTGAGTCAGTCGCGCTGGACCTGGCTACCCTTTGTGTTGATGTATCTGGGGGGGTGCTGCTGGATAGGCATTCTGTCCAATCTGCATTTTTCCGTGCAATCGGTGGCCCCGGCCTGGGTGCGGGCCCGAGCCATGTCGGTGTATCTGCTCTGCTATTTCGCAGCGGCCGCCTCGGGCAGCGCCAGCTGGGGCCGACTGGCCGAGATCTACGGCTTGCGCCCCTGTATGCTGTGGGCCGGCGCGATGTTAGGCCTGAGTTGCATGTCTAGCCTGTTAGCGCCGGTCAAATCCGGGGAAGACCTTAACCTGCAGCCCTCCCATCACTGGCCTGACCCCGAAGTGAAATTACCCATCGAACCCGACCAGGGTCCTGTGCTGATCACCGTGGAATACCAGATTCCCGAAGAGAACGGAGAGGAATTTCGCAAACGGATGATTCCCGTCAAGCAGCAAAGGTTGCAAAACGGAGTGCTGCGCTGGGGTCTGTTTGTGGATATCGAAGAACCGACCCTCTACCGGGAAGTGTATCTGGAAGAGTCCTGGGAAGCTCACTTACGTCAGCATGAGCGGGTGACCGCTCATGAGCAACAAGTTGCCGAGTATGCGTACAGTCTGCACCTGGGGCCGGCGATGCCTAAAGTTCACCACCTGCTTCTTTGCGACGATGTTGAGGGGGTCCCGCTTTGACTGACCATTTTATACCGTATTTGAGCGACAATCCGTTTCGATTATTGGGCCTTCCCTCGGCCACCCCGCAAAAGGATCTGGTCTACGCCTGCAAAAAAATCCGTGACCGTCTGCGCAAAGGTCAGCGGCACGACGTGGCAATGGCCCGACAGTGGGGCGAGGAAGAGCTGGAGAAAGTCCCAGAAATTGTGCAAAAGATGGGCGAAGACCCGATTTTACGCAGTATTTACAGGCTGTTCTGGCCACTCGACCTCGAGTGCCTGACGGGCCTGCCCAAACCCGACGAGTATGACGGTCGCCATCCTGCCCAGATCGATTTTCTGAGCATGTTCTTTTTTACTCAATCTGCGCCGGACGCCACCTTAATCGGCCTCATGCCGCGGCGCTGGAAGGCTTTTCGCGAGGAAGCCTCAAGTCGCATCCGGCTGCGTCGACTGCTGCACCAGGAGGAAGGCTGCGGACCCCAGGCGGCCGACGAGATGCTAAACCAGGTTTGGCGTCAGGCTCCTGACAATATCGTAGCCGGAGACTTGCGGTGGGCCCGCGACATGTGGGACGCCAAGAACTTTGAGCGAGCCAGCGCCCAGATTCTGGCGGTGCTCAAGACATGGAATCCTCCGGCTCGTGCGCTGGACTGGTTTGTCGATGAAGCCGATCGCCTGGCCCTGAGCTTGAAACCGCAATACGTGGCTCGCCTACAACTCCTGGCCAATGCTTTGTGCGGAACCGTCAGTGAAGCGATTGGCAACGATTGGGCCGACTCGATCAAGGATTTCGAAAAACGCCGACCCAGGCCGGTTCAACTCAATCCTGGCCTGGACAATTTTAGCCAGCCCGATTAGGGCTGCTGCCTGACGGTATTGGTCGCCCAGTCCACCGTCAATCCGTTGCCGTCCTGCCGATAAATGACCAGGTTGCCGTCGTCTTGCATCTGCAAAAAGCAATGGGAGAAATAGCTGGCGGCACCCGCTTCCCAAACGATCTGGCCAGATGGCCCCATCACGCGCAGGACTCCGTCGGAACCAAGCCGCATGGCGGCCGCTCCACGACCCTGAGTATTGGAATTCCAGAGCGGTTGAAAGGGGATCGCGGAAATGTTGTAGACGACAAGGTTGCCGTCGTGCTGAAAGCAGCAGGCAAACACGCCGTTGGAGGAGCGCAGCCAGGAGTCGGTGACCACATTTACGCCCGCAAAAACTCGGTCTTTGGCCGCGTAGAGTTCGGGAATATTGGGACGTGCTGGCTCGACAGGGGCAATCGGTTTCGACGGCGGGGCATAAGGAGGCGGCTGAGGAGTGACCACGGGCAGGGGTTGGCTGGCCATCTGCGCCCAGGTCTGGGCCATCTGATCGACCTGAGCGAGTTTGGCCCCCGTCACCCGCGGCCAGCAGTAAAGGCTGCGCACCGGAGCCCGCTTGACAGAGTCCAACTGGACTAAACAGACAGCGGGCAACTGTTGCGGCGTGACGTCCAATACCTGACGAGCAAAGCTCGCTTCACGAGGGCGGTCGAAATGCATGGTGGCAACCTGCAACTCGATTAAGCCCGGAGTGGTTCGCAGGGCCTGGACGCGCTGCACAAGAGCACGCTCGTCAGCATCCGGTCGAGCGGCCGAACGACCGATCACCAACAGCATCAACTGCTGCGGTGGGATGGACTGAGAAAAGGCCGAGATGGATGCGACAAAGAGCAACCACAGTCCTAAACGTTTCACCTTCATGATGTTCTCACCCGGCTGGTGTTCCCCTAGCGGCTGAGGTTGTCGCGCTCGATGAGGCCGCTTGGGGACATGCTGCTTTCGACCTTAACAGGGCCGGTCACGAAATTCTCGCTAAAGATGCAGCGCTGCACCTGGGGCGCCAGGCGAGCCTGTACTCCCGGGGCACAAAAGGTGCACCCGCGCACCATCAGGTGGCCACCCCACACATCCAGGGCCGGCTGGGAGGGATCCCATTCCTGAAAATTGCAGTCGCCAAAGGTAACCGTTCCCGTGCCTTCGATGGCAGCCACCCGATGACAGGGACCCCAAAAAGAGCAGTTGACCAGTTTGACCAGCCCGCTGTTGCCGGGGCCAACCCGCAGGCCCGCCGGGTCGGGCCCGTGCATGGCCACAAACTGGCCGTTGCTGATGAGCAACCCGAGCGGGGCGCACTGGTCGACCTGGACGCCGGTATGACAATCGTCAGCCCCAATGCCAACAAAACTGCCGTTGCAGAAGCCCTTGGGGGTCTCGACAAAGCGGTAGCCGATAGCATATCCGAAGCAAAAGGTGTTGAGTACCGAGTGCCAGTCGGTCCGCCCGAAGACAAAGCCCACACCGTTGGCGCGCTGCCATTGATAAATGGGCGTATTGAAGCTCCACCAGGGGTTCCAATGCACATTCTCGATGCGGCCCACATCATAGACCTCGTCGACCATCAAGCCGATACTCAGAGGTTGCCCATGGACGTTGCGAATGATGGCTCGTTGATTTTTGCTGGCGTCGATGCCCTGAAATGGATTGAGCAACTCGACATCGAGCAAGGCGGGATTGTTGCCCCGCATGGCAAGGCAGTAGGGATAGGGTATTGGCACCGGCGCGCCGGGCAACTGCTCGGGGTAGTAAATGGAAAACCCTTGCAAGGTCGAGTTCTCGCCGATCATCAGGAAGGGAGCACCTTGCGGCTGCCCTTTGCCCCCCATCACCTCCAGTACGCTTCCCCGACTGGGCAAAGCCCCCCCCCTCTCAAAAGAGTGCGACGGGGCATAGGTGTAGGCGCCAATCAGGCTGACATAGGGCGGAATGGTCAAGGCGCCAGCAAACCGGAAACGACCTGACGGAACCTCTACCTTGCCACCACCAGCCCTGGCGGCTTCATCCATAGCTTTCTGGAAGGCCGCGGTGTTGTCGGGCAAATTTGGACTGGCGCCAAAGGTGACCACATTGACCGGGGCGGGCGCTGCCCAGCAAGCCACTGTAAGGGCGACCAGAAGAAAAAGAATCATGCGCATGCCGCCCGGCCTTCCCGCCCTGCGTCACAGGGCCTGCCAGAAGCGATTTGAGAAACACCCTATTGACAAGAAGGATTGTTTCGAGTATCATTCGCAACTAGCTTTTAGACCTGCCTGTGAATATCATATTTAACCTCAACAAATAAAAGGAAAAGCGAGACAGACCCGCAGTCTATCTTGCTTTTTGTGTTTAAATTGGTCCACAGGTGGGAACGAAGCAGTCCCGGTCTACCGGGCAACGCGGAACACGCAGGAAGTTAGAGGAGAAACCCGATGTCCATTCTCCGCAATATAGATCCCGACAACGGGCGGTTGTCATTCGGAAAGATCCCCAAAATATTGGATCTTCCCTACCTCATCGAGCTGCAACGCACCTCGTACGAGAACTTTCTCAAGGAGGGGATTCGCGAGACGTTCGCTGACATATCCCCCATCGAAGACTTCACCGGAAACCTGGTGCTGGAATTCCTTGACTATCAGTTAGATCCACCCACCTACACCACTGAGGAGTGTCGCGATCGCGACGCCACTTACGCTCGCCCTCTTAAAGTGCGCGTGCGCCTGATTACCAAAGAGGGCGGCGACATCAAAGAGGTCAAAGAGCAAGACATCTTCATGGGTGACTTCCCCTGTATGACCGAGCGAGGCACCTTTGTGATCAACGGCGCCGAGCGCGTCATTGTAAGCCAACTGGTGCGTTCGCCTGGAATTTACTTTACGCAGCATATGGAGCTCAACCAAAAGCGAACTTTCGCCTGCACCGTCATTCCCAACCGTGGCGCCTGGCTGGAGTTCGTGGCTGATGCCAGCGACATCATCAATGTCAGCATCGACAAAGCACGTAAAGTGCCGGCGACGGTGTTGTTGCGGGCCGTAGGTTTCGGTACTGACGACGAGATTCGCGCTCTCTTTAACCACGATCCGCTCATTGAGCCGACTCTGGAAAAAGACGCCTTCTCCTCGACCGAAGAGGCCTTGATCGAGATCTACCGCAAGCAGCGCCCCGGCGATCCGCCTTCGGTAGACAGCGCCCAACAGTTGCTGCAGAACCTGTTCTTCTCGCCCAAGCGCTACAATCTGGCGCTGGTCGGTCGCTACAAGTTGTCACGCAAACTGGGGCAGATGATTACCTGCCAAAACACCGGCGTGTTGGTGCGTCCGGGCACCCTGGAAGACCCGGATAGCGGCGCTACCATCAACTACAACCAGACGCTCATTCGGGAGGATCTGGTGGCTGTGGTTCGCTACATGCTGGCCTTGATGCGACGGGAGCAAAACGAGCGTCCTCCCGAAGGCGGTATCTCCGAAGGCGGCCTGCCGGTCACTAACGACCGGGGTATCTTCTGGCTGGAGCCGACTGCGGAAACGCAGTACCGGACCACTGTGCGCGTAGACGACATTGACCATCTGGGCAATCGCCGCATTCGCGCCGTAGGCGAGTTGTTGATGAATCAGTTCCGCGTAGGCTTATTGCGCCTGGAGCGGGTGGTTCGCGAGCGTATGACAGTTCAGGATCTTGAGACGGTGACCCCTCAGGCCCTGATCAATATCCGCCCTGTGGTGGCGGCCATCAAGGAGTTCTTCGGATCCAGTCAACTGTCTCAGTTTATGGACCAGACCAACTCGCTGGCTGAATTGACCCACAAGCGTCGACTCTCGGCGCTTGGACCGGGCGGTCTTTCGCGTGAGCGCGCGGGCTTCGAAGTCCGCGATGTGCACTACAGCCACTACGGCCGCGTCTGTCCGATTGAGACCCCTGAAGGTCCCAACATCGGTCTGATCGGCTCGCTGGCCAGCTACGCTCGCGTCAATCACTTCGGCTTTATGGAGACCCCATACCGACGAGTGATCTGCCGCGCCAATCATGACGTAAAGCACGAGGGCAAGGTGATTTACAAGCAGGGCGACATCGTCCCCCGCCGCAAACGCCACGCCCTGATCTTGGAAGGCGCTACCGTTTCCGTAACGGTGCAGGTGACCGACCAGATCGACTACCTCTCGGCAGACGAAGAAGACGAACACACGATCTGTCAGGCCAACACCCGACTGAACGAGAAGTTCCAGGTCACTGAGGAGCGCGTGGTCGCTCGTGCCAAACACGAGACCCAAATCGTGGCTCGCGAAGACGTGGACTACATGGACATCAGTCCTCAACAAATCGTCTCGATCGCTACCGCGCTGATCCCCTTCCTGGAGCACGACGACGCCAACCGCGCCTTGATGGGCGCGAACATGCAACGTCAGGCTGTGCCCCTGATTCGCCCCGATGCCCCGTTGGTGGGTACCGGTGTGGAATACAGGGCTGCCAAGGACTCGGGCGCCCTGGTGGTTTCGGCTCACACCGGCGAAGCCGTCTCGGTCAACGCCAACGAGGTCAAGATCAAAGACGAGCATGGCGTAGTCCACACTTACTCACTGCTCAAGTTCAAGCGTTCTAACGCGGGAACTTGTATCAACCAGCGCCCCGCTGTCAAGGTGGGCGACTGGATCAAGGCAGGCGACGTGATCGGTGACGGTCAATCCTCGGTCAACGGCGAGTTGGCCTTGGGGCGCAACGTGCTGGTGGCCTTCATGCCCTTCCACGGATACAACTACGAAGACGCCATCCTGCTCTCTGAAGAGATGGTCACGGATGACATCTTCACTTCCATTCACATTGAAGAATACGAGTGCGAAGCTCGCGACACCAAGCTAGGTGCCGAAGAGATCACGCGCGACATTCCCAATGTGGGCGAAGAGGCCCTCAAAGACCTCGATGAGCGCGGCATCGTGCGCATCGGAGCCGAGGTCCGCACGGAAGACATCCTGGTCGGCAAAGTCACGCCCAAGGGCGAAACCGAGCTGACCGCCGAGGAGCGTCTCTTGCGAGCCATCTTCGGCGAAAAGGCCCGCGACGTTCGCGACACCTCGCTGAAAGTGCCGCACGGCGAAAAAGGCAAGGTGATCGACGTCAAGGTGTTCTCTCGCGAGACCACCGACGAGCTTTCACCGGGCGTCAACCAGTTAGTGCGTGTCTATGTGGCTCAAAAGCGCAAAATCATGCAGGGCGACAAAATGGCCGGCCGTCACGGCAACAAGGGTGTTATCTCCAAGATCCTCCCGATCGAGGACATGCCCTACCTGCCCGACGGCACACCGGTTCAAATTGTGCTCAATCCGCTGGGCGTACCCTCGCGTATGAACATCGGTCAGATTCTGGAGACCATCCTGGGGGAGGCGGCCGCCTTCCTGATCGACATTGAGGGGCAGCGCATGCGCACGATGACTCCGGTCTTCGATGCCGCTCTCGAAGAGGAGATCTTCAGCCTGATCCGCCTGGTCAATCTGCAAAAGAGCCTGGCCCTGATGGGTCATGAGTTCACCACTCAGGAGATGGACCAGATCTTGTCCAAAGAGCCGCTCCATCAAAAACTGTGTCGCTTTATCAACAGCGGTCCCGAAGGGGTGCTTGTCACCACCGAAGAGGCCGATGAGATGGTCAAAGCCGGTCCTGTCAGCAAGTTGCTCGATCGGGCCACGGCCTTCCTGGGTACACGCACCTACGACAAGGCTGCCCTCCAGGAAGCATGCACGACTCATAGCCCCCACGAAAGACTGGAGCGCATCTATAAAGATCGCCCCATCCCCGTGGGTAAGGGCGAAATCGACAAACTGGTGAAGTACATTGATGACTATTATCTGGTTCCCCAGGACGGCAAAAGTGCAGTCCTCGACGGTCGCACCGGCGAGGCCTTCGATTGCCGAGTGACTGTAGGCCAGATCTACATTCTCAAACTGGCTCACCTGGTCGATGATAAAATTCACGCCCGCTCGACCGGACCCTACTCGCTCATCACCCAGCAACCGCTGGGAGGCAAAGCGCAGTTTGGCGGTCAACGCTTCGGCGAGATGGAAGTATGGGCCCTGGAGGCGTATGGCGCTGCCTACACGCTGCAGGAACTGCTCACCGTCAAGTCCGACGATGTCATCGGCCGTGTCAAAACCTATGAGGCCATTGTCAAAGGCGAGAATGTGCTGGAGCCGGGTGTGCCCGAGTCCTTCAAAGTGCTGATCAAAGAACTGCAGAGCCTGTGTCTCGATGTCAAGGTGAAGTCGTTTGATAAAACCGGCACTTTGCGTGAAGTGGAAATCAAGTCGGTCGAAGAGTCCGATGTCAAGTCCACAGCCCGCGAGTTGGGCCTCGACCTCTCCCAGGAAGCGCTCAGCAGCCTGTAAACCCCGCTGGTCGGCGAGGCTCTTGAGCCTCGTTGGCCGGCCCAGGGATTCTCGGGTCAAGTCCCGAGAGTCCCACTAGTTGGAGGTAGTTTTTCCGATGGATGTCAACAATTTTGATGCTCTAGAGATCCGCCTGGCCTCTCCGCGGCAGATTCGGGACTGGTCTTACGGCGAAGTAAAGAAGCCCGAGACCATCAATTACCGGACGCTGAAGCCCGAGCGAGACGGCCTGTTCTGCGAGCGAATTTTCGGCCCGATCAAAGACTGGGAATGCCACTGCGGCAAATACAAGCGCATTCGCTTTAAGGGCGTCATCTGCGACAAGTGCGGCGTGGAAGTCACTCGTTCCAAAGTGCGTCGCGAGCGCATGGGTCACATCGAGTTGGCCTCGCCCGTTACCCATATCTGGTATTTCAAGGGCGTGCCCAGTCGCCTTGGCTTGCTCTTGGACATGTCTCCGCGGACACTGGAGAAGGTGATCTACTTCGCCTCCTATGTGGTCATCGATCCAGGTGACTCCCAGTTAAACCGACGTCAGTTGCTGACTGAACTCGAATATCGCGAAAGCCGCGAAAAGTATGGCAACAACTTCCGGGCCGGCATGGGTGCCGAGGCTGTCAAAGAGATGCTCTCCGAGATCGACGTTCACACCCTGCACGAGCAACTGAAGGAAGACCTCAAGACCTTCCAGGGCCAAAAGCGCACCAAGGCCATCAAGCGCCTGGAAGTGGTGGAAGCCTTCCGCAAGTCCAAGAACAGCCCGGAATGGATGATCCTGGACGTGATTCCCGTGATTCCCCCCGAGTTGCGCCCTATGGTTCAGCTGGACGGTGGCCGTTTCGCCACCTCCGACCTCAACGATCTTTATCGCCGCGTCATCAACCGCAACAACCGGCTCAAGCGACTGCTCGATCTGGGTGCCCCCGAGATCATCGTCAAGAACGAGAAGCGGATGCTGCAGGAGGCGGTGGACGCCCTCATCGATAACGGCCGTCGCGGCCGACCGGTGACCGGGCCCAACAATCGCCCCCTCAAATCGCTGTCTGACATGCTCAAAGGCAAGCAGGGCCGCTTCCGCCAAAACTTGCTGGGCAAGCGCGTTGACTACTCAGGACGTTCCGTCATCGTGGTTGGTCCCAACCTGAAGCTGCACCAGTGTGGTCTCCCTAAAGAGATGGCCCTGGAGCTTTTCAAACCGTTCGTGATGAAGAAACTGGTCGACCGCGGCCTGGTTCACAACATCAAGTCGGCCAAACGAATGGTAGAGCGTGCTCTGCCTGACGTGTGGGACGTACTCGAAGAGGTGATCGAAGATCATCCGGTGCTGCTCAACCGCGCCCCAACCCTGCACCGCCTGGGCATTCAAGCCTTTGAACCGGTGCTGGTGGACGGCAAGGCCATTCAACTACATCCACTGGTGTGCACCCCCTACAACGCCGACTTTGACGGTGACCAGATGGCCGTACACTTGCCCTTGTCGGCAGGCGCACAGGCCGAAGCTCGTGTGCTCATGTTGTCCTCCAACAACTTGCTGCTACCCGCTTACGGCACCCCGGCCACCATCCCTAACCAGGATACGGTATTGGGGATGTACTACCTGACCATCGAAAAGCACCACTCCAAGGGCGAAGGGAAGTACTTCTCTGGACCTGAGGAAGCCATTCTGGCCTGGAACGAAGGCGTGGTCGAACTGCAGGCCCCCGTTAAAATCCGCCTCGGCGGAGAACTGGTGGGGACCACCGTAGGTCGAGCCCTTTTCTGGCGCACCATCCCCAACGATGTCAAGCAACAGGAAGGCGTAGTTCAGAATCTGGAGGAGGCGGACGACGACGATTTCCCCAACAAGTGCGTTCGTCGACTGAAGTTCGAAGACATCAACAAGAC
The DNA here is from genome assembly GCA_018780265.1 of bacterium. Classification (GTDB taxonomy): domain Bacteria; phylum Vulcanimicrobiota; class Xenobia; order Xenobiales; family JADMJV01; genus JADMJV01. Next base: position 44,683 of record JADMJV010000096.1, read on the forward strand.
CTTCGGCAAGAAAGACCTGGTCAGACTGATCAAGTTGGTGCACGACAACCACGGCAACAACCGAACGGCTCGTATGCTGGACAAAATCAAGGACCTGGGCTTCGAATTTGCCACCCGGTCGGCGACCACCATCGGCGTGGTCGACATCAAGATCCCGCCAGAGAAACCCGGTATCCTGGACGTCTCTGACAAGCGTGTCCAGGCAGCCGATCAATGGCTGGAAGTGGGCTTCATCACCGAAGACGAGCGCTATCGTCAGCTCAAGACCATTTGGTCTGAAGCGACCAGCGCCGTGGAGCAGGCGATGATGCGCCATCTCGACCGACTCAACCCGGTCTTCATGATGGCCACCTCCGGTGCTCGTGGTAACCCGGCCCAGGTGAAGCAACTCGGAGGTATGCGCGGCCTGATGGCTGACCCCAGCGGCCGTATCATCCCCTTGCCGGTGCGATCCAACCTGCGCGAAGGCCTGACGGTGCTCGAGTACTTCATCAGCACCCATGGCGCTCGTAAGGGCCTGGCGGATACGGCACTGCGCACGGCCGACTCAGGCTACCTGACTCGTCGCCTGATCGACGTATCGCAGGACATCATCGTCCGCCTCGACGATTGCGGCACCTCGCTCTTTTCCCAGGTCGGGCCTTGTGCCCAGGACCGCGACGTCAAAGTTCCTCTATGGGAACGCATCGCGGGTCGCTACCTGGCAGCCGACATCGAGTATATCGATTCGTCCGGCAATGCACGGGTAGCCAGGCGCAACCTCATGATCGACGACGACGAGGCCAAAGACATCGACAAGTTCATCAACAAAGACATCGATGTCTCGACCCGCGGCAAGAAGATCAGCTGGCCCAAGGTCAAGGTCCGCTCGGTGCTCACCTGCGAGGCCCCTCAAGGGGTGTGTGCGATGTGCTACGGACGCAACCTGGCCACCGGCCAACTGGTGGAAATCGGCGAAACGGTGGGCATCATCGCCGCCCAATCGATCGGTGAACCGGGCACTCAACTGACCCTAAGAACGTTCCACACTGGTGGTGTGGCGCAGGAAGACATCATCCAAGGTCTACCGCGCGTGGAAGAACTCTTTGAGGCCCGCAAGCCCAAAGGTCACGCCCAGATGGCCGAAAACGAAGGTCTGGTCAGCCTGGGTGAAGACAAAGGTATGCGTCAGATCACCATCACTTCGCCCAACGGCGAATCCCGTGTGGCTGAGGTACCCTACTCTTCACGCATCCTGGTGCGCGACGGTGAGACGGTCTCGGTAGGAACGCAAATTGTCGGCGGATTCATGAATCCGCACGACATTCTGCGCCTGCTCGGCGTAAGCGAGACCCAACGCTACATTGTGGACGAGGTACAAAATGTGTATCGCGACCAGGGTGTGGACATCAACGACCGCCACGTGGAAGTCATCGTGCGACAGATGCTGCGCAAGGTAAAGTTGGAGTCGGCAGGCGAGACCACCATGCTCCCCGGCGTGTTGGTGGAACTGCAGAACTTCCAGGCCCAAAACCGCGCTGCCATCGAAGCCGGCAGAGAACCGGCCGATGCGAAACGTGCGCTGTTGGGCGTGACCAAGGCCTCCCTGGCCACCGAGTCGTTCCTGTCGGCGGCCTCCTTCCAGGAGACTACCCGTGTGCTGACCGATGCTGCCATCAAGGGCAAAATCGATTCGCTGCGCGGTCTCAAGGAAAACGTGATCATCGGCAAACTGATTCCAGCCGGAACCGGAATGCACGTCTATCGCGGCATCGAGCCGGAACTGCCCCGCAGTGCCACGCCCGAAGTCTCCTCCGAACCCACTGCCGAGGATTTGTTGGCAGCCGAACTGGGTGCCGCTCTCAGCGAACGCTAGAACGCCAGCCACCAATAAAAGAGACCTCGTCCCCCGGGACGAGGTCTCTTTTTGTCTATGCGGAATGCCTCGGGGTGGAATCCTATCTCATTGACCTGAGCTCCCTGCTGCTGCTCGGCGTCCTGCTGGGCTGCCACTACCTGGCTTTCCGCACACCTGCCCGCGGCATCCTGGGACGCAGTGTGCAACGAGCCGGCAAGCTTCGCATGCTGGGTGCCTCGGTGCTGGGCCCCCTATCGCTCTTCCTCTGGCTGGAGGGGCACAGCCCGCTGTTGACCCTGGTGGTCAACCAGGTTCTCCTTTACTGGCTCGGCTCGACAGTGATTGAAGTCGCCTGGCTACTGCGCCGTGCTCACAGCGAGCACTTGCCCGTGAAATGGAACTGGCGCCCCCCCTTGCGTTTGCTCTGGATGGGTTCCCTCATGCTGCACGCCGGCTGGGACGAACCGCAGTATCGCGATCTGGCCTACTCTTTGGCGGCCACCCTTCTGGTTGCCCTGGTGCTGCTCCGATTGCATCGAGCCGTATTTGGACGCCAGCACCAAAAAGGATCTTGGACCGACAAACTGCAGCGCCGACTGAGCGGCCACGGCTACCTGATCATAACAATAACCAGCGGATACTACCTGCTGCGCGCCTGGACCGTGGTGCCCATCACCAGTGCCCACCTGCACGGAGTAGAGAAGCTGATGTGGCTTTTGCTGGGACTGGCCGCTGTCGAGATGGCTGCCTCCAGCCTGGAACATGTCTTGCTCTCGCGCCGCCGGTCCGAAGAGATGGCCCACCTGGCCGCTGACGGATTGAGAGCCACCCTCTATTGCACCCTGGCCCTGGTGCTCTCCTCGCAGATCACGGATAAAGACGTAACCTCATTGGCCGTCAGTTCGGCCTTTTTCTCGGTGGGTCTGGGCTTCGCCCTCAAGCCCACTTTGGGAAACTTTGTATCGGGCCTGATCCAGCGCCTTTCCCAAGACTACTTTATCGGTGATTTCGTGCACATCGGACCCATCTTCGGGTTGGTGACGCACATCGACTGGCGCACCGTCAGCCTGGGAACCCTGACCAAAGACACCATCACCATTCCGCATAGCCAGGTCGCCCATAGCCTGTTGATCAACTACACCCGGCCCAACCCCAAGCACGCTTCCTACCTCGAGCTAAAACTATCTCGTCACATTCCGCCCGGGATGGTTCGTCGCCAACTCCTGGAAATTCTCGAAACCATCCCGGAGGTCTGCAAGCAACCGGAGCCAGAGGTCTACCTGATGGATCTGGACGGCTACGCCAACACCTATCGGATTCGCTGGTGGATACATCACATCAATGATCGCTTTCGGCATGAATCGATCGTCCACACCCGACTGATGTATGGCCTGGAGCGCCGCTCCCTGCGCCCGGTCCAGCCCGTGCGCTTGCTCCAACTAGAAGACTAATCGCCCAGACACACTCCCAGAGCCCTGCAGGTGAGCACTGTGTCGCAGTCAAGTGGCACCTTCTTCATACGACCGGCAATCTGCGACAGGGGCACGTAGCGGACCTCAGGGGGAGCCAGCGCCACCATCACCCCGTGCCGCCCTTCGGCCAGAGCTCGCACAGCGGCCGCCCCAAATCGCAGGGACAGGTTTCGGTCCTGAGCGCTGGGAGCCCCGCCCCGCAAAAGGTGGCCTAACACCACATGGCGCGTATCAAAATCGGTAATCGCCCGGATAGAGTGACACAACTTTTCAGCGGCGCCGCCCAGCTTTTCATTGCCGTCCACCGGGCGCTCTTTGACCGATACCTGACCGTCGGCCGGAAAGGCCCCCTCGGCCACCACGACCAGGCTGAAGCGGGCCCCAATTTTGTGGCGATCTTGCAGTTTAGCAACGACCTTGTCCAGAGCATAGGGTATCTCGGGCAATAAAATCACATCGGCAGTCCCGGCCAGGCCCGACTCCAACGCGATCCAACCCGCATAGCGGCCCATGACTTCCACCACCATCACTCGCTGATGACTGGCTGCCGTACTGTGCAGGCGATCGATACAGTCACAGGCAAACTGAACCGCTGTATCAAAGCCAAAAGTAGCCACCGTGCCATCCAAATCGTTGTCGATAGTCTTGGGCACACCCACCACCTTGAGGCCGTGATCCGACAAACGAGAGGCGATCTTCATGGACCCGTCGCCCCCCACCGAAATCAGCGCGTCAAAACCCAGCTTAGCAAAGGTAGCCGCCACATCGGCGGTGATGTCTGCATAGGTCACGCTGCCATCGGGATGAATGGTGGGAAAGTGGGTGGGATCATCTCGATTGGAGGTGCCTAAAAAGGTCCCGCCCAGATGCGTGATGCCACGCACCGAAGAGCGGTCCAGGCGAATGATCCCCTGATTGGGGTATTCCTCGGGGCGCAGCAGCCCTCGCATTCCGTCACGAATGCCAAAAACGTCCCAACCCAACTCCAGGCAACTGAGCACGGCCGCTCGAATGACGGCGTTCAAGCCGGGAGCGTCGCCCCCCCCGGTACAGATAGCAATTTTCATGGCCGCCTCTTTTCCATGCCAGGGCTCCTCGCCTGCCTCTGTGGCGCGAGAACCGCACCACCATGGGGTTGACAGGGGTAGAACCCTTTGCTAGTATACGCGAGCATTTTGCGGCTGACCTTGCATAACGCGAGAGCCGCTGCAGTCCTACAGAATTAGGAAAGGGGTTTCTTACAACAGTACCCCAACGACAGGCTCGCCTGTGGTTCGCTCCTGGTTCTGCAGAACCTCGATAGCCGAACCAAGGGGAGTTTTTTTATGCCCACTATTAATCAGCTCGTCCGCCGCGGTCGCACCACGATTCGCCGCAAGAGCAAGGCCCCGGCGCTGGGTTTCCGTTACAATTCGCTCAAGTTGAAGAGTATCAAGTCGCCAAAGGGCGCCCCCCAGAAGCGCGGGGTCTGCACCCAAGTGAAGACCGTTACCCCGAAGAAGCCGAACTCGGCACTGCGGAAAGTCGCCCGTGTGCGCCTGACCAACCAGGTTGAGGTTACCGCCTACATCGGTGGCGTGGGTCACAACCTCCAAGAGCACTCCGTTGTATTGATCCGCGGCGGTCGTGTCAAAGACCTTCCCGGCGTGCGCTACCACATCGTGCGCGGCACACTGGACACCGCGGGTGTCAACAATCGTCGCCAGGGCCGTTCCAAATACGGATCCAAGCGTCCCAAGCCCGGCCAACCGGCAACCACCGGCAAGAAAAAGTAATTAGGAGTCGCCTATGCCTCGCAAAGGTCCCGTTCCCCGTCGTGAAATCATCGGGGACCCGAAATACAACAGCAAGAACCTCAGCAAATTCATGAACATGATCATGTATTCTGGCAAAAAAGGTCTGGCCGAGCAGATCATTTATGGTAGCCTGGATGTTGTGTCCAAGCGCACTAACAAAGATCCGCTGGTAATTTTCCAGCAGGCGCTCGACAATACCATGCCGCTGATCGAGGTTCGTCCGCGGCGCGTGGGCGGCGCCACCTACCAGGTGCCCGTCGAAGTTCGTCAGGAGCGACGTCTCAGCTTGTCTATGCGCTGGCTGATCGGAGCGGCCCGTAACCGTTCCGGTCGCGCCATGATGGACAAGCTGGCCGCCGAGCTGGCCGATGCCGCTCAGGGCGTGGGTTCGGCCGTCAAGAAGAAGGAAGACACCCACCGTATGGCCGAGGCCAACAAGGCATTCGCCCACTACCGCTGGTAGTCTCACCAAGCCGAGATTCAAAAGGGGGGCGGCTACCCGCCCCCCTTTTGGACATAAATCTGTCCTGCCGGACAGGAAAGGATCTGTATGTCCCAGGCACTCACCGACCTGTCTAAGGTTCGGAACATTGGAATTGCTGCTCACATCGATGCCGGCAAGACCACCACCACAGAGCGGATTCTCTACTATACCGGTAGGATCCACAAGCTGGGTGAGGTTCACGCCGGTGCTGCCACAATGGACTTCATGATCCAGGAAAAAGAGCGCGGTATCACCATTCAGTCTGCGGTTACCGCAGCTCAATGGGGCGAGTTCTACATCAACATCATCGACACGCCGGGGCACGTCGACTTCACCATGGAAGTTGAGCGCTCGCTGCGAGTCCTCGACGGCGTGGTGGCGGTCTTTTGCGCAGTAGCCGGTGTTCAGCCTCAATCCGAAACGGTATGGCGCCAGGCCAATCGCTACTCGGTTCCGCGCATCGCCTACATCAACAAGATGGACCGCACCGGGGCCGACTTCTTCAACGTGGTCGAACGATTGCGCGACCGACTCGGCTCCAACGCCGTGCCCGTGCAGATTCCCGTGGGCGAAGAGCAAGAGCACGTGGGCGTCATCGACTTGGTCCGCCAGAAGGCCATTTTGTACAAAGACGACAGCGGCGTAAACTTTGAAGTCGCGGAAATCCCCGAGAACCTCAAAAAACTGGCCTCGGAGTGGCGCGACAAGATGGTCGAGGCAGCCGCCGAGGCCAGCGAAGAACTGACCATGAAATTCCTCGAGGGGCAGACACTCAGCGAGGCGGAGATCGTGGCCGGACTGCGTCAACGCACCATTTCCAACGAAATCGTCCCGGTGGTCTGCGGCAGTTCGTTCAAGAACAAGGGTGTGCAGCCCATGCTCGACGCCGCCTGCGCCTACCTGCCCAGTCCGCTCGACAAGCCGCCCATTCGGGGCACCAACCCCCACACGGGTCAGCCCATCACGCGTCAGCACAGCGCGGACGAACCTCTAGCAGCCCTGGTCTTCAAGATCAGCGGCGACAATTTTATTGGCAAACTCGCCTTTGTGCGCGTCTATAGCGGCGTCCTTAAGGCCAACCAGGCCGTGGAGAACCCCAGGACCCGCAAACGCGAGCGCGCAGGTAGACTGGTCAAAATGCACGCCGACCATCGCGAGGACGTCAGCGAACTGCGCGCTGGCGACCTGGGTGCCGTGGTGGGCATCAAGAATTCCACCACCGGCGACACACTCACCAGCGAATCCGACGGGATTCTTCTGGAGACGCTGTTTGTGCCCGAGCCGGTAATCTCGGTGGCGCTCGAGCCCAAGACCAAGGCCGACCAGGACAAACTGGGCATGGCTTTGAGCAAACTATCCGAGGAAGACCCAACCTTCCGCACCTCGACCCACGAGGAAACAGGCCAGACGATGATCGCCGGCATGGGTGAACTTCACCTCGAGATCATCGTCGACCGCTTGCTCCGTGAGTCGGGCGTGGACGCCAGTGTGGGCCGGCCTCAAGTGGCTTATAAAGAAGCCATTCGCAACAACGTGCGGGCCGAAGGAAAGTTTATTCGTCAATCCGGCGGACGCGGCCAATATGGCCACGTGTGGTTGGATGTGGGTCCCAACGAGGCCGGCAAGGGTTTCTCGTTTGAAAGCAAAATTGTGGGCGGCGCGATTCCCAAAGAGTACATTGCACCCGTGAAAATCGGTGTGGAAGAGGCCTGCTCGGCCGGCGTACTCGGTGGTTATCCCGTAGTCGACGTAAAAGTTGCCCTGGTGGACGGCTCCGTCCACCCGGTTGACTCCAACGAAATGGCCTTCAAGATCGCCGGTTCTATGGCGCTCAAGGAGGCTCTCCGACGCAACGACTCCTACCTGAAGGAGCCGATGATGAAGGTCGAAGTAGTTGTCCCTGATGACTACCTGGGCGACGTCATCGGCGATCTCAACAGTCGTCGTGGCAAAATAGAGGGAATGGATCCGGGACCGGGAGGGACGCAGGTAATCAACGCCGTCGTTCCGCTGGCCGAAATGTTTGGCTACTCGACCTCTCTCCGCTCCCGAACTCAGGGCCGTGGCAGCTACTCCATGGAGTTTGCTCGCTACGAAGAGGTCCCCAAAGCGATCCAGGAAACCATCGTTTCTCGCCTCGCCGGCAAGGCTGGGTAACGAGAACGGCTTTAAACCAGCTGGCTTCGTACCCAGCGACACTCAAACGAACAATACTGTGGAGGCCATCAACACATGTCCAAAGAGAAATTTGTCCGCAACAAGCCCCACGTCAACATTGGCACCATTGGCCACGTTGACCACGGCAAGACCACCCTCACCGCGGCCATCAGTAAGGTGCTGGCGGCGCATGGGTGGGCTAAAGCCCGTGCAGTCGATGAGATCGACGCGGCTCCCGAAGAGAAGGCACGCGGAATCACCATTTCCATCATGCACTTGGAGTATGAAACTGACCAGCGCCACTACGCTCACGTAGACTGCCCCGGTCACGCTGACTACATCAAGAATATGATTACCGGCGCGGCCCAAATGGACGGCGCGATCCTGGTAGTATCGGCCACTGACGGCCCGATGCCCCAGACGCGTGAGCACATCCTGCTCGCCAAGCAGGTGAACGTGCCCTACATCGTGGTCTTCCTGAACAAGGTTGACATGATGGACGACCCCGAGTTGGTCGAACTGGTGGAACTGGAAATCCGCGAATTGCTGAGCAACTACAGCTTCCCGGGCGACAAGACCCCCATCATCGCTGGTTCCGCCCTGAAGGCTTTGAACTCCACCGAGAACAGCCGCGAAGACCAGTGGGCCGGCAAAATTTGGGAACTGATGGACGCTGTCGACAGCTACATCCCCACTCCCGAGCGCCCCGTCGATAAGCCGTTCCTGATGCCACTGGAAGATGTATTCACCATCACCGGCCGCGGCACTGTAGGAACCGGTCGTATTGAGCGCGGCAAGGTCAAGGTCGGCGAAGAAGTCGAGGTCATCGGCATGCGCGAAGAAACTCGCAAAACCACCGTGACCGGCGTGGAAATGTTCCGCAAACTCCTCGACGACGGCCAGGCCGGCGACAACGTGGGTCTGCTGCTGCGCGGTATCGACCGCAAAGACTTGATGCGCGGTATGGTGCTGGCCAAGCCCGGCTCCATCAAGGCTCACACCAAGTTCAAGTGCGAGTCCTACATCCTGTCCAAGGATGAGGGCGGTCGTCACACCCCGTTCTTCACGGGCTACCGTCCCCAGTTCTACTTCCGCACCACCGACGTAACCGGTCAGGCTAACCTGCCCGAAGGCGTCGAAATGGTGATGCCTGGCGACAACATCACGATGTCGATCGAGCTGATTCAGCCCATCGCCATCGAGGTGGGTCTCCGCTTCGCCATCCGCGAAGGTGGCCGCACCGTCGGCGCCGGCGTGGTCACCGAAGTGATCGCCTAAAACCCATCCCTGATCAGGGGGCGCCACAATCTGGCGCCCCCTGATGCTTGACTCCAGCGAAGGGCTGGAGGTTCTCTAGGAGCAACAGCTCCCCCAATTCCCTGGAGGAAACATGGCTAAACAACGTATTCGTATCAAGCTGAAGGCTTATGATCACGTGATTCTCGACGAGTCGTCCGAGAAAATCGTGCAGATTGCCCGCCAAACGGGCGCCAATATCTCGGGTCCAGTGCCCCTACCTACCGAAAAGAATCGCTACTGCGTGTTGCGCTCTCCCCACGTAGACAAGAAGTCCCGTGAGCACTTTGAGGTGCGCACCCACAAGCGCCTCATCGATATCTACTTCGATCCCCAGCAAAAGACCATCGAGCAATTGATGAAGGTAGACCTCCCTGCTGGCGTTGACATCGAAATCAAGGGCTAAACCACAGCGATTCCGAGTCAATGCGGAAGCCTCTCAAGGGGCTTCCGTTTGCTTTTCAAGAACCCGGAGAGAATGTGTTGGCCAGGCGTGCCGCCAACTCAATCGTGCTCGACACTCAACCTGGAACCGACTTATGCTGTGGCTTGGCAGGCAGACTTTATGCCTTAATTCGAGTATTTCGCGAGACGTCCGATGACCGGCTTAGAACGCTGGCCTTCGAAATGGCTCTAGACGGGTTGCGGTGGGCTAGTCTAGTGCTCGCTTGCAGTGACCTTCTCCAAGAGGATCGTCGTGAAATGCCGTTCGTAGGAGGTCAACCTTGAAGTTCACTCTGAAAGTCGCAACCGCTATACTTTTCCTGTCGATGCTCTGGCGAGTGGGTCTGGCAGATGAAGGGGTAGTGGACCTCTCCGGTCAGTGTTGGGAGTTGCGTCGCCTGAATTCCGAGGGGCACTACCGGGAGGCTGAAGCACAAGCCCGAGTCATTCTGACCGCTCCTGTCCACCGCCTACAATTCTACCGATTGAATGTGCTTTTGCATCTTTACGCAGCCTTAGGTAGGCAGGGCAAAGGCGGAAGCGCCCAAGCAGCCTACTGCGATTTCGTGGAAGAGGCAAAGCTGCGGGGCAAGAATCAGCCGGAAGTCGTCTCACAAATGATCGAGTTGCGACGTCTGGACGACAAGGAGGCCTCAGAACTGTCCCCATTTGCTCTAAAGTCGACAGAGACATTAGAGTGTGGTGAGCAACCGACCAGCGACCACGTCAAACTGGACCGGATTATTGATTATTGTAGGGACACCGGCGCTGACAGCGTGATAATCATTCAAAACGGCCGACCAGTTGCGAGTTGGAAGTCAAAATACTATAAAGTGCCTGTGGCGACCATGTCTAGCGTGAAGAGCATCACCGCTTTGTTGGTCGGCATTGCAATTGAAAGGGGTTTACTCAAAGAAGAGGCTCGAGTCGGCGATTTCTTTCCCGACTGGAACTCCGGCTTACGATCTAGTGTAACCGTGAAGTCCTTGTTGACCATGTCGGCCGGGCTAGACAAGATGAAGTTGGGTCTAGCCATGGCGTCAGCGTCTTCTGGAATCAATGATTTTGTTCTCCACCTGACTCCGTCGTGGGAAGCAAATTCCAGGTGGTGCTACAGCAACGAGGGAGTTCAGTTGCTTTGCCCAATTCTTGAGGCAGCTACCGGTGAGTCGATAGCCAAGTTTGCCGAGAAAAACTTGTTCGGACCCATGGGACTCGAGCACACCCGACTGGCGGCGCAGGGCACGGACGGAAAACTCTATGCTGATGCGCAAACGACTATCGAAGAATTCTCGAGCTTCGGACAGTTGATTCTAGATGGCGGGCGGGTGAACGGCCATCAGTTGATCTCGCAAGCTTGGATAGAAAAGATGCTAACCCCGTGTCCTCTTAACCCGCAATACGGATATCTTTGGTGGCTTCTGCCCGAGGGAGAAGGATATGCTATGCAAGGGTATCTCAATACTTCATGCTGGGTCTTGCCCGAGCGCAACCTGGTGATCGCACGAACTCAGAAAGCTCCCTATATTCACGTGAGGCGAGAATTTCAGTTCCACGAGTTGCGCGATCTGCTAACGGAAATCTGATCGTGGTCCGGCTCAGCCAAGATCTATTGCAGATGGGACACAGTTTTCCGGACGCCCGCCCATCCTCGACGAACTCGGCCTGGAGGCCGCCATTGACTGGCTGCTCCAAGAAAACTGCGGCCTCAATGGCATTCCCTGGACCTTTACGCCTGCCGATCAGCCTCTGTGCCTCGACTCCCAAACCCGAGTGACCCTCTTTCGGCTTTGCCAGGAAGCGGTGGGACTACTCCTTCAAGATGCCGAGTCGTTGCAAGTCAACCTGAGCCGAACCTCCACCGAAATGGGCTTAAGTGTCTCGGCCCACCGCCAGACCACCGTCGCCAAGAACGGTCAGTTGCTGGCCATCCAGGACCTGACCAAACTGTTAGGAGGAACGTTGCAAGTGGTAACCGACCCGCCCTCAGCGACCCTCGTGCGGGCGACCTTGCCCATCACCCGACCCAGCCAGGACGACCGCCGCGTCCCCCCTCATTGGGCCTGACCGCCATATAGCTGCATGGCGGGGACGGTAGCGGAATACACCCCGTGAGTAGCCCGGGCCATCTCTTCGGCCGACCAATCGGGGTGCTGCTTGGCCAACGCCAGCAGCGACTCATGAGCCACCTGGTTGGTGGTAATCGGCACGGGCGAAGCCACAATATATTCGCTGACCTCTCGAAGCCTATCCACCACAGCCGGTTGCCCCATAGAACAGGCCTCCAGAGCCAGCAGAGAAATCTCCTGCCCGGTCGCCTCCTCCGCCTCGCGGATGGCATGACGAAAATCGTCCACACTCATGCGCTGCCCGCGGCTATCGCTGAGCAGGCCCGCCTCGCCCGCGCCGTGACTCGACACAAAAAGAGCGTATTTCTGGGCCGGGTAGGCCTGCATCGACTGAACCAGAAAATCGCGAAGATGACGCCAATCACTGGGGCGAGTCTGATCTGCTGAGCCAATCAGGGGAGAACTGGACTCGGCCGCACTATCTTGCTGGCGCACTTCAAAGGTCTTTTGGCCACGCCAATTGGTAGCGCTGGCAATAGGGCTCGACCCACCCACCAACCTGGACAGCAAAGACTTAAGGCTCCACTCAGGCTGGCCGCGATAGAGGCTGGCCACCACCTGCACCTGGTCCGAGCTGCCCTCGGCGTGCAAACGGGCCAGATTGGCCGTCACCGACTCGCGCAGGTTGTTATCCCCGTTGAGATAGTGCAGAAAGGTCCATTGCCGTTGAGGCGCGCCGATATTCACCCTTGCAGGATAGTCTCAGCCCCTGAAAATTCCTGGAAACCGATAACTAGTCGCCCGCGCCCATTTTAGCGCCTATAGCGGCACCTGCCAGACCGCATCCGATCAGGCCAATCGTGACGCCCAGAATGGGATGACCAAAATAGTTGCCGATGGCCGTTCCGCCAATACCGCCAACCACGGCCCCGCCCGCAAAACCAACGCCGGCTCCGATCATTCCGCCGAGCATCTTGCCCATAAGCTGACCGTCAAACATCTCTTCCTTCTGACCCGAGATGGAAACCAGATCTTCGGGCCTGCCGGGCTGAAAGCCCGTCCCGCGGCCGCTCAAAGACCGACCGACCTGAGGTGAATAAGATTGAATCTGCATGACTGCTCCCTCTGACGGGCCTGACCGGCACGTTCTGTAATATTGTGTAACCAAACTACCAGAAGCGGCCTGAAAAGACCCTGAAGACCTTAAAAAATCGAACAAAGGGTTGACAGACGGGCCAAATCCTCATAAATTAGTCGCTCGGCATACGCGCAAGCGGGACCGACTAAGCCGGCGAACCTCGCCGGTATAGAAAAGGGGCTGTCCACCGAACAGCCCCTTAAGCGCGTTCCCCACCTTTGGGAAATGTAGCACTGGCGCCGCTAGGCACTTTGGCAGTCCTATGCGTCATTTCGAGGGATAACATATGAAAGCCATTCTAGGTAAGAAGATTGGGATGACCCAGATCTTCGACCCCACCGGCAACGCCGTGCCCGTCACGGTTTTGGAGGTAGGTCCCTGTCCGGTCATCCAACGGAAAACCCAAGAGAACGACGGCTATCTGGCCGTCCAGTTGGGCTTTGAAGAAATCGGCGAAGCCCGCGCCAAGAAGATCGTCACCAAGCCACGCCGCCAGCACTTTGGCAAGTATGGCAAGCCGATCTTCCGCTACCTCAAAGAGGTGCGAGTTGATAACCTCGAAGCCTTCGGTGACCAGGTCACCGTCAACATCTTCGACGGCGTCACCAAGGTCGATGTGATTGGAACCTCCAAAGGCAAGGGATTCCAGGGCTGTATGAAGCGTCACAACTTCAACGGCGGCCCGGCCGGTCACGGCTCCAAGGTTCACCGCCGTCCTGCCTCCACCGGCACCACCCAGATGGGTAGCTTGCCTGGCGGCAAAAAGCCCGGTCAAATGGGCAACGCCCGCGTCACGGCTCTGGGACTCACCATAGTCCGCCTCGACGCTGAGCGCAATCTCCTGCTCGTCAAAGGCTCCGTACCCGGCCCCAATGGTCGTCTGGTTACGGTCCGCGAGTCGGGCCGCAAGTAAGGAGACGACGCAAATGCCTAAACTTCCACTCGTTGATATGGCCGGCAAAGTCGTCGGTGACATCGAACTCAAAGACGGCGTCTTCAATGCCGACTACAAGGAATCTCTGATTCACCAAATTTACGTAGGACTGATGGCCAACAAGCGCCACGGTACCCACGACACCAAGGGTAAGGGCGAAGTGCGCGGCGGCGGCAAAAAGCCGTGGCGTCAAAAAGGTACCGGCAATGCCCGTCACGGCAGCCGACGCTCCCCTATCTGGAAGGGTGGCGGAGTCACCTTTGGCCCCACCCCCCGCAAATACACCCAGGTATTGCCCAAGACCATGCGTCACGCGGCCATGCGCTCGGCCCTCAGCCAACGCGTTCGCGAATCCAACTTCACCGCCCTCAGCGAAGTGAAGCTGGACGGCTACAAGACCAGGCCCATTGTCGAGATGCTCAAGCAACTCACCCAGGATGACCACTCGGTCAGCACTTCCCACACCCTGATCCTCATCGGAAGTCAGGACAAAGTGGTCATGAAGTCAGCCGCTAACATCCCCGGTGTGGAAGTGATTGTGGCCGACCTCGTCAATGTCGTCCACATCGTCAACAGCAAGCGCATCCTGGCCACCAAGGACGCCATCAAGAAATTGGAGGAAGTTCTCTCGTGAGCCGCCCTGCAAAACCCGTATCCAGCGTCGCCGATCTCAAGTGGATGACTGCCCATGACATCATCCGCAAGCCGATCGTGACGGAACAATCGATGAATCTGTCGGCCGAAAACAAGTACACCTTCGAAGTGAACTTGCGCGCCAACAAGATCGAGATTCGCAATGCCATCCAGGACATCTTCAAGGTGAAGGTGACCAAAGTCACTACCAGCATTCTGCCCGGCAAAGTGAAACGCCGCGGTAAAGTGGTGGGCACTACCTCGGAACGCAAGCGGGCCGTGGTAACTCTCGCCGAGGGGCATCAGATTCAAATCGACAACCGCCCCTTGTTTGAGGTCTAAAGACAACCCACTACGCAAGTCCTGACAGGGCCACGCCCGAGGACAGAAAGGAACTCCAAGATGGCAACAAGGAATTATAAACCGACCAGTCCCGGACGACGCTTCATGAGCGTGGCCACGTTTGCCGAAATTACCACTTCGGAACCGGAGCGCAGCCTGCTCACCACGGTAAAGAAAACTGCCGGCCGCAACTCTCAGGGACGCGTCACAGCCCGCCATCGTGGCGGCGGACACCGTCGTCACTACCGAATTATCGATTGGAAGCGCACGAAAGACGGAGTCCCCGGCAAGGTCGCCACCATCGAGTATGATCCCAACCGCACCGCGTTCATCGCCCTGATTCATTACGCAGATGGCGACAAGCGCTACATCCTGGCGGCCGAAGGAATGAAAGTGGGCGATGCCGTCCACTCTGGCGAGGAGGCCGACATCAAAACCGGCAACAACTTGCCGGTCCGCAAGATCCCTGTCGGCACCTTGCTCCACAACATCGAGCTCTACCCCGGCCGCGGCGCCCAGATGGTGCGCGCAGCCGGTGCATCCGCTCAATTGATGGCCAAAGACGGCAACAAAGCTCTGCTGCGTCTGCCTTCTGGCGAAGTGCGTCAGGTCTCTCACGATTGCCGCGCCACCATCGGTCAGGTGGGCAATCTTGACAACGAAAACATCAGCGGCGGCAAGGCCGGGCGCTCACGCTGGCGGGGCATTCGTCCCCGTATCCGCGGTGTGGCCACCAACCCCTGCGATCACCCCCACGGTGGTGGTGAAGCTCGCTCTACTCCGGGCCGTGCCAGTTGCACTCCCTGGGGTAAGCCCGCACTGGGTTACAAGACCCGCAAAAAGAAGGCCAGTGACGCGTTGATCGTGCGTCGGCGGAAAAAGTAGGAGGTTGAACCGTGTCTCGTTCCGTTAAAAAAGGCCCGTACATCGACTATGTTCTGCAAAAGAAAATCGATGCTATGAACGCCAAGAAAGAAAAGAAGGTCATCAAGACCTGGTCGCGTGCCGCCACCATCACCCCCGAGATGGTTGAGCACACGTTGGCCGTTCACGATGGACGCAAGCACGTGCCGATCTACGTCAATGAACAGATGGTAGGTCACAAGCTCGGCGAGTTCGCTCCCACCCGTCTCTATCGAGGCCATTCCGGCGGCAAAGCCGAGAAGAAAGGCAAGAGGTAGTAGCAGCCGTGGCTCAGGAAGATCCCATCGTAAAGAAACCGAAGTCTAAGGCTCGCCCGCGCAAAGCTTTGCCTGTCTTTGAAGGTCCCGAAGTTCGGGCCGTAGCCAAATGGATCCGCACGGCGCCGCGCAAGCTGCGTCTGGTGGCCGATATGGTTCGCGGCAAGAAGGCCAGCGAAGCCGTTCACCTGCTTGAATTCACCAACAAGCGCGCCGCGCGCACGCTCAACAAAGTTCTCAAGTCGGCGATTGCCAACGCGGAGAACAACCACGAGTTGGCAACTGAAAAGTTGGTGATCTCTCAACTCTACGTAGACCAGGGTCCCATGTTCAAGCGCTATCTGCCCAAATCGCGCGGCCGCGCCACTCCCGTGCTCAAGTACGGAAGTCACATCACTGTAGTCGTGCGTCAACGTCAGGAGGGCATCTAATATGGGTCAGAAGATTCATCCAATCGGACTTCGTCTGGGTATCATCCGTGGTTGGGATTCTCGCTGGTTCCAGGAGAAAAACCTGGCCGAATGGATTCGCGAGGACTTCCAAATCCGCAAATTTGTGCTGGCTCAGTACAGACACGCCAGCATCTCGCGCATCGAAATCGAGCGAGCCAACAAAGTGCATGTCATCATCAACACCGGCAAACCCGGTCTGGTGATCGGCAAGCGCGGATCGGGCATCGAAGACCTGCGCAAGAAGCTGGAAAAGCTGACGCAAAAGCCCATCAAGATCTCCGTCAAAGAGATCAAGCAGCCTGAGCTAGATGCCGAACTGGTCGCCCAGAACATCTGCGAAGCGCTGGAGAAACGCGTGGCCTTCCGCCGCGCCATGAAGCAGTCGATGAGCAGAACCATGAAGGCCGGTGCTAAAGGCGTCAAGGTTCAGATCTCCGGCCGCTTAGGTGGCGCCGAAATCGCCCGCACCGAGCGTAATCACCAGGGCAAGGTGCCGCTGCACACGCTGCGCGCCGACATCGACTATTCACTACATGAAGCACGCACTCCGGCCGGCCGCATCGGCGTTAAAGTCTGGGTGTATCGCGGCGAGATTCTGCCCCAACGGGCCGAAACCCCCGCTGAGACTCTCTAGGAGGACCCATGCTAAGCCCCAAGCGAGTAAAACATCGCAAAGTTCATCGCGGCCGTATGAAAGGCAAGTCACACCGTGGCAGCACGGTTTTCTTCGGTCAGTTCGCCCTCCAGTCGATGGAGCCGTGCTGGCTGACCGCCCGCCAAATCGAAGCCGCTCGTATCGCAATGACCCGCTACATCAAACGTGGCGGTAAGGTATGGATTCGTGTCTTCCCCGACAAGTCCGTGACCAAGAAGCCAGCCGAAACTCGAATGGGTTCCGGCAAGGGTTCTCCGGAATTCTGGGTAGCCGTCATTCGACCCGGCCGCATCATGTTTGAAATCGCGGGCGTTTCCGAGGAAGCCGCGCGCGAGGCCATGCGCCTGGCTGCTAACAAACTGCCTATGAAGACGCGCTTCATGGTTCGTGAAGAACTAGGAGGTGACCAGTCATGAAACTGAACGACTTCAAAAAGAACTTGCGCAGCAAGGACAAGGGCCAACTGCGGGACGAGTTGATCCAGACCAAGCAAGAGCTGTTTAATCTCCGCTTTATGCTGGCCACTGGCGGCTCCAACAACAATGCCGAAGTCCACCGCGTCAAAAAAGAAATCGCTCGTATCCACACGATTCTGCGCGAAAAGGAGCTCACCAATGAGTGAAGAGCAAACAACCGAAACCCGCGGCCGTCGCAAGACCCGTGTGGGTGTAGTGGTGAGCGACAAGATGGACAAGACCGTAGTGGTGGCTGTCACCCGTCAGTTCCCCCATCCGCTCTACAAGAAGATCATCAAGCGTACCACCAAGTACAAGGCTCACGACGAGGACAACTCTTGTGGCGTAGGCGACGTGGTGCGCATTGCGGAAACCCGTCCTATTTCGCGTGACAAGCGTTGGCGGATCCAGATTATCCTCGAGAAGGCTCGCTAGGAGAGAGACATGATTCAACAAGAAAGTCGACTCCGCGTCGCCGATAACTCGGGCGCCAAAGAACTGCTCTGCATTCGAGTGCTGGGCGGCTCCACGCGTAAATATGCAGGCGTGGGCGACATCATTGTCGCCGCCGTCAAGACTGCCACCCCCGGTGGCGCCGTCAAAAAAGGCGACGTGGTCAAGGCTGTGGTTGTCCGCACCAAAACTCGTGTGCGCCGCAATGACGGCTCCTACATCGGCTTTGACGACAACGCCGCGGTCATCATTCGTGAAGACCGCAACCCGCGCGGCACCCGCATCTTCGGACCGGTAGCCCGCGAACTGCGCGAGCGCGATTTCATGAAAATCGTCTCTCTCGCCCCGGAAACCCTATAGGATTATGCCGCAAATGCCGGAGCACAAAGACGTTCCGGCGGGAGGAAGTAAATGGCTGTCAAGAAACCCGAACAGAAGGGTCGTTCCAAGGGTCCCATCGACCTGGGTGGTCCCACCACTCACGAGCCTTTCAAAAAGATTCCCCTTCGCCTGAAAGAGAAATACCGCAGCGAAATCGTTCCGGCTCTCAAGGAAAAGTTCAACTATAAAAACGTGATGCAGGTGCCCCGCCTCGAGAAGGTGGTCATCAACATCGGTGTTGGTGAAGCCATCGGCAACCCCAAGTTGCTCGATATGGCCTACGCCGAACTCGGTCACATCGCCGGCCAACGCCCGGTGGTAACCAAAGCGCGTAACTCCATCTCCAACTTCAAACTGCGTGAAGGCGTCAAGATCGGCACCAAGGTTACCTTGCGCGCCAGTCGCATGTGGGCTTTCTTAGACAAGCTGTTTTCGGTGGTGCTGCCGCGTATCCGCGACTTCCGTGGTCTGCCACCCAAGTCGTTCGACGGTCGTGGCAACTATGCCATCGGCCTCAAAGAGCAGACCATTTTCCCGGAAATTCAATACGACAAGGTGGAAAAAGTCCGCGGGATGGACATCAACATCGTGACCACCGCCAACACGGATGAAGAGGCCTCGGAGTTTCTCAAACTCCTGGGCTGCCCCATCCGGACTCAGTAAGGAGAGTCGACCATGCCGACCACAGACCCCATTGCAGATATGCTGACCCGGGTGCGCAACGCCAACAAGTCTCTTCACGAGCAGGTCGACGTGCCCGCCTCCAAGATGAAGGAGCGCATTGCCAAAGTGCTTAAGCGCGAAGGCTTCATCAAGGATTATCAGATGATTCAAGCTGGAGTTCAGGGTGTGCTGCGCATCCAGATGAAATACAGCACCGAGCGCGACCGAGTGATCAATGGCATCACCCGCGTCAGCAAGCCGGGCCTGCGTCGCTACGTAGGCAAAGAAGAGATCCCCAACATTTACGGCGGCATGGGCGTCGTCATCCTATCCACCCCAAAGGGCGTTATGTCCGGCCGCAAGGCTCGCAAACAGGGTGTAGGTGGCGAAGTCCTGGCCTACGTGTGGTAGCGAGGAGCGGGCAATGTCACGAATTGGCAAAAAACCTATTGAAATACCCAAGGGCGTCACGGTAACCGTCAACGACGGTAAAGTTACGGTCAAGGGCCCCAAGGGCGAAATGGCCCACCACATCCATCCGGAACTGAAAGTTTCGGTGGATGGGTCCAACCTGGTCCTGGAAAATCCGGATCATCAGAACCGTGCCCTGAAGTCAGCCCACGGTCTCAGCCGAACGTTGTTGTCCAACGCCGTCACTGGCGTGTCTACGGGCTTCACCAAGTCGTTGGAGATCATCGGGGTTGGCTACCGTGCCGTCCAACAGGGCAAGGGTATCCAGCTTCAACTGGGCTACTCGCACCCCATCGATATCGCAGAAATTCCCGACATCACCATGGACGTTGAGGCCGACAATCGCGCCAAGACCAACTTTATCCATGTGCGTGGTGTGGATCGTCAGAAAGTCGGCCAGGTGGCCGCCAATCTGCGCGAACTGCGTCCTCCGGAGCCTTACAAGGGTAAGGGCGTCCGCTACATCGGCGAAAAGATCCAGCGCAAAATGGGTAAAGCCGGAAAGGCCGGTAAATAACCGTGATCAAGAAAGTTTCACGCAACGTAACGCGCACACAGCGCCACCTGCGCGTGCGCAAGCGCCTCTCGGGTTCAACCGAGCGGCCCCGCCTGGTGGTCTATCGCAGCCTCAATCACGTCTACGTGCAGATCATCGACGACAGCGTGGGCAACACGCTGGCCGCCGCCAGCAGCCTCGACCCCTCTCTCAAGGGACAGAAATTGTCGCTTAAAGAGAAGGCCGTCAAGGTGGGTGAGTTGATCGGTCTACGCAGCACCGAAAAGGGCATCACCCAGGTCGTCTTTGACCGCGGTGGTTACAAGTATCACGGTCGAGTGGCCGCTCTGGCCGAGGCTGCCCGCAGCAAGGGTCTGGAATTCTAGGAGGACATCATGGGAAGACACATCGATCCAGACAATCTGGACCTGAAAGAACATTTGGTTCGCATCAACCGCGTGTCCAAGGTGGTCAAAGGCGGCAAACGCTTTGCCTTCTCCGCCCTGGTGGTGGTGGGTGACCAAAATGGTCACGTCGGCGTTGGCCTGGGCAAAGCGGGCGAAGTCCCCGAAGCCATCCGCAAAGCCAACGAAGACGCCAAGAAAAACTTGATCCGCGTGCCCATGGTGCGTCACACGATTCCCCACGCTCACACCGCCGAATTTGGCGCCACCAAAGTGATGATGAAACCGGCTTCGGCCGGCACGGGCGTTATCGCCGGTGGTGCCGTCCGCGCTGTGGTAGAGCTGGCCGGCATCAAGGACATTCTCACCAAGACTTTGGGCTCCAAAAACCCCACCAACGTGGTTTACACGGTGGTCAAGGGTCTCAGTGAGCTGCTCAAGGCCGAAGACGTGGCTGCCCGCCGTGGTAAGACCGTCGAAGAGCTGGTAGGCAAAAAAGTCGCTGCCGTGATCCAGGAAACCCAGCACGCCGCCGTGCCATCTTATAACTAGTCAAGTCAAAGGAGTTCATCATGCAACCCAATCAGCTTCGCTCCAACCCGGGCGCCCGCAAGGATTGCCGTCGCGTGGGTCGCGGCGGCAAACTGGGCGCCCAGGCCACCCGCGGTCACAAGGGCCAGCGCTCCCGCTCGGGCGGCACCAAACCCGGCTTCGAGGGCGGTCAAACCCCGTGGTATCGCCAGTTGCCCAAATACCGTGGCTTCAAGAACCATTTCCGCACCGAATACGTGGAAGTCAATTTGAAGCAATTAGAACAATTTGATGCCGATTCGACGGTTACTCCTGAGGCATTGAGGGAAAAGGGCTTCGTGCGCCATTTGCGCCAACCCATCAAGGTGCTGGGTACGGGAACTTTGAGCAAGAAACTCACGGTTCAACTGCACGCCACCACCGCCTCGGCCCGTGAGGCAATCGAAAAGGCCGGGGGGAAAGTCGAGGTCATCTAGTGTCGACCCCCAAAGAGGCTATCGCTGAAGCGATGAACAGCCGGGATTTGCGCAGTCGCATATCCTGGCTGTTTATCGGTTTCTTCATTTTTGCCATCGCCGTGCATATCCCCATCCCGGGCATCAACCGCCCTGTCTGGGAAGCCTTGCTGCGTCAGGGCGAACTCTTCCAATTGTTGGGAATGTTCACCGGTAACGCCCTCAACAAGTTCTCCATTGTGGCTCTGGGTATCACCCCCTACATCAACGCCAGCATTATTATGCAACTGTTGACGGTAGTCTCCCCGCAGCTCAAGGACATGCAACGCGAAGGTGGCGACATCGGTCGCCGACAGATTGTGAAGTACACGCGCTGGCTTACCATTACGCTGTCCTTTGTGCAGTCGACGGTGATGACCACCTCGCTGGCCAGTTTCAAGGAACCCGTCTTTGTCAGCAAGCACCCCATCTTTCTGGGCGGCCTGGTGCTGACCCTGATGGCCGGCACCTGCTTTATGATCTGGCTGGGCGAGACCATGTCGGAGAAGTCCCTGGGCAGTGGCGTATCCCTGCTCATCTTCGCCGGCATCGTGATGTCCTACCCCACCTACCTGATGCAGACCCTGCAGGCCACTCAGGCCGGCGGCGCCCGTCAGGCGCTGGGCTTGATCGTCTTCTTCCTGATGAGCCTGGGCATCGTGGTCTCGATCATTGTGATGACCCTGGCCGTGCGTAAAGTTCCTATCCAGTTTCCCAAGCGCCAGGTGGGCAACCGCATCATGGGTGGCCAGTCCACCTTTATTCCGGTCAAGGTCAACAACGCGGGCGTGATTTCCATCATCTTCGCCGTGTCCTTGATGTACCTGCCCAACACGCTGGTAGGCATGATTCCCCCCTCGGCGCCACCCTGGACGGTGACCTTCAAAGAGTATGTGCAGGCTTTCCTGGACCCGCTGAACCCGTTCTACAACGTGGCTTACGCCGGAATGGTCATGTTCTTCACCTACTTCTACTCTTCGATCGCCTTCAGCCCTGAAGACATCGCCGACAACCTGAAGAAGCAAGGCGGTTTCATCCCTGGCATTCGCCCGGGCCGAGCCACCGCCGAATACCTGGGCCGCCTGCTCAATCGTCTCAACCTGGTATCAGGCGTCTTCCTGGCCTTGCTGGCCATCCTGCCCACGTTCATCATGAAGATGACCAACGTGACCAGTTTCTACCTGGGCTCCACCTCGCTGCTCATTATCGTAGGTGTGGCTTTGGACACGATGAATCAGATTCAGGCTCGCATGGTGTTGCGAAACTATCAGGGATTCATGAAATAACAACTCAACTGCAACGCAACTGATGCAGTAATGTTCCGCCCGCCCTTCAAAAAAGGGCGGGCGGAGTTTTCTGAACGGGGACCTGGTTCGTGAGAATGGTATTGATAGGCCCCCCCGGGGCCGGCAAAGGGACCCAGGCATCTATCCTGGCCGCCCACTATCACATTCCCCATATTTCTACCGGCGACATGCTGCGCCAGGAAGTCAAACTGTCCACCACCATCGGCCGGCAGATCAAAGACTGCCTGGCGGCCGGCAATCTTGTCTCCGACTCCATGATTTTGGGACTGGTCGAGATGCGCCTGCAACAGATGGACTGTCGCCAGGGTTTTATCCTGGACGGATTTCCCCGCTCCCAGGTTCAGGCCGAGGCCACCCACGCCTTGCTGGAAAGACTGGCAAAGCCACTCACCGCGGTGGTCCAGCTGATCATGCCCGACGAGGAGATCGTGACCCGGCTCAGTTTTCGGCGAGTCTGCTCGGAATGCACCCGCACCTATCACCTGCTCTACAACGCCCCCAAGACCGAGGACTGTTGCGATGTGGATGGGGCGCCCTTGATCCAGCGAGCCGACGACACCGAGAACTCCATCCGCAACCGACTGACGGTCTATCACCGCCAAACCGAACCGGTGGTGGAATACTATCGGCGCACCCCGCTGCTCAAAGAGATCAGCGCCGAGGGTGAAGTCAACTCTATCACCCAGGCCATACTTTCGGCCCTGGCAAAGGTGGCCGCATGAGCAAAAGCAAGACCGGAATCATCCTGAAAACGGCCAACGAGATCGAAATCATTCGCGAGGCCGGCAGGATGCTCAAAGAATGCCTCCAGTTGGTGCGAGAAGCCACCGCCGAGCGCGTGCGCACCAAAGACCTGGACCAACTGGCCTACGACTACATCGTCTCCAAAGGGGGCCGTCCGGCCTTCAAGGGCTATCGCGGTTTCCCGGCCACCCTGTGCGTCTCGGTCAACGAAGAGGTGGTCCACGGCATCCCCAACAATCGCCGCCTCAAGTCGGGCGACATTGTCAGCGTGGACTGCGGCTTTGTGTGGCAGGGTCTGATCGCCGACTCGGCCACCACCATCGCCGTGGGCAGCATT
The DNA here is from genome assembly GCA_018780265.1 of bacterium. Classification (GTDB taxonomy): domain Bacteria; phylum Vulcanimicrobiota; class Xenobia; order Xenobiales; family JADMJV01; genus JADMJV01. The sequence goes on from JADMJV010000096.1 coordinate 68,309, forward strand.
GAGCCCAATATCGAGAAGTTGCTCAAAGTCACCGAGGAGTCGCTCTATCTGGGTATCGGGCAGGCTCGCGCCGGAAACTACGTCCAGGACATTTCGCGAGCCGTGCAAGAGCACGTGGAAAGTCACGGATTCTCCATCGTGCGCGACCTGGTGGGGCACGGCGTGGGCAAGGAACTGCACGAAGAACCGCAGGTCCCCAACTACGTATCCAAGGATCGGGGAGCCAAACTGGAGACGGGCATGGTGATCGCCATCGAGCCCATGGTCAACACCGGAACTTACGAAGTTCATCAGAAAAGAGACGGCTGGACCATCGTCACCAAAGACAAAGGTTACTCGGCTCACTACGAACATACGGTGGCGATCACAAATAACGGTCCCATGATCTTGACGAACGGAGAATAATTCCTTAATATACCGAAGCGCTTTAGGCGGGCTACCGCTTTGGCGCCGATCTGCGAAGGAATCGCTGAATCGAACGTGACCCAGAATCAACCCAGGTCCGCCCTAGCCACGGTAGTAGAAATACTGCCCAACGCTTTGGTGCGACTGAAGACCGAGTACGGCGCGGAAGTTCTGGCTCATTTTTCAGCCGAGGCACGCAGTGAGCTGGTGCGGTTACTCCCCGGAGATCGGGTGAGGATCGAACTTTCACCGTATCACAAAGGTCGTGGACGTATCGTTGGCAAGGCGTAATGCTCACCTGTCAGCGTAGTTGAGGAGCTAGAAACATAATGAAAGTTAAGCCTTCTGTGAAAAAGCGCTGTGAAAAGTGCCAGATCATCGTACGCAAAGGTCGAGTCCGCGTCATTTGCGTGGTAGCAAAACACAAGCAGATTCAAGGCTAAGAGGAGAAACAACGTGGCCCGTATTTCTGGAGTGGACCTGCCCCGAGACAAGCGGATCGAAATCGGTCTGACTTATATCTTTGGCATTGGTCGAACCACCTCAAAGAAAATCCTTGACTCCACTGGAGTCAATGCCTCTACGCGCGTGCGCGCCCTGACGGAAGAAGAGGTCGGTAAACTCCGTGAGTACATCGACAAGCACGTCAAGGTCGAAGGCGACCTGCGCCGCGACATCACTCAAAACATCAAGCGACTGATCGAGATCAACTGCTATCGTGGCATCCGCCACCGTCGCAGCCTGCCGGTCCGCGGTCAGCGCACCAAGACCAACGCTCGCACCCGCAAAGGTCCGAAACGTACCGTTGGACGCAAGAAGAGTAAGTAATTAGGGTAAGCGAGCAAGGAGAGCTGAAATGGCTAAATCAAAAAAGCAAGTCCGTGGACGCAAGAAAGTCCTCAAGAACACCCCACGTGGTATCGCTCATATTCAGTCGTCGTTTAACAACACGATTGTCACCATCAGCGATCCGCAGGGTAACGCCATCTCTTGGGCCTCGGCCGGTGGCCAGGGTTTCAAGGGTTCGCGCAAGAGCACCCCATTCGCCGCTGGTGTGGCTGCCGAGCAGGCCGCTAAACTGGCCGCAGAGCACGGTGTGCGCTTCCTCGAGGTTTTCGTCAAGGGTCCCGGCTCCGGTCGTGAGGCCGCCATTCGCAGCCTTCAGGCCGCCGGTATGGAGATCAGCCTTATCCGCGACGTAACCCCTATCCCCCACAACGGCTGCCGCCCTCCCAAGCGTCGCCGCGTCTAGTTTTCCATAGAAGAATCGATTAGGAGGTCACCGCGGTGGCTCGTTATACTGGACCGGTATGTAGATTGTGCCGGCGTGAAGCTGTCAAATTATTCCTCAAAGGTGAGCGTTGCTTGACCAACAAGTGCGCCATCGAGCGTCGCAACTACCCGCCGGGACAACACGGACCGGGTAAGCAGCGCAAACTGTCCCAATACGGCATCCAACTGCGCGAAAAGCAGAAGATGCGCAAGATCTATGGTGTGAGCGAGAAGCAATTCCGCAGCTACTTCACCAAGGCCGACCGCGCCCAGGGCGTGACCGGCGATCTGTTCTTGCGCCTGCTCGAGCGTCGCCTGGACAACGTGGTGCATCGCCTCGGCTTTGCTGCCTCGCGCTCGGCTGCTCGCCAGCTGGTGGCTCACGGCAACATCTTCGTGGACGGCAAGAAGCTCGACATCCCCTCGTTCCTGGTCAAGCCAGGCATGACGGTGTCGGTCACCGAGCGCCACGTGGCCAATCCCTTTATTGTGGAGAACCTGGAACGGACCCGCATGCGGAGCGTGCCGGGCTGGCTGGAGTTGAGCCCCGAAAAACCCGAAGGAAAAGTTGTTTCGCTTCCGTCTCGTGCGGAAATAGACACTCAAGTTACCGAGCAACTGATCGTCGAGTTCTACTCCAAGTAATCTTGACATCGAATTCGGTCTGAGGCGAGGACCCCTGCGGGGGTCCATCGCACCTTAGTAGAGGCCGTAACCATAAGGAGTTTCATCTATGTTGGATGCCTTGCTGCAATCCGCCCAACCCTACGAAGAGAGTGCTGATCCTCGGGTCACTTCGATCAGCGACACCAAATTCTCGATCGAGCCCCTCGAGCGAGGCTTCGGGATCACCATCGGAAATGCGTTGCGTCGCATTCTGCTGTCGGCCCTGACCGGCGCCGCCACTACGCATGTACGTATCGACGGAGTGCTGCACGAGTTCTCCACCCTGACCGGGGTTCAAGAAGACACCACCGAGATGATTCTCAATTTGAAGAAGCTCAATTTGCGCCTCTTCACCGAGAAGCGCAAGTTGCTGCGTCTTGAGGCTCAAGGTCCGGGCGTGGTCACCGCCGCCGACATCCAGTTGGACCCTGAGGTCGAGGTTCTCAACCCCGACCTGGTCATCGCTCACCTCGAAAAGGGTGCGCGTCTGGGTATGGACCTGTATATCGCCAAAGGCCAGGGCTACGTTCCGGCCGAGAAGCAGACCAACCAGGAGCAGGTCATCGGCATCATCCCCATCGACTCCATCTTCAGCCCCGTGCTCAAGGTGAACTACGTGGTCGAAGACACCCGCGTGGGCCAGCGCACCGACTTTGACCGCCTGGTGATGGACGTCCACACCGATGGCAGCCTCAAGCCCTACGAAGCGATTTCGCAGGCGGCCGCCATTATGCAGCGCAAGCTGAGCCTGTTTAGCAATATGGAGCCGGTCACTCGGCCGGAGATCCCCATCGGGGGTCCCGAGTCCGAAGTGCTCGATACCCCCATTGAGGATCTGCAACTCTCGGTTCGTTCGCTGAACTGCCTGAAGCGTGCGGGTATCCGCACCTTGGGCGAGTTGCTCACCTACTCTGAAGACGACATTATGAAGCTGAAGAACTTCGGCCAGAAGTCTCTCGATGAGATCAAAGACAAACTGACGGAGCGCGGGTTGTCGTTGCAACCCAGCACTCCGGACTAACCTGGGCGAAGGACTTTTGGAGAAACGATGAGACACCGCGTTCGATCCCGTAGATTGGGCCGTCAAACTGCCCACCGTATCAGCATGCTGCGCAACCTGGCCAAGTCACTCTTGACCCACCAGCGCATCACCACCACCGAAGTTCGGGGCAAAGAGCTTTCGCGCTTTGTGGAGAACTTGATCACGTGGGCCCGCAAGGCTCACGAGGCCACCGATCCCGGCGTAAAGTTGGCTGCCAAGCGGCAGGTGTTCCGCGACATCGCGGGCGCCCCGCGAACCCACGCTCAGGGTCGACCGGCACGCCCGGATCGTGACGCCGCTCAAGGTTTGTTCGACCAGATCGCCACGCGGTACTCCAAGGGAGGCGACTCGGAGCGAAATGGCGGTTATACCCGCATGGTCAAGCTCTATCCTCGCAAGGGCGACGGGGCTCCTATGGTGCTGATCGAGTTGATGTCGTAGGACACCCCGACTCAGAAAGCAAGAAACCACCTCCGGGTGGTTTTTTTCTATGTTAGAGGCAAACAATCTCAGCTACCCCCCGGTGCTCCGCGGGCTCAATCTGTCGCTGGCGCCCGGAGAAATGGTGGCTCTGGTGGGCGGCAATGGCAGCGGCAAAAGCACCCTCTTGCGACTGCTCAGCGGCCTGTTGGCACCCGAGTCGGGCCAGATCTGTCTGGACGGATGCTCGTCTGACTCCCCCAACTTTCTGGCCGCCTGCCGCCGACATCTGGGTCTGGTCTTTCAAAATCCCGAAAGCCAGTTGGTGGCCAACACGGTCGACGAAGAGGTGGCCTTTGGACCCGGCCAACTGGGCCTACCCCACTCCGAACTCTGCCAACGGGTGGAATGGGCTCTGACCCAGGTAGGACTGTGGGAGCGCCGCAGTTGGCAATCGCATTCCCTGTCGGCGGGACAAAAGCAACGCCTGGCACTGGCCGCCGTGCTGGCCGGTCGCCCCCGCTACCTCCTCCTGGATGAGCCCACCAGCATGCTCGACCCCCTGGCCCGCAAAGACCTCCTGGCACTACTCCGTCAACTGCGCGATCAGGTGGGCATTCTGCTGATCACCCATCGCAGCGAAGAGTTGGAAGGTTGCGATCGGGTGCTCCACTTAAACGAAGGCCACATCGCCACGGAACTAAGCGGCGCCCAACTTTGGGCCGAACCCGACCGATTTGGCACACTCGCCATGGCCGTGCCTGGATCCCTGCGACTGCAGACTGCTCTGGCCCGGGCCCAACCCGGCCGCCCCTTTGACTACCTACCCACGGCTACCGCCGCAGCCCCCTCCAACTTTGCCCGCTGCGATCAGTTGGCCCACACCTACTGCGCGGGAACCCCTTTGAGCCACCCCGCCCTGTGCGGAGTGGATTGCACCCTCCCAGACGGCTGCACCACCGCCCTGATTGGACGCTCGGGAAGTGGCAAATCCACTCTTCTGCAACACCTCAACTTGCTGCTCCGACCCCAGCAAGGGCGCCTGCAACTGTTTGGCGACTGGATCAGCCCGGCTACCCCCGCCCGGCCCTTGCGCCAGCGGGTCGGCATGCTCTTTCAGCAGCCCGAGTCCCAATTCTTCCAGGAGACCGTCTGGGAAGAGGCGGCCTATGCCCCCACCAATTTCGGCCTGGAGACCGAGCCCCTGACTCGCGACGCTCTGCACCGGGTAGGACTTCCGGTGGAAGCTTTTGGCGCGCGCAACCCTTTCGAACTGTCGGGAGGTGAGCAGCGCCGCCTGGCCCTGGCTTCGGTGCTTTCTTACCGCCCTCAGACTCTGGTGCTGGACGAACCCACCGCCGGCCTCGACCAGCACCACCGCCAACTCGTCTGGAAACTCTTGCGCGAATTACAGCAGGGGGGCACCACCCTGGTGATCATCTCCCACGACCTGGAAGAGGTGGGTGAACTGGCTCAACACGCCGTCTGGCTGCATCAGGGCAAAGTCAACGCCCAGGCCCCCCCCGAGTCCGTCTTTCCCCTGCTGGCCGCCGCCGGCACCGAGATCCCCGCCTGGAGCCAGTGGGCCCACCAGCACTTTCCAGACCATCCCGTACCGGTCCGAGAATCCCAGTTTGTGGAGTGGTCCCGCCCCTGATCGGAAACTTCTAACCAGACCGGTCGCTTCCACCCCGCCCCCTTGCTGCTCGACCCCGCCTAACTCGCACACTTTAACCCGTAGGGCTACGAGCCTGGCCTTTGAATCGCGACGGTCGATGGCGCCCGGCCGAGTGCAATCAGTATCGGCGCTAGCGCTGGACAGAGCGAAGCGTCTTTCCCGCGACAGGCCCCAGATCCCAGTGCGAGGGGGGCTACCAGGCCGCCATGCGGACGGGCTCATCCTGAAAGGTAATGGTTCCTGTTTTGTCGTTGAAGAAAGCGGTCTGGGTGCCGCCAGGAGCGTCAATTTTATACTCATGGCCAACCGCGATGGTGTTGCCTTTTTCGTCAAGAAGTGACTTGGGTCCATGGGAGAAAGTGGCTGTATCGTTGAACTGAAGGACCTGGACTTCGGCTGATGTCTGGCCTGATTCGCTCTCGTTGACTGTGCCCCGAATAGCAAAATCAGCCAATTCGCTGTGGCCGTCCACAGAGACACCGTACCAACGCTCTGTGCTTACGACCTTGTCTCTCGGATCGGTGTCGACGGAATCCTTGTAGTCAAGCTGCAGCAGTCTGTTGGCCATGTTCTGAACATTGTCTCGGACGCGGAATGCCTTCTCATGGTTGGCGGTATAAGTGTGAGTCGGCAAGGTGATCATAGATTTATTCTAGAGCCCACCCCTTACACAATCCTGAAGAGGGCCACTGACAGAAATCGGATAGACCCAAGAAGATGGGGCCGCAAAAGCGGCTTCAGTTGGACTGCATCGTCAGATCGGGCGGGGCCAATCAGATTGCTCTTTCTCAACGGCCTGACTGTCGTCTGTCGTCACGGTGGAGTTGAAGAACGCATTCACAAGACGCTGATTTGGCCCAAGCCAGCCCGCCGGAAGTAGGCACTTTGCCTCGATTGTCGTAGTCTATGACGATGAAAATAGGATTGGTGCTGTTGATGCTGACTTTGAGCCTGTCGTCATCAGGGTGCGGGCAGTCCCCCCTGAACTACGTCGCTAGCCGAAGAAGCAATCTGTTCCACAGGCCCGACTGCGTCGAGGCGGCCGACATCAAACCGAAAAACCGGATCCACTATGCTCGCCGCGAGGAAGCCGCTTCCGACCACCGTCCCTGCGACATCTGCAAGCCCTGAACCAAGTCCAGGGAAAGCAGTCCAGCCTGGCCTCCCAACCTGAGACGGCCGCCCCAAAGACGAATCTACACAAATTGGCCCGGTCCTCCCCAAGTCCCGCAAGGGGCGGTCAAAGTCTACGAACGGGTTGAAGACCGCGCCAAATCCTACCCGAGGAAGCGGCTTCCCGGCGGCGAACCAGCGCCGATGGATTCCGCCGCGACTGTAAAATGCCGAGAGTGTGGCTCTCACCTTGAGGGTCGGGTCAGCCCGAGTGGCCTGGTAACCTGCTCGTACTGCGGCACCGGCTATGACCTGCGCGCGCTGAACGGCAGGGGGCCGGCTCTCATCTCCAGGGCCGACTTCTCCGGTTCCTGCGTCACAGGATGGCGCCTGGGTAGCCCCATCGGGGGCAAGCCTGTCCCTGGCGCCTGGTCCATCACACAACCCAACGACGGGCAAAATCACCCGCTCCTGGTTGCGCCGGGGGCCTACGACGATTTTGAGGTAGCGATCACGTTTCGCTTCGTCTCAGCCGGACCCGAGGACTTCGTCTTTTTTCGCTCCCGAGGTGGAGCGGAGGGGGCCATGACCTTGCATCTCTGGCGCCAAGGTTCGGTGGCTTTGCGCTGGCAAATGCCCGACCACCAGTGGCAGAACTACATCGTAACCACTCCGCCTGGCCCGCCCAAGGACACCACTGACTGGCGCCAGTTGCGCTGGATTGCGACCGGGCAGCGCCATCGGGCCTACCTGGACGGCACGCTGGTGATCAGTGCCGTTCACCCGTCTATCCTTCACTCCGGTCACCTGGATCTGCGTATTCAAGCCAAAAGCCCTTCTGTGACCATCGAAATTTCCGACCTCGCCCTCTTCGAGCCTCCAAGCACCTCGCAGTAGACGCCCAAATGCCCGCGTCGGCGCATTGCCACAAGGAATCATTTGAGGGCTCAGTCTCCCCGCCCATCTGCTCGCCTCCGGTGTAACGCGAGACTCCATTCCAGGCGGGTCCAGGGCTTGTCCTGGCGCATGGGTACGATGCCGCTACAATGAAGGCCAACCTCACAACGTTTTACACTCGCTTTCGCCATTTTGCGTCCCTTTAGCCGTGGATACCTGCGGCGCCGTTTCTTTGGAATCTGGCATTGTGGACAGACATCGTTTAAAGCTCTCGAAGGCGGGGGGGGTCGGACCTTCCCACCCTGCCCACAGGCTTTGCGCCTGCGGCCCATGCATCGACCATGCTGTATCTCCCCAAAAGCGAGGTGGCCAGTCTGACTCCGGTCTATCCGTCGCGGTGGCGGGTGGCGACTTCCGCCGGTCGAGTGGGTCACGTTCCGCGGCTGGGGGAGACTCGCTTTTGGGTGGCTTTGGGATCGAGTGGGGTGACTCCGCGCTGGTTGGTGCGTGAGGGGGAGTCCTGGCGGGCTTTTTGTACAGGTGTTTTTGCCTCTATGTCAGTAAAAAACGCGCACATAGCCGATGAGCATAGGATGTTCCCTTTCTCGAAACTCACTGTTGCGTGAGGCGGCTACCAGGCGTGCCGGCCGCAAGGTCGTGTAGGGCACCGGTGGGCTACATGTGAGGGCACCCGTGCTCTGCATCGATTGGTGGTCACGGTCACGGGATGAGGTTGATAGGCATCATTATTTTTGACCTGGCTTACTTCGGTGATTTAGGTCAGTGCTCAAGGCGGCGTTGAGGGGTAGTCTTGAAGGGTGACCCGACGATATGTGCAGATATTTGGTGGGCTGGTCGTTTTAGCAAGTGTTTGCTACGAGTATAGTCTTCCCAACCTGTCAGCCGGGGAACACGGGGCCAGTCTTTCTTTCGGCTAATTGTGCGGGGCTTTGTCCGCTCTGATGGCCTTCTTAATTACGCCATAATACTCGCTGGAGCACTCCCCGTCCGGGTCAGGCACTGCTTGCCCAGGGCCGCTCCTCCGAGCACCCCGGCCGCGGGATTCAAGGGCTTGAGAGCCGCCGCGCTGGTGTTGGCCAGAGTCTGATTCTTGAGCAAGTTGCCGGCCTGGTTGGCAAAGTCAGCGCTGTGGCGCACCTGAGCGGCGGCCCAACTGGCGTCGTCAAAGGCTTTGGCCGCTCCCGGCTGGGGTTTACCTGGCTCTGCCGGATTGCTTTCAGAGGCCTTAGCTTGGGGAGCTTTGACGACCGGAGCGGCGGGTTGCGGAGTCACCCGAGGAGCGGGTTTGGCCGCGGCCTGGGGCGCGGGCGGCGCAGCCAGGGCCCAGGAGCCGAAGTTGGGCACAGTTCCGTTGGGCTTGCCCACCTCCTTGCTGGCGGTGAAGGTGTCTTTGGCCGACATCGCCCTGGAAGGTGAGGCCGAAGTGCTGGTCTACTGGCTGAACGCGCGGGCGAGGACTTGCGGGTGGTGGTTTTGCTGCTGCCATGCGTACTCGAGCCGGATTTGACTTGCATCGGTTACTCCTCGCGCCGGATGATAACTCGATTGTAACCGGTGGGTCAGGCCGGTGATTGCCAAAAGATGAACGGCCTGCGTCAAAGACTGCCGATCTGTAAACTTTGTTGCCGACTTTCAGCAGGCTCCAAGATCGTAGACAAAGTCGCTGTCTCTGCCTATCAGCGGTTTGGGCACGCCCAACTGCTCGGAGATGATCTCTAGCAGGCGTTCCCACACCTGGGGGCGAGTCCAGTGTCGGTCTGAGCCGGGTAGCTGCTCCCTCACCAATATCACCAATTCTCTGACGGTTTGGGGCTTGCAGGCCCAGAACGAGCGCGACGTCCGTAGGCGCTGACCCAACCGGTCTTCCAAATCTCTCCAGGGCACCCGGGGAAAGCCCCCCAACGGTCTCTCCAAAGTGATGTGGTGACGACTGACTCCCGCCTCCATAAGCAGCTGTCGAATGGCTTGAAAGGCGGTTTGAGAAGCACAAGATTGTGGCTGAATCTGCAGCTGCTGGCAAACAAAATGGTCGACCTGCCCTGGAGTGTTCAACGCGCCGGCCTGTTCATTGCTGATGCTAAGCTTGAACTCCGACTCTACAGCCATGACCAATTCCACCAAATCAAGTCCCACTCTATAGAGTTCGCGAGTGGAGGATGAGCCCCCGCCCAGGGATGGCGCAGGATTTTCCAAGGGGCAGTCGCGAAAAGTTGAGACAGTTGAGCAAGCTCAGACTTATCCTTAAGAATCAGAATCATATCCTGCGGTTGCTGGTTCGAATCCAGCCTCCCCCAGCTGAGGGGGAGTGGCGCAATTGGTAGACGCGGCGGGCTCAGACTATCTCAACAAGCTTCTCATTACCGTAGTCTTCGAATCGAACTCTCCGGGACCATAGCCTCAGATGCTGGTTCGAGTCCAGTCCCCTGCTCCACGCAGGGGTGGGCAAATGGCATGACAGTAGCTTTCAAAGTTTAGCCCGGCGATTAAATGCCGTCGAAGACAGATGATTGCGGCCAAACGAGGGCCCTCAGCTGGGTATGCTGGGGGCCTTCACCTTTCCAGGATCTTTCAGGCACATGGGGAAGGATGAAAGCTGAATATACGTCTGGAGTCCACCTTGATAGGTAACGTCAACACCGGCTACATCACGCCCCTTAACCTGACCGTGAGGGAACATCCCAGGCTCAAGGCCGACACCTTGAGCCCCGTGCCCCAAGATGGACTGAGCCAGGGTCTGGTCACCGAGAATATTCGCAAGCCCAACTTTTCCCCGGCTACACCGGCGGCTGTAGAAGCCGCTCCAGCTGAAGTCCCACAGGAGGCGAGTCCCAAACCGTTGCCCACCATCGCCGATGAAAACCGCCTGCTCCAGCCCGGCACGGTGGTCTGGGAACTGCAGCCCGGCTGGGGACACAGCAAGGCGCGCACCCAACAGGGCAAAGGTTATCCCGAACGACAACTGCCCCCCAATGGCGCCCAAAATTGGAATCAGGTCGACAAGAGTTACAATCCTGTTCCATATGAAGCTCCGGTGCTGGCCACCAAACCCGAGTGGGCCGACCCGCCCAGCATCCAGGAGACGCTGGCCAAGCGCGAGTTGAAGAGTTACGAAAAGCAACAGTTCGGCTCTGAGGGAGAGCCGCTCAATCCTAAAGGGCCCACCGGAATCACCGGTCGCGGCCTGCTGGGCAAGCACGGCGCCAACTTTGCGGCCGATCCTATCGTTACCCGCGTCAATCCCGACACCGGCAAACTGGAGATGATCGCCATCGTGCGCGAGGATCTGGGCCAGGTGGCCATCCCCGGCGGCATGGTCGACCACGGCGAGAAGGTGTCAGGAACACTGGCCCGAGAGTTGTGCGAAGAGACCTTAGGCAAAGAAGAGCACAGCAACGCCGGCGCCCAGGAGCAGAAACTTCAACAGATGTTTGAACGGGCCACCCCGGTCTATCAAGGCTACGTGGACGACCCCCGCAATACCGACAACTCCTGGATGGAGACGCAAGCCTTTCACCTGCACCTGACCCCGGACGAGGCCAAAGAGTTAAACCTGCAAAAGGGCAGCGACGCCGCCCACGTGGAGTGGAAGCCGATCACTTCTGAATCGCTGGGCAAGATGTATGCTTCTCACGGCAGCTTCGTCAAGCAGGCGGTGCTGCTGTGGCAGCAAGACTCGGGCCTGATTTTGGGCAACGACGGTACGGTTGGGACGCCTCCCCGCTAGATAAAGGAATTTCCTACCCAAAGCCCAAAAACGGCCGCGTCCCGGGGGGATGGTTCGAGGAGGCGGCGTGGTCGTTTTGGGTATCAATGAGGGCATCAACAGCTCCGTTGTGGTCAGCGAAGCCGGCCAAGTCCGCTTTGCCCTGCAAGAGGAGCGGGTTTGCCGCCAAAAAGAGTATGTGGGCTTCCCCCATCAGGCCCTCGAATTCACTCTGAGCCACCTCCATTTGCAGCCCAAGGATATCGGCGCTGTCTGCCTGTCCAACCTGAAGAGCCCCGGATTTACCAAGCAAGAGTTTCACCGCGCCTACCAGCACAACGCCGAGCAGACCATAGAAGAACTGCTGCAAAAGCCGAGCGGTTGGGAAAAGTTGCGCAAGACCCGTCTGACCCCCGCCAAACCCAAAAAGCCCCAGCCCGACCCGAACAATCTCAAGGTGGAAGGCTACCTGGCCCAACACGGGCTGGGCCAAATCGAACTGGTTCGCAGCCACCACCATCTCAATCACGCCGCAGCGGCTTATTTTGGCTGCCGCCAAAATGCCGAGGAGGCTCACCTGGTGGTCACGCTCGATGGCGGCGGTGATGACGACTGCGCCCACGTGTATGTGGGCGAGAAGGGCCGCTTGCGCCTGTTGGGGGCCACCCCGGCCGGCCATTCGGTGGGCAATCTCTACTCGCGAGTGACCCATTTTATGGGCATGACGCCGCACGAGCACGAATACAAGTTGATGGGCCTGGCCGCCTATGCCAAGCCCGACTACTGCCGCGAGGTAATCGCCAGGTTTCACAACTATCTAGAGGTGGACCCCGAGGAGCCGACGCGCTTTCGCTGCAAACTGCCGGTCACCACTTTTCAGTGCGCGCCTTTTCTGGCTCGCGACTTCCAGCGCGTTCGCTTTGACAATCTGGCCGGAGCCATCCAGTTTTTCACCGAGGAACTGCTGGTGCAATGGATTTCCGGGCTGATTCGCAGCACCGGAATTGCCCGGGTGGTCTGCGCCGGCGGCGTGTTTATGAACGTCAAAGCCAATCAACGTCTGGCCGCTCTGCCCGAGATGAAGTATTTTGATGTCTTTCCTTCCTGCGGAGACGAGACACTGCCCTTTGGGGCATGCTGGAATCTGCATGCCCAGCGCTCGCCCGATTGTGGGGCCAACATTCGTTTTGAGACGTTTTGCCTGGGACCCACCCCGGCCTACGATCTGGCCAAAGCCCAACAAGAATATGGCGACCGGGTAGAGTTTACCCCTGTGCAAGATGCCGAGGCTTACCTGGCCCGCCTCATTGCCGATGGTCTGGTGGTGGCCCGCTGCCGCGGAGCCATGGAGTTTGGGGCTCGTGCTCTGGGCAATCGATCGATCACGGCCGACCCTTCGGAAACGCGTATTATTCCGCGCATCAACAAGATGATCAAGCAACGCGACTTCTGGATGCCCTTCGCCCCGGCCGTGCTGCTGGAGGATGCCCGTGAATTTTTGCAGGTGCCCGACACGCTGCCTGAGCGCATCTCGCCCTTTATGATGCACACCTTTGACACCAGTGCCCGGCGTGAAGAGTTTGTAGCCGGGGTGCATGCCTACGACGATACGGCCCGCGCTCAGGTGGTGTCTGCCCGCAGCAATGCCGGTTTTCACGAGATGATCGGCCATTTCAAGCAACTGAAAAACAAGGGAGTGGTGCTGAATACGTCCTTTAACCTGCACGGCTGGCCCATCGTAATGGGGGCCTGTGATGCCCTGGAGGTAATGGTCAACTCGGACCTTACTCACCTGATTCTGGAAGATTTTCTGGTCACCAAGCGCCCGTGAAGAAAGTTGCCTTTTTCGTCTTTAACACCGCTAACGGGGACCTGCGCGTCCATCGCCAGGCCCGGCTGTTGAGCGAAAACGGTTATGAAGTGCGCATCTACTGTTTCTTGGAGCCGGGCCTGCCCCAGCGCGAGGAACGCTTTGGCTACACCATTTACCGAGAAGACCAGCGCAGTCACTTCACTCGTTTCTTTGACGATCAAATCATGCGCCGCCTGCGCAGCAGTCGAAAATCCACCCCCTTCGGCGCCTCGGTCGCACCCCAGTTGCCGCCCGATCGAGAGCCGGTTCGCCCCTGCCCTCCCCCACCGCCCCGCCAACTACCCCACCATTTCCTGGAGGGCGAGGAGCAGTATCTACAATACGTCAGTACCATCAACAAGGTGTGGGCCCGTGAGGCCACCGCCTGGCGCCCGGATATCTGCCAGGCTCACGACCTGGACGCGCTCGAGGGGGCCGCAGTCACGGCCGAAGCCTGCTCGGCCCGACTGATTTACGACACCCACGAACTGTGGACCGACCAACCGTTCATTCGCTCTCAGCCCACCGTGGACTATTGGGACGCACTGGAAGCCAGACTGATCAGGCGTTGTCAGGCCGTGCTTACCGTCAGTCGCCCTTTTGCGGAGGTGCTGGAAAAGAAATATGGGATGGAAGTGAGGCCGCTCCACAATTGCCAGGAATACCGGCCCCGCCCCCAACCCTCACAGGCCCTGAGACAGCTGTCGGGCGGTCGACCGGTGGCCCTGTATCAAGGGGTGCTGGGACTGGACCGAGGCCTGGAACAACTGATTGCTTCGGCCCGCCATCAGCAAGAGGTGGTGGTTGCCCTGCGTGGCTATGGCGCTTTGCAACCGGCCCTGGTGCAATTGGCCGAGGGGATGGACAACGTGTTGCTGCTCGACCCCTGCCGCCCCGAGGAGATCATCGAGAAAGCGGCCGAAGGCGATATGGGGGTCATCCCCTTTCTGCCTACCTGCCTGAACCACTATCTGAACACCCCCAACAAGTTGTTCGAATATATGCTGGCCGGCCTGCCCATCGCGGCGGCCGACCTGCCCGACCTGAAGCGATTTGTGGAGGGGGAAGAGCTGGGTATTTTGTTTGACCCCTTCAGTCCTCAGGACATCGCCCGGGCGCTCTTGGAGTTATGGCGCGATCCCCAACGCGAGGCGCGCGGAACGCGAGCCCACGAAGCCTGTCGCCTGCGCTACAACTGGGAGACGGAAGGCAAGACTTTGTTAGATTGTTACACAATGCTCACCCATTGATTCTGCCCCAAACCCATCATGAGCTGGGGGAACATGCCCAACCTCTAAGGAGCCAAAATTCGTGGATCTTCGTATCGCTGCCAATGCCCCCAGTCAACCTCCCGTCCAGGGCGCGCCACCTGCTCAGCAGCAGCCTCCGGCCCAACAGCAGCCTCCGGCGGACCAGGTTCAGATCAGCACCTTCTGGCAGGACCCCTTTGTAGGTCCCACCGATGCCAGCCTGGTCGACCGAGCCATGGTGGGCACGGAGTTGGCCAATAGCCGCGTGCAGATCAACGACAACCGCGAAAAGATTCGGCCCGACGCCGACGGAAACTACCGAGCCGAGCCCGGCAGCGACGGCGAGAGCCAGATTAACGCTCAGGTGGTCACCACCCGCACCCTGAATATGTGGGAAAATTATCGAGGCAGCGCCATCAACTGGTCTTTCTGGGGCGGAGGCGCCTTGGAAGTGGTGCCCCACAAGAAGGCCGGCATGAACGCTTACTATTCGCGCTGGGAAGGCTCGACCAACTATTTCTATCAGCCCTCCCAGGTGCTTAACACCGTGGTCAAAACGGCCAACTCCAGCGACGTGGTGGCTCACGAGACCGGCCACGCGGTACTCGACGGCATGAAGCCCGGCTACCTGGGCAGCTCCGACAAGGAGACGGGAGCTTTTCATGAAGCCTTTGGAGACTGCACGGCTATGTTGGCCGGGCTGCAAGACGTGGCCCTCAACGAACGCATCATCGCCCAGACCGGCGGTGACCTGAAAAAGCCCAATGCCATTGCCTGGCTGGCCGAAGAGTTTGGCAAACATCGCCGCCTTACCAACGACGATCCGGCCGACGACAATCGCGCCTGGCTGCGCAACTCTCAAAACAAATTCACCTACGTAACCCCCGAGAGTCTGGGCGACGGCCGCGGCGACGACGACACCTTGGGCGGAGAAATTCACAGCTTTGCGCGTCTCTTTGCGGGCGCCTTTTACGACTGCCTGGAAGCAGCCTATCAGCACGGACTGAGCGAGCAGTCGCTGCCACCGGCCCAGGCGCTAAAATATGCGGCCGACACCATGGGTCCGCTGCTGTCGCGAGCCGTGGACCGCGCTCCGGCCAATCGTGGACGTTTCAAGGATATGGGCCTGGGGCTGATCGCGGCCGACCAGGACATCAACGCGGGCAAACTGGGCGACCAGATCAAGAAAATCTTCCTGGACCGCAAAATCATTAGCGACAGCGATCTGCAAAACCAGGGCCAACGTCAGTCTGCCCTGCCCGACCTGAGGGTAGACCACAACTTTACCTCAGCCGAGGAGGTAGCCGCCTACACCAGTGCCCGCGGCCAACAGTTGGGACTGCCTGAGGGAGTGAAGCTGGAGACCGTTTCGCTGAGCCTGAACGAACGAGGCGAACAGGTGGCCAACCTGCTCTATCAGCAGACGGTGCCCGTAACGGTGCCCGGCCTGGAGGGACTGACCACTGATGTCAACGGCGGCGTCACGCTGGCCTTTGACGCCCAGGGCAAATTGAGCGACTTCCGCCACACGGGCATCACCCCCGAATTTGTCCAGGACGAAATGAACGGACTGGCCTACATGCAACGCAGGGGACAGATTTTAGATGAGCAACGCGGCCCCATGATCTACACCCGAGAGGACGGCAAGCCCTACCTGGCCGTGATCCGAGGCGACAAGTTGGTGCGCGTGCCCTCGAGCGCCTGCGAGTGTGGCAGCTGCGGACACTGTCAGTCGCGCTAGCCGGGCATGGGTCTTGACGAGGTTCTGGCCCAGCAGACCGGGGGAGCTCGCTTTGAGTCCAGCGGTCGATTTTCGATCGATTTTCTCAAGGCTCGCGACAAACTGGAGCGCTTCCGCCTGCCATCGTCCAGCCACTATCTGCTCAAAGCGGTTCAGGCGGCGGTGCTGGCGGGGGCCACCGAAATCAACGTAAAGGTGCTGGCCGACGCCACCCTATTTCGCTTTGACGTGCAACCGGACAGCGAAGTGGCCCGCTTTGAGGCGGTCACCGTGGGGTTGCAAAATCCCTTTGAAATCCCCGACTCGGGCGTGCGGGCGCTGTGTCAGGGAATATTGGGGGCGCTGCTCAATCCCGACGAAGCCGTTTGCTGGCGGGTCAACTGTCACACCGGCTCGGACGCCCTGTGGTTGGGAGCGGGAGGCAACAAGACCGCCTCGGCCCGATACCGGGCCGGTTCTGAGGTGGAATGCATCCTGACCCAATTTCGTCCTCCCAACTGGAAGATCTGGCAGACCGCCCGGCCGCGCGCCGAGGACAGTAAGATCTTAGATAGCCTGGCCCGCTACTGCCCCATTCCGATCAAGATGGAAGGTCGCAACCTGCAGGGAGGCTTTGCCCTGAGTCGGCGCGTGGACGGCGAATTGGCCCCCTATTTTCTTTTTCAAAGCCTGGTTCGGGTGGGACCCGACGAAAAGCACGCCTTTTCGATGCGCCGTCCACTCGGCAGCAGTTACTACAAAGAAGGCGAAGTCTTTGTCTACCGGCCGCTGCTCTGGAATCCCGAGGATATCGGTTGCCAGCCCAGCGTGCAGGGAGATACCTGCTACTTTTATGAGGTGAAACCTGACCTGTCCAGGCCTGGCGACATATTGCGTTGCCAGCTGGCAGGGGCCGTCGAATCTCATCTCAAGAGCGAGGCCGAAGTGGTCTTTATCTGCAATGGTGTGGCCAGCCAACCGGTCGCTCTCAATCTGGACTGTAAAGGGCTGCGCATAGTGGCTTCGGGGCAGGGATTGGACCTGGATGCCAGCGGCTTCGGCATTGTGCAAAATGAGAAATTCTTCGACCGACTGCCTCGCATACGCGCCCACGCCCAGCACCTGCGAGGCCTGGTAAAGAGCCAGTTGAAGCGCTGCAGCCGGCCTTTGTCGGAGGTTTATGAAACGGGCAGCGATGTGAGGATACAAAACTATCGGCGCCTGCTTGAGGGCGCATTTGGCTAAATGAAGCGCCCGTTCGCCAGGAATTTTGGCGTCGGCCTCGCTATACTCCCGCATGCAAGGAAATCCGACTGAACGACTGCAGCGAGCCCTGGCCGAAGCCAGAGGCATTGTGGGGGGCGCCCGACCGGCTGCCGCCAGAGCCGCACTGCGCCAGGAACTGGCCGGCATCGCCCAGGCCGTTGAAGGCGTGATGGCGATTTGGGACAAGATGGAGAAGGGGAACTTTGATCTCCAATCCGTCGACGCAAATTTCTATTCGGCCGGAGAAATCTACCTGGATGCCGTGGAAAAATTGACCGAGGCAGTAGAGAAGGCATCGCCGAGTACTCTTGACGAGGTCGAGCAGATGCTGGCGCGTGCCGGCCGTCAGTTGGTCAGTGCCAACGACAAGGCCCACGCCGAACTTGAGCGCCTGGCCCAAGCGGGGGAACAGCCCGGCGCCTGAGCCCTTTTAGAATGAGGTAACCCATGTTTCAGTCCCCTCCCTATGCAGCCCTGTGCCCGGCTGCATCTACCGGCGCCAAGGCCTGGCTGCAATTGGAAGACGGCACTCGCTTCTCAGGATTGGCCGCTGGCGCTCCCGGCTATCGTCTGGGTGAAGTGGTTTTTTCCACAGCCATGACCGGCTATCAGGAACTGCTCACTGACCCATCCTACAGCGGCCAGATTCTGGTCTCCACGGTTGCCCACGTGGGTAACGTGGGGGTGACGCCCAAGGACGATGAGTCAAGTCGATGCTGGCTACAGGGCTTTGTGGTTCAGGACCTGTGCCCATTTTACAGCAACTGGCGGGCCACCGGCGGCCTGCCCCAATGGCTGCAGCAGCGAGACGTGGTGACCATCACCGGGCTGGACACGCGCGCCCTGGTGCGCCACCTTCGTCACCATGGCTGCATGCGAGGGGTGATCTGGCACGAGGGCACTCTGGATAACGTGGAACAACGGCTCCAAGAGTGGCCCCGCATGGAAGGGTCCAACCTGGTGGATGGCGTCACTCCCAAGCAGCCTCAAGTGTACGCGGCCGATCAGGGACGTCCGCGCATTGTGGCCCTGGACTGCGGCATGAAGCAAGAGATGTTGCATCTCTTGCTGGAGCGGGGCTTTGAGGTGGTGCGACTGCCCGCCCACAGCAGCGCCGAGGAGATCTTGAAGTGGCAGCCGCAGGGGCTCTTTCTCTCCAATGGGCCGGGGGATCCGGCCACGCTCCAGGACATGGTGGGCCAACTGCGCTTGTTGCTGGGCAAACTGCCCATCTTCGGGATCTGCCTGGGCCACCAGTTGCTGGGTCTGGCCCTGGGCGGCTCGACCTACAAGTTGAAGTTTGGACACCGCGGCTGCAATCAGCCGGTGCTGCACATCCCCACCGGCCGGGTAGAAGTGACCAGCCAGAACCACGGCTTTGCGGTGGATTCGGGCAGTTTGCCCAAGAGCGCGGTGGTGACCCACATCAATCTGAATGACCAGACCTGCGAAGGGCTGGAGGCGCCCGCCGAGCGAGCCTTTTCGGTGCAGTACCATCCCGAGAATTCGCCCGGTCCGCACGATTCGCGTTACCTGTTTGACAAGTTTCGCAGCCTGATCGGAGAACTGCAACATGCCTAAGCGCGACGACCTGCGCACCATTCTGGTGCTGGGCTCCGGTGGCATTGTCATCGGCCAGGCCTGCGAATTTGACTACTCGGGCACTCAGGCCATCAAGGCCCTGCGTCAGGATGGCTATCGGGTGGTGCTGGTCAACAGCAACCCGGCCACCATCATGACCGACCCCGAACTGGCTGACCGCACCTACATTGAGCCCCTGACCGTAGAAGCGGTCACGGCCATTGTGGCACGCGAACGCCCCTGCGCCGTGTTGCCCACGGTGGGCGGACAAACGGCCCTGAATCTGACCCTGGATCTGGCCGATGCGGGCTGCTGGGAAAAGTATGGTGTGGAGGTGCGGGGAGCCAGTCTGGAGGCCATTCGACTGGCTGAGGACCGGCAGCGATTTCGCCAGGCCATGCTGGAAATTGATGTGGATGTCCCCGAAAGCGTGACCGTGACCGACGTCAACGAGGCTCTACTCTTTGCCACCAAAGTGAACTACCCGGTGATCGTGCGCCCTTCTTTTACGCTGGGCGGCAGCGGTGGGGGCATGGCCTTCAGCCCCGAGGAGTTGGCCACCATCTGCGACAACGGCCTGCGCGAATCGCCGGTGGGCCAGGTGTTGGTGGAACAGTCGGTGCTGGGCTGGAAAGAGTTCGAACTGGAAGTGATCCGCGACAAAGCGGACAACTTTATTGTGGTCTGCTCGATTGAAAACGTGGACCCGATGGGTGTACACACCGGCGACTCGATCACGGTGGCCCCGGCCCAAACGCTGAGCGACCGAGAATACCAGGCCATGCGCGATTGCGCCCGTCAGATTATGAGCAAGGTGGGCGTGGCCACGGGAGGATCCAATGTTCAGTTTGGGGTGTGTCCGCGCACGGGCCGATTGGTAGTCATCGAAATGAACCCCCGGGTAAGTCGCTCTTCGGCGCTGGCCTCCAAGGCCACCGGCTTTCCGATTGCCAAAGTAGCCGCCAAACTGGCTGTAGGTTATACCCTGGACGAGATCGGCAATGACATCACGGGTACCACCCCCTGTTCGTTCGAACCTTCGCTGGACTACGTCGTCGTAAAAATCCCGCGCTGGGACTTTGCCAAATTCCCGGGAGCCAACAGCCAGTTGGGCCCTCAGATGAAATCGGTGGGCGAAGTGATGGCGCTGGGGCGCAATTTTAGCGAAGCCCTGCAAAAGGCCCTGGCTTCGCTGGAGATCGGTCTGGACGGGGTAGGACCTGCGCCCGCTGACCTGACCATGACCCCCAATCCTTACCGGCTGCTGGCCGTGGTGGAGCGGCTGCGCCAGGGGTCTACTCTGGAGCAACTGTTAGAAGAGACGTCCATTGACCCCTGGTTTCTCTATCAATTGCAGTGTTTGGTGGGGCTGGAACAGAGGCTGCGGACTGAGGCGCTTGAGGCCGACCTGCTGCGCGAGGCCAAGCGGTTGGGCTTTACCGATCAGGCCATCAGCCGCATCACCGGCCGCAGCGACATTCTGGGGCTGCGCCGGCAGATGGGAATTCACCCCAATTTTCAGTGCGTGGACACCTGCGCTGCCGAATTTCCAGCCACCACCCCGTATCTTTACTCGAGCTATCAGGCCACTCAGGATGAAGCGCCACCCAGTGATCGCGACAAGGTGATCATTCTGGGCAGTGGACCGAACCGCATCGGCCAGGGCATTGAGTTTGATTATTGCTGTGTGCACGCCAGTTGGGCGCTGCGGGAGCAAGGTGTGGAAAGCATCATGATCAACTGCAACCCGGAGACGGTCAGCACCGACTATGACACCTCGGACCGCCTTTATTTTGAGCCGCTGGTGGCTGAGCACGTGCTCGAGATCATCGAGCGCGAAAGCCGGTGCGGGCGACTGTTGGGCGTGATTGTGCAACTGGGCGGGCAGACGCCGTTGAAACTCGTTCAGCCACTGATGGAGGCAGGCGTGACTTTGCTGGGCACCTCGGCCGATTCGATCGCCCTTGCCGAAGACCGCCAGCGATTTTCCCAGTTGATCGACGAACTGGAGCTGCAGCAACCCCGTTCGGCGACCGCCACCAGTCTGGAGGGGGTGAAGGAAGCGGCCGAAAAGCTGGGTTACCCGCTACTGTTGCGCCCCTCCTACGTGCTGGGAGGTCGAGCCATGGCCATTGTGGAGCAGCCCCAGGAACTGGAGCACTTTGCCCTGGCCGCTCTGGAGGTATCCCAGGGGCACCCTGTCTTGGTGGACCAGTTTCTGGAGGATGCTGTAGAAGTAGACGTAGATTGCCTGGGAGATGGACACCAGGGGGTCATCGCCGGAGTCTTGCAGCACATCGAAGAGGCGGGGGTCCATTCGGGCGATTCGGCCTGTGTGATTCCGCCTTACAAAGTCAGTCTTTTCCACCTGCAGTTGATCCGCGAGGCGGTGCATGCGCTGGGACGCGCCCTTCAGGTGCGTGGTCTGATGAACGTGCAGTTGGCCATTCAGGAAGATCAGGTGTATGTGCTGGAGGTCAATCCGCGGGCCTCGCGCACGCTGCCCTTCTTGGCCAAGGCGACTCGGTTGCCGCTGGCCCAGATGGCCACCCGGCTGATGTTGGGCGAGAGGTTGGAAGCCCTCGGTTTCTTGCACGAGCCCAGCGTGGATGGATTTTATGTCAAGGAGGCGCTGCTGCCCTTCCGCAAATTCCCGGGAAGCGACCCCAAGCTGGGTCCGGAAATGCGCTCCACGGGCGAAGTGATGGGCCAGGATATGGACTTTGGTTGGGCCTTTGCCAAGTCGCAAATCGCCGCCGGCTGGCCGTTGCCCACCGAAGGTTCGGTGCTGGTGACCGTCAACGACTATGACAAGGCGGCCGTCTTAAAAATCTCTCGCGACCTGCACCGGCTCGGCTTTACCCTGGTGGCCACGCCGGGCACCGCCGCAGCCCTGCGTCGGGTGCATCTGCCTGTCAAGGAAGTGACGCGCGCCCAGGTGATTCAGGAAATCGCCAGCGGCAGCGTGCATCTGGTGATCAACACACCCGGGCACGGCAGCAGCTACAACGACGGCATGACGATTCGCCAGGTAGTGATCGAGCGGGGGATCCCTTTACTGACGACCCTGTCGGCCGCTCAGGCCGCCCTCAGCGGCATCAAGGCCCTGCGCGAAGGGCAGTGGCGGGTGCGTCCCCTGCAGCCTGTAGGTTAGCCCTGAGTCGGCGGGAAGATTGCATTCAGCAAAATGGCCTTCTCTGGCGCAAAACCGGGGGAGACGGCTCCGTCCCTCCAGGTCGCCAGACAGTGATAGCGAAAACCCAGCGGCGCTTCGGGGTCCGGCCCAGGATTGGACAAAACTTCGACTTGACGAGCAGCCAGATTGACGATCCAGTATTCGGGCAGGCCAGCCTTGGCGTAAACACAGGCCTTTTCGCCGCGATCAAAGGTGAGACTGCTGTCGGAAACTTCGATCACCAGGTCGGCCGTTCGGGGGTGAGGCAGGGACTGATCGTTTTCCTCCCATCGAACCAGGGCAAAGTCCGGTTCTGGCTGAGATAGGCTGCCTAAATCCAAAGGGAGCTGTACTCGAACCACGTGAGTCGCATAAAACTCTATGACAAGGAGATTCGTCAACCGGCCGACGGTAGAGGCATGGCTGTGATTTTGCGGGCTCATCTGGATGACTTCTCCTTCGACCAACTCCACGCGTTCGCCGGTGAAAGCTCCGGTCTCGGCCAACTTATAGTAAGTCTTGCTGTCCCAAATTTTGTGCCGAACTTGAGTAAGCGCCATACCTATAAATTCGATAGATTGGGCTCGGCGCCTGCAATGATACCCTCGACTGAAATTGGTTAGCGGTCGGCGGAGATGTCTTTGAAGCGGACCGAAGCCAGCAGGTCGTCGCGATCTTCCCATTTTCCGTTGGGTCCGGCGCTGCGCACGCCAAAGTAATCCCAGTACTGGTCGACGCGATAAGGGTGACCCCAAAAGTCGCAGCCTTTGGGATAGGGCTTGTTGTCTTTCAGGTAGGGTTCGAGGTAGCGGATCGGGTCTTGAGGCAGCGAGCCGTTGCTGAGATAGTACTGGCGCAGCAGTCGCAATTGGGCGCTCAGTTCGAGCTCGGTCTTCATTTTGCAGACTTCGTCGTTAGTGGTTTTCTCGAGCCTCTTTTGCCAACGCTGCAGGGCCGCCTGGCCGCTGGTCACGGCCGCCACCAGGGCCAGCAACAGAATGCCCCCGATTTTGACGGGGCGGCTGGCCTTGAAGGGTTTGCGCGCTCGTTTCTTGGGTGCCGGACCGGACACCCAGTCGCGCCGATATTCTTCGATGCGGTCGATCATTTTCCGAGGTATTCCGGCTGCGGGGCCGGCTGGCCTTCACCAAGAACCCAACTGATGGAGGAAGTTGCGGCTGGCGGCGGTGACTTCCTGGCGTTTGCGTTCGACCAGGAAGCCCATACCGACCAGCAAGATGCCTCCGGCCACGGCCCACAGATGCCAGGGCAGATTGCGAGCGAGCAGGACCGCCTGCACGGTAACCTCGGTTAAAATGGCCAGCCCGCCCCAGGCCTGGTAAGGTCCGCGGTGGATGAGTTGACCGATCACCAGCAGGCCCATCCCCAGGCTGCCGGCCCAGAGGGCGTGCTCGACCGAGAACAGGCTGAGCAGCAGAGATGGGGCCAACAGAGTGACCAGACCCAGTTGGCGGAATCCGGCGTTGTCCGTGAAGCGCGTTCCCCAGGCCAAAAACCACACGGCCACGGGCACGATGTAGAGTTCGACCGAGCTGACATGGGCCTGGACCAACAGGCTGAAGTAGGCGTGATAGAGGTAGGCAAAGACTCCCCAGAGGGCGTTTACGTCGCGGCGAGCCTGCAAAGCCCAGGCGCCGGCGCCGAGCAGGAGCACCACGCTTGGGTAGCCTACTCCAAAGCAACCGAACCAGCCAACCAGCGAGATGGCCTGCATTTGACGGGGCTTGTCGAGGGCCACGTCGAGGTAGCTCCACCCAAACATGAGCAGGGGGAAAAACAGGGGAGTGTGGGTCACGGCGGCAGTGCTAAAACAGGCCCAGACCACGGCGCTGTGACAGAGGGTGTCGAGGTCGGCCCGCTGGGTCTGGCGCGAGCGCACCAGCATCACCAGCACCACCAGCCAGGGGTTGAGAATGGCCATCCAGCCGCGGTGGAACCAGCTGAGCAAGAGCAGGGTGAAGGTGGTCAGGGCTTCCAGTCCCACCAGGGGCGAGGCGATGACCCGGTTGATGAGATAGAAGCCTACCCATTCGGCCCACAGGGCCACGGTCCAGGCAAGGGGGTCGTCGAAACCAAAGGCGCACAGGTAGACGGCTTTGAGTTGAAGCCAGGCCAGAGTCAGCAGTCCGCCCAGGTTCCAGCGCACGCCCAGGGCCAACTGGGCGCCACAGGCCAGAGCCAGGCCGGCATTGGACCAGCTTTTCCAGCAGCCGGGCAGAGCCGGCAGCAACAGCAGGGAACTGGCGTGAGCCAGACTTTGGCGGTCTTTCAGGCTGAGGTGAGAAGGTCGGGCGGCCGCTGCCAGCCAGAGCAGAGCGGGCACAATCTTGAGGGAGGCCGGGCCCAGCACGGCGGCCAGGGCGGTCCACAAGAAGGCTGCTTCCATGTAGCCGGGCAGAGCCAGGCCCATCAGCACGGCGCAGGCAGCCAGGGCGGCAGCTACACCCACGACTCCCATGTGATCGTAGCAAGAGAGCGCAGTCAGCAGGCACAGTCCGGCGTGCAAATTCGCGTAGCGCTGACGCACCAGCGCGAAGGCGACACCGTAGAAGATCAGGGCGGTGGGAGCACTGTGCCAGTAGCCCATTTGGAGATAGACGATCTGCAAGGCCGAGAAGCCCCAGCCAGCCACGGCGGCCACCACCAGCACGGGCGTGGCGTAGCTTTGAGTAGAGGGGTTTCGACGTAAGCCCAGTCCCAGCAGGGCCAGGGCTGCCACAAAAGCGGTGAATCCCAGACCGAGATTGGGTTCCTGACTGGGGCCGAAGATCACCGGCAGCCAGCTGGCGTAGGCCAGCGCGGCCGTGACCAGCGAAACATAGAGACCGCGAGGGTCGTGTTCGAAGAGAGCCGACAGGCAGGTTACGCCGGCCACGCCCAGGTAGATCCAGGGGGTGTAAAAGTCGGCCCCGGCCATCTGCATCACGATGTTGAGTGGAACCAGCAAAAGGGACATTCCCGCCGCCGTCCATACCCAGGGGCGCAGGTAGCTTTCGGGAATGCGCCGGCGCAGAACCATAACGGCCACCTGCCAGAGCAAGGCCAGGGCCACCAGCCAGGGGCGATAGAGGGAGGGCTGGCTGCGCATCAGCAGGGCCAGCAGCGTGAAGTAAGCGTAGAGCGAGCACAGAGTGGCCCCGTAGACCCAGGCCGGACGGCGATAGCGGTAGGCGGCCAGGCCATAGAAGGCCGCTCCGAGGGCGCCGGTGACCGCGCAGGTAAGCAGCTGATGGGGCGAGACGTCGGCGAAGTTGGTGGGAATCTGGACCAGCAGAGGCAGTCCCAGGAAGAGTAGCAGAACGCCAGCGGTGAGGTAGATGGCCAGTTGTTGGCCCAGCGGACCCCGCCGGAGGTAGAGTGCGGCCTGCAGCAGGGCGGCCAGGCCAACACTGGAATGAGGCCACTGCAAGAGGGAGCTGAGCCAGCCGGCACAGAGCAGGCAGATAATGGAGGAGACCACCATGGCGCCGGGCGTGTTGAGCAGCCAGGCACTGGTGGTGAAGTAGACCACGGCCAACAGAAACAGGGTGGCGGCTGAGGCCATCTCGAGCGGTCCCTGCGTGAAGGCGGCCAGCAGGCCCAACATGGAGAGGCCGTGTGCCACGCGCGTAAAGTGCACACTGTCGCGCTCTTTCCAAAACAGGGCCATGGCCCCGCCAAAACTGATGAGGCCAAGAACCAGGCCGCTGCCGCTGGCCCAACCGGCCAGCGCCCAGCACAGCCCGGCCAGATAAGCGCAGACCGGCTCGTGGCCCAACCTGGCCAGGCGGTGATTGACCACCCAGCCCAATAGAAAGGCTATCGGATTCCAGATCAAGGCGGGAGCGTGCAATCCGGCCACATTGAAGGTATTGAGAAAGAGCACTCCGATGGGCAGCATACCGCCACCGAGGACGGTGAACATGCGGCTGGAGACGGGTAGACGCTCACGCAGTTGAGCGGCCAGCCAAAAGAAGAGAGCGGGCAGAAAGGTCAGCAGCAGAGCCATTGCCTGGCGTCCCCAGCCCTCCCAACTGCTGCGCAGGATACCCACGCCCGAAGCCAACAGCAGCACCCCGCCGAGGGCATAAAGCAAGCGGATCTTCTTTTCGGAGAAAGCGCCCATCAGCATCTGCATGGCCAGATCGGCTTCACTGGATGCGACGGGCGCGGCCTCGACGATCCAGGGGTTTTCTGCTTGACTCAGAGCAACCTCGGCCAAGATTTCGGGCTGATCGGCGAGGGCCGGCTGTTCAACCGGTTGTTCCGTCGTTGCCGGTGGTTGGACCTCCGGCTTGCGCTCCTCGGATCTGCGGCCCGGGACCGGGCGCGGCCGGGGTTGGGCTGGCTCGACCAGCAAACCTTCCGAAGGAAAGTCACGCAGGGTCACGACACGCTTCTGGTAGTTCTCTTCCGCCTCGCGTTTCCACCATTCCGGGACGGACTTCCATCGCTTTAGTTCGCGGATCAGGTAGTCGATACGATGAACAGCCTGTTCGCGCTGCCCCTCATCAGGCCGGAGTAGCTCTCCGCAGAAGCCACACTCAGCCTTCTCAAGGTCGGCGTCTTCCGTGCCGCAGTTCCAACATCGGACTTTCACAGAGTCCCCCTAAGTAAGATGACAACATTATACTACTTATCGATGTTAATTTTCAATACACCAGAAGCCCTTTTCCGAAATTTGCACAGCACATAAAAAAAGAGCCCTGGCGGCTCTTCTTTTCAGGACGTTGGGCGGGCTACTTTTTGCAGTCGCCCGAGCACTTGCCGCCGCTGCACTGAGCACCGGCCTGACCGCCGTTGCAGCAACTACCGGCTTTGGCGTCGCCCTTACTCTGACAGCAACTGCCGCCGGCTTTGGCATCGGCCTTACTCTCGCAGCAAGCACCACCTGCCTTGCTATCGCAGCAGTGACCGGCCACATGGTTGGTGCAGGCTGCCTTGGTCAGATTGCCGGCTCCGGTGAACCAGCCCTGCTTGAGGCCCTGCTGCTTACAACAGCTGGATCCACAGCCGTCAGCGGCGGCGGCCATTCCCAGGCCGGCCACCAGCACAGCGGTGGCGAAAAGGATTTGCATTTTCTTCATAATGGCTTGCTCCAATAATCTTAAAAACTGTAAAGCACCGCTCTCGGGCTGGATGCATACCGGGATATACCCGGCCCGTGCAAACTCCAACCTTGATAATCACTTCTCAGTTAGCCCTGAATCGGCTCGTCTAGGGAGGGGCGTTACCGGCCGAAAACGAGCCAACTCTCCAGGCCCATCCGCCGCAACGAGCCGCGCAGCTGTTCTGGAGAAGGTTCCGGGAGGTTGATGACGGAATGGCCCCCCCATGTCAGCCTACCTCCACGAAGGGAAAAACACCGAAGTATGCGCCCAAAGAATCCGACGCACCTACGAGGGCGCGTTGGAGGGTGGCGAGAAGAACCGAGACCTGGGCGGAGAGCCGACCTATTTGCCCAGGCCATCATCGAAAGACTTTAGCCAATAAAGGGGGAGTCGTCTTGAGTGATTCTGCAACCGTCCAGCCAGAAAACGAACTGAGACAGGCCATCGATCAGGCCCTCAAAGCCATTCAACAGATGGACCATCAACGGGCCAATCAGTTGCTCGAGGAGGCCATCCGCACCAGCGCTGACAGCAGCGCCGAACTGGAGCAGGCCCGCCTGGTGCTGGCCGAAACCAGCCTGGTGGTGGGACGATGGGAACGTGCCCAGCGCGAACTGGACCGACTGCTGGAAGCTCCCACCAACCCTGAGTTTCACATACGCACCCTGCTGGGGCTGGGCGAGCTATTCTCTATGCGAGGAGAGCCGGAGCAAGCCCGCGACTACCTGCAAAAAGCCAGTGCGCTGGCCGAATCCAACCAGTTGGACCGCTGGATCCTGGAGTGCCTGGAAAGGCAGGCGGCGCTGGCTGGAAAAACCGGTGAGATGGACGTTTCGCGCAGCTTGCTGGAGCGCGCCGAGAAGCAGATCGAAGCTTTCCAGAAAGACCCCGCCTGGGCCGAGTTGAGCGCCGCCCTGGACACACAGTGGGGACTGTACCATTTTCGTTTATCGCAGCGCCCCAGCGCCGAGGAACGCCTTCACAAAGCCCTGCAGACGTTGCGCGACGGGCACTGCCAGAGCCTGGAAGAGCCCAATATCCTGCGCTACCTGGGAGTGATGGCCAGTCTGCGCCGTGAGCACCAGTTGTCGCTCAGCCTTCACCTGGAAGCGCTGGCCCTTTACACAAAAGCGGGTGATCGCTATGGTCAGGCCAAAGTCTACGACAGCAGCGGGCGTACGCTGCAGGGAGCCAATCGCCTGGACGAGGCCGTATTTACTTTCAAAAAGAGCGAAAGCCTGTGTCGCCGTCTGGGCGCCCACGCCGAATTGGCCACCCTCTACGGCAAACTGGGGCAGGTAGCCATGCTGCGCGAGGATATGGAAGGCGCGATTCGTTACTTCCAAAAGGATCTGGAGCTGAGCAGTCGCTATCGAAACTACTATGCGCTGGGTTACTCGTATCGAAATCTGGGCCGCTGCTTGATGCAGGTGGGTCGCTTCGAAGAGGCAGTAGTCAACCTCAAAGAGAGCATCGGTCTGTTCCAGTATGTAGAAGATTGGATGAATCTGGCCCGTGTCTACATGGACCTGGGTTTCGCCCACGCCAAGGCGGGACAACTCAAAGAGGCCGCCGACATACGATCGCGAGCCTCGGGGCTGTTTCAGGAGCATGACCTGAGCCGCGAATTAACCTTTCTTGGCTGCCTGGATGGAATTCTGGCCCGCGCGGACAACAATCTGGAACTGGCCGAAGGCCACTTTCGCACCTGCATCGAGGCTCTGGAAGGCTCTTCCAGCAGTGTCTGGCTGGCTGAGACTTATTGCGAACTGGGCGTCCTCTATCGACAGTTTCACCAGACTGACCGCGCCACCGAAGCCTTCAAGTCGGCGGTACGCACCGCCCGAGCCGCCGGTCTGGCGCGCCAGGTGGGCCGCTATCTGCAAGAACTGGAAACGCTGGACGAGATCGAACTATTCCGAGTCTGGATGGAAGATCTGCCCGTTCAGGGCGAGAGCCTCGAAGACCGCACCAGCATTTAGGGCCTGGTGGCCGCCATATGGGTCAGTTCGGCGCACAGGGCTGCGTGCTCCGGGTGCTGGCGCAACCAGGCCAGTACGTGGTGAATATTGTGTGCATTGGCGTAGTTGCCACTGACCGCCAGGCTATTCTCGAGAATCTGAGTCTGGTGCCACCATTTACTTGGCACAAAAATGGCTTCGCCAGGACCCAGCAGGCACTGATAGCCGCTGGCCTGGGCAAACTTGGGATGGGTCTCCAGGTCGGGGTGAAACGTGTCGACTGCACCTGAATACAGGGTTTCCAGTTGCTCTGGATCAAACAGAGTCCAGCGCTTGAAACCCACCAACTGGACATTCCAGGCGGCCGTGTGGCCAACATCCACATGCAGCCGAAAGCCGGTATTGGCCGGACCGATAAACAGCCACAGCATACGCGGCCGCAGCTCCGGGGCCACTTCAAGCAACCAATCTTCTCGCCAGTAGGAAGGCAGACTGAAGTGGTCAGCCAGCTCGGGAGCCTCCAGCATGAAGTCCCAGCTGGCCAGGTAGTAGGGAGATGCGTAGTGCTGGCGAAAGTAATCGAAGGTCCAGAGTTTTTGGGCCGGCCAATCGGAAGTAAGGTCGGTCACAATGACGGGCTTTTCAGGTCTGGCAAAATCGGCCAAAAATTGCTCGTGGGTCAGACCCTGGCGGCGCTCGACTTGCTGATAGTTCACGGCCAAAAAAGTTCGTGGCCCAGCAAACAATCCCCGCCCATGGCAGGGTTTTCTAAACCCCTGCTGGATACTTGCTCATGGCACAACCCATGTCCCCCCCTGTTCCGGCGGAAGCCAATCCATCCAACTGGTCGATCGAAGACAGCGAAGAACTCTATCGCGTTCCCGGTTGGGGTGATCCCTATTTTTCGATCAATACCGCCGGTCACCTCACCGTCTCGCCGCAGGGAGACCGGGGCGGCACCCTGGACCTCTACGAACTGGTTCAGTCGCTGCGTCAGCGCAGTCTCCACCTGCCGCTCTTGATTCGCTTTCCCGACATCCTCCAGGACCGCATCGACCGGCTCAACTCCGCTTTCTCCAAGGCCATCGGTCGCTACAACTACAAGGGTGCCTACCGCGGCGTGTTTCCCGTCAAATGCAACCAGCAACGTCACCTCATCGAGAACTTTGTGCGCTTTGGCGAACGCCATCAGTTTGGTCTGGAAGCCGGCTCCAAACCGGAGTTGATGATTGCCATGGCCATGCTGCACACACCCGGAGCTCTGCTTGTGTGCAACGGCTACAAGGATCGAGAATACCTGGAAAAGGCCATTCTGGCCCGGCGTCTGGGCAAGAACTGCATTATTGTGCTCGAGCAGGTCGAAGAGGTCAGCGAAGTCATCGCCGCCAGCCGGCGCCTGGGTATTCGCCCGGTGCTGGGGGTGCGCGCCAAACTGTCCACCAAAGGCGAAGGTCGCTGGGGCATCTCCGCGGGGGATCGGGCCAAATTCGGACTGACCGTGCCCGAGATCGTCGAGGCCGTGGAGATGCTGCGCGAAGCCGACCTGCTCAGCGAACTCCAGTTGCTGCACTTTCACATCGGCTCCCAGATTTCGTCCATCAAGGTCCTCAAAGACGCTCTCCGCGAGGCCGGTCGCGTTTTTGTAGAACTGGCCCAACTGGGAGCAGACATGAAGTTTCTCGATGTGGGCGGCGGTCTGGCCGTCGACTACGACGGCTCCAAGTCCAACTTCTACGCCAGCAAAAACTACAACATTCAAAACTACGCCAACGATGTGGTGGCGGAAATCAAGGATTGCTGCGATGCGGCCTGTCTGGCGGTGCCCACGCTGATCAGCGAAAGTGGGCGAGCGCTGGCCTCACACCAATCCGTGTTAGTCTTCGACGTGCTCTCGGTCAGCCAGGTGCCCCGTTCCACTCCCGGACCGGTGGGCGCCGACGATCCGGTGCTGCTGCGCAACCTCAATGAAGCCTACCAGGCTTTGACGCCAGACAACTTTCAGGAAACCTACAACGACGTCACTCACTTCAAAGAGCAGGCCGTTAGCACTTTCAATCTGGGCTATCTCAGCCTTAGCGATCGGGCCCGCGCCGAGCAGATCTATTGGGCCACATGTTGGAAGATCCGCGACTACGTCAGCAAGCTAGACGATGTCCCCGAAGACCTGGAAGAACTGGCCACGATCATGGCTTCCACCTACTACATGAACCTGAGCCTCTTTCAATCGGCCCCTGATATGTGGGCCATCGACCAACTGTTTCCTATCCTGCCTATCCATCGCCTGGAGGAGGAACCCACTGAGCGAGGCACCTTAGCCGATCTGACTTGCGATTCGGACGGAAAAATCGACCGTTTCATCGACCTTCGCGATGTAAAGTCGGTGCTAGAGTTGCACCCACCCCGCTATCAGGGTGGTCGCCTGGAACCCTATTACGTGGGCATGTTCCTGGCCGGCGCCTATCAGGAGATTATGGGTAACCTGCACAACCTCTTTGGCGACACCAATGCGGTCCACATCGTCCTCACCCCCCAAGGCTACCAAATTGAGCATGTGGTCAAAGGAGACACCATTCAGGAAGTACTCGGCTACGTGCAGTACAAGGCCGACCAGTTGGTGGAAAGCATCCGCCTGCAGACCGAAGAAGCCTTTCAACAAGGTCTGATTACCCTGCAAGAATCCCAGTTGTTATTGCAAAGCTACGAACGGAGCCTGGCCAGCTACACGTACCTTTCCAGCACCTAGTCAGCAACAGGGGTTGAGAGCCCAATGAGGTATGTTACGGTAATGGGGCGCGAGCGACCGGATATGTTTGATGTAGCCAGCGGAGAATGCGAACTGGTCGACTTCCTGTTAACCCGCTTTAACCCGCTCGATCTAAAAACCAAGATCAACCTGGCTCCCAGTTGCGTGGTCGACGAGCAGTTGGCCCCCAAGAAGGAGGAAGAAGACGAACCGGCCGCCGTGGACCCGGTCGAGCCGCAGCCAACCGCCATCTTTGTGGCTGATGCACGGGATCGACTGGTACGCGAAACAGCCCCAGAAGCGAGTTCGCTGGACCAATTCCAAAGAATCCCGGTCATCGCCCCCGAGGCCACGGATGTCCTCGAGACGAGCGAGGAACCGGCCCAGGACGACGCCTCCACCCCAGCGCCCGCAACCCGAGGGCCTGATTGGCTCTCGCTGATCGAAGGATTCCACGCCGCGGCGCAGCGCTACCAGACCGAACGCCTGGAAAAGTCGGCCGATACGGATGAAGAAGCTTAGCTGGCTGGCCGCGCTGACGCTGGCGCTGGCCTGTTGCCTCCCGGTGAGTCCTGAGGGGCCTCGTTTCTACTTGCGCAATCGCGAAGTCAGCGGACGGGTCGTGGGCAGTGATATTTTTCTGGCTCGCGACCAACTGGAGCGACTGCTTTCGGCTGATGAATTGGGGCGCATTCGCTGGAATGCTGGCGGCGAGCCGGAGATCGACGGGCAGTTGGCTCCGCCCGGGCCCGGTCTCTCCCTCAGTTGGTTAGCCACCCAGTTGGGCTTCGTGCGCCGCCAGGGCGAAGGTACCGTGGACTGGGTCAAACTGCCCGCCGCTGCGGCCAGCGCCATGGCTGAGGTCAGCGACGAAAGCTGGAAGCGCCGACCCGAGTTCCGGGAAGCGGGTCGTCGACTGGATCAGGTTTTGCAGGAAATTCCCCGCACCGACCGAGTCGCCTTGCAGGCTCGCGTGGATCGCATCGGCCAGCAGGTGGTCAAAGCCAGTCCCCTGCGCGGAATGAAATGGACCTTTGTGGTGGTCACGATGCCCAGCCCCAATGCGGCCTGCACCGGAGAGGGTCACGTTTTTGTGACCGACAGCCTGCTCGACATGGGAATCACCGATGATGAACTGGCCGGGGTACTGGGCCACGAGGTGGCCCATGGAGTCCGTCGCCACGTGTTTCGTCGCAGCGACCTGCTACGCGACATTATGCTACTGCTGCGCGACTATGAAAAATTGCAAGCACGCATCGACAAAGGCGAAAACACTCTCACTCTGCGCGAACAGGTGGACCGCTACAGCCGTCAGCGCGATCAGTTGCAGTACAAGTTTGACCACGAACGCTTCTACTCTCACGTGGACGAGGAGGAAGCCGATGTCTTAGGCCTTCGCTATGCGGTCACGGCTGGCTTCTCCGCCGACGGACTGGGAGAGTGTCTGGGGCGGCTGGAAAAATTGCGCATCAGCCAGTTTGGAACCGCGGTTCTCAAAGACGACATGTCACACCCACCTACGGCCCGGCGCCTGGAGATCTTACAGCGCGCTCGTCAAAACGCGGGATTCTGACAGTCCCTCCAGCAGCCGCTCCAACTCAGAATCACACACATAGTGCTGAAGGCAGATTCTTACAATCAACTGGTCGTTCCAGCTATACACCGGCACTTCCAGGCGATGCTTCTCAAAAAGACGTCGGTGCAACTGCCCCGGGTCCTGGGGAAAGGGCCAATGGAAAGCGCGCATCTTCAAAGGGCGGCTCCAGGGCAGCGGGACAGCGCCCATTTGAGCCAGGCTCTCACTGATCTGCTCCAGGCGTCGGCAACAATGAGACTCAATCAGTTTTTCATGATAGCGTCTTTGATAATCAACCCCGGCCGGACCGGCCAAAAAAGCGCTGGGATCGCGGGTAGCCTGCAATTGAACCCAGGCCACCCAGGCTGGCTCGGCGATGGGATGGACCGGGTCCACTCCCCAGGACACCACCAGAGGACGGATGAGACTCTGGCACCGGGGGGACACCCAAAGCACGGCCGATCCTTTGGGAGCCCACAGCCACTTGTGCAAATTGCCCATGTAAAAGTCCACGCCCAGCGACTCCAGGTGCAGGGGAATGTGGCCCGGCGCATGGGCCCCATCGATCACCGACCAGATGCCTCGACTACGAGCCCAGGCCCCAACCTGTTGAACCGGAAAGAGTTGAGCCGTGGCGCTGGTGATGTGACTCATCACCACGACGCGGGTGTTGGCGGTAGCCGCGGCCTGCAGGCAGGCCAGGGCGTCCGCGCCCAGCGGAATGGTGGCGCTGACCACACGAAATCCGCGCTCTTTGGCCAGCACATTCCAACAGCGAAAAACTGCCCCGTATTCATGATCATTCAGGAGTACTTCATCCCCCGGGCCCAACACCAGCGAATGGGCCACCCAGTTCATGGCCGTGGTGGTATTGACCACAAAAGCGGTATTGTCGACTTCTGCCCCCAGATAGTGGCAAACTTGTTGGCGCGCCTGACGGAGGTGCTCTTCCTGCCGGCGCACATGAAACTCCACCGGGCGCGTCTCCATTTGGCGCTGCCATTGCCACTGCTGGCGCAAGACCGGCAGCGGAGTGGCCCCGTACGAGCCGTGATTGAGGTGGCCCAGACTCCGATCCAGCAAGAAATGCTGGCGGTGGCGAGCCTTCAAAACAATTTGGCGAAGCGCTGCACCCAGTGCTGAGTTTTGGCCAGACCCTGGGGATCCTGGCCGCGCACGGCCTGATAGCAGAGCACCCCGATGCGATAAGCTTCCTTGACCAGAGTGGACTGAGCGTGAATGGGCTGCAGACGACGCAAGATTCTTTCCAAAAGAGGCAGCAAGTGGGGGTCAACAGCCCCTCCCGCCTGGGCGCATTTGGCCAAAGTTTGATATACGGCCTTAAGGTCCACCATGATGGCCTGACGAAACTCGGCGTTACTGTTCAATACTT